>NZ_BAOP01000006.1 GCF_000344135.1 Gordonia malaquae NBRC 108250 | reverse complement strand
ATGCGGCGAGTACGGCGACAACTCCACCCGCTTCCGGACAGCGAAGGACCGCCGGAACTTCGCCCAGACCAGCCCCCTCACCCGCCAGTCCGGAAAGCTCCGCATCGTCTGCGCCCGCAAAGCCGGCAACGACTGGGCCCTCGACGCCGCGATACGACAGGCCAACGCTGCGATCATGCACGACAAGCATGCGCACGCCTACTACCGCAGACAGCGCGATCGAGGGGTCAAACACAACGCCGCACTCCGCCAGCTCGCGAACAAACTGACAGGGATTCTCCATGGTTGCCTAGCTCGACACCACCGGTACGACCCCGCGATCGCGTGGGCGAACGCCGATCTCGAGGTCCCTGCTTGACACGTTCCCGTTCTGGGATGTCTCAAGGAGCAGCGGGGGCGCGCTCTGGAGCAGGCAGCTAGAGGGTGCGGAGGTACTCCAGCTGGGTCTTCACCGACATGCGGGCGGCGGGCCACAGCTTCTTGTCGACGTCGGCGTAGACCTTCTTGACGATCTTCATCGGCTTCGCGTCGTGCGCGGAGACGTCGAGAGCGTCGAGCGCACCGCGGATCTGGTCGAGTCGTTCCTCGCGGTGCTGTTTGTAGAACCTTGCGACCGGCCCCAGTTCGGCGTGGTCGGGACCGTGGCCGGGCAACATCACTGCGTCCGACGCCTCGACGATCAGACGATTGAGGGAATTGAAGTAGTCCGCGAGGGTGCCGTCCCGCGGGTCCAGGACCGTGGTGCCGCTGCCGAGCACGGTGTCGCCGGTGACGATCGCCTTCTGGCCGTTGTGCTCGACGAGGAAGCTCGTCGAGTCCGCAGTGTGCCCCGGCGTGTGGATCACCGTGATCCGAAGACCTGCGGCCTCGATCACCTCGCGGTCTTTGAGACGCGAGGCGCCCTTCGAGAACTCGTCCGAGTACGCCCGGCTCGGCGCTCCGGACATGGTGCGGAAACGCTTCAACGCACCCACATGGTCATGATGACGATGTGTGAACAGCGTCAGCTCGACCTCACAGGCGACGCCGAGCACCGTCTCGAGGTGCTTGCGGTGCTTCTTCGGGCCCGGATCGACGACGACTGCCGTCGACGATCCGGGTGCACGCAGAACCCAGGTGTTCGTGCCGTCGAGCTCCATCAGCCCGGGGTTGTGGCACAGCACGACCGACGCGAACGGTGTCACTTCACGGACCGTCTCGTAGGCGGGGTGCACCGGAGTGTTCACGTCGGTCATGGAGATCAGCGCACCTGGACGATCAGTTCCACCTCGACCGGAGCGCCGAGCGGAAGTTCCGCGACGCCGACGGCCGAGCGGGCGTGGACACCTGCGTCGCCGAAGATCTCACCGATCAGGTCGGATGCGCCGTTGATCACGCCGGGCTGACCGGTGAAGCCGTTCGCCGAGGCGACGAAGCCGACCAGTTTCACCACGCGGACGATGTTGTCGAGACCTGCCACCGAATCGACGGCGGCCAGAGCGTTGAGGGCACACTGACGCGCTGCGGCGTTGGCCTGGTTCGGACGAACCACTCCCTCGGCGCCTTCGGACACCTTGCCGACGACGTCGAGCTTGCCGTCGACGACGGGCAGCTGACCCGACGTGTAGACGAAGTCGCCGACACGCAGTGCCGGGGTGTAGCTGCCGACCGGCGCGACCACGGCGGGCAGGGTGATGCCGAGTTCGGCGAGACGATCCGACCACTGTCCCATGACACTCAGCCCTTCGGACGCTTCAAGTAGGCGACGTGCTGTTCACCGGTGGGGCCGGGCAGGACGCTGACCAGTTCCCATCCGTCTGCTCCCCACTGATCGAGGATCTGCTTCGTCGCGTGTGTCAGCAGCGGAACGGTGACGTATTCCCAGGCGGTAGGTGCGCTCATGACGCTCACCTTATCGGTTAGCGAACGCCTCTGTTGCCGCGGTCGATAAGGTGAACCCCGTGGTCGAGAATCAGATGACGGACGCCGGAACGGCGTGGCCGCCCGCGGCACGCGACGCCAGGCTGCATTTCGTGTCCGGCAAGGGTGGAACCGGCAAGACGACTGTCGCCGCGGCATTGGCGTTGGCATTGGCCGCCAAGGGGCAGCGCGTGCTGCTCGTGGAGTGCGAGGAGCGTCAGGGCATCGCCCAACTCTTCGACAGTGCTCCCCTGCCGCCGGTCGACACTCAAGTCGCATCGCTGGAGGGCGGCGGCTCGGTGTGGGGGCTTGCACTGGAGATCGAGTACGCGCTGCTCGAGTACCTCGACATGTTCTACAACCTCGGATTCGCCGGTCGCGCGATCAAGCGGGTCGGTGCGATCGACTTCGTGACCACCGTCGCGCCCGGCCTGCGCGACGTGGTGATCACCGGAAAGATCAAGGAACGTGTGATCGCCGTCGACAAGAAGGGGCACCGCCTCTACGACTCGATCGTCGTCGACTCCCCACCGACCGGCCGTATCGGCAACTTCCTCGACGTGACATCGGCGATGGCCGATCTCGCGAAGACCGGCCCCATTCGCAATCAGAGCGACGGCGTCGTCCGGCTGCTGCACTCGGCCGACACCGCCGTCCACCTCTGCACACTCCTCGAAGCCATGCCGATCCAGGAGACCGTCGAGGCGATCGACGAACTCCGAGGAAAGGGCCTCCCGGTCGGGTCGGTCCTGGTGAATCGCGTGGAGCCGGCGCACCTTCCCGAAGAGATGCTCGACGAGATCGCCGAGGGCGCCATCGACGCCGACCGGATCCGCGAGTCGATCACCGGCGCCGGTGTGAACCTCACCGACGCCGACCTCGCCGGGCTGCTCACCGAGACCATCCAGTACGCGTCGCGCCTGCAGGCACAACACATCGCACGCTCCGAACTCGACGACGTCGACGTCCCCCAGATCGAACTGCCGACAGTGGAAGAAGGCATCGACCTCGGTGGCCTCTACGAACTCGCCGACGTCCTGAAGAAAGCGGGAGTCTGATGCCCGACCTGAAGATGGGCGCGGTCCTCGCCGACCCGACCACCCGCGTTGTGATCTGCTGCGGCTCCGGCGGAGTCGGCAAGACGACGACCGCTGCGGCGATGGCCCTGCACGCCGCCGAACAGGGCCGCACGGTCGCGGTCCTCACGATCGACCCGGCGCGGCGTCTCGCGCAGTCGTTGGGCGTGAGCGAGCTGACGAACGAACCGCAGCCGGTGCCCGTGTCGCCGGAGTCGAAGGGCACGTTGGACGCGATGATGCTCGACATGCGCCGGACCTTCGACGACATGGTGGTGGAGCACTCGACTCCCGAACGTGCCGAAGCGATCATGAACAACGCGTTCTATCAGACGGTGGCGTCGTCGTTCTCCGGCACGCAGGAGTACATGGCGATGGAGAAGCTGGGCCGGCTGCTCGACGAGAACCGCTGGGACCTCATCGTCGTCGACACTCCCCCGTCGCGGAACGCCCTCGACTTCCTCGACGCGCCCCAACGGTTGAGCTCGTTCCTCTCCGGACGCCTGATGAAGATGCTCGTCGGCGGCGGGCGCGGGGTCGGCCGTGTCGTGACGGGCGCGATGAGCATGGCGATGCGCGGCATCTCGACGATCGTCGGCGGCGACATCCTGCGCGACGTCGCGATGTTCGTGCAGTCCCTCGATTCGATGTTCGGAGGGTTCTCCGAACGAGCAGCCCGCACGTACGACCTGCTGAAACGACCCGGCACCCAGTTCGTGGTGGTGGCAGCGCCCGAGCCGGACGCGCTGCGTGAGGCGTCGTTCTTCGTGGACCGCCTGTCGAAGGACACCATGCCGCTCGCCGGTCTCATCGCCAACCGCACGCACCCGAATCTGACCTCGTTGTCGACCCCTGCGACAGCGGCCGCACTCGAGACCGTCGACGACGACCTGACCCGCGGAGTGCTCCAGGTGCATGTCGATCGCGCGGCGACCGCAAAGCGCGAGCTGCACCTGTTGCAGCGGTTCACCTCGTCACATCCCAGCGTCCCGATCGTCGGGGTGCCTGCCCTTCCGTTCGAGGTCGCCGACTCCGACGCGCTGCGGGCCGTCGCCGAACAGATCGTGAGCCGAGGCTAATTCGTACCAATGAATATTGTTATATAACTCTCTTTGGCTCCGAGAACTGACCAATACCCTCTCCCGTACTAGTACGCTGATGCGACCGCGCCCAGCGGCGACCGGTACGAAAGGGGATCCATGAGCAGCCTGTTCGACCCACGAGCCCTGCTCGGCTCCGCCGTGTCCATCACTCGGACCGCACTCAGCTATGCGGAGTGGACCGAAGAACAGTTCCTGGCGCTCGCCAGAGCCGGACTCGACGCGATCGACCCCGATTCGCCTGCCGCCGACGACGCACCCGCGGATAAGACGGTCAAGGCCGAACCGCAGCGTGCCGCACTGGAACCCGCCCCTGCGCAGCAGCTCACCGAACGAATGAACGGCCTCCTCGACCAGGCCCTCAACCAGGGCACCGCCGCCAGCAGACTGGAACTGTTCACCCGCATTCTCGGTCAACTCGTCGCCGACGAAGCTCGGATCGTCGGCGCACTGTCCGACGGCACGGTGTCACCGCTGATCAACGTGATCAGTCGAACATCGTCGCGCTCACCAGTGCTGGAGAACGCCGCATTGATCGGCCGGACGGCGAATCTCGCGCTGCCCGAGATGGTCCCCGCATACGTCACGAACCTGCTCAATCTCGGGTTGCTCGAGGTGGGGCCGGAAGATCCCGACCTGAAGGTCGACTACGAGGTCCTGGCAGCCGAGACGATGGTGCTCAAGGCCATCAAATCGTCGTCGGTGGGACCTGTCGGACCGCGCGTCGAACGGCGGACCCTGCGGCTGTCGTCACTGGGCATGGACCTGTGGACCACCGCGATGGCAGACGGCGACTGAGATGACGACACACGTCGTGGCCATTCAGACGTGGAGTGAGATCACCCACGACTTCGGTCTGAACTGGCTGATCTACCTGTCGATGCCGATCATCGCGGCATTCGTCGGCTGGAGCACCAAGATCGTGGCGCTCGAGATGATCTTCAAGCCGATCGAGTTCCGCGGCGTCGGCCCCATCGGCTGGCAGGGCATCGTCCCACGTCGGGCCGGCAAAGTCGGCGCGACGACGATCCAACTTCTGACGTCCAATCTGCTGCGTCCCGAGGAACTGCTGGAACGCTTCGACGCTCAGGAAGCCGTCGAGGCGATCCGCGAGCCGTTGACGTCGACCATCGAGGAGATCACTCGCGACATCGCCGAACAGGTTCGGCCAGGCCTGTGGGACAGTCTGCCGTCCGCCGCTCGCCGCGCTGTTCACTCGCGGATTCAACAGCAGGCGCCGGTCGTCGTCGAGAAGCTGTTCGACGAGATGCGGGCCGACATCTCGCGGTACCTCGACCTGCAATACCTGGCGGTCACGACTTTGGTCCGCAACAAGGAGAAGCTGAACACCCTTCTCAAGACGGTCACGTCGGATGCGATGAGCTTCGTCCGTCGCTCGGGGATCTACTTCGGGTTCGGCATCGGCCTGGTGCAGATGGTCGCGTGGGCCCTGTTCCAAAACCCGTGGATCATGCCGATCTTCGGATTCAGCGTCGGCTTCATCAGCGACTACATCGCACTGAACATGCTCTTCCGGCCTCAGCTCCCGAAGAAGTACCTCGGCTTCATCCGCTTCCAGGGCCTGCTTCACGCACAGCGCGACAAGATCACCCGCGACTACGCGAAGATCCTCGCCGAGGATCTGTTCTCGCCGGAGAACCTCATCCAGGGAATCCTCGAGGGTCCGGGCTCGGACAAGCTGTTCGCACTCGTCGCACGTGAGTTGGAGTCGGCGATCGATTCTCAAGTGTCGTTGGCCAAGCCGCTGGTGAGCCTCACGGTCGGCACGCAGAAGTACCGGGAGCTCAAAGACAAAGTGGTCGTCGACGTGCTCGCGCACGTTCCCGACACTCTCGCTCACGCCAACGACTACGCACTCACCACCATCGACCTGGAGAACACCATCGTCGAGAAGATGAGCGAACTGACCGAAGCCGAGTACGAGTCGATCATGCGCCCGGTCTTCAAGGACGACGAACCGCTGATGATAGCGATCGGAGCGATACTCGGCGGACTGGTCGGCGAACTCCAGGTCCAGCTGATCGAACTGTTCGCGCGTCACTGACAGCGAACACGCGGCAGATGCACGCGAGCCCGGCGATCTGATCGCCGGGCTCGTCACATCACATCTTGTCGGGGACTGCGCCGATCCGCTGGCGGCGGCGCTGAGCGTCGAAGAACTCCGCCCACGAGGTGACCTCGGGATGCTGGCGGAGCAGAGCGCGACGCTGGCGCTCTGTCATTCCTCCCCAGACGCCGAACTCGACACGGTTGTCGAGCGCGTCCGCGCCGCACTCCATCTGGACCGGGCAGTGCCGGCAGATGGTTGCGGCTTTGCGCTGGGCGGCCCCTCGAACGAAGAGGTCGTCCGGATTACCGCCGCGACAGCGCGCCTGCGATACCCAGGTAAGGCGTGTTTCCGAATCTCCGGAGGACAACGGCGCCAAAGTCATTGCGCGATCCCACCTTTCACAAACCCATCGACACGGACCGACGCTCGACCCGCGCATAAGATCTCAAGCTGAGCGTCACCCTGCATTTGTGCGCATTGTGGGGTAGCTCACGTCCATCACCCTATTGAGACGCCCATCGCAAATCAAGTCGAGCCGCCAATGGCCCGGTAAGGCGCAGATCCCGCAGGTCGCTACCCGGGTGTACTCGACAGCACACGTATCCTGGCGACCGTGCGGAAGACAACGAACCTGGCCGGCCTCGCGGTCGCCTGCGTCATGGCGGGCGTCCTGCTTGCGGGCCTCCTGTTTCCAGTCGTCGGCGGAATCGGCGTCCTGACCAATCGAGCTGCGGCGACGATGGAGAACAGTTCCTCGGAACTGCTGAACGGCACCCTGCCGGAGGTCACCACCGTGACCGACTCGACCGGCAAGCCGATCGCGCAGCTCTTCGATCAGTACCGCTATCAGGTCGGGTACAACGACATCTCGCAGGACATGATCCGAGCGATCATCTCCATCGAGGATCGACGATTCCTCGAACACGACGGCGTCGACTGGCGCGGCACCATCCGAGCGGCGCTGAAGAACTCGGCGTCCGGCGACGTCCAACAGGGCGCGTCCACTCTCGATCAGCAGTACATCAAGAACTATCAACTGCTCGTCCTCGCCCGCACCGAGGCCGAACGCCAAGCAGCGATCGAGACCACGCCCGCCCGTAAGCTCCGCGAAGTCCGTATGGCGTTGACACTCGAGCAGACGCTCATCGACCAGGCCAAACGCGACCGCGGGCTGGACGACGCCGCCGCCAAGCAGGACGCGAAGAAGCAGATCATCACGCGGTACCTGAACGTCGTCCCGTTCGGAAACAACGCCTACGGCATCGAGGCAGCCGCCCAGACCTATTTCGGCCACTCTGCCAACGAGCTGACGGTCGAGCAGGCCGCGATGCTCGCCGGCATGGTCCAGTCGAGCTCAGGCCTCAATCCCTACACCGATCCGAAGGCGACAACCGCCCGACGAAATCTGGTGCTGGACACCATGATCGACAACTTCCCAGAGCGCAGGGCCGAGCTGACGGCGGCCAAGGAGAAGCCGCTTGGAGTGCTTCGCGAGCCACGCACGCCGACGCAGGGATGCATCGCCGCCGACAACGCCGGATTCTTCTGCGACTACGTCCTGCAGTACCTCGCGGACAACGGCATCTCTCGCCAACAGGTGATGCGCGGCGGGTACCTGATCCGCACCACGCTCGACCCCGCGGTCCAGGCGTCGGCCCTGCGCGCAGCACAGGCACAGGCCGATCCGCACACCGAGGGCATCGCCAACGTGATGAGCATCGTCCGCCCGGGCAAGCAGTCGCACGACGTGGTCTCGATGGTGTCGAGCCGAAACTACGGCCTGGACGCGAAGAAGGATCAGACCGTCCAGCCCCAGCCGTTCTCGATGGTCGGCGACGGCGCCGGTTCGGTGTTCAAGCTGTTCACCACGGCGGCCGCGATGGAGAAGGGACTCGGAACCAGCGCAGTACTGCCCGTTCCGTCGAGCGTCTCCGTCTTCGGGATGGGCAACAGCAACGGCGCCAACGGTTGCCCCGCGAACGCCTACTGCGTCAAGAACGCCGGCGCGTACGCCCCACAGGCGTCGGTGACGCAGGCGCTCGCGACGTCGCCGAACACGACGTTCGTCCAACTCCTGCAGCAGGTCGGAGTGAAGCCCGCGGTCGACATGGCGGTCCGACTCGGTCTGCGGTCGTACAACTCTCCAGGAACGTCGGGCAACGGTGACCAGTCGCTGGCCGATTACATCAAGAAGGGCAACTTCGGTTCGTTCACCCTCGGCCCGTTCGCAGTGAACGCGCTCGAACTGTCGAATGTGGCGGCGACGCTGGCGTCCGGCGGCACCTGGTGCCCGCCGAATCCGATCGTCTCCATCCAGCAGGCCAAGCGCGACCAGTACGGCAACCGGGTGATGGACGAGAACGGCAAGCCGGCCCTGACCGCCGTTCCGTTCACCGCCCCCAAGTGCGAACAGGTCGTGGAGGCCGGGCTCGCGAACACCTTGGCCAACGCGATGAGCGAGGACGACCGCGGTATCGGCACGTCAGCACAGGCCGCACGCTCGACCGGATGGAACCTTCCGCTGTCGGGCAAGACCGGAACGACGGAGGCGCACCGCTCGGCGGCGTTCCTCGGTTTCACCAACCAGATGGCCGCGGCATCGTATGTCTACAACGACGGACCGACGCCTGCCGGAATCTGCACTGCACCGCTGCGCCAGTGCTACGACGGCGACGTGTACGGCGGCTATGAACCGGCCCGCACGTGGATGAACGCGATCCTGCCGATCGCGCAGAAGTTCGGACCTGTCGCGATGCCGCCTGTCGACCCGCAGTTCGTTGCAGGTTCCGACCGCGGCCGGATTCCACAGGTGAGCGGCCTGCCGGTGAGCCAAGCGACCGCCCGCCTGCAGGAGGCCGGCTTCAAGGTGAACGAGCTCGAAGTCGACAGCGGACGCCCTAAGGGCACCGTTGTGTTCACCGCACCGTCCGACAGCGCGATGCCCGGCAGCACGATCGCCGTCTACGTGAGCAACGGCCGTGGGCCGTCCACGGGGCCGCGCGGACGCAACGGCGAGAAGATGATCGAGAAGACCGTCGAGGTGCCCGGCGTCGGGCCGGTCGTGATCGAGGTCCCCGACGAGTGAGCTAGGACTGACGAGGCACGCCCCGGCAGACGGCGCGCGTATCGTGGACGCATGCTCCCCGGTTCCGATCCCTCGTCCCGCGTGGCCCGTCTCGCCGCGGGTGCGGCAGGCGCCGCCGCCGCAGGCCTCGTCTATTCGACAGTGATCGAGCGCAACGCGTTCGCTCTCCGTCATGTGACTGCGCCGATCCTCGAACCGGGATCGTCGTCGTTGCGGGTGTTGCACATCAGCGACATCCACATGATGCCGAATCAGCACCTCAAGCAGGCGTGGATCTCCGAGCTCGACTCGCTCGAACCCGACCTCGTCGTCAACACCGGCGACAATCTCGCACACCCGAACGCGGTGCCGGCGGTCGTCCAGTCGCTCGGCGGACTCCTGTCGCGACCCGGGCTCTTCGTGTTCGGGTCGAACGACTACTTCGGCCCCAAACCGAAGAATCCGTTCAAGTACTTCAAAAAGGATCACAAGCGCACACACGGAGAGCCGCTGCCGTGGCAGGACCTCCGTGCGGCGTTCACCGAACGGGGATGGCTCGACGCGACCCACGCAGTCCGCGAACTCGAAGTGGCAGGGGTGCGCGTCGCGTCGGCGGGTGTGGACGATCCACACATCGAACGCGACCGTTACGAGACGATCGCGGGCCGCCCGAACCCGCTCGCCCAATTGCGTCTCGGCCTCACCCACTCCCCCGAGCCGCGTGTCCTCGACGCGTTCGCCGACGACGGCTACGACCTCGTGATGGCGGGGCACACTCACGGCGGGCAGCTGTGCGTGCCGGGCTACGGAGCTTTGGTGACCAACTGCCACATCGACCGCTCGCGCGTGAAGGGCCTGTCACGTTGGGGAGCGTCGATGGCACTGCACGTCAGCGCCGGCCTGGGCACATCGCCGTACGCTCCTGCTCGATTCAGTTGCAGGCCCGAAGCCACTCTTCTCACCCTCACTGCGGTCCCGAACGGCGGCGGCGATGTCGACATCGATCTCACACTGCCGAGCCTGGAGGTCGTGACCAGCTAATTCTCGGCCGGGCAAGTTGGTAAACCTACACTATGTTAGGTTTGCGTTACCTTTAACGCCCGGAGGAAGAATCATGAAGTTCACGAGAATGCGCACTGCCGCGACCGCGGCAGCAGTGGTACTCGCAGGAAGCCTCGCACTCAGCGCGTGCTCGACCACCGCCGACGAGGCGTCCGCGTCCGGCGAGACGATCACCGTCAGCACCAACAAGGGCGACGTCGACGTCCCCGTCAACCCGACCCGCGTCGTCGCGCTCGACAACACGAGTGCCGAGACGCTCAAGGCGTTCGGCGTCACGCCCGTCGCAATTCCCAAGCAGCTGTACTCGAAGCAGCACCTCGGCGAATGGATCGACGACAACGACATCAAGGACGTCGGCGTCCACTCGGAGCCGAAGTTCGACGTCATCGCCGACGTCCAGCCCGACCTGATCATCGGCGGCTACCGCTTCTCGAAGCATGAAGCCGAACTCAAGAAGATCGCCGACGAGTCCGACGGCGCATTCATCGACATCTCCGCAAGCGATGACGCACCGAACGGTCGCGTCGCCGCGATGATCGCCCAGACCGAGACCCTCGGCAAGATCTTCGGCAAGGAGGATCAGGCTAAGCAGATCATCGCCGACTTCAACGCCAAGCTCGACGCGGCCAAGAAGGCGACGAACGGCCAGACGGTGTTCCTGTCGATCGTCAACGGCGGCAAGATCGACAATGGCGCCAAGCGCATGAGCCCGCTCACCGAGCCCCTCAATCTCAAGGACGTCTTCGCAGGTCAGGGCGGCGACCACCATCAGAACTCGGGCCTGACTCCCGAGGCGATCGCCCAGGCCAACCCCCAGTGGGTCATCGTGATGGACCGTGACGCCGCCGTCGAGCCGGAGGACGGTTCCAAGCCGCAGCCGGCTTCTGCGGTGTTCGCCGCACAGGACGCGTTCAAGAACACCGAGTTCACGACGAAGAACCAGATCGTCTACCTCGACCCGGGTTTCTACCTGCGTGAAGGCATCCAGTGCTACGGCGAGAACTACGACACGATCGCCAAGACCATGGGCGGCCAGAAGTAGTCCTGTGGTCACCACGTCTGACACCGCCTCACCGGCGACACCCACATCGGTGTCGCCGGTGAGGCGTTTCGCCATGCCCGCGCTGATCACCGCGACCGCGGCCCTGGTCGTGGGCTCGCTGATGATCGGCGAGTACCGGATCACCGTCGGCGGCCTGGCCACCGGAGACAGCGAGATGTGGCGGATGTTCTTCATCTCGCGCGTCCCCCGCACCCTCGCGCTGATCCTCGCGGGCATCGCCATGAGCTTCTCCGGCGTCATCATGCAGCGCCTGACTCAGAACAGGTTCGTGGAGCCGACGACCGCCGGAACCGCCGAATGGGCCGGGCTCGGCGTCCTGGCCTGTCTCCTCTGGATTCCAGGCGCCCCGCCGCTGGTCCGCATGCTCGTAGCCTCGGCCACGGCACTCGTCGGAACGCTGATCTTCCTCGGCATCATCAACCGCATCCGAGCACGGCGGTCCGCCATCGTGCCTCTCGTCGGTCTCATGCTCGGCGCCGTCGTCGCCTCCGCGTCCACGCTCCTCGCAATCCAGAACAACCTGCTTCAGGCGGTTGTCGCGTGGCGGTCCGGCGGCTTCTCGCACATCGTCCGCGGCTTCTACGAACCGTTGTGGGCGGTCCTGGTGATCGCCGTCGCGTCGTACGCGCTCGCGAACTACTTCACGATCGCGGGGCTCGGCAAAGACGTCGCCACGAGCCTCGGGTTGAACTACGGTGCGACCGTCGGGCTCGGTGTCGCCATGGTGGCACTCGCCTCGGGTGTCACCAGTGTGGTGGTCGGGTTCATGCCGTTCCTCGGCCTGATCGTCCCGAACATGGTCAGCGCCGTCCGCGGCGACGACCTGCGGTCGAACCTGCCGGCGATCGCGCTGCTCTCCACAGTTCTCATCATCGGTTGTGACCTCATCGGGCGTGTTGTCGTCCGCCCCATGGAGATCCCCACCTCTGTCGTGATGGGCGTGATCGGCGCCGTCGTGTTCCTCGCCCTGATCTTCTCGAGGAGGACCAGTGTCGCTCTCTGACGCCACCGCCGCACCCGCTGTGACGACTGCGTCGAGCCGCTTCGGCTGGAAGTCACGTCTCGTCGTGGCGGGCGTGCTCGCCGTCGCTGCCGTCTGCCTCTATCTGATGCTGCGGACCGGTGCCGACGACGTCCTGCGCTGGGACTTCCGATTCGGGAACAGTTCGTTCCAGCGGCGTCTCCGCACCGTCGCGGCGATCCTGCTGGCCGCGTACTGCCAGGCGGTCGCCACCGTGCTGTTCCACACGGTGACCCACAACCGGATTCTCACGCCGTCGATCATCGGGCTCGACTCGCTGTACGTGCTCATCCAGACGGTCGGTGTCGCAGTCGTCGGCGCCAAGTTCGTCGACAACTCCGACACGGTGCCGCAGTTCCTGTTCCAGACGCTGACGATGGTCCTGTTCGCCGCCGTGCTCTACCGCTGGTTGTTCTCGGGGCGCTTCTCCAGCCTGTTCCTGCTGCTCCTCGCCGGTGTCGTGATCGGCCTCGCGTTCCGCGCGGTCTCCGAGTTCCTGCAGCGACTGCTGTCGCCGACCGACTTCGACGCGCTTTCGATCAAACTCTTCGGCCGTCTCGGATCGGTCAACGTCGAGCTGCTGCCCATCGCCGCGGTGATCTGCCTGGTAGTCGGTGTGATCGTCTGGCGGCGCAGACACGTGTACGACGTCGTCCTGCTCGGGCGCGAGTCGGCGACGGGCCTCGGCGTCGACCACAAACGCGAACTGACCCTCGCGTTGGTCCTGATCGCACTGCTCGTGTCGGTGTCGACGGCACTCGTCGGACCCCTGACGTTCTTCGGGTTCATCGTCGCGACGCTCGCGTACGAGTTCGCAGGCGACTGGCGGCACCGCGCGACGCTGCCGATGGCCTTCCTCATCGGCGTCACGATGCTCGCCGCCGGACAGTTCGTGCTCCACAACATCTTCTACGCGAGCGGTCAGCTGACCGTGCTGATCGAGTTCGTCGGCGGCATCGTGTTCCTCGCCGTCCTACTACTGAGGAAGTCATCGTGATCGAGTTCTCCGACCTCACCAAGAAGTACGCGGAAACCACGGTCCTCGGACCGGTGTCCGGCGAGTTCCCACGCGGCGGTGTGACGGCACTCGTCGGGCCGAACGGGGCAGGCAAGTCGACCCTGCTGACAATTCTCGGCAGGCTCCTCGACTCGACGTCGGGTGAGGCGACGCTCGATGGGGTGCCGATCGGCAAGTACAAGACGACTGAGCTCGCACGCAGGCTCGCGATCCTCCGGCAGGAGAACTCGGTGAACGCGCGGCTCTCCGTCCGCGATCTGGTCGCCTTCGGTCGTTTTCCGCACAGCCGCGGTCGATTGACGACCGAGGACGAGACCAAGATCGCCGCCGCCATCTCGTTCCTCAATCTCGACGAACTCGCCGATCGTTTCCTCGACGAACTGTCCGGCGGACAGCGTCAGCGCGCCTACGTCGCGATGACCCTCGCCCAGGACACCGACGTGATCCTGCTCGACGAGCCGCTCAACAATCTCGACATGCGGCATCAGGTGCGGATGATGGATCAGCTCCGCCGCACCGCCGACAGCTTGGGCAAGACGATCATCGTCGTCGTCCACGACCTCAACTTCGCCGCCGCATACGCCGATCGGATCGTCGTCCTCGAGAAGGGCACGATCGTCGCCTCCGGCACGCCGGACGAGATCATGGACTCCGAGTTGCTGTCGAGCATCTTCGGCACCACGGTGCGCGTTCATCGCATCGAGGGCGTCCCCGTGGCCGTCTATGCGGGTCTACCGGTGAACGACGCCGTCTCCACCGGCTGACTGCATGCCAACGTTGGCGACGATTTCCGGCGTGGGACCGGAAATCGTCGCCAACGTTCACTGTCGAAGAAACGAGTGAGGCCCCGACCGGACTTCTCCGGCCAGGGCCTCAAACTGCTATCTCAACCTAGCGTCGGGGTGGCGGGATTCGAACCCACGACCTCTTCGTCCCGAACGAAGCGCGCTACCAAGCTGCGCCACACCCCGTGTGCAACCTGATACAGCCTACAACGAGCATGCATGAACTATTAAATCGCCTGGCCAGGAGAGGTTTCCGGGATCGACGGGACCCTATTCGTCGACCCACTGGAGGATGTCCCCCGGCTGACATTCGAGCACACGGCAGATCGCGTCGAGGGTGGAGAACCGGATCGCCTTGGCACGCCCGTTCTTGAGCACGGCGACGTTGGCCGGCGTGAGCCCTACCGCGTCGGCGAACTCCGCGACGCTCATCTTCCGTCGCGCGAGTTCCAGGTCGATGCGGACGACGATCGGCACGTCAGATCACCTCGTCCATGTCCGAGCGCAGCGTGGTGGCCTGCCGCAGCAGCGACCGCATCACGAGCATGAGCAGTGCCAGGACAAGGCCCCCGAGAGTGACCATCGTCAGCAGGAACGGCAGCCCGGGGTCGTCCAGAGCGCCGAACAGTGCCAGCGCGACCAGCAGGCCCGCGGGGAGCAGCGCCGCTCCGACGATCGCCCAGATGATGGCGTCCACCCAGCGAAACGACGACTCGTCGAAGATACGGTCGCGGCGGATCCGACCGAGCAGGACCCAGATCGCGACGAGCACTACCTGCAGGCAGAGGAACTCGTAGGCGACGAGAGCAGTGCCGGTCCACCGCTCGCCCACGCTCATCTCCCCGATGCTCTGCATGTACCGGAACTTCCCGGGAAAGGAGAGGGTCTGCAGCACGGTGACCCCGACGAACAGGAGCGCCAGGGCCGCCTTCGACGGCCAGTAGACAAGGGTTGTGAGTCGTTCCATGCATCGATTATCGATCGATGTCTATCGATAGTCAATCGATTGCCGTCCTCGCGAGGTCACCAGATGAACCTGAGTGCACCGGGTCAGGTGCCGTCACTGGTAGGAGATGAACCAGGGCTCGGGCCGCACACGGAGGGTCTGTCGCGGCGAGAACATCGGCTTGTCCTCCTTGTAGAAGTTCTTCCACCCCAGCCACACGTTCGGCGGCAGACCGTCGACGATCCGCTCGTAGGTAGCGCGCTTGACCGTCGGAGTGCCGTGCCCGTCTGCATGGATGACTGTCGCGAGTTCGGGATGCGATGTGTCGAGCAGGCTCCGATCGCCGAGCATGTCAGCATCGAACTGGTGAAGGACGAACACCTTCTGTGGCAGGTTCTCAGTCCGTACGAGGTCGGCGAGCCAGTCGGCAGTCTTGTTGACCTCAGCGGGGTCGACGGACCCGATCTGAGTCAGGTGGACCTGTTTGGGCTTGAGACGCCACTCGGGGTCGAGAGCCAGTCCCACGTGCGGTTCCTTCAACAGATCGCGGTACATCTTGGCCTGCGTCAGAAAATCCATGCGACCAGGCTGGAGGTCGAGGGTCACGTAGACGCCGGCTCTGCCTGCCGCGTCGATCCACGGCCGGATCACCTCGGGGTCGATGATGTTCGTGTACTTGCCCTGGTATCCGGGATCAGCAGACGCGACGGTCACGATGATCTCGAATGCGGGGACTACCGTCTCGTCCGACAACCGCTTGTACGGCTCGGCGACGCGACGTATCCGCCGGATCGACGCGTCGATCCCTTGAGCACCCAGCGGCCCGAGATCCGCACCGCCGGGCGAGCCGTACAGCGCCACCATCCGACGGCCGGGGAAGACGATCTGTCCGCCGCCCGGCAACTCGGGGACGGTCCGCGCCGCGGCGATCCGGTCGCCTGCGGTCTTCTCGTTCCCGAACGCTCCGATCGCCAGGACCGGACGGTCCGGGTCTTCCTTCAACGCGGCTACGGCTTCTCCCGACGACCGTGGATCCGCGATCGGCACACCCACGGCGGTGACGCCGGCCGCTTCGGCGGTGGCGAGCGCGTCGACGCCGCCCGCTACCAGGACGAGGCGGTCGGCGGTCGCCGTCGCGGAGGGGATCGCCCCGGTGGCCGACTCCGAGTCTGCGGCAGGAACGCCGAGGTCCGGCAAGCCGGGACCGATTCCTATCACCTGATCGACGTCGAGCCTGGACAACTCGGCGGCCACCGGTGCGGGTCCGGCATCGTCGATCTGAAGCACCGGGATCTTGTTCGCCGACGCCACATCGATCGCTTTGCGTCGCTCGGAGTCGCCGGCATTCTCGGACAGCACGACCGCCGTGGACGCCGAGTCGAACAGCGTCCGACTCACGAGCACGGATGAAGGAACGGAAGGGTCGTCGACGACGGTCACCGCCGGAGTGTCGGGTGCCGACGTGATGCCGGGCGACGTCGGGTCGACCGTGACAGAGGATGCGACCAGGGCCGCGACGGCGAGGAGAACTCCGCCCGCAATGAGCGGGCGGGATCGGAGTGCTCCCCGCTGCGAGGTCATTCCTCGTCCGACGCGTCCACGTCGACGAAGGTGACCCGCGGCGTGGTCGCTGCGGCGTAGAGAGCCAGTGCGGCGAAGGCCAATGCGCTGAGCACGAAGATGACCGTCACCGCGAGGACCACACCCCACATGATCATCGGGACCGTGCCGTCGAGCGAGTCGAGGGCCAGTGCCCCGAATCCGGCCAGGACTGCACCGAGCAGAGCCCACGCGGCACTGCGAACCTTGGGGCCGACCTCGGCCGTGTAGAACAGGCGCTTGTAGACGGCCGTCTCGAACTCGTCGACAGCGGCGAGACGGACCGGGTCGCCCGCCGCGAGATCACGCAGCGTCTGGGCGAGTTCGGCGTCGCGCTTGAGAATCGTCGACTCCCGCTGTCGATAGACGACGAATGCGATGGTGGCGAGCGTCGTCGCCAAGAGTCCGATACCTGTTGCGCATGCCCACGTGTTCACACTCGATCACGCTACCGGTCCGCGGGCGCGACGCGCGTCACACCCGCGGACGTACGTCACACACGAGACGTGACAGTGCTCACGATGTTGCCGCGAGTGGCCTTCGAGTACGGGCAGAAGCCGTGTGCGGCGAGAGCGAGTTCGTTGGCCTGGGCGGTGTCGAGGCCCGGCAGGTACACGTCGATGTCGCCGGTCAATCCGAAACCGTCGTCGGCGTCGTCCTTGCCGATGCCGACGGTCACACGGACCTCGGTTCCCTCGGGCACGGCGACGCCCGCGTTCTTCGAGACCAGGCGAAGAGCGCCCATGAAACAGGCGGCCCATCCGGCCGAGAACAGCTCTTCGGGGTTGCTGCCGTCGCCGTTGCCGCCCATCTCGACCGGCGGAGCGAGAGTCAGGTCGATGCGACCGGAGTCGGACACCACCTCGCCGTCACGACCACCGCCGCGGGAAGTCGACGAAACTCGGTACACGGGCGTCACAGTCATCTGTCTCTCCTAGCTTTCGGTGTCGTCGCACGCCGATGTGCGCGGGACCGAATTCCAACCTACCCGCCGCGTGCGGCGCGCATGGGCCGCACGCGCATCGACGGTGGAAGCCATTGTCCGACGCTGCTACGGAGCGTCATCAGAATCGACAGGATCAAGAAGCCGAACTGCACCCACGCCATCGCCCAGACCCACCGCGGCGAGCCCGGGTAGTTGAAGAGCAGGTCAGCACACACGGGCACGAACAACAGCAGGACGACGAGCGTCGACATGTACACGTTCCGCAGGTTCCGGCTGTGCTTTGTGGCGATCGCCACGAGCATGGGCCACGTGAGCGCCATCAGCACCGGGATACCGATGAGGAAGGCGGGCGGCCAGAACGCCGCCATCGACTTCGCCTTCTCCGCGGGATCGACGTCGGGCACCTTCTCCAGGCCCGGACGCAGTCGGTCGGCGAGCAGATCCGTGATGTCCGAGACGTGCGCGAACCCGTAGATCACCCACACCAGACACGCGGCGCCGGCGATCAGCCAGGCGACCCGCGCGTCACGCGTGAGAGCGAGCGGCGGGACGCCGGGGTCGACAGGCCGTGCCGGGTACCGATCACGGTGCTCACTGTCCTTCGACTTGCGAGCGATCTCCGCCATGTCTTCGGCGTCGAGTTCGGCCTGCGTCGGAATGCGATCCGGGTCAGGCTCCTTCGAGGGATGCTCGGCGTCGCCGTTGGGCACTGTCATGGGTCGATCGTTCCACAGTCGCTAGCCGCCGATCTTCAGCATCCGTGTGACGGTGCCCTGCCAGAGCACTCCACCCGGGCCGATCATGCCGGTCAGCTGCATCGGTTCGTCGAGCGGAGCGTCGCCCACCTTGCGCGTGACGATCCGCTTGCCGGTCGCGAAGCTGATGCCGACGTAGTCGACTGGACCGAGCTGCTGCGGACCACCGCGATACGGACGGTATGCCAGACCGTGGATGAGTCCGTCGGCGCGCGACAGTCGGGGCAACGTCGCCATGCGGTCGGTGCGGGTCTCCCACACTCGCTTGCAGGTTCCGTCGACGACGTCGATCCGGGTCATGCCGCCGCGGAACGGCGCGGCCCCCGGCCGACTGGGTCCCGTGACCGCCATCGGCGGATAGGCGAATCCGTACGTGCTCGGGACGACGACGCTGTTGCCCCACGCCATCGGCGAGTTCTCGGTCCCCTGCGGGCTGGACGTGAACGCGCGGAGCGAGCAGACGGGTGCGCCGGTGTCGCTGTCCAGAATCCAGAGCTTCGGGATCGCGGCGTTGTCGACGATGGCGACCCAGCCGTCTCCGTTCGGACCGAAGTAGGTGGGCGTGGTGCCCGAACCCCAGGTCAACTGCCCCGGCCTGCGTGCTTGCCCGCGGTCGTAGGCGCGACGCCACACTGTCGTCGGGACGCCGTCGGCGCCGGCTCGCATCTCGTAGAGCGCGTGGGTGGTGAGGATCGACGCTCCGGTCCGACGGATGCTCAGACCGTTGCCCAGATCCTCGCCCTTCGGCAGGTGGGTGGATCCGACCCGTCCGTCCGGCGCGATGGTGCCGACCACACCGTGGGTGGTGGCGAACCACGTTCGGCCCTGGAAGTCGGGGGCGAGTCCGGTCACGCCGTCGCCGCGCAGGTGCCGTTTGATGTCGACGCGCTTGTCGACGGTGAGCTTCCAACCGCGCGAGGTCCGATGATGTCCGACGTGCAGAACGGCTCCGCTGCCGTCCGCCACAACCACTCGGTTCTTCTCGTCGAGGTAACCGTAGACACCGCCGAGCAGTCCGCCCTTCGTGAGCGGCAGCTTTGCGAGCACCGCCGCGGTCTTCGGGTCGAAGAGTGTGACGACTGGTGTCGCCACCTGCGGTGGGCTGCCTGCGATGTACGCAGTACAGAGGGAGACCGGGTACCCGTCGGTGCCGACGAAGGTCGCCGCACACACACCGCCAGGGGTGCTCGACGCCAACAGTCGTCCGTTGCGTCCCGGACCGCGGAGTGCTGTGCTGTCGGTCGACGCCGCATCTCCGTGCATCAACGACGTCCAGTCGGTGGCGACCCCGGGCGGACGCCCTCCGTCAGGCGCGGCCGTTGCGGTGGCGCCGACTGCTCCGAGACACAGAGCGGCTGCTGAGACGAGCGCCGCGATACGCGTGAAACCCTTCATTCGATCAGTTGATCATGTCCTGAGTGCCCGAGTCACGACTTCTCCTCAACGTGAGGAGAAGTCGGCACAGTCGTCACTATGCCTTTCCCCTGCCCCTCGAGCCGCCATCCCCCTGCCCCTCAAGCCGCGTTTCCCCTGCCCCTCAAGCCGCCTTTCCCCTGCTCCTTGAGCGAGCGCAGCGAGTCGAAAGGACTGTCACGCAAGACCTTTCGACTCGCAAGCTCGCTCAAGGAACAGGGGAGACAAGGCTCGCTCAAGGAGCAGCGGGGCGCGGGCTCAAGGAGCAGGGCGCGGTCTACTCAAGGAGCGGAGGCGAACCGTCAGTCGTTGAACGACGACAGGAGGAAGCTCGTCGCGGGAAGGAGCTTGAACACCATCGGCAGTGCGTGGTTGACGACGAGTCCCGGGAAGATCGGCGGGGTGTAGTCACGCTCGAGGTGCACGTCGGCGCCCTGTGCCTTCCAGTCGCGGTACAGCTGCACCACCTGACCGGTCGGGATCACGTCGTCGTTGATGCCGGTCGAGATCAGGACCGGCGCATTCGGCTTGAGGCGGCCGATGCGCTGGTCGTCGAGCATCGCCTTGACCTCGGGGTAGCGGTTGATGACCGACGCCAGCGACTCGCCGCGGCGGGTCCAGCCGGTGGTCCGCTGGAATCCGAAGGAGAGGCCTGTGTCGCCGATGCACTGCGTCGCGACATCGTGCAGGACTCGCTTGCCCTGGGCGTTCGTCTCCTTCTTCAAGACGGGTGCGAGGGCCGGATAGCGGGCCTCGAGACCGTTGATCGCGTAGCCGATGGCTCCAGCGATGAAAGTGCCGTCGATCTTGGTGATCACCTTGGACAGGTCGGCAGGCGGAGCGCCGGCGTAGGTGCCCTTGACGTTGAGACCCGATCCGTACGTCGACGCGAGCTCTGCCGCAGACGCAGCCGCGCCGCCGCCCTGCGAGTAGCCGGTGAAGCCGACCGGCGCGTCCTTCGGAGCGTTCGCGACCTTGAGGCCTGCGCGAGCGGCGTCGAGCATGGCGCGACCGGACTCGAGGCGGTTCACGTAGGTGTGGATGCCCGGGGTGCCGAGGCCGACATAGTCGGTGATGACCACACGGACACCGTTGAGCAGCATCAAGTTCATCTCGAGCGCGGTGTAGTTGACGGCGATGCTCGGCTTGGTCGGGTCGATCGCGAGAGGGAAGCTCATCAGCTTCGATCCCGCGCACTGGTCGCCCTGGCCGACGGTGCCGGGTCCGATGACGACGGTCGGGCGAACGCCCTTGCCCTGCCAACGAGCGGTCGGCTCGACGACGGTGCCGGTGACAGCGGTCGGCTCACCGTTCTGCAGGGTCGACGTGTACATGATCCGTGTCGCCGTGCCCGGCCACTGGTTCTTGACTCCCGGGATCTGCAGGAGCAGCGAGCTCGGCTGCGTCCTGATCACCGACCCCGGCGTCGTGTCGAACGTGGACGGCGGAACATAGAAGTTCCGTGCCGCGTCGGCTGTTTGAGGTGCGACCGACACGAGGCCGGAGGCCGCCACGACAGTCGCTGCAACAGCGGTGAATGAACGGACCCATCGGCCGCCGAAGCGGCCCGTCTTCAATGAGACGTTTCCCCGAGAATTTCTCATGAGGAGCAGTCTAGTGCACAACTGGTCGAAACATGTAACGGGGAGTACCGGCCATGCGATATGAGGACCCCACCACGTTCTGAGAACAGCGATGCCCGCGTCACCATGCGGTGACGCGGGCATCGACGAGTCTTAGATCAGACCAACAGTTCTGCGATCTGCACCGTGTTGAGTGCGGCGCCCTTGCGCAGGTTGTCGCCCGAGACGAAGAGTGCCAGTCCCTTGCCGTCCGGGGCGCCTGGATCCTGGCGGATGCGGCCGACCAACGACACGTCGCCACCTGCCGCGTCGAGCGGGGTGGGCACGTCGGCGAGCTGCACGCCTGCGGCGTCGGCCAAGATGGCGCGCGCCTCGTCGGGGGTGATCGCCTCGTCGAACTCTGCGTTGATCGACAACGAGTGGCCGGTGAAGACCGGCACACGCACGCAGGTGCCGCTGACGAGCAGGTCGGGCAGACCGAGGATCTTGCGCGACTCGTTGCGGAGCTTCTGGTCCTCGTCGGTCTCGCCCGAACCGTCGTCGACGATCGAGCCGGCGAGCGCGATCACGTTGAATGCGATCGGCGCGACGTACTTGTCCGGCTCGCCGAGGTCGACGGCCTTGCCGTCGTGGACGAGCTTCTCCGCGTCGTCGATACCCTTGCGGACTTGGCCTGCGAGTTCGGCGACGCCTGCGAGTCCGCTTCCGGACACTGCCTGGTAGCTGGAGATCACCAGGCGACGCAGACCCTTCGCGTCGTGCAGCGGCTTGAGGACCGGCATCGCTGCCATCGTGGTGCAGTTCGGGTTCGCGATGATGCCCTTGGGCGGGTTCTGCGCGAGTTCGCCGTTCACCTCGGAGACGACCAGCGGGACGTCCTCGTCCTTGCGCCACGCCGACGAGTTGTCGATGACGGTGACTCCGGCGGCCGCGAAACGCGGCGCCTGGACACGCGACATGGTGGCGCCCGCCGAGAACAGCGCGACGTCGAGCCCGGTGGGGTCGGCGGTCGCGGCGTCTTCGACGACGATCTCGCCGTCGCCCCACGGCAGCGTGGTGCCCGCCGAGCGCGCGGACGCGAAGAACCGGATCTCGTCGATGGGGAAGTTGCGCTCCGCGAGGATCTCGCGCATCACGGCGCCGACCTGACCGGTCGCGCCGACGACTCCTACTTTCAGACCCATGTCAGCGACCCGTTCCCGCGTAGACGACGGCTTCTTCGTCGGTGCCGAGTTCGAACGCTTCGTGCAGCACTCGGACGGCGTTGTCGAGGTCGTCGTCGCGGACGAGGACCGAGATGCGGATCTCCGACGTGGAGATCAGCTCGATGTTGATGCCGGCGTCGCTCAGCGACTCGCAGAACGTGGCGGTGACGCCGGGGTGGCTCTTCATGCCGGCGCCGACGAGCGACACCTTCCCGATGTGGTCGTCGAGGTTCACCTCGGCGAAGCCGAGCTCGTCACGGAGCTTGCCCAGTTCCTCGACGGCCAGCGCGCCCAGTTCCTTCGGCAGCGTGAAGGTGATGTCGGTCTTGCCGGTGTCGATCTTCGACACGCCCTGCAGGACCATGTCGATGTTGATCTCGGCGTCGGCGACGGCGCGGAACACCTTGGCCGCGTAGCCGGGCTTGTCTTCGATGCCGACCACGGTTACCTGAGCTTCGCTGCGATCGTGCGCAACACCGGTGAGAATGGCTTCTTCCACAGGAATGTCCTCCATCGAGCCGGACACGATGGTGCCCGTGTTGGTCGAGTACGACGAGCGCACATGTACCGGAACGTTGTAGCGGCGCGCGTATTCCACGCACCGGAGCATCAGAACCTTCGCGCCGCAGGCTGCCATCTCGAGCATCTCCTCGAAGGAGATCTTGTCGAGGCGGCGCGCGTTCGGCACGATGCGCGGGTCCGACGTGTAGATGCCGTCGACGTCGGTGTAGATCTCGCAGACGTCCGCTTCGAGGGCCGCGGCCAGCGCGACGGCGGTGGTGTCCGAACCGCCACGACCGAGGGTGGTGACGTCCTTGGTGTCCTGCGAGACGCCCTGGAAGCCTGCGACGAGCACGATGGTGCCCTCGTCGAGCGCGCTTCGGACGCGACCGGGCGTCACGTCGATGATCTTGGCCTTGCCGTGGCTGGACGTCGTGATGACGCCCGCCTGCGAGCCGGTGAACGAGCGTGCCTCTTCACCGAGCGCTTCGATGGCCATCGCCAGAAGCGCGTTCGAGATGCGCTCGCCGGACGTCAGCAGCATGTCCATCTCGCGCTGCGGCGGGTTCGGGTTCACCTGCTCCGCCAGGTCGAGCAGCTCGTCGGTTGTGTCCCCCATCGCCGAAGCGACCACGACCACGTCGTTGCCCGCGCGCTTGGTCTCCACGATCCGCTCTGCGACGCGGCGAATGCGCTCGGCATCCGACACGGACGAGCCACCGTACTTCTGGACGACCAGTGCCACGTGTGCACCTTCCTCAGGTTTTCTCTCGAGCTGAACTCGGATCTGTTCAATCGGTCAGTGGTCCACCCTACCGGCCTGGTGTGACCCCCGCGCAGGCTACGCACGCCTGTGTGACGTCCGCTACCTGTCCGTAGGATCAACCGCGATGACTTCCGCCCTCCGCTCTCGACTCTCGACGTTCCGCTGGACTCCGGCATGGACAGCCGTCACCGTCTACCTGGCGATCCGGGTGTTCGGCGTATTGGTGTTGGCCTGGTTCGGCGACATCCGAGAGATGGGCCTGCGGGGTCTGCTGACCAAGTGGGACGGCACGTGGATGCTCGACATCGCGGAGTTCGGGTACGACGGCGTCCCCGCGACCGGTACGGACGCCAACGGAATACACACGGCGACAACTGCTTACGCCTTCTTTCCCGGTTATCCGGGCCTGGTCGGGCTGATCTCGCAGGTCCCTTTCGTGTCACCGTTCGCGGCCGGCCTGATCGTCAACGTGGTGATCGGCGTTGTAGCTGCGGTGGGCATCAACCGCCTCGGCACCGTGTGCGCTCGCCGCATGCGACCGCAGGCGTCCGAAGCCGTGGCCCGTCGCGCCGGGTTGATGCTGGTGATCCTGTTCGCGGCCGCCCCGATGGGGATCGTCCTGTCGATGACGTACACCGAGGCGCTGTTCTGCGCCCTCACCGCGTGGGCGCTCGTCGGAGTCCTCGAGGAGAGGTGGCTGCTCGCCGGATTCAGCGCCCTCGCCGTCGGACTCGTTCGTCCGACGGGCATCGCCGTCGTGTTCGTGGTGATGCTCGCAGCCGTGCTCGCTCGCCGCGACGGCACCCGCGCCTGGATCGCAGGCGTTCTCGCACCGCTGGGGTACATCGGCTACCTGTGCGTGGTGTGGGCCAAGACGGGCTCCCCCACCGGCTGGTTCACCATTCAGACTTCCGGCTGGGACACCCGCTTCGACGGCGGTCGTGCCACCGGGAACTTCCTCTACGACAACCTGACCGGCGCGGCCGACTTCGTCTCTATCGCGACCTGCCTGCTGATCATCGCGTCGTTGATACTCCTGGCGTGGTCGTTCGTCGACCGCCTCCCGTGGCCGGTGCTCGTCTACGCCGTGCTCGTGATGTCGTCGGTCCTACTGTCGAGCGGGTTGATGCAGTCGCGCGCTCGGCTGTTGCTCCCCGCATTCGTGATCCTCTTGCCGGTGGCTGTCCGACTGGCCGGTGCATCGTGGACCGCCTTCGTCTCGTCCGCGATCGTCGCGACTCTCGCGTCCGCCTGGTTCGGCGCCTACATGCTCACAGTCTTCGAGTACGCGATCTGATCGCGCAACCGTCTGATCCGGCCATCGGTACACTCGGGACACACCCCGACTCGAGGAGACCCGGATGAGCACCGCGCCGATCCGCAGTGCGTCCGCAGTGTTCCGACCCCTTCGTTCCGGGTCTCTGGTCGACCAGATCACCGACCGAATCCTCGATGCGGCCGAGTCCGGGCTCCTGCAGCCGGGGCAGCGTCTGCCCAATGAGGCCGAGTTCGCTGCAGCGCTCGGAGTCTCTGCGCTGACGATCCGCGAAGCCCTGTCACGGCTCCGGTCAGAGAAGGTCGTCGTGACCACCCGCGGACGCACCGGCGGGAGTTTCATCTCCCCGGCGCTTGCGCCGTCGACTGCCCGTGCAGAGGACCGACTCCGTGAACTCACGCGGCTCGAGATCTCGGAGATGGCCGCGCATTTCGAGGCGCTCGCCGTTGGATGCGCACGAGCCGCAGCTCGCCGCGCGGGCACCGCCGACGTGGTGGCGTTGCGGGCGATCACGGTCATCGATCCCGATGTTTCCGACTTGTCGGTCGCCTGGCGGCAGGTCGAGACGGAGTTCATCATCGAAGTCGCGACGATCGCGCGCATCGCACGCCTCTCGCGTGCTCTGATGTCCGTGCAGTCGGAGTACGGAGTCCTCACGCTTCTGCCCAATGAGGACTCCGACTACCGGTACGAGGTGGCCGGGTTGCGAAACGATCTGACCGATCGCCTTGAGGCACGTGACGAGTCCGCCGCAGCGTCGACGATGCGCGGGCTCATCGCCGCGAACACCACGTGGCTCCTCACGAGGCGCGCTGAACTGATGTGAAGGGAGAGGTCGGAATGAGCCGATCGGCGGACCGACCGAAAGAAGTCGTGGCCATCGCCGCGACCATGGACTCGTTCGCCGAACGCGTCCAGGAATGGTCTGTGCAGTTGGGCCGAAAGTTCGCCGCACATCGTGGCGCGCTGTCGGCCACCGCCGTCGACCGCATCGTCAAACCCGATGTGGAAGTGATGCTCGCCGATCCGGACGCGAACATCGCGGGAGGCGGCTTCGTGGCCGCGTCGGGGTTGCTTCCGTCAGGTGGCAGCTTCATGGCGTGGTGGCAGGGCGAGTCCGTAGATCGTGTCGACGCCCTGGCCAATCTCTCGATGACCGCGGCCAACCGCTACCTGGACGCCGACTGGTACCAGGGACCGGTCACCACCGGACGGCTCACGGTGACCGGACCGTACATCGACATGCTGTGCACCGACGAGTTCGCGCTCACCTACACGTGCCCAGTGACCTGGCCCGGAGCTCCGACGACCACGTCCGTCGCGGGCATCGACGTGACAGTCGCCGACCTGGAGAAGATCCTCTATCGCGAACTCGCCGCCCTGGGTCCCGACGCCGCGCTGATCAATGCCGAAGGACGCGCGATCGTCACCGCGTCGCCGGCCGAGCTTCCGGGCGACTTCGTCGCCACCGACCGCACGACGTGGCCGCTGAATCACGGACTGGCGGTCGTCGTCTGAGTCTTTCCGCAGACATGGATCACTCGCGCCCGGGAGCGGTGGTCACCGGGCGCGAGTGAATTCTTGGGGCGTAATCAGCGAGCGGTCGCCTGCTGACCGGAGAGCCGCTGGGCCAACCAGATCGGGATCACCGAGACGACGATCAGGACGACTGCGACCACGTTGACGATCGGCGCCTGGATCGGCCGGAACAAGTTCTGCAGGATCCACACGGGCAGCGTCTGTTCGCCGGAACCGAGCGTGAACGTGGTGACGATGATCTCGTCGAAGCTCAGCGCGAATGACAGCAGGCCGCCTGCCAGAAGCGCGGAGCGCAACTGCGGCAGGGTCACGTTCCAGAACGTCTGGAAGACACCCGCACCGAGGTCGGCCGAGGCCTCCTCCAACCGCGAACTCATCTGCTGAAGTCGCGCCTGCGCGTTGTTCAACACGGTGACCATGCAGAATGTCGCATGCGCGATGATCACCGTCCACATCGACAGAGGCACGCCTAGGACTGTCGTGAACAGGTTGTTCAACGCGATGCCGGTGACGATGCCTGGGAGCGCGATCGGCAGGATCGCCAGCAGGTTCACCGAGCTCTTGCCGAAGAACGAGTACCGCTGCAGTGCCATGGCGAGCAGAGTGCCGAGAACGAGCGCGATCGCCGTCGAGGCCAACGCGACCTTCACCGACACCCACACGGCGTCGAGCACAGCCTGATTCTGCGCGGCGCGCTTCCACCATTCGAGAGTGAAACCGGTGGGCGGCCAACCGAACGCCTTGTCGGCGTTGAACGAGTTGATCAGAACGAGCCCCAGCGGAACGTAGATGAACGCGAGGACGAGAGAGGTGAGGACACTGAGCACCCAGCGGGCAGACGTGGACAGTCTCATATCGATCAGCTCCTGCTAGACGTTCTTCAGTGCGCCGGTGCGTCGGACCAGCAGTAGATAGGCGAAGACGATGACGATCGGCACCAGCGACACCGCGGCCGCGAGTGGGAGGTTGTTGGCGCCGCCGACGTTGGCGTAGACGACATTGCCCAGCATCTGCGTGGTGCCGCCGACGATCTGGACGGTGATGTAGTCGCCGAGCGACAGGGAGAAGGTGAAGATGGTGCCCGCGATTATCGCCGGTTTGAGCAGCGGCAGGATCACCCAGCGGATTGTCGATCCCGGCTTGGCGCCGAGGTCGCCCGACGCCTCCAGGAGGGAGCTGGGAATCCGTTCGAAGCCTGCGTGGATCGGCAGGATCATGTACGGGAGCCACACGTACGACAGCGTGATGACCACGGCCGTCAGGCTGTAGCCGGGACTGTCGATCCCGAGCGGCTTCGCGAGCCACGAGAACAGCCCGCCGTCGGCGAGGATGTTCCGCCAGGCGTAGACCTTCACGAGGTAACTGGCCCAGAGCGGCATCAGAACGGCGGCGACCAGCAGCTTCTGCCAGCGCTGCGGCGCGACCTTCGCGATGAAGAACGCGATCGGAAGAGCGAGGATCACATCGATGACGGTCACTGCGAGGGCGACGAACACCGTGCGCAGCGCGACCTTCTGATAGATCGACTCGGTGAGGACCGCTTTGATGTTGTCGAACGTCCACTCCTGCGAGATCGCGCCGGTGAACGTGTCGACCGTCCACAGCGATGTCACCAGCAGCAGGATCAGTGCGAGCACGTAGATCAGCGCGAGCCACCCGGTCGGCAGGATCAGGAGCCCGGCCAGACGCAGTCGAGGCATGCGGTTCAGCAGCGCCGACAGCGGACGTGACCGCACCGGTGCGTCCGTGTGGGAAGTCGTAGTCATCGAGAAGTCCTCAGTTGATGATCAGTGGTGACGATGAAGAGCCGTGGAGGCGGTGACCGCGCCGGCGAGACGCTTCGACTCACTGCGCGGTCACCGGTCGGGTCAGCCCTTGATTTCGAGCCAGGCCTTCGTCCACTCGGAGTAGTCGATGCACTTCACATCGGTGCGTCCGTCGAGGCACGCGGCGACAGGCGTGGTCCAGTACCAGATCTTCGACGCGTAGTCGGCGTCGCCGGAATGGTAGGTGTCGCAGTGCTTCTTGTCGGTCGTCAGCTCACACGCCTTCGGGTTGGCGGGCGATTCGCCGAAGTACTCGGCGACCTGCGCGTTAGCCTTCGGAGAGACGATGTAGTCGAGCCACTTGTACGCGCAGTTCTTCCGCTCAGACTTCGAGCTGACCATCCAGGTGTCCGACCAACCGGTCGCTCCTTCGGACGGCAGCACTGTCTCGACCGGCGTGTTGTTGCCCTTGGCGATGTTCGCGCCGACCTGCCAGGTGGTGCCGACCACGCTGGAGCCGTTGCCGAACGCCTGAACCGACTTGGTGATGTCGCTCCAGTATTCGCCGACGTTGGGGCGCTGCTCCTTGAGGAGGGCGACGGCCGCGTCGAACTGGGTCTGATCAAGCGCGTACGGGTTCTTGATGCCGAGTTCGGGTTTGTGCGCCATCAAGTACATCGCGGCGTCGGCGATGTAGATCGGCGAGTCGTATGCGGTCACCTTGCCCTTGTGCTTCGGTGCGTCCTCGAACACCGCCTTCCACGACGTGGGCGCCGGTTGAACGATGTCGGTGCGGTACATCAGCAGGTTGGCACCCCAACCGTGCGGCACGCCGTAGTTCACACCGTCGACCGTGTTCCACGGCTTGTTCTTGAGGAACGGGAACACGTCCTTGTAGTTCGTCAGGAGGTCCGTGTTGATCGGATCCACGTCGCCGCCTTCGATGAGGCGCAGCGACGCGTCCCCGGAGGCAGAGACCACGTCATACTGTCCCGAGCGCATCAGCGTGAGCGCCTCGTCGGACGTTCCGAAGGGCTTGAACTCGACCATGCAGCCGGTCTGCTCTTCGAACGGCTTGACCCAGTTGGCGTTCGGATCGTTGCTGCCGTCTTCGACGTAGCCGGGCCACGCGAGGATCGAGACCTTGCCCTCACCGTCGCCGAGTGCCGTCATCTTGTCGGTCGACCGGCCGGAGCCGCCGTCGGCTCCACACGCGGCGACCGTCATGGCCAGCGCGGCGGCGGCACTCGCCACCGCAAGCGCCCTCTTACTGAACTTCATGATGTTCCTTTCGATTGGAGAAACTCGGTGCGGTCGCGATTACGCCGCGTTGTCGGGAAGCCAGACGACATCGGTGTCGGACCACGACACCGTCACCGCCTGACCCGGTTCGATGCCGTCTCCGCCGCCCGGATGCAGCGCCACGATCTCCGTGCCGTCGTCGAGCCGAACGGTGACGTGGGTGGTGGCGCCGAGGTAAGCCACCGACAGCACCTCGCCGGAGCCGGAGCTTCGGCCGGCCCCGGCCTGCTCACCGAAGACGATCTGCTCCGGACGCAGCGTGAACTCGGTGTCCCGGCCGTACCGTTGGGTGGCGGCCTTCGCGGTGAACAGGTTCGACGTCCCGACGAAGTCGGCGACGAACCGACTGTTCGGGCGCGTGTACAGCCCCCGCGGAGTGTCGACCTGCTGCAGGGCGCCGTCGTTGAACACTCCGACGCGGTCGCTCATCGTGAGCGCCTCTTCTTGGTCGTGGGTCACGAAGATGAAGGTGATCCCGACGGAACGCTGTAGTTCCTTGAGCTCCACCTGCATTTCGCGTCGCAGCTTGAGGTCGAGAGCGCCGAGCGGCTCGTCGAGCAGCAGCACTCGAGGTTCGACGACGAGCGCTCGGGCTATCGCGACACGCTGCCGCTGACCGCCCGACAGCTGCTCGGGCTTCCGGCCGGCGAGTTTGCCCAACTGCACCCGGTCGAGCGCCGCCCGTGCGCGTTCGCGTCGTTCCGCGCGGCCGACCTTCCGCACCCGCAGGCCGTAGGCGACGTTGTCCAGCACGCTCATGTGGGGGAAGAGCGCGTAGTCCTGGAACACCGTGTTGACGTTCCGCTCGAACGGGGCCTTGTCGGTCACGTCCTCGCCGTGGAGCTCGATGGTCCCCGACGTAGGCAGTTCGAACCCGCCGATGAGTCGCAGCACCGTCGTCTTGCCGGAGCCCGACGGTCCGAGCATCGAAAAGAACTCCCCGTCACGGATGTCGAGGTCGAGGGCGTCGACGGCGGTCATGTCGCCGAACTTCTTGCAGACCTGACGTAGGCGGACCGCCACCTTCGCCTCCGGCTTCTCGTCCTTCATCGCCACTCCCTCACATTGCTTGTGGGTCACATCGCAGAGCTGATGTGATCTGAATCATGCGAGAAAACATATAACATTAGAGGCTTTATTGAAAGACTTTTCTGTGAGCAAGTTGAGAGATGGTTTTCCCTGGCCGGGGACGTACCCTTGGACCTGGCGTTCTTCCACTACCCCGGAACCTCGACGCCTACCCGTCTCCCGCAACCCGGAAGAGAACTCGCATGTCTGCGCCCGCCGCCGGTCAGGCCGCCACCCGTCGAACGTGGTTCGGCCTCATCGTTCTGCAGCTCCCAGTGCTGCTCGTCTCGATGGACTTCTCAGTCCTCTATCTCGCCATGCCGACGATCATCGACTCGGTGGGACCGTCTGCGACACAACAACTCTGGATCCTCGACATCTACGGATTCATGATCGCCGGCCTTCTGATCACGATGGGCAACATCGGCGACCGCATCGGCCGACGACGCATCCTTCTGGCCGGCGCCGCAGTGTTCGGCATCGCCTCGGTGATAGCCGCATTCGCTCCGAGCGCCGGATTCCTCATCGCGGCGCGTGCCCTCATGGGCATCGGCGGGGCCACCCTCATGCCGGCCAGCCTCTCGCTGATCGCCAACATGTTCCCGCTCGCCCGGCAACGCGCACGTGCGATCGGTGTGTGGACCGCGGCGTTCGCGGGCGGTGCGGCGATCGGTCCCGTGATCGGCGGCGTCCTCCTGCACCACTACTGGTGGGGAGTGGTGTTCCTGATCAACGTGCCGGTGCTCGCAGTCCTGTTCTTGGCGGCGCCGTCGCTGCTGCCGGAGTTCCGCGCCGAGCACACCGAGCCGTTCGACTTCGTCGGCGTCGTGCTGTCCCTGCTCGGCATCCTGCCTGCCGTCTACGCGGTCAAGGCGCTCGCCGCCGAGGGCGTCTCCGCACCGACGATCGGCGCGGGAGTGTTCGGCATCGTGATGCTGGTCGCCTTCCTCGTGCATGAGAATCGGACACCGTCGCCGCTGCTCACACTCAGCCTGTTCAAGAATGCGACGATCAGCGCGTCCCTCGCCATCGCACTCGTCGGCATGATGACGCAGGGCGGTCTGGCATATCTCACCAACCTGTACCTGCAGTCGGTCCTCGGCTTCGACGTGCTCGAGGCTGCGCTGGCCGGCATCCCCATGGCCATCACCGTCGCCTTCTTCTCGGTGTACGCGGACCGTCTGACCAGGAAGGTCGGGGTCCGGATCGCACTCGCCGGGTCGGTCCTGATCGCAGCGGTCGCCACCATCGGACTTGTCGCACTCACCGAGACGAGCGCACTGTGGATCTTCCTGGTCCTCACGGCACTCGCCGGCGTCGGATTCGGCATCCAGTTCTCGCTGGTCACCGACGTGGTCGTGGGGTCGGCTCCACCAGAGAAGTCGGGAGCGGCATCAGGCCTGTCCGAGACCAGTTTCGAGCTCGGTACTGCGCTCGGCCTGGCCCTGCTCGGTTCGCTCGCGACGGCCGTGTTCCTCTCGAAGGACGACGGCCACGGGTTCGCCGACTCCCTCGGCGAGACGCTTCACATCCACGGAACGACCGGCCCCGCGGCCGATGCGGCCCGCGCCGCTTTCGTCGACGGACTGCACGCGGCTGCGATCGCCGGTGGCGTCCTGCTCGCCGCACTCTCGGTGGTCGTCATGGTGGTCATGCGCGGATCCATCCGCATTCAACACGGCGTCCACTGACCGAAACTAGCGACCGACTTGCGAGTGCTATCCTGGCGACATGCAGCGTGCACTCCTTCTCGGTTGCCGCGGCGGGGTCTGATCCGACCGGCCCTCCGTCGCGGGGCCTCTTCACGCGCCGGTCAACCCCATCCTTATTTCAGTAGGAGATTGACCGAAAATGGCACCAGCTGACGCTTTCACTTCCGGACCGAGCCGCATCGTCGAGCCGTCCGGCCCCATCCCCGACGGCCAGCCGAGCTGGAATCCGCAGCGCAACTCCGCGATGCCGGTCCACCGCTACCGCAGCTTCGCCGACGAGGTAGAGCAGATCTCGCTGCCCGACCGTACCTGGCCCGACAAGGTGATCGACCGCGCCCCGATGTGGTGCGCCGTCGACCTGCGCGACGGCAACCAGGCGCTGATCGACCCGATGAGCCCGGCACGCAAGCGCCGCATGTTCGATCTCCTGGTCCGCATGGGCTACAAGGAGATCGAGGTCGGTTTCCCGTCGGCCAGTCAGACCGACTTCGACTTCGTTCGCGAGATCATCGAAGACGGAGCGATCCCCGACGACGTCACCATCCAGGTGCTGACCCAGGCGCGCGGCGAACTGATCACCCGCACGTACGAAGCATGTGCCGGTGCGCAGAACGTGATCGTTCACTTCTACAACTCCACCTCGGTGCTGCAGCGTCGTGTGGTGTTCCGCGCCGACAAGGAGGCGATCACCAAGATCGCCACCGACGCCGCCACGCTCTGCCTGGAGGAGGAGAAGAAGTACCCGGACACCAACTGGCGTTACGAGTACTCCCCGGAGAGCTACACCGGCACCGAACTGAGCTACGCCAAGGAGGTGTGCGACGCCGTCTCCGCCGTCATCAAGCCCACCCCGGCCAAGCCTCTGATCATCAACCTGCCCGCCACCGTCGAGATGGCGACGCCGAACGTGTACGCCGACTCGATCGAGTGGATGAGCCGCAACCTCGAACGTCGCGACTCGATCATCCTGAGCTTGCATCCCCACAACGATCGCGGTGAAGGCGTCGCCGCCGCCGAGCTCGGGTATGCGGCAGGTGCGGACCGCATCGAGGGCTGCCTGTTCGGCAACGGTGAGCGCACCGGCAACGTCTGCCTGGTCACCCTGGGCATGAACATGTTCAGCCGCGGAGTCGATCCGCAGATCAACTTCGCAGACATCGACGAGATCCGTCGCACCGTCGAGTACTGCAACCAGCTGAACGTCCCCGAGCGTCACCCCTACGGCGGCGACCTGGTCTACACCGCGTTCTCCGGCAGCCACCAGGACGCCATCAACAAGGGACTCGATCAGATGAAGATCGACGCCGACGCCCAGGACAAGGACGTCGACGACATCCTGTGGCAGGTTCCGTACCTGCCCATCGACCCCAAGGACGTCGGCCGCAACTACGAGGCGGTCATCCGCGTCAACAGCCAGTCCGGCAAGGGCGGCGTCGCCTACATCATGAAGGCCGACCACGGCATGGACATGCCGCGTCGCCTGCAGATCGAGTTCAGCCGTGAGATCCAGAAGATCACCGACGGCGAGGGCGGCGAGGTCAACGCCAAGGCCATGTGGGACGTGTTCTCGCAGGAGTACCTGGAACCGATCACTCCGCTCGAGCGCATCCGGCAGCGCGTCGACGCCGCAGAGGAAGACGGCGGCGAAGACCAGATCTCGGCGATCGTCAAGGTCGACGGCGTGGAGAAGGAGATCGTCGGCGCGGGCAACGGTCCACTCGCCGCGTTCGTCCACGCTCTGAGCACCGTCGGCTACGACGTGCGCGTCCTCGACTACTCCGAGCACGCACTGACTGCAGGCGACGACGCCAACGCCGTCTGCTACGTGGAAGCCGAAGTCGACGGCGAGATCGTGTGGGGTGTCGGCATCGCGCCGTCGATCACCACCGCCAGCCTGCGCGCAGTCGTTTCGGCTGTGAACCGCGCACACCGCGCCGCAGCTCCCGCAGAGGAAGCCGCCGAGGGCGCCCGCACCTGGGCTCCGTAGCCGCTCCTGCTCCTTGGGCAGCCTCGCGACCGTCTCCTTGAGCAAGCGCGCGACCACTGCTCCTTGAGCGAGCGCGCCACCACTGCTCGCTCGCTCACGGAGCAGTTTGTAGCGCGCTCGCTCAAGGCGCGCCCGAGCAAAGGCAGAACGCACGCACCCCCGCTCATCGAGCGGGGGTGCGTGCGTTTGTCGATCAGAAGATCGAGCGGATCACGTCGGCCGCACTCATGCTGAGGCTGCCGAAGTCGAGCGAACCGTTGCCGCCGTCGGTGCCGCCGTCACCGTCGACCTTCACGATCTTCGGTCCCGAGATGGAGCCCGAGTATCCGTCGGTGCCGCTGTACGTCGCAGTGACGGTGTGATTCCCGCCGGTGGCGAACGTGTGCTGCAGCGTCGCCTCCCCGTTCACGACCGTCACCGGACTGCCGACATCGGTGCCGTCGACCTGGAAGCGAACGGTTCCGCCGTTCACACCCGACGGCGTCAGGGCTGCCTTGAGCTCCACTGCGACGCCCTTCTGAGCAGTCGACGGCGCCGACACCGTGAGGGTCGTGGACTCGTCGCCCGGATCCGGTGCAGAGACGACGATCGTCTTGGCCGCCGACGTGGACCCGTTGAACCCGGCTGCACCGGAGTACACCGCGGTCACCTGACGGCTGCCCGCAGTGGCGAAGGTGTGCTGGATCGACGCAGTGCCGCCGGTCACCGAGGCGGGCGAGCCGACGTTCGCGCCGTCGACCTTGAACTGCACGGTGCCACCGTTCGGAGTCGGAGACACCGACGCCGACAGCGTGACCGCGTCGCCGGTGATCGCCGCTCCCGGCGAGGTGACAGTCGTGGTCGTGTCCTCGTCGGTCGGCGTCGGATCGCTGACCGTGACCGACTCGGCCGCCGAGGTGGAGCCGTTGAAGCCTGTCGACCCGGAGAACACCGCGGTCACCTGACGGCTGCCGGTGGTGGTGAAGGTGTGCTGGATCGACGCAGTGCCGCCGGTCACCGCGGCGGGTGAGCCGACGTTCGTGCCGTCGATCTTGAACTGCACTGTGCCGCCACCCGGGTTGGGTGCGACCGTCGCCGACAGCGTCACCGCGTCACCCTTCGTCGCCGTCGACGGGGCCGACACCGTCGTGGTGGTGTCCTCGTCGACCGGCGTCGGATCGCTGACCGTGACCGTCTTGGCCGTCGATGTGGATCCACCGAAACCGGTCGATCCCGAGAAGACCGCAGTGACCTGGTGAGCACCGGCCGATGCGAAAGTGTGTTGAATCGACGCGCTGCCCGCAGTGACAGGCTTCGGCGCGCCGACGGCATCGCCGTCGACCTTGAACTGCACTGTGCCGCCGAGCGGAGTCGGAGACACCGACGCCGACAGCGTCACCGCATCGCCTGCGGTCGCCGTGCCCGGAGCCGTCACAGTTGTGGTCGTGTCGATGTCGATCGGCGTCGGATCAGAGACTGTCACCGTCTTCGCCGACGACGTCGAGCCGTTGAAACCAGTTGCACCCGAGAACACCGCCGTGACCTGACGGCTTCCGGTGGTGTTGAAGGTGTGTTGGATCGAGGCCGTTCCACCCGACACCGACATCGCAGAGCCGACATTGCTGCCGTCGACCTTGAACTGGACAGTTCCGCCGCCGGGGTTGGGCGCGACGGTCGCCGAGAGCGTCACCGCGTCGCCCTTGGTCGCAGTGTTCGGAGCTGACACCGTGGTCGTCGTGTCCTCGTCGACCGGAGCGGCCGATTCGATGTTGATGGTCGCGAGCGGGCCACCGCCTGCGTTCAGTGGCGAACCCGCCGCGTCACGAGGACTGCACCTGGTAGGAGCCCACTGCGTGCCGAACAGGCTCGCCTTCGCGAGCTGTGTGCTCCAGTTCTGATCGGTGTTGTTGTTCCCGGCTGCGCCCGCGATCCGAACCGTGGGTGTGATCGTGCCACTCGCACCCGCCTTCATGGTGACGTCGACAGCCGGCAGCCGGTACCACGTGTCACCGTTGGCGTTGTTCGATCCGTCGAGATTCTTCTTCGACTTGGGAACACGGATTCCTCCTTCGGAATTCGTGCTGTTCGACGCGCCGTTCGCGATCACCTGGTTGTTCCCCGACAGGCGCAGGATGCTCCCCGCGGGGTCGACAGCTCCGCTGTCATTGACCCTGAGCACGTTCGGCGCGACATTGTCGAGGCCGATCCCGGTACCCGCGACGATCTCGGCACTCACGAACGTGGCGTTGTCGGGGATCGCGAAGTCTGCCTTCAACCGCGAGATGTTCGTCGTCGTCGCGCCCGAATCAGAGTTCGGATACGACCCCGCGATCGGCTGCACCCGGTAGGTGAACTCCTCACCCGGCGACACCGTCTCGGGAGCTGTGATCGTCACACCTGCAGGGACCACCTTGGTGACCGTGAGGATCGAGCTCGCCGTGCAGAAGTTGGTGAAGTTCGTGGTGCTAGTGCCCGCCGACGCGGGCGCCGCGCCCAACGTGCCGGCGAGCAACGCCGCGCCGCCCACAAGGGCGACGGCACGACTGGTTGTCAGTCTCATGGAGGTCCTTCGTTCAGTTCACAGAGAAATCGATTCCTCCATGTATGACACCGATCACTATTCGAGCCCACTTGATCTGTCGGCACGGCACAGAAGCGCGACTCCGCAATCGATTCGTGTCCACGAATCGACGTCGAACATCGTTTTCGGGACAGCTCGTACGGCACAGTTGAGACGTGATGATCTCCAAGCCGATCGCCGACGGCATTCGCGAGGGCAGGATCACCTGCCAGTTCCGCAGGTGGGACGAGCCGCGCGTGAAAGTCGGATCCACGCAGGTCACGTCGGCGGGGTTGGTCCGCTTCACCCGAGTCGTGCGGGTGAACGACGTCGAGCGCATCTCAGACCGGTCTGCGCGCGCCGCAGGCATGAAGGACGCCGCCGCCCTACGGAAGGCACTGGCCCCGAAGCCGAACCGCAAACCCTCGCCTCGTGGATCAAAGGGCGGCGACACGATCTACCGGGTGACGCTCGAGTGGGCAGGCGAGGACCCACGCCTCGCACTTCGCGAGGAGATACCGTCCGATGCCGAACTCGCCGACATCACCGCCCGCCTCGCTCGGCTCGACAAGCGGGAGACCGGTCCGTGGACCCGGGAGATCCTCGAATGGATCCGTGACAATCCGCGCGTGGTGTCGAAGGAACTCGCTGCGCTCCGTCGGGTCGAGTTGCTTCCGATGAAGGTCGACATCCGCAAGCTCAAGGCTCTCGGGCTCACCATCAGTCACGACGTCGGATACGAACTCTCACCGCGAGGTGCCGCGTATCTGGCACACCTCGACTCCGCTCGATGAGCCGCGTCCTCCG
>NZ_BAOP01000007.1 GCF_000344135.1 Gordonia malaquae NBRC 108250 | reverse complement strand
CAGGTGACGTGCGATCAGCTCGCTGAAGCAGCGTCGACCTCGGAGCCCGGCTCAGGAGCCCCCACGTCGGCAGAAGGCTCCGCAGCGGGTTGCTCGACGGGTTCCTCAGACGGTCTCGACGGCTCAGTGACCGTCGTGTCGTCGGCGCCGGACTCGTCTGCGCCGGCCACCATCGTCGTAACCTCTGCTTCCGGCGCCTCAGAGTCGTCGGTCGCGTCGGTGGAACCGTCGACCACAGGCGTCTCCGTATCCGTCTCACCGCCGGTGGCGGGCTCGTCGACCTTCGGTTTCGCGGTCACCGCACCGACGATGTCACCGACGCCCTTGAGGTCGTCGACGATAGTCACCGACTTGAAGTAGTCACTGAGCATCCCGATCGGGTCGAACGCACCAACGTCGTCCGGTCTGTCGATTCTGTTACCCAACGTCGGATTCCGGCTGGCACAGATTTGCCGACTCCAAGGTTGCATGCACAAATCTGTGCCAGCGCCGACTGCCGAGACGAAAGAACCCCCGTCCGACGAATCGGGCGGGGGTTCTTCGTGAACTCAGGTCAGCGGAAGTCGCTGCCGAAGCCGTAGTCGTCCAGCGGAACGGCGGCACCGCTCGGAGCGCCGAAGGGGCTGTCCGGGCTGTAGTAGGTGTCGTCGTACGTAGGCAGCGCGTACGCGGCGGCACGAGCTTCCTCGGTCGGCTGAACCTGGATGTTCCGGTACCGGTCGATGCCGGTGCCGGCCGGGATCAGCTTACCGATGATCACATTCTCCTTGAGGCCCACGAGCTTGTCGCTGCGGCTGTTGATGGCCGCATCGGTGAGCACGCGAGTGGTCTCCTGGAACGACGCCGCCGACAGCCACGAGTCCGTCGCGAGCGACGCCTTCGTGATGCCCATGAGGACGGGGCGACCCGATGCGGGCTCGCCGCCCTCGGCGACGACACCGCGGTTGGCGGCCTCGAACTCGGCGCGCTCGGTGAGCGAACCGGGCAGGAACTCGGTGGCGCCGGAGTCGATGATCGTCACGCGACGCAGCATCTGGCGGACGATCGTCTCGACGTGCTTGTCGTGGATCGACACGCCCTGGCTCCGGTACACCTCCTGGACCTCGTTGACGAGGTGGATCTGCACCTGACGGGGACCCATCACACGCAGAACCTCGTGCGGATCGGCGGCGCCCTCCATGAGCTGCTGGCCGACCTCGACGTGATCGCCGTGGGCGAGCAGACGCTCGGTGCCGTCCTCGTGCTTGAAGACGCGCATGCGCTGACGCTTCGAGATCTTGTCGTAGACGACCTCGTCGCTGCCGTCGTCGGGAACGATGGTGATCTTGTAGAAACGATCGTCGTCCTCGATGTTGACGCGGCCGGACACCTCGGCGATCGGAGCCTTGCCCTTGGGGACGCGGGCCTCGAACAGCTCGGTGACGCGCGGAAGACCACCGGTGATGTCGTCACCGACGCCACCCTGGTGGAAGGTACGCATCGTCAGCTGCGTGCCGGGCTCACCGATCGACTGAGCCGCGATGATGCCGACGGCCTCGCCGATGTCGACGAGCTTGCCGGTGGCCATCGAACGGCCGTAGCAGTGAGCACACACGCCGGTGCCGGTGGCACAGGTGAGGACCGAACGGACCTTCACCTCGGTGACGCCTGCGGCGAGGAGTGCCTCGATCGCCGGGTCGCCCAGGTCGTGGCCCTTCTCGATGACGACGTTGCCTGCAGCGTCCAGCGCGTCGACCGCGAGCGTACGAGCGTACGCCGAGGTCTCGACGTGGGCGTCACGGATGATCGTGCCGTCGGCCGACTTCTCAGCCAGCGGGACCAGGATGCCGCGCTCGGTGCCACAGTCGGTCTCGCGGACGATGACGTCCTGCGACACGTCGACGAGACGACGGGTCAGGTAGCCCGAGTCTGCGGTACGCAGAGCCGTGTCGGCCAGGCCCTTACGAGCGCCGTGCGTGTTGATGAAGTACTCGGCGACGGTCAGACCCTCACGGAACGACGACTTGATCGGACGCGGGATGAACTCACCCTTCGGGTTCGTCACCAGGCCCTTCATGCCCGAGAGGTTACGCACCTGGGTCATGTTGCCCGTTGCGCCCGACTTCGGGATCATCGTGATCGGGTTGTCCTCGGGGTAGTAGTCCTCGAGTGCCTTACCGACCTCTTCAGTCGCCTGCTTCCAGATCTCGACCAGAGCGTCACGACGCTCGTCGGAGGTCAGACCACCGCGCTGGAACTTGCGCTCCAGGCCGTCGGCACGCTCCTCGTAACGCTCGAGGATCTCGGCCTTGGCCGGCGGCACGAGGACGTCCGACATCGAGACGGTCACGCCCGAACGGGTCGCCCAGTAGAAGCCGACGTCCTTCATCTTGTCGACGGTCTGTGCGACGACGATCATCGGGTAGCGCTCGGCGAGATCGTTGATGATCACGGCCTGACGCTTCTTCGGCATCTGCTCGTCGATGAACGGGTAGTCGTGCGGGAGCAGTTCGTTGAACAGCACGCGACCCAGGGTGGTGGTGGTCTCCCACGCACTTCCGCGACGCCAGCCCTCGGGGAACAGCTCCGCCTCGACGTCCGCGGACGGACGCTGATCGGTCAGGCGGATCTTGATCGTCGCCTGGATGCTCAGCGCACCGCGGTCGACTGCCATGATCGCCTCGGCCGGGCTGGAGTACACACCGCGCTCGACGTCGTCTGCCGAACCCTCGGTGTACTCGCCGACCTGGCCCGGCTTCTGGGTGGTCAGGTAGTACAGGCCGGTCACCATGTCCAGACGCGGCATGGCGAGCGGACGGCCCGACGCAGGCGACAGGATGTTGTTCGACGACAGCATCAGGATGCGTGCCTCGGCCTGCGCCTCCGCGGACAGCGGGAGGTGCACGGCCATCTGGTCACCGTCGAAGTCGGCGTTGAACGCTTCACAGACGAGCGGGTGCAGCTGGATGGCCTTGCCCTCCACGAGCTGCGGCTCGAACGCCTGGATGCCCAGACGGTGCAGCGTGGGAGCACGGTTCAGCAGCACGGGATGCTCGGCGATGACCTCTTCGAGGACGTCCCACACGGCGGGGCGCTGACGCTCCACCATCCGCTTGGCCGACTTGATGTTCTGCGCCTGGTTCAGGTCGACGAGTCGCTTCATCACGAACGGCTTGAACAGTTCGAGGGCCATCAGCTTCGGCAGACCGCACTGGTGCAGCTTGAGCTGCGGGCCGACGACGATGACCGAACGGCCCGAGTAGTCGACACGCTTGCCGAGGAGGTTCTGACGGAAACGACCCTGCTTGCCCTTGAGCAGGTCGCTCAGGGACTTCAGCGGGCGGTTGCCCGGTCCGGTGACCGGGCGTCCGCGACGACCGTTGTCGAACAGTGCGTCGACCGACTCCTGCAGCATGCGCTTCTCGTTGTTCACGATGATCTCGGGTGCACCGAGATCGATGAGGCGCTTGAGGCGGTTGTTGCGGTTGATGACGCGGCGGTACAGGTCGTTCAGGTCGGACGTGGCGAAGCGGCCACCGTCGAGCTGGACCATCGGACGCAGCTCCGGCGGAATCACCGGAACGGCCTCGAGGACCATCGCCTGCGGCGAGTTGCCCGAACGCTGGAACGCTGCGACGACCTTCAGTCGCTTGAGCGCGCGCAGCTTCTTCTGGCCCTTGCCCGAACGGATCGTCTCGCGCAGCGACTCGGCCTCAGCGTCGATGTCGAACGTCTCGAGCAGCTTCTTGATGGCCTCGGCGCCCATCGAGCCTGCGAAGTACTCGCCGAAGCGGTCTTCGAGCTCGCGGTACAGACGCTCGTCGACGATCAGCTCGCCGGGCGACAGCTTGACGAACTTGTCCCAGATCTCGTCGAGTGCCTCGACCTCGCGGTTCGCGTGGTCGCGCATGCGCTTGAGCTCACGCTCGCCCGCGTCGCGGACCTTGCGCTTGGCGTCGGCCTTGGCGCCTTCGGCCTCCAGCTCGGCCAGGTCGGCTTCGAGCTTGCTCTGGCGCTCGGCCAGTGCCACCTCGAGGTCGTCCATGATGGCCTTGCGCTCGACGCCGATCTCGGCCTCGCGAGTCGACAGTTCTGCGTGGCGCAGTTCGTCGTCCACCGAGGTGATGACGTACGCGGCGAAGTAGATGATCTTCTCGAGATCCTTCGGCGCGAGGTCGAGCAGGTAGCCGAGACGGCTCGGCACGCCCTTGAAGTACCAGATGTGCGTGACCGGAGCGGCCAGCTCGATGTGGCCCATGCGCTCACGGCGCACCTTGGCCTTGGTCACCTCGACACCGCAGCGTTCACAGATGATGCCCTTGAAGCGGACGCGCTTGTACTTGCCGCAGTAGCACTCCCAGTCCCGGGTGGGGCCGAAGATCTTCTCGCAGAAGAGTCCGTCCTTCTCGGGCTTCAGGGTGCGGTAGTTGATGGTCTCCGGCTTCTTGACCTCACCGTACGACCAGTTGTGGATGTCGTCGGCCGTGGCAAGACCGATCTTCAGTTCGTCGAAAAAGTTGACGTCGAGCACGTGTTACCTTTCAGAGCTCTCTGGGTTCACCGGGGTGAACCCCGTCGTAAGTGGTGAGGGTCAGTTGGCGAGATCGTCGACAGTGGCGTTCTCGTTGCGCGACAGGTTGATGCCGAGGTTGGCAGCAGCGCGCTCGAGATCCTCGTCGTCCGAGTCGGCCATCTCGATGGCGGCGCCGTCCGACGACAGCACCTCCACATTCAGGCACAGCGACTGGAGCTCCTTGAGGAGCACCTTGAACGACTCGGGGATGCCCGGCTCCGGGATGTTCTCGCCCTTGACGATCGCCTCGTAGACCTTCACGCGGCCGACGACGTCGTCCGACTTGATGGTCAGCAGTTCCTGCAGGGTGTATGCGGCGCCGTACGCCTGCATCGCCCAGCACTCCATCTCACCGAAGCGCTGTCCACCGAACTGCGCCTTACCACCGAGCGGCTGCTGCGTGATCATCGAGTACGGACCGGTCGAACGAGCGTGGATCTTGTCGTCGACCAGGTGGTGCAGCTTGATGATGTACATGTAGCCGACCGACACCGGGTACGGGAACGGCTCGCCGGAACGACCGTCGAACAGCGTCGCCTTGCCGTCGGGGCCGACCATGACGTCGCCGTCGCGGTTCGGGAGCGTCGAGCCGAGCAGACCTGCCAGCTCGTCGTCCTTGGCGCCGTCGAACACCGGGGTGGCGGTGTTCGTGTTCGGCTCGGCCGACAGCATGTCGGCGGGCAGGCGCTTGGCCCACTCCTCCTCCAGCTGTGCCGTGTCGATATTCCAGCCTGCCTTGGCGACCCACCCGAGGTGCGTCTCCAGGATCTGGCCGATGTTCATACGACGCGGAACACCGTGGGTGTTCAGGATGATGTCGACAGGCGTGCCGTCGGGCAGGAACGGCATGTCCTCCTGCGGGAGGATCTTGCCGATGACGCCCTTGTTGCCGTGGCGGCCTGCGAGCTTGTCGCCGTCCTGGATCTTGCGCTTCTGCGCGACGTAGACGCGGACGAGCTCGTTGACGCCGGGCGCCAGATCGTCGTCGTCGTCTCGGCTGAAGACGCGGACGCCGATGACCTTGCCGGTCTCACCGTGGGGCACCTTGAGGGACGTGTCGCGGACCTCGCGAGCCTTCTCACCGAAGATCGCGCGGAGCAGACGCTCCTCCGGGGTCAGCTCGGTCTCGCCCTTCGGCGTGACCTTGCCGACCAGCACGTCGCCGTCGCGGACCTCGGCGCCGATGCGCACGATGCCACGCTCGTCGAGGTCGGCGAGGACCTCATCGGAGACGTTCGGGATGTCACGAGTGATCTCCTCGGCACCGAGCTTGGTGTCGCGGGCGTCGATCTCGTGCTCCTCGATGTGGATCGAGGTGAGAGTGTCCTCTTCCACGAGGCGCTGCGACAGGATGATCGCGTCCTCGTAGTTGTGGCCCTCCCACGGCATGATCGCCACGAGCAGGTTCTTGCCGAGCGCCATCTCGCCCTGATCGGTGCAGGGGCCGTCGGCGAGGACCTGGCCGGCCTCGACACGCTGGCCTTCGTCCACGATCGGGACCTGGTTGGCGCAGGTGCCGTGGTTCGAACGCTCGAACTTGCGCAGACGGAAGCTGTCACGCGTGCCGTCGTCGGCCATCACGGTGATGAAGTCGGCCGAGACCTCCTCCACCACACCGGTCTTGCCGGTGACGATGACATCGCCGGCGTCGACGGCGGCACGGAGTTCCATGCCGGTGCCGACCAGCGGCGACTCGCTGCGAACCAGCGGCACCGCCTGACGCTGCATGTTGGCGCCCATCAGGGCACGGTTCGCGTCGTCGTGCTCGAGGAACGGAATCATCGCGGTTGCGACGGAGACCATCTGGCGAGGCGAGACGTCGAGCAGTTCGACCGAGCCGGCCGGGACGAACTCGACCTCGGCGCCCTTGAGGCGAACGAGAACACGCTCGTCGGTGATGCGACCGTCGGCGTCGTAGTTCGTGTTCGCCTGACCGATGAGGTAACGATCCTCTTCGTCAGCGGTCATGTAGGCGATCTCGTCTGTGACGACACCGTCGACGACCTTGCGGTACGGCGTCTCGATGAAACCGAACGGGTTCACGCGGGCGTACACCGACAGCGAACCGATCAGGCCGATGTTCGGGCCTTCCGGGGTCTCGATCGGGCACATGCGGCCGTAGTGCGACGGGTGGACGTCTCGGACTTCGAGGCCTGCGCGCTCACGCGACAGACCGCCGGGGCCCAGTGCAGACAGGCGACGCTTGTGCGTCAGACCCGACAGCGGGTTGTTCTGGTCCATGAACTGCGACAGCTGGCTGGTTCCGAAGAACTCCTTGATCGCCGCCACGACGGGACGGATGTTGATCAGGGTCTGCGGGGTGATCGCCTCGGCGTCCTGGGTGGTCATGCGCTCGCGCACAACACGCTCCATACGCGACAGGCCCACGCGGATCTGGTTCTGGATCAGCTCGCCGACCGTGCGGAGACGACGGTTGCCGAAGTGGTCGATGTCGTCGACCTCGACGGGAACCTCGACGCCGCCGGGGACGGTCATGTTCGAGATGTGGTTCGGATCGGCCTCATGCAGGCGCACCAGGTACTCGACAGTCGCGATGATGTCTTCGCGGGTCAGGACCGACTCGCCGAACATCGGGTTCGCGGTGAGGCCGAGCTTCTTGTTGATCTTGTAGCGACCGACGCGTGCGAGGTCGTAGCGCTTCTCGCGGAAGAACAGGTTCTCCAGCAGGCTCTCCGCGGACTCCTTGGTCGGCGGCTCGCCCGGGCGCAGCTTGCGGTACACCTCGAGGAGCGCTTCGTCCTGGTTGGACGTGGAGTCCTTCTCGAGCGTCGACATGAGGATCTCGGAGAAGCCGAAGCGCTCGGTGATCTCCTCACGCGTCATGCCCAGGGCCTGCAGCAGCACGGTGACGGGCTGGCGGCGCTTGCGGTCGATGCGGACACCCACGGTGTCGCGCTTGTCGACGTCGAACTCGAGCCAGGCGCCACGGCCCGGGATGACCTTCACGGAGTGGAGGGTCTTCTCGGTGGCCTTGTCGATGCTGGCGTCGAAGTACACGCCGGGGCTGCGGACGAGCTGGCTGACCACGACACGCTCGGTGCCGTTGATGACGAAGCTGCCCTTGTCGGTCATGATCGGGAAGTCGCCCATGAAGACGGTCTGCGACTTGATCTCGCCCGTGTTGTTGTTGATGAACTCAGCGGTGACGAAGAGCGGCGCCGCGTAGGTCATGTCCTTGTCTTTGCACTCGTCGACCGAGGCCTTGACCTCGTCGAAGTGCGGATCAGAGAAGGACAGCGACATCGAGGACGAGAAGTCCTCGATGGGCGAGAGTTCGCGGAGGACTTCCTCGAGTCCGCCGACCGGGTTCTCTTCCCCGCGGGCGATCGCCTTGGCGCGCCATTCAGGCGTACCGACGAGCCAATCGAACGAGTCGAGCTGGACGTCCAGCAGACCCGGAACCTCCAGAGGCTCGTCGATCTTGGCGAATGAGGCGCGGTGCGGTGCGCCCGGGATGATACCCGCTGTGGTTGAGGTGGACTGGCGGTCGAGAGCCAAGATGCGTCCTTCCAACACGAAGTTTCTCGGTGCGTGGCGTAGTAGCCATTGGCCGTGGGGCCACGTGCGTGGCGAAACAACCTGAAGAGAGAACGTGTGACCAGGACGATCACCTTGGTGATCGGCGGATCAACGAACAGCAGACAGGAGGCAGCCAGCGCAACGTCCAACTGTATCAGAAGATGTCCAGGGCTTGTCAACCCGGAAAGGGACCGAATTTCAGCGGGCTGCCACCTGCGTGCATTCGGATGGTCACAGAGTGGACCGTGCAGGGGTGTCTCGTCAAGCGAACGCGCGGATTCATCTGGGAAAAACCCGGTGTGATCCGCGCGTCCGCGTGCCGATCAGTAGTTCTGAATCTCGCTGATCTGCCAATCATCGTGTCCGTGATCGGGGTCCCGAACCAGCGCAAATCGCACGTGCGGCATCACCGACTGGTCGATGGCGCCGCCCTTTGTGGTGCTCACGATCAACTTCGCCACTACAACGGCATTGTGATTGTCGAGCTCGGCAAGGCCCATCACGTCCACACGACAATCGGAACTCGCCTGAGTCTGAGCGGCGAGCTTCTTCGACGTGGGCAGATACTGGCGGAAGGCGTCGAGCGCGGCGCCCGTCAGCTGAGTCTCCGCTTCGGACACCCACTTGTCCATCTTCCGGTAGTCGAACTGAAAGGGCGCACATGCTCCGTCTCGGGCGGCGGCCAGAACGCGGTCGCTCTCACCTTGCGCGACGAAGGCCCGGTTGTCGCTGAGCTCTGCGCCCGGATGGAACGCGAGAATGGTCGCGATCACGCCGATCACGACGGCTACCGCCGCGATGATCGCCGCTAGACGGTACGTACCCGCCGTATCGTTCGCTCCCGGCTCCACGTCAGAGGCGGCTTTCGCCCGCTCGGACGCGGTGCGTACTTCGTCCGCTCGTCGCCGCTTTCGCTCGACACCCGAGATGGCGGCCGTCGCCTCTACAGCGGCCGCTGGTTCGACGCTCGCGTCCCGGCGGGCAGTGGCATCCGACGAGATCTCGACACGCGCAGTGCTTCGACCCGCGACACGCGGCGTTCGACGCGACTTGTTGGAACGTTCGGCAGCCATCAGTTTCCACCTTCCTGGCTGGGGCCGGGCACAGGTGTCGAGTCCGAATCGGAGTAGGCGATCTCCGACAACGGGACGATGTCGGAGGCCTTCCACACCCCGTCTTCCTTCACCATCGTCATCAGATAGGACAGTCCTGTCGGCTGCTGCGGGGCACTCGACGCCGTCGCCTCCGACAGAACGAACACCTTCGCTGTACCCTCGTCCGCGTTCACCTCGGTCGCGGCGCTCGTGATGATCCGCACCTTGATCGAGTTGGCCTTGTTCTTCGCGTCCTCGACCTGCTGGATGAGCTCCTGGGCCGACTGGTCGACAGCCTGCTTCAGGGCGTTCCCTGTCAAGGACGACGACAGGCGCTTCTGCCATGCGTCCATATGCGCGGGGTCGACGGTGAACGTGTTGAGAACCGCCTGTTCGGCACCGTCGACCGCACCGATCCTGGCCTGATCCCGCGCAGAGTCGACAGCATAAGCGCGGATGCCCGTGTAGCCGAAGTAGGCGAGGCAGACGACTGCCACCACGAGCGCAGCCGATGCGCCCGCGAGCGCGAGCGAGGCCAACCAGTGCCTGCTCGACGCGTCGGACGTCGACTCAGCGCCGGCCGACTTCGCCTTCGACTCCGTGGGCGTGTCGGACTCGCTGTCGGACACGTCGTCGTCGGAGTCTTCGCCGCCGCCGACCGGTTCGGTCTTGGCGAGAGTCACCTCGTCGGCGGCACTCGTGTCAACGACTTCCGTGTCGGCGTCAGACTTCGTCAGACTCATCGTCGGTTCGTCGACAGAGTCGTCAGCGCCGACGTCGTCGGGGTCGGTCCCGTTGTTCTCGTCAGATTTCATCGTGCGCCACTGTACCTTTCCGCAGCAACGAGAACGGCCCGCCGACGCCTGTGATGACTGTCGGCGAGCCGCTTCGCGAACTACTTGGCATGCACTCCCATAAGCCCGGCCAGCTGGGTGGCCAGCGGGTTCAGGTTCAACTTGTCGGGATCCTTCTTCGGCTTGTTGTCCCACGGCTGCGGGAAGTCCGGGTTGGCGAGCGCCGCACGGTTCGCACTGCGGACGCCGGTCGGGTTGCCCACCGGGACGTCACACGACGCCTTGGTGTTCATCGGAAAATCGTCGTAGTTGATGTCGAAGTCGGGATTCCGCTTCTTCATCTCCGCGATGATCGCATCGGTGCCTTCGTAGCCGACGAGGCAACTCGGCGGGTTCTCGGTCTCCAGGACGATGCCGAAGTGGATCTGGCCATCACCCGGCGCCGGCGTGTGGCTGCCTGCGGCGAGCGCGGACAGCAACGCGAACGTGATGCCTGTGGTGAATGCCGCGGGCTCCGTGTAGTGGACTGTCGCCCCCAGCTGATGAATCAGCTTGCTCGCATCGTCCCCGTTGCTCTGGATGAAGTGCGAGAGCGACGACGCCGCACGTGGACCGTTCGACAGGATGCGGCGGATGGCCGGATCGGAACCGGCAAGCGTCGCCGTGACCAGTTCAAGATTTCGCGACCAGGTCAATATCTCGTCCGACTGCTCGGCCTGCGTGCCGAGGACCACGTTCGAGTTCTTGATCAGCGAGATCGTGTCGTCGAGGTTCTCGACCCCACTCTCAGACAGCTTGTCGAGCGAGTCGACGAGTCGCGTCAGGTTCTCGCCCTGACCGTTGAACGCCTTGCCGAGTTCAGTCACAACCGTTTTGAGGTCGTCCACGGGCACGGTCTTCGTGAGGCTGATCGCGTCGGAGATGACGTTCTGCAGCTTCGGCGGCAGCGCGTACTCCTTGATCGTGTCACCGTCCTTGAGGACGGGACCGTCCGCAGACGTCGGCTGCAGGTCGATGAACTGCTCGCCGATCGCGGAACGGTTCGTGACGACAGCCTTCGCGGACGCGGGCACATCGGCTGCGCTCGAGTTCATGTTGAGCGTGACCTCGACACCGTCGTTGGTCATCTGCATGTCGCCGACGAGTCCGACGGGCACACCGCGGTACGTGACCTCTGCGTTCGGGAAGATGCCTCCGGCGTCCTCCATCGGCAGAGTCACGTGGTAGGTCGACAATCCGGCGAGTTTGTCCAGTCGCGCGTACTTGCCGCCGACATAGACGATCGCGAGGACGCCGACGACGGCGAACACGATCAACTGGATCTTGACGAGACGGCTGATCATGCGTCGTCACCCTCCACGAGTGCGATGGTTCCGGCCATGAAGTCCGTCTGCGACGGCAGCGTCGCGTACTGGTTCGACGTCCGCTTCTTCTTCTTCTTCGACGTCGGCTTCTTCACGCCGTTCGCGCTGGCCGGGTACGTGCCTCCGGACGGCGGAGTGTTCGGTCCGCGCTTGGAGTTGAGATCCGGCGGCAGCAGCGAGATGGTGGGCCAACCCCAACGCGGGCCGTTGCCGTTGATGTACGGGTTGTTCGGGTCCACCTTCGGCGGATTGACCTTCGGCGGGCTGTACTTCGGGGTGCCCTGACCGACGCCGAGCGCTTCCAACTGATTCAGCAGTCGCAGGTCGAGTGTCATGAACAGGTTCGTCGCATTGCCCTGGACCGCAGGCAGGAGGTCGTCCGGGTACGGGTGCGTCAGCATCAGCGGAACGGCCGTGATCGCGTCCTGGGCCGACTTCGACAGCTCGGTCAGGATCGGGCGAAGCGCCTTGAGGTCGTTGATGATCTCGTCGTGCGCCTTGCCGAGGATGTCCGTGCCGACCTTGCCGAGGTCATCGAGCTTCGTCAGCAGGTCGACGAACTGCGGGCGCTGCTCCTCGAGCACCTGCACACCGGCGGGCAACTCATCGAGGATTCGTTCGATCTGCGTCGTCTGGTTGTTGGCACGCTCCGAGAGCCTGCTGACGCCGTCGATCGCTCGGACGATGTCGTCGCGCTGCGCGTTCAGACCGGTGATCAAGGTCTCCGTCTGGCGAAGCAACGAAGCGAATCGGCTCGGATCCGATCCGATCGACTCGTTGATCGAGGTCACGATCGGCTCAAGCTGATTGATGCCGCCACCGTTGAGGAGCATCGACAGAGCGCCGAGCAGTTGCTCGATGTCCGTTGTCGTGCGTGTACGTCCGTTGTCCGACTTGATCATCTGCGACTCCGGCTGACGCGGAGTCGACGACGTCACGCCGTCCGGCTCAGACAGCGAGACGAACTTCTCACCGAGGAGGTTCGTCTGCTGGATGGCCGCATGCGACTTGTCCGAGAGGTCAACCGAGTTCTTCACCTTGACGGTGACCACGGCCTCCCACGAGTCCTCGGGCACCTCGATCTTGGTCACCTGACCGACCGGGATGCCGTCCATCTTGACCATCGACTGAGGAACCAGGTCGAGAATGTTCGCGAACTGGATTCGGTACTCACGCGGGTTGTCGCCCACGTCGACGCCGCCGGGAAGCGGCACCGACTGGATGCCTGCACACGCGGACGTCACCGAGACGACAACCGCCATGACGGCTCCGACGGCTGCGGCGCGCGAACGCTTACTCAGCGTCACCTTCATCACTTGCCTCCGGGGAGTCGCGGATCCGGGTTGCCCGAGTTCGTGCCGGGGGCCGGATTCTGCTGCTGCTTCTTCGCGCTGAGGATGCCGAACGGAAGGATCGGCAGCATCGGTTCGAGCACACCGCTGGTGATCTGCTTCGACAGGTCCTTACAGCCGTTGATCAGCGGAGCCATCTTCTTGCTGAAGTCGATCGCCAGCGGATTGCCCGGCATCAGATTCTTCAGGTCGAGGAAGCGACACTGCGCTGCGAGCGGATCCTGCAGGTCCGTGAGGTTCAGTCGCATCGCCAGGGTTCCCGACTCCGCGTCGTACGCGTTGATCAGGTTGGAGATGGTGACCGGCAGAACAGTGAAGATCTCCAGCAGGTGATCCTTGTTGTCCAGCAGTGCCTGGCCTGTCGGCTGAAGGCCGCGGATCGCCTTTCCGAGTCGGTCGTTGTTGTCCGAGATGAACGTGGCGACGTCGCCGAGTGCGTACGACAGCGTGTCCAACGCCTTTCCGAGCTGATTGCGCTCGCCGGCCATGAACTGGTTGAACGACGCCATCTGTGTGTTGAACTGCCGCACCTGAGAGTCGTTCTCGCGCAGGGCGCCGACGAAGACGTTCAGGTTCGAGATCGTCGACGACAAGTCGCCCCGACCGTCGGACAGCGTGGTCGCGGCCTTCGACAGATTCGTGATCGCCTCGCCGAGTTTGGCGCCGTTGCCGTCGAGGTTCTTGGCCGCAGTCGACACGAAGTCCGTGACTGCGCCGTTCTTGTTGGCACCGTCCGGCCCGAGCGAGACAGACAACTTCTGAAGGTTCTTGTAGATCGCATCGATCTCGACAGGCACTCGCGTCTTGTCAGTGCCCAGACGAATCTCGCTGTCCGCCTCTGCACCACCGTCGAACGCCGGCGTCAACTGAATGTAGCGGTCGGCGACGATGGACGGGATGATCTGAACCGCGCCGACGTCCTTCGGCAGTTGAACGCCGCGGTTAACCCGCATGTCGACGTCGACGACGTCGCCGTTCGGTGTCACCTTGGTGACCTTACCGACGTCGACTCCGAGGACACGCACGTTGCTTCCCTCGTAGATGCCGACTGCGCTGCTGAACGTGGCGTGCACGGTGGTGGTGCCGACCAGCGTCGAGGCCCACCAGCCTGCTGTGCCCAGGATCAGCACGAGGATGGTGCCGAGTGCGCCGAAGACGATGTTCCGCTTGTTGAACACCCCGGACTCGTTGTCTGCCGTGGTCATCGGCCCCCCGTTCCGCCGTTGTTGAGGTTCTTCTGCATATTGGGCGGACGAGTGGTGTTCTGCTGCGGCAGTGCGGGCGGCAACAGGTTGGTGACCGCGGACTCGAACCAGCGACCGTTGCCGAGCACGTTCGCGTACAGGCGGTAGAACGGCGCCATGTACGTGATCGTGTCGCGCACGTTCTGATTCTGGCGGGTCAGCATGTCCGTGACTCCCTCGAGGGAGGCCAAGGCCGGTCCGATCTGAGCTTCGTTGTCACGAACGATTCCCGTCAGCGCACGACTGAGGGTCGTGGTGCTCGCCAGCAGAGCGGAGATGTTCCGCTGACGGTTGTTGAGTTCTTCCAGCAGCGTGCCGGCGCCCGCGATGAGGCGGGTGAACTCTTCGTTGCGATCGGCAAGGATCTTCGACGAATCCTTCGTCGCGCGCAGCAGTCGCTGCACCTCCTGGTCGCGACTGGCGATGGTGTTCGAGAGCCGGGAGATCCCCTCGAGCGACGGGCCGATGTCGCCCGACGTCCCGGAGAAGGCGTTCGCGAGCGTCCGGAGGCTCTTCGCCACATTGTCGGTGTTGACGTTCTCGATCTGATCCGCCGCATCGCCGAACGCCTCGATGACGTCGTACGGAGCGACCGTGTCGGTGAACGTGACATCCGGGTCTGCGAGCTTGCTGCCACGGGGGTTCAGAGCCAGGTACTTCTGACCGAGGACGGTCTTGATCTGGATGGACGCCTGGGTCTGATCGCCGATCCACGTGTTGTTCGCGCGGAAGTGGACGTCGACCTTGTTCCCGTTGAGCTCCACTCCGGTGACCTCGCCGACCTTGACGCCGGCGACGCGGACCTCATTGCCGGGCTTGAGGCCGGCGGCTTCGGAGAACGCTGCCGTGTACTGTGCGCCCGCACCGAGGAGCGGGAGGTCCTTCAGGTAGAAGGACGACACCGAGATCATGATCAGAATCAGCAGACCGAGGCCGCCGATGCCCGTTGCACTGCGACGGCCGGCGAACCGCCTGCTCTTCTGCGGCGCCGGGGCCTCCTGGTCGGAGGCGTCGGGTGTGTTCTGCTGTGTCGTCATGTCACTCCCCCGGTCGCTTGTTGTCCTTCCAGCACCGCGTTGCGGCACTGGTGTACAGGACGTGGTTGATGTCAGGAAGGCCGACCAGCGGCTGCGTCAGCAGCGTCGACTTGCCATTGCCCGCGACGACGTCGATGCCGCACAGGTAGAACTGGAACCAGGAGCCGAACGTGGCCGCACGACCGATCTTCTGCAGCTTGACCGGAAGGTTCGTGAGAGCCTTCTCGACCTCGTCGCTGCGATCGTTGAGCTGGTCGGACAGCGACTTGATGCCTGCGATGTCGCCCTGAATCGCAGGACGAGTCTTCGACAGGATCGAGCCCATGACCGTCGTCAAGTTCGAGACGGACGCGACCGCCGAACCGACGGAGCCACGCTGTGCGGCGAGACCCGTGACGAGCTTCTCCGTGTTGTCGAGCAAGCTCGTGAACTGGTCGTCATTGCGGTTCACGGTGTCGAGGACCTTCGTCAGGTTCGTGATCATGTCGCCGATCACCTGGTCCTTGTCGGCCAGCGCGTTCGTCAGCTCCGACGTCTGGGTGATCAACTGACTGATCGTCGTGTCCATGTCGCCTTGGAAGACCTTGATGACGGTCTCAGCGAGCTTGTTCATGTCATCCGGGGTGATCTGCTTGAACAGAGGGCGGAAGCCGTTGAACAGTTCCGTGAGGTTCACGGCTGGATGCGTGTTCTGCACCTTCGGATCCGTACCGAACGTGAAGTCCTTGCCGACCGTCTGGGTGGCGTCGCCGACGCCCTTCTCCAGAGCGACATACCGGAGTCCAGTGAGGTTGCGGTAACGGATGTACACGTTGGTACTGGCAGGCAGCGAGTCGCGGTCGACGTTGAAGGTCACGAGCGCCTGATTGCGGTTCGTGATCTCCACGCTCTCGACCTGACCGACACGCACACCGGCGATGCGGACGTCGTCACCTGCATTGAGCATCGCAGCGTCGTTGAAGACTGCCTTGAAGCCCGTTCGGCCGCCGCCGCCGGCGTTGGCGATGGTCAGTCCGAGCATGGCGGTCGCGATCGCAGTAATCACCGCGAACACAACCAGCTTGATGAGGGGTGCTGTCAACGATCTCACTTGATCGCCACCTCGGTTCCCTGCACTGCTCCTCCACCGATGTAAGTGACCCACGTCGGGACGTCTGCAGGCTGCACGCCGCTCGAGGCGCCGTACACGATCTGCATCTGCTTGACGTAGTCGGGGTCGTCGTAGACGGTTCCGGACGGGCTGCTGCTGAACTGCGGCTGGGGCAGTTCAGGCCACGTCGTCGGACCTGCGTTGCGCGACGGCGGCTGGTACGAGCCGTCCGGCACGCCACCGCCCGGGTACTGCGGGAACGGGCGACCGTTGGTCGCGGGCTCGTAGCAGCGGGCCGGCGGGTCGCGCCACAGCAGACGCGGCTCGTCCTGATTAGGCAGGTAGCGTCCACGCGGGTTCACAAACTGCAGGTTCACGCGGACACCGGGATTGTCGGTGCCCTTGCCGACGATGTCGCCGACCTTCGGGACGATCGTCGCGAAGTTGTGGAACATGCAGGTGAACGTCGGGGACTGCCGTGCGAGCGGGACCAAGAACTTCTCCGAGTCGATCGCCAGGTTCAACAGGTCGCGACGGTTCTTCCGCAGGAACTTCGTGGTGTCCGTCGCCGCGACGCCGAGAGTCGAGATCAGCGTGCTGAAGTCGCCCTGGCGCTCCACCAGCGTGTTGCCGGTGACGCGAAGCGAATCGAGCGCGTCGATCACGTCGGGAAGCGCCTCGGAGTAGGTCTGCGAGAACGAGGCGAGGCCGCGCAGCGTGCCCTGCAGGTCGTCCATGTTCGCGTTGACGCGCTTGAAGATCGTGTTCAGCCGGTCGATGGTGCCGCCGAGCTGCTTGCCCTTGCCGCCGATGGCCTGCGAGATCGATGTCAGCGTCACGTTCAGGTCCTGCGGCGGAATCGCCTTCAGGACCGGCATGAGCGCGTCGAACAGATCCTCGACCTCTGCGGCGCTGCCACGGGGGTCAGTCTTGATCGTCTCACCGTCGGTGAGCGATCCGTGGCCGTTGGTCGGCACTGTCAGCGAGACGAAGCGCTCACCGAACAGCGTCTTCGGCAGCACTCGGCCCGTGGTGCCCTGCGGCAGTTCCTTGGCCTTGTCGGGATCGAGCCCGAGTTCGACGAGTGCCTTGCCGCCCGGCTGCACCTTGATGCTTCGGACGGTGCCGACGATGACGCCGCGCGCCTTGACGTCGGAGTTCTCCGCGAGAGCGTTGCCCGCGTTGTCGGTCTGCAGGGTGACCGTCGTGTACTTGTCGAACGTTCCCTGGAACTTCAGAATCGACGCCGCCAGCAGTCCGAAGACCACGACGAAGAACACCAGACCCAGCAGCCTGCGTTTTGCAGTCGCCACGTTTTCCTAACCTCCGACTCGGACCGACGTGGTGGTTCCCCAGATCGCCAGGCCCAGGAAGAAGTCCATGACCGCGATCAGCACCAGAGCTGCGCGCACCGCGTGTCCCACGGCCACGCCGACGCCTGCGGGACCACCGCTCGCGTAGTAGCCGTAGTAGCAGTGCACCAGGATGATGACGAACGCGAATACCAGCACCTTGCCGAATGACCACAGCACGTCGGCCGGTGGCAGGAACAGGTTGAAGTAATGGTCGTACGAACCGGTCGACTGACCGTTGAAGACCGTGTTGATGGTGCGCGACGCGAGGTACGCGGCCATCAGGCCGAGCACGTACAGCGGGATGACGGCGACGAAGCCCGCGATCACGCGAGTGCTGACGAGGAACGGGATGGACGGGACCGCCATGACCTCGAGTGCGTCGATCTCCTCGGAGATGCGCATGGCGCCGAGCTGGGCGGTGAAACCGCAGCCGACCGTCGCCGACAGTGCCAGGCCCGCGACCAGCGGCGCGACCTCACGGGTGTTGACGTACGCCGACAAGAAGCCGGTCAAGGCCTGCGAACCGATCTGATCGAGGGCCGCGTAGCCCTGCATGCCGACCACGACACCGGTGAAGCCCGACATCAGGACCATCACGCCGACGGTGCCGCCGATGACCGCGAGGCCACCCGAACCGAATGCGACCTCAGCCAGGAGGCGCATCACCTCGCGGGTGTAGTGAATGAGTGTCTTCGGAATCCACGCGAGCGTGCGTCCGTAGAACGACATCTGTTCGCCGGCGCCGTCGAGGATCTTCAACGGCTTGCCGAGCTGCTTGCGCGCCTCGTACAGGTAGTACTCCGGGCGGCTCTTGGAGACTGTCACACCACGTGTCATGGCTAACTCACCTTCGCCGGGACGATCTGGAGGAACACGGCCGTGATGATCAGGTTCGCGAAGAACAGGAGCAGGAACGTCACGACGACGCTCTGGTTCACCGCGTCGCCGACGCCCTTCGGGCCACCCTTGGGGTTGAGGCCCTTATAGGCGGCGATGACACCGGCGATGACACCGAAGATCGCGGCCTTCAGCGTCGAGATGTAGAGGTCCGGCAGCTGCGCGAGCGCGCCGAACGAGGCCAGATACGCACCGGGCGTTCCGCCCTGCACGATCACGTTGAAGAAGTAGCCGCCGCCGATGCCGACGACTGCGACGAGTCCGTTGAGGAGGACGGCCACCAGGACCATCGCCAACACGCGTGGCACGACGAGGCGCTGGACGGGATTGATTCCGAGCACCTCCATCGCGTCGATCTCTTCGCGAATGGTTCGCGAACCGAGGTCGGCCGCAACGGCCGATCCTGCGGCGCCAGCGACAAGCAGCGACGTCACCAGGGGCGAACCCTGTTGGACGACGACGAGCACGCTCGCCGCGCCCGTGTACGCCTCAGCGCCGAGCTGCTTGATCAGCGAGCCGGTCTGCAGCGACACGATCGCACCGAACGGGATCGCGATGAGCGCCGTCGGCAGAATCGTGACGCTGGCGATGAACCAGGCCTGCTGAATGAACTCGCGCAGCTGGAACGGCCGCACGAAGAGCTGGCGGGCGACGTCGACGAACAGCTGAACGATGTTGCCGGTCTGGGTGAGAGCACCCTCCCCGGCCTTCGCGAGCTTGTCGACGCCACGCGTGGTGGCACTCGTCATGCCTGGTTACTCCCCTGTCCCTTGGACTGGTCGATGATCGCCGTCTCGATGGCCGAGGTGTCGATCGGCTGCGTGAACGCGTCGTCGCCCGCGGGCTGAGCGACGGCGGTCTTCGCCAGATCCGGGCGAGTGACGACGTCGGTCGCCTGGTTCGCCTGAGCGTTGCCGTGCACGTCAGTCGGAGCGACGTAGACGCCGTCCGGGCCGCCCGGGAGTCCGGTGTAGACGGCGTTCGGATCACTGAAGTCGGTCTGCGACAGCGCGACCAGCGTGGTCGACGTCTCAGGCGACTCCGCTGCACGACGGTCCTCTTCGGCGATCGAGTTGCGGATCGCGTGCTGCGCATTCTCCGGGAGGGTGTGCAGCATGTTGAGGACGTTGGCGCGGTGGCGGATGGCGGCCTTGCGGACGGGCATGCCCGGGTTCGGCTGCACCTGCGGGATGATCTCGGAGAAGTCGTCCGAGGTACCGCCACCGGAGATGCCTGCGGCCTGCATCGCGGCCTCCGCGGCTGCGACCGACTCGTCCTTCTCCTCGGACATGCCGATGGGACCGAAACGGTCGCCGGAGAGGAACTGCTTCACAACCGGCTGCTCCGAGGTGAGGAGCTGCTCACGCGGACCGAACATGACGAGTTCCTTGCGGAACAGCATGCCGATGTTGTCCGGGATGGTGCGGGCGATGTTGATGTTGTGCGTGACGATGAGGATCGTCGCGTCGATCTCCGCATTGATGTCGATCAGCAGCTGCGAGATGTACGCGGTGCGGACCGGGTCGAGACCCGAGTCGGGCTCGTCGCAGAGGATGATCTGCGGGTCGAGCACGAGGGCGCGAGCCAGGCCGGCGCGCTTGCGCATACCGCCGGAGATCTCGCCGGGGAGCTTGTCCTCCGCGCCCGCCAGACCGACGAGCTCAACCTTCTCCATGACGATCCTGCGGACTTCGTCTTCCTTCTTCTTCGTGTGCTCACGAAGCGGGAAGGCGATGTTGTCGTACAGACTCATCGAGCCGAAGAGCGCGCCGTCCTGGAACAGGACGCCGAACAGCTTGCGGATCTCGTACAGCTCCTTGGCAGAGCACTGGGTGATGTCGGTGCCGTCGATGATGACGGAGCCCTGCTCGGGATGCAGGAGGCCGATGAGCGTCTTCAGGAAGACCGACTTACCGGTACCGGACGGACCCAGGAGAGCGTTGACCTCGCCCGCGGGCAGCGTCAGGCTGACATCTCGCCAAATGTTCTGTGAGCCGAACGACTTGGTGAGTCCCTCGACTGTGACCTCAACTCCCACTGCGTCCCTCCAGACGTTTCAGATACCGAATGGCTTCCGTTGTGCCCATCCGTGGACACGAAACCTGCGAGCTTTAGCCCCCGCTCACTCCGGTGTGCCGTTTGTGGCTGCGGTCACTGTAACCCACCGCGTGGTATGACACACCTTCGGATCACTGTGGTGACCAGCCCTGTGATGCCATTACTCAGCGGTGACTTTTGTTTTGTGAGTTGAGAATACTCGAAGAAGCGGGTTAGGCCAAAGTGAACGCGGTCCGATCCGACACGCCGATGTGCGCTACTTCACATAGGTGGATTTACGGACACCGAATACGACGAAAAGGGCCCGCAGGGAAGTCCCTGCGGGCCCGATTCGAAGCCGCCTAGGCGGCCTCAGCGCCGTCGTAAGACGGCATCAGATCACTTGAGCGAGATCTTGGCGCCGGCCTCTTCGAGCTTGGCCTTGGCAGCCTCTGCGTCGTCCTTGCTGACCTTCTCCAGGAGAGCCTTCGGAGCACCCTCGACGAGGTCCTTGGCTTCCTTCAGGCCCAGACCCGAGACGACCTCACGGACGACCTTGATGACCTGGATCTTCTTGTCGCCGGCCGACTCGAGCACGACGTCGAACTCGTCCTGCTCAGCAGCGGCGTCGGCGCCGGCAGCCGGAGCACCGGCAGCAGCGACGGCGACCGGAGCAGCAGCGGTGACCTCGAAGACCTCTTCGAACTTCTTCACGAAATCGCTGAGCTCCAGCAGGGTCAGTTCCTTGAACTGCTCGATGAGCTCGTCAGCGGTGAGCTTCGCCATGGTGGCGTCCTTCCGTAATTCCCCGCCGGTGCGGGGGCGCCTGCGATGCAGGCTCGATCATGGGTGTTCGACCAGCTCGCGCCGGTCTGGGTGGAGAGCGTGAGGTCTCAGGCGGCGTCGCCCGAGGCCTCCTGCTTCTCCTGCAGAGCCGCGGCGAGACGCGCGACCTGCGACGCAGGCTGGTTGAACAGCCCTGCAGCCTTTGCCAAGTTGCCCTTCATGGCACCGGCGAGCTTTGCCAGCAGAACCTCGCGGGACTCGAGATCGGCGATACGCTCGACCTCGTCCACGGACAGCACACGGCCGTCCATGTAGCCACCCTTGATGATGAGGTTCTTGTTCTCCTTGGCGAACGTCTTCATCGCCTTGGCAGCTTCGGGAAGCTCGCCTTCGATGAATGCGATCGCTGTCGGACCGGTGAACAGCTCGTCGAGGCCCTCCACGCCCGCCTCTGCGGCGGCACGCTTGACGAGGGTGTTCTTGGCGACGGAGTAGGTTGCACCTTCACCGAGCGTGCGACGCAGGGTTCCCAGCTGGGTGACGGACAGACCACGGAATTCCGTGATGACCGCCGCGTTGGAGCCCTTGAACTGCTCGGTGATCTCTGCGACTGCAGAAACCTTTTCGGCCTTAGCCATACTTCGCCTCCTCTCGTGTCACTTCACGTCGACCCGGTTCCACCGAGTCGAATCGGACCCAGATTCCGTTGGTTCGCAAGAAAGCGAAAACGCCCCGGGCACAGGAGGCACGGGGCGTACAGAAGCCAACTCGAGAGTGTGGCGGCGGTATTCCTCGTTCATCCTGCGTGGGTCGCCGGCCGGAGCCGGACCTTCGATCGGGACTCTCGTCCACGATGACCAACGGTCTCTGGTTGAACTTTGATGCACCGAGCGGACTCGGTGCGTCGCCCAATAGGCTAACGGCTATGACCGACGATGTCGAATCGACGCGGGCCGCCGCCGCACAGGAGGCCCTTCGGGCCCGCCACCTCCGCAGACTCGGCGGCTGGGTTCCGTTCACCAGGATCGGCGTCGTCGCATGGCCGCCCGCTGGTCGGCCCCTGTCCAAACAGCGCATCACGTCGTCCTGGAACTACTGGTGGCAGGCACACCTGGTGGACACCCTCGTCGACGGCGCGGTCCTGCGCGATGACGAACGGTGCGGCGCCGACGCGGTCCGGCTCCTGCGCGGCATCCGGATCCGCAACGTCGGACGCTGGACCAACAACTACTACGACGACATGGCGTGGCTCGGCCTCGCGATGGAACGCCTCGACCGGCATCTGCCGGGCCGCACCGGCACGGGTCATCTTCGTGGGCTCCGCACCCTTCGGGACGTCATGTACGACGGCTGGTCTCCCGAGCTCGGCGGCGGGATCCCCTGGCGGACCACCGATCACTTCTTCAATGCGCCTGCGAACGGACCGGCCGCGATCCTTCTCGCGCGCGCCGGACGTCCCGAGCGCGCGATCGAGATGGCGAATTGGCTGCACGAGAACCTCACTCTCCCGTCCGGTCTGATCGGCGACGGCCTGTGGCGACGGGCCGACGGCACCCGCGAGTTCGACGACGCAGTCTTCACCTACTGCCAGGGCGTCGTCCTCGGCGCCGACGTCGAGGCCTATCGACTGAGCGGCGATCCCCTCCATCTGTCACGCATCGACGCACTGCTCCACGCGGTGTCCGACCGCATGACCGTCGACGGCGTCATCCGCGGTGCCGGCGGAGGCGACGGCGGACTGTTCGGCGGAATCCTCGCCCGCTACCTCGCTTTGGTGGCGACTGATCTTCCAGACACCGCATCGGACGTCCGCGCCCGCGCCGCAGCGATCGTCACTGCGAGCGCCGACGCCGCGTGGACTCACCGCGCCGAGGTCGACGGGCTCCCGATTTTCGGCCCCGACTGGTCCACACAGGCCGTTGTGCCGTCCACCGAAGGACCGACGGCACAGAAATTCGGCGGCGCGGTCGCATCGTCGAGGACCCCCGAGAGAGACATGTCTGTGCAGGTCGGAGCCACGATGCTCCTCGAAGCCGCAGCACGCGTAACGAACCGGTCACCGGAGCACAACGGTTACGCCACTCCCGATTAGGCATCTGGAATGCCTTCGTTTTTAATGGAATGACGTTCGCGAGTGATGTGGGACACAGACGAGAGGGTGATCGAGCGTGACTCTGGAGTTGAGCGCCGGCCACGGCGAGTTCGCCGGGCTCCACCGCAACGGTGTTCCCGCCTACCGCGACGCCGACGGCGGAACCGCTGCGCGCGAATGGCGAGCGGCAGTCGACGGTCGTCAGCCGTACCCGCGGGTCCACATCGACCGCAGCATCACGCTCGACATGAGCGACGGCACTCGCCTGCGCGCCACCGTCGTCCGGCCGGCGAACGTCCTCGGCACACCGGTCAAGACGCCGTTCCCCGCCGTACTCAACGTGAACCCGTACAACCGCGCGGTGCTCGACGCGATCGACCACGGTCTTCACGCACCGGTCATCGGCAACGCCGTTCGGACCGCGAGCAACGCGATGACCGCCGACTCCGGCGCCCTCGGCGGCGTGTCCCGGATCGGCAGGACATTCGGCACCGGGCTGTGGGACGTGTTCGGCATCAATCGGAATCTGGTCCGCTCGGGCTATGTGCAGGTGATCGTCGACGTCCGCGGCACCGGCTCGTCGCACGGCAAGTGGGAGATCCTCTCGCCTCGAGAGCAGCAGGACTCCATCGAGGTCATCGACTGGATCAGCAAGCGGTCATGGTGCGACGGAAACGTCGGCATGACCGGATGGTCGTACTCGGCGATCAACTCACTGCAGGCCGCCAGCCATCGCCCGCCCGCCCTCAAGGCGGTGTTCGCGGTCGAAGGCAGCGAAGACGTGGTCCGGGACGTCTACATCACGGGTGGAATGCCATCGGCATTCATCCCACTGTGGTTGGCGCTCGTCAACGGCCTCAAGTGGCTGCCGAATCCGGCGACCGGCGTGGCCGACCTGCTGCGCGGCGACGCCTACCGGTGGCTCCGAGATCGCGTGAAGTCACCGGCGTCTGAGATGCCGTCCCTGATGTGGGGCTTCCTGACGGCACGCGACGACCGCATCTTCGACGACCCGTATTTCACCGAACGCAATCCGATCATCGAGAACATCGAATGTCCGACATTCACGATCGGCGGATGGCACGACCTCTTCGGCCGCAGCGCGACCCGCGTCTACCAGAAGCTGCAGATGGCGCCCGGTCGCAAGCAGATGCTCGTCGCCGACGGCTATCACCTCGATCCGGGGTGCGATCACGGTGCACCGCACCGTCCGCCTCGCCTCGACGTGCTCGAGCGCGCGTGGTTCGACAAGTGGCTCAAGGGCATCGACAACAGCGTCGAGGACTACGGCCCGGTCACTATGGAGCAGCAGGGCGGCATGTGGTCGTGCGGCACCGCGTTCCCTCGTTCAGAAGTGACCCCGCGCAGACTGTTCCTCACCGAGGACTCGTCCGGAACCGCAGCGCACACCCGCCACGACGGAGGGCTGTCCGCCGAACCCGCTCATCGCCGTCGCGCCCTGCACGTACGCCCGGATCTTCGCGGATTCCGGTCCCGAGACCTGGCACAGGTCACTGCCGGAGCCGCGATCGTCCTCGGCGACGACTTCTCCGTCGACGCCCGCTATCAGGAACACGGCGCACTGTCGTTCACCAGCGAGGCCGTCGACGAGCCGACCCAACTGTCCGGCGAGATGAACCTTCGTCTCAACGTCGCCACCACCGCGCACGAAGGCATCTGGGCGGTCACCGTGAACGACGTGGCGCCGGACGGCACGTCCCGCGTGTTGACCAATGGAGCGTTGACCTCGTCGAATCGTGCTCTCGATCCTTCGCGGTCCACGTACACGCCCGACGGTGTGCTTCTCGACGCCGTGCACTACCTCTCCAGAGAGCGGCGTCTTCCGGTCCCGGCGAACGAGCCGGTCCGCATCGACATCGATCTTGTCCCGACCGACGCAGTGCTGGCGCCCGGGCATCGTCTGCGGGTGGACGTCTACGCCGCCAGCCTGCCCCGTTACCTGACGATCGTGCCGGACCTGATCAAGGCGCGCGGCCGTCGTCAGCAATTGGTGCTCGACCCGAACAAGCCGAGCTACCTGACCTTCCAGACCGACGGTGCTCTCGGAGCCGATCCGGTTCCGGTCGTCAGTGCACTCCGGCCTCTGTGAACAGGATCCGGTAGACCAGACCCACCTCCGGTCCGAGGACCAGTCCGACGAGGTCGATGAGCGTGTCGACGAACGACGCTCCGTGCATCTGACCGTCGTCCCTCGGATCCAGGTGATGCGCCACTTCGTGCAGCACCACGAGTTCACGCAGGGCCCAGGTCCCCTCCGCGGAGTCGGGGACTGCGATCACGTTTCCTGACGCTTCGTAGTGCGCTGCGCGGCTGCCCCTTCTGCGACGGACCCGTACCGGCGTGGCCGCGTTCACGAAGCGCTCGCGGACCGGACGGAGAGCAAGGAGGTCGTCGACGTACCGGGCTACCGCGTCGACGTCGCCGAACTTGGCTTCCGCGGGGACCGTGAGCGTCGTGCCCGCGATCTGGACCGTGTGCGCTCCCCCACCGGGACGGTCCATCAGGCGATGCGCGATCCGCTCCGTCTCGTACACCTTCCCCCGGTTCGCATCTCGCACCCGCTCACCCTACCGACGGCCCCACGGATCCTGAGCTCGAGTCCACCCCGGGGCGATCGTCACAAGTCGAAGTGCTTTTGCGTCTGGTGCAGGGTGTCGGCGGACGCACGGAGCCCGGCGGCCTCATCGTCTGAGAGCGACACCGCTAGTCGCTCGCCTGCACCTCGCGCGTCCACGATCGTGGGCAGTGAGAGACAGACGTCATCGATACCTTCGGGGCCGTCGGCGATCAGCGTCGAAACCGGCAGCACGCGGTGTTCGTCCCCGAAGATCGCCTCCGTGATTCGGACGGCGGCGAGCCCGATCGCATAGTTTGTGGCACCCTTGCCTGCGATGATCCGGTACGCCGACTCGACGACATCACGTCGGATCTGCTCGCGGACTGCAGCGTCGAGCGGGTCTCGCCCCGCCAACGGTCGCCACTGGTCCAGCGGGACCGCGCCGATGGTGGCGGTCGACCACAGCGGTATCTCACCGTCTCCGTGCTCGCCGGCGATGTACGCGTGGACGTTCTGGACCGCGACACCGCAGTGGATCGCCAGCAAGTGCCGGAGCCGCGACGTGTCGAGTACCGTTCCCGACCCGAACAAGCGGTTCGGCGGGAGACCGGTGAACTTCAACGCCGCGTACGTGACGACGTCGACGGGATTGGTGACCATGATGAACACGGCGTCGGGCGCCGCCGCCACGATCGGCGGAAGTGCGCGACGAGTCAATTCGATGGTCGCCTCAGCGAGTTCGAGACGGGACTGCCCCGGCTTCTGTTTTGCACCGGCCGTGAAGATCACGACGTTCGAGTCGGACGCCACCGAGGGGTCGCTGCCACAGATCACCGTGGCGCCGGGCACGAATTCGAGGCCGTGCCGCAAGTCGAGCACTTCCGCTTCGACCTTCGCCTCGTTCACGTCGAGCAACGCGACGGTCCGGGCGACTCCCCTGATCAGCGCCGCGTACGCGATCGCGGTTCCGACTGCACCTGCTCCGACAACAGTGAGTTTCCGCCTGCTGACCTCCATGCTCAGACGGTAGCCGCATTGAGACCGCTTGGCACGAGTTACCGCCGGCCCCCTCAGCGATCGATCCTGCGGCGACCGCTCGGCAACGTCGGTTCGCCGGGGCCCAACCGCGCCCTGCGACCGGCCCGATCGCCCGCCTGCCGAGCCGCCGACGAGTAACCCGAGCGCGCCGACGTCGGGCGCCAGGTGCCGCGCGCCGTCGTCGCCTGTGAATAGAAGTCCTTGACCTCCAGCTCTTTGTTCCGCAAAGCGAGCGCCGTGGATCCCGATCTCTCGTCTGCGACTGCCGACTCCACGGACATCGCCTCGGCGCGCTGTTCGTCCCGTGCTTCCTGAAGCCGACGTCCGATCCGTTCCGCGAACGCCGACTGGAAGTTGAGCCGGGCGGTGATCGGCGAGAGCGGCTTCTCCTCGACAGCTTTCCGACGGAAGTACCCGGAACCGACGGTGACCACCTGCCGAGCCGTCTGTCCTTTGTATCCACCGGACTTCAGGTACGCGTCGCTGGCCGCGACCATCTGAATCACCAGCGACGAGTACAGCGCCTCGGTCGCGTCGATGTCGGCCTCGAACCCGTACGCGATGACATATGTCGAGTTCGACGCCACGTCGCACGTCAGGTCGTTGGCACGGGCTATCTGCACGAACAGTTGGACGTAGGTCTTCAGTCCGCGTTTCCCGGCTTCGCCGATCGTGATCTGTCGGGTCAGTGGGACAGTGGCCGCTCGTGCTGCCGGGTCGTGTGCCCGCGCCAACGCGAGGTCGATCGACGACGCCGTCGCCAACCGCTGAGCGGCGGCCATGAAGGCCTCTGACTCATGCTCGTTGTCGGTTCCCTCCGCCTGCCGTAGCAGTCCGGCGATGCGGGTGAGCAGCTTGTCGTCGCGCATGTCCCACAGGTTATCGGCGTCCCCCGACACCGTCGATCGCTCTGTCCACAGGTCCGCACATCTCAGTCCAACCACACCTGCGCGGGCAGGTCCCAGCGCTCGAGTTCGCCGAGAACCAGATCCGTGATCCGCTGCCGATCCGGAATCGCCAGCGGATCAAGGCCGGCGAAGCACAGGGTGACGACGCCGGGCGTCCGGGACGACCACGCGCTGACGCCGCCGCCCGCCGCCGCCAACTGCGCGGCCGACGCGCCGACAGTCGTCGACCGCATCGCCACCGGCCCCGTCGTCGCGCCGCCTAGTGTCGCGAACGACGACGGCAGGTCGCCCAATGCCGACGCGAGACACAGCGGAGTCCCCGCACCCGCGGCGAGCCGCCGGACGACTGCGTCCGGCAGCGCTTGGGCGACGACGACCGTCGAAACGAACGGGTCGACGTCTCGTTCTCTGCGGACGTACGCCGCTTTGCACGATGCCCGCAACTCAGAGAGATCGTCATATCGGTCGTCTGACACCGTCACATCCGCGGTCGCGGCCGACGACGCGTTCGACCGCAGGTCGTCCTCGCCTCGAGTCGACACCGGCAGATTGATCTGCACGGCGTCACCGGTCGCCACGCGCCCCGACCGTTCGAGCACACCGAGCACAAGCGCCACGAACAGCGTGTTCGGTGTACCGTCCGCTCCCCGTGCGGTCGCGTCGAAGAGATCCGAATCCACGGTGACGGCGATCGTTGGACACGTGAACGGTACGTCGTCGGCCGTCGGCCTGGGTTCCCGCGCCGCGCTCGGCCCCCTGTTCCGGAACAGTTCGCGTGCGGCCGAGACCGTTGCTCGGCTCAGGCTCAGCGCGTCGGCGACAGGACGTCCGCCGTCGACGTCCAGGGGCCGCGGACATCCACGAACAGCTTCGTCGACCGCGGCGAGGATCGCACCCCCGTCCGCGACGACATGGGAGAACACCAGCGAGACCAGCACCCGACCGTCACTGGTCGGCGCCGCAGTCAGCCTCCACGACGGCCCCGCGACGCTGTCGACGGGCGCCTCGAGCTGTGTCCGTGCCCAGTCGCCCTCTCCACCCGGGCGGACCTGAAGTTCCGACGTCGCGACGACTCCCGCGTCGGGCGTGAATCTCCAGAGATCGCGCGTCGGGCCTGCGGTCCGCACCGCCAGCCTCGACAGTCTTCCTGCGCGCAGGCCGTCGCCGAGCCGATTCACCAGGTCGGCGTCGACGTCGGACTCGAGGCGCCACACCACCTGGTTGACAACCGGGAGGTCGACGACGCGTTCCATCACCAAGAACAGGTTGTCGTCGGCGGTCAGTCGCCCCGCAGCGTCTCCGGTCACCGCTGGTCCACCGACGCCAGCACGTCGCCGAGTGTGTCGAAGTACTTCGCGACAGACGCCTCGGCGATCGGATTGTCCGGCCGCTGGGTGGCCGCGAACAGCCCGTCGTCGGTCCGACTGATCCAGATGGACGCGTGGTCGGTGACGCCCTCCCCGGTGAAGATCAATGCTTCCCGCAGGCGGTCGGCCGCCGGGAACCACCGGAAGTCGAGGTACGAGACCATCTGGGGGTTGGTGATCACCGACGGGTCCAGGACCCCCTTGCCGATCAGCACTCCGAGAGCGCCGTGGACCGGGTCAGCGGACATCTCCTTCGCCACCGCCAGTCCACGCGCCGCGTCTGGAAGGACGTCGGCGAGATCGTCGGTACGGACGTCGAATGCGACCGGGACGAAATTGATGTACCACCCCTGCGCGGCGACGTGATCACCATGTCGTGTGCTCAGCACGGTCGCCGTCAGGTAGCGCTCTCGCCCCACCAGCCTCCGTTCGGTGACGCCGAGTGCCGCGAACACGAGCGCCGACAGCCCGCTGCCTGACGCCTTCGCCCAGCCGGAGAGTCGCTCGGCGAGATCTGCGTCGGCGATCCGGACCTGATCGATCCGCACCGGCTCCGCCCGCCCGTCGACGATGCCGAGATCGAGGGGGAACGACGGTATCGCCGGGGTGGCCCCGCCGAGGATCGACTCCCAGCGTTGAACCGACTCCGTCTCGGTCGTCATCCCTGCGGCACGGGCGTATTCGGACGCAGTGTGCTCAATGTGGCTCGCGCCGACGACGGGCCGTGGTCCGTCGTCTCCGTGATACCGCGACAGGATCTCGGCGAGGCCGATCGCCTGCGAGCTGGCGTCGCCGAACGCGTGATCTATCGCGAAGTAGAAGTCGAACGAATCGTCGTGTGCCACCGCTCCGAATGCGACTGCGGGGAACACGTCGAACACGGCTGTTGCGGGCAGGCGCCGGTGCAGGTGATCGATCGGATCGGTGCCCTGCGGCAACAGATGCGGCGCCACTTCGATGTCGGATGCGTCGACCAGTCCGCGCTTCACGTCATCGCCGTCGAAACGAAACGTCGATCGCCACCCGTCGTGATCTCGGAGAAACCCGTTCAGGGCCGCCGTCATCCGGTCGAGATCGAGGACTTCGGGGACCGGGACCGTCGCGCAGGTGAAGGCGTGATGCTCTCGGCCTGCCAGGCGGTCGGCTCGAACGGCGACGATGTGGTCCCGTTGCAGGAACGACGGGCCCACCGGGTGCGGATGAGCTGCCCGGCCCGCGTCCACGGTGGCGTCGGTCGGCGTCCAGTCGACGACAGTTCCCGTGGCCGGTCGCCATTCCCGTCCGGCTGCGATCCTCACTGGACGATCCGGACGGGACGACCGAGCGCTGCATCGCCGGTCTCGACGACTTCGCTGAGGACGGCGGCGAACTCGGCGACGAAGGCGTGGACCGACGACGCGGCGATCTCGTTGTTCGGGTACCGCATCGACAGGTTGAGTCCGCCCGCAGCGCGGTTGATCCACAGGTACACCTCGGAGCCGCTGCGGACACGGCTTCGGAGGGCTCGCTCGTGTTCGGTCCAGGCGTCGGCGCCCGGGACCGCGCGTCCGTCGACGAAGGAGACCACGAACTCCGGCGCTCCCGGGACGTCGAGAATGCTTGTCACCCGTGGAAGCGAGAAGGGGACGACATCCCGGTTGGCGCGGATCGCGGCCGACGTGCCCCCGATCGTCTCGCCGAACGACGCTGCATGTCCGATCGGGTCGTCGACGGGCATCACACCGACGAACCAGCCTGCCGCGACGGCGAACTCGGGAGCATTGCGCGTGTGCATCGGCATGATGAACCGCAGCCCGTCTGCGCCGAGCCGACCGAGCGCGGTCTTGACCGCGCTGAGGAATCCACTGGTCTGCGAACCGCCGAATCCCTTCGCCGCAGCGACGAACGCCTCAGTTGCGTCGTCGTCTAGCAGCCATCTCGACAGGCTCGCCTGGAAGTCGGGGGCCGTGTCCCCAGTCGGGCGGCTGACCGGGAGCGGGAACGCAGGAAGTCTGCGGTCTGCGCCGAGGAACCCCGCCCACCGCTGGACCACAGGGTGATCATGGTCGAGTGCGTCGTCGACCGCGCGTTCGAAGGCGCTGAAGTCGACGTACGACCCCACCGGCGGCAGGAGCGGCGCACGGCCCTGCACCCGGGCCCGGTAGAGCTCGGTGAGCTCGGCGATCGCGATGACCTGCGTGTACGCGTCCATCACGGCGTGATCTGCGGCGAACACCACGGTGAACCAGGGTGATGCGGGGGCTGGTTCGACGGTGACGACCGCCAGATGGGGCCACCGGACCGCGGACACGACATCGGCGAAGAAGGTCTCGATCCGGCTGCAGATCTCGGCGCTTCCGCGCGGCTCCGGTGCGCGCCGCGCCTCAACGGTGATCGCGTCTGCGGGCACTGTGGCGCGCGTGAAACCGCGACCACCGACGGCGGGGACCGCGGTGGTGCGGTAGGCCTCGTGACGAGCGATCCACTCACCAATCACCGCACCGAAGGCATCCGTGTCGAGGGGTTCCTCAACGCGGAAGGCGGTGCCGATCCACGAGCCCGCAGCCGCCTCGGGAGCATTGGTCGCGCACGCCACATGTGCCTCATGGTCTGTCGAGAGCGGCCGGTGATCGTTTCGCCATGCGTCGGCGTGCGCTGTCGGCACCCAGCCGATCGTCTGACCGCCGTGCAGCGGGTAGTCGGCGAGTTCGCTGTACTCCATTGTGTCCCCCTCGTGAGTCTGGCCCGGATCTAGAGAGATTCGCGAGTTCTCGCGGCCCCCTGAGAAAGGATCTACTCCTCGACGAAGCGTCGTTTCAAGACTCGTGACAGGCGTCATCGGGCCGCCGATGAAGTCCTGGAGATCACAGTCGGTGCGCCCTCGCGACAGCCTTCCGCAACGTGTGCACACATCACCGGAGACGGCCATCGGAGCAGGTGAACGGCCCGGAGCATCGTCTGATCGGACGACATTCGGCGCGGTGACTGTTCTGCTCGCCGCGCGCAGAACGGGCCAGGTCGGCAACCGAGGTGCTCGGTGGCCATGTCCCGTTAACAAAGAATTATCGGTACTCGGCACACAAAAAGGCGCCTCCCGCTTCACGCGGGAGGCGCCTTGTGCAGCTACTGCTCGAACCAGACCTGGATCAGGCCTCGTCGAGGAAGTTGCGCGACACGGCCGGGTCGACGGGCACACCGGGGCCGGTGTTGGTCGAGACGGTGACCTTCTTGATGTAGCGGCCCTTGGCTGCCGACGGCTTCGCACGCATGATCTCGTCGTACGCGGCGCCGTAGTTCTCGGCGAGCTTGGCAGCGTCGAACGACGCCTTGCCGATGACGAAGTGCAGGTTCGCTGCCTTGTCGACGCGGAAGTTGATCTTGCCGCCCTTGATGTCGTTGACGGCCTTGGTCACGTCGTTGGTGACGGTGCCCGTCTTCGGGTTCGGCATCAGGCCACGCGGTCCGAGGACACGCGCGATACGGCCGACCTTGGCCATCTGGTCCGGCGTCGCGATCGCGGCGTCGAAGTCGAGCCAGCCGCCCTGGATCTTCTCGATCAGGTCCTCTGCGCCGACCTCGTCTGCGCCTGCAGCGGCGGCCTCGGTGGCCTTGTCGCCTGCGGCGAACACGATGACGCGCGCGGTCTTACCGGTGCCGTGCGGCAGGTTGACGGTGCCGCGGACCATCTGGTCGGCCTTGCGGGGATCGACGCCGAGACGGACGGCGACCTCGACGGTGGCGTCGGTGTTCTTCGACGACGTCTCCTGTGCGAGCTTCACAGCCTCCAGCGGACTGTAAAGGTTGTCGCGATCGATCTTCTCAGCTGCGGCCACATAGGCCTTGCTCTTCTTGCTCATGCTCTGTTCCTTCTCCCCGCACGGGGCGGGAGTTAGTGGTTAATGGGCCGAGCACGGCCCTCCCACGGATGTTCTGGTGGTGCGATCCGAGTCGGGATCAGCCTTCGACGACGATGCCCATCGAGCGGGCGGTGCCTGCGATGATCTTCGCTGCTGCGTCGATGTCGTTGGCGTTCAGATCCTCGGCCTTGGTCTTCGCGATCTCGCGGACCTGGTCCATCGACACCTTGCCGACCTTGTCGGTGTGCGGCACGCCCGAGCCCTTCTGGAGGCCTGCGGCCTTCAGCAGCAGCTTGGCTGCCGGCGGGGTCTTGAGCTTGAAGTCGAACGAACGGTCTTCGTACACGAAGATCTCGACCGGGATGACGTTTCCACGCTGGGATTCCGTCGCGGCGTTGTACGCCTTGCAGAACTCCATGATGTTGACGCCGTGCTGACCGAGAGCCGGACCCACGGGCGGTGCCGGGTTGGCCTGGCCCGCCTGGATCTGGAGCTTGATGATCCCGGAGATCTTCTTCTTCTTGGGAGGCATATCCTCTTGTCCTTTTTCCTACAGATCCGCGCACGCTGGATACGCGGAAGTCATTGCACGCTTGGCGGTGAGGCCTGTCAGATCTTCTCGACCTGGTTGAAGCCGAGCTCGACCGGAGTCTCGCGGCCGAAGATCGACACCAGGACCTTCACCTTGCGCTGTTCGGTGTTGACCTCGCTGATGGAGGCCGGCAGGGTCGCGAACGGGCCGTCCATGACGGTCACCGACTCGCCGACCTCGAAGTCGACCTCGACGAGGTTCGACGCGGCGGCTGCGGCAGCCTCGACGCTTTCGCCCGCCTCTGCGGCGGCCTTCGCGGCCTGCGCCTTGCGGACCTCGGCTCGCGGAAGCAGGAACTGAAGGACTTCCTTCAGCGACAGCGGCGACGGACGCGAGGTCATGCCGACGAAACCGGTGACACCCGGGGTGTTGCGCACTGCGCTCCACGACTCGTCGTTGAGTTCCATGCGGACCAGGATGTAGCCGGGAAGGACCTTGCGGTTGACCTTCTTCTGCTGGCCGTTCTTGATCTCGGTGACCTCTTCGGTCGGAACTTCGACCTGGAAGATGTAGTCGCCGACGTCGAGGTTCTGAACACGGGTCTCGAGGTTGGTCTTGACCTTGTTCTCGTAGCCCGCGTACGAGTGGATGACGTACCACTCGCCGGGCGCGCGGCGCAGTTCAGCCTTGAGCTGGGCGACAGGGTCGATGTCGGCTTCCGGCTCCGGCGTTGCGGCGGTCTCGGGCGTGGCGTCCTGCGTGGTCTCGTCAGGCGTCACGTCACCGACCTCCGGCGATTCGATGTCGTTCTCCGGGGTGCTCACTGCGCCCAACTCCTTCATTGCTCACCCGGGCCGTCGGCCCGTCAGTACTACGGGGTGTGCCCCCGCAGTGTCGCGGGCGCAAACGCCCGCTCTCGCACGTGTCAGCCGAATACGAGAAGCGCGAGCTTCGCGAATCCGATGTCCAACCCGGCGATGATCGCTGTCACGACCACCAGGAACGCGAGGACGGCGATCGAGTAGTTGACCATCTCGCTGCGCGTCGGCCACACGACCTTGCGCATTTCGCTGATGACCTGCTTGAGGAACGCCCAGATGCGCACAAACGGGTTGCGGCTCGTCGACGCACCGGTGTCGGTGCTGCGAGACGAAGTCGCGACCGTCGTCGATGCGGCTTCCGCGCGACGTCCACGTGCCGAACGCTTACCGCTCGGACGAAGCTCGTCGTCGGCCCGGATGTCGTCGACCTCGATCGCGTCGTCGACGTCGCCAGCCTTGCGATCCCGCTTGGCCACCTTCTCACCGATCCCTTCGTATGCAAACTGCCCGAGGGCAGGGGCGACAGGACTTGAACCTGCAACCTGCGGTTTTGGAGACCGCTGCTCTGCCAGTTGAGCTACGCCCCTTTGTACCGGACTCAGGCCCGATACGGTCGTCGCTTACAAAACCAACGCGCCACCCTCAGGGCAGCGCGGAAGTCTGTGAAAGCTCAGACTCACCTAGTGTAGAGCAAACCTGCGGTCGGCCCCAACTCGGCTGTCGATCAAGCGAACTGAACGAGCGCCTGCGCGCGTCCGAAGATCTTTCGGTCGCCCTGTTTCGCGACGAGTGCGATCACTCCGCGACGTGTCTCAGGATCGAGGGACCGGACCTTTCCGGTGAACTCGACCTCGGCGTATCCGACCGGCGGAACGTACACGGGGCTGGTGAAGCGGACGTTGAATTCGTAGATGGCGGCCGGGTCTCCGACGAAGGAGCTGACGACGCCGGCAGCCAGCCCCATCGTCTGCATGCCGTGCGCCACCGGCTGTTCGAGATCGATCGCACCTGCCACCTCGGGCGAGAAGTGAATCGGGTTCGGATCACTGGCGACGCCGGCGTAATTGACCAGGTTGCCGAGGGTCAGCACCTTCGTCACCGCGGGAAGCTCCTGCCCGACGGTCAACGAGTCGAAGTCGACGGCCCCGTACGGCTTCGGTTCGACCTGCGGGTCCGGGTCGGAGTACCTCGCGAACGGCCCGAACACCGTCTGTGCCGTGCGCGGTTCGTTGTCGACCTTCATCATCACGTGCTCGAGCTTGTCGAGCATCGCCGGGTCCGCTTCGACCGACGGTCGCGCCACCACGGAGGTGAACGTGGTCATCACCGGCTCATCGTGCTGGTTCCAGACGATGTTCTTCGTGACCATCATGTCGGTGCCCATCGACTGCCGGAACGACTCCAACGACACGTCGCAGATCAACCTGTCGCCGACCTTGATCGGCTGATGGAACACCAGTCGTTGGTCGGTCTGCATCACTTGCCACACGTCGTACCCGGTGACCACCTCTTCGAAGAGACGTCGCTGAGCGATGATGCCGAGCACGGAGATGAAGGTCGGAGCCGCGATGAGCGAATCGTGGCCGAGCTCGGCAGCCTTCAGCTCGTCCCAGTGCACAGGGTGGTCGTCCTGCACTGCACGCGCGTGCTTGCGGATCTCCTCACGGCCGACCTCGTAGTAGTCGTCGACCGTATAGCTGTAGCCGACGACCGACTTGGAGTGCGCCGCGATCTCCTCCGGCGTCATCTTGGTCGCGATCTGCTGCGTCATCTGGTGAACACTCCTCACACGCCCCCCCCGCGGGCCGTCTCACAACACCGCGGCCTTCGGGCTGGGCCTGCGGCGGACACAAGGTCTCATCTCACAAACGGATCGATACTCGATCGTTATATACGATTGTCACTCCCCCATGGAGTGCAAACAAAATCAAGCGGGCCACCTCACATGGAGGTGGCCCGCTTGAAGGGGTCTGTATCACGTCACGCGCAGGCGCGACGAAGAGTCAGCGCGACTCCTTGTGAGCCTCGTGCTTACCGCAGTTCGGGCAGAACTTCTTCAGCTCGAGACGATCGGGGTCGTTGCGACGATTCTTCTTGGTGATGTAGTTGCGGTGCTTGCACACCTCGCATGCCAAGGTGATCTTCGGCCGCACATCGGTTGAGGAAGCCACTTTGTTTGCCTACTTTCGCGTCTAGCTTGTAATCGGGCCCGTATCGCGACCCAGGCTCTGGGCCGGGGCGTGCACCGGGTGTTCGATGTGTAGCGGTGGGGGGACTCGATCCCCCGACCTCACGATTATGAGTCGTGCGCTCTAACCAGCTGAGCTACACCGCCCTGTCGGTCCCACAACTCGCGAAGCGAAACCAGCGAGCCCCCTGACGGAATCGAACCGTCGACCTTTTCCTTACCATGGAAACGCTCTACCGACTGAGCTAAGGGGGCGTGCCTCACTACCCGACGACATGTCGTCGCCGTGACGTAAGAGCCTCAACGAGGTTACACACAAGCAGGTCCGATAACCAAAACCGCTGGTCAACTGTCCTACATGCGGGTACCGCGTCAGTGGCAGATACAGGATTCGAACCTGTGTAGCTTGCGCGACGGATTTACAATCCGCTCCCTTTGGCCGCTCGGGCAATCTGCCATTGCGCTGCCCGAAGGCAACGGGAGAAAGAATACAACGAACCTCCCACCACCGCACAAACGCGCAGTTCAGAGACGGTGTAGTGTGCCCAGCATGGCTGATTCTTCGTTTGACGTCGTGAGCAAGGTCGACCGCCAGGAGGTCGACAACGCACTGAACACCGCAGGCAAGGAGCTCTCGCAGCGATACGACTTCCGCGGCACCAACACCACCATCGCCTGGTCCGGCGAGGAGAAGATCGTGATCACCTCCGACACCGAGGAGCGGGCCCTCGCGGGTCTCGAGGTGTTCAAGGAGAAGCTGATCCGCCGGGACATCTCCCTCAAGGCGTTCGACGCCGGCGAGCCCGTCGGCTCCGGCAAGACGTTCAAGATCTCCGGCGACATCGTCCAGGGCATCGACTCCGAGCACGCCAAGAAGATCTCCAAGAAGATCCGCGACGAAGGCCCGAAGGGTGTCAAAGCGCAGATCCAGGGCGACGAACTCCGCGTCTCGTCCAAGAAGCGCGACGACCTTCAGGCGATCATCGCCCTCCTCAAGGGCGAGGACTTCGGCATCGCTCTCCAGTTCGTCAACTACCGCTAGTCCGCCCGTGACGCCGCGCTGAAGCGTGGGCGGGGATTCTCACTCCTCGGCAGTCCTCGCGGGCTCGCCTAGCGGCTCGCGCGCTGTGGAGGGCTCGTCGTGACAATCCCCGCCCACGCTTCAGTGCTCGCTTCACCGCGAGTGCCCTCGGCTACCCAGGATTGACGATCAGAACGACTGTCCCTGATCGCGGGCCATCTGCTCCAGGCGGGCGATGCGCTCGGCGGTGGGTGGGTGCGTGGAGAAGAGACGTGAGAGCTTCTCACCGGCCCGGAACGGGCTCTCGATCATCAGATGCGACTGCGACGTCAGATCGGGCGTCGGCGGCAGCGGAGCCGACGCGATCCCGCCCGAGATCTTGCCGAGCGCCGAGGCCAGCGCCAGCGGGTCGTTCGTCAGTTCCGCGCCCGAGGCGTCGGCCTGGAACTCCCGAGACCGTGACACGGACATCTGGATGACGCTCGCGGCGATCGGTCCCAGCAACGAGACCAGAATCATGGCGAGCGGGTTCGGACCGTTGTCCCGGTTACCGCCGAACATGCCCATCCACATCGCCATGTTCGCCAGTCCGGTGATGACGGCTGCCATCGCGCCCGCCACAGAGCTGATCAGGATGTCGCGGTTGTAGACGTGCGACAGTTCATGACCGAGCACCGCGCGGAGCTCCCGTTCGGTGAGGAGTTCCATGATGCCGCTCGTGCAGCAGACGGCGGCGTTCTTCGGGTTGCGTCCGGTCGCAAACGCGTTCGGTGATTCCGTCGGGCTGATGTAGAGCGCGGGCATCGGTTGATGTGCCTGCGTGGCGAGCTCACGGACGATCCGATACAGCGCGGGGGCCTGCACCTCGGTGACGGGCTGCGCGTGCATGGCCTTCAACGACAGCTTCGCGCTGTTGAAGTACGCGTACGCGTTCGTTCCGACCGCCAACAGCACCGACACGAACAGGATCGTCGTGTTCTGGAAAGCAGCACCGATACCGACGATGATCGCCGACATCAGACCCATCAACGCAGCAGTCTTGAGCCCGTTGAAATGCACGCCAGCCTCCTATGGTTCCTTTGAGACGTTCATACACTCAAACGCTCAAGCGACGGAGAAAAGTTCCAGACGCAACCATCGACGGCGTCCGACGTCAGCCGATCCGTTCCACGGTGTACCGCACCAGCGACGCGAAGGCGTTGTTGGCATCACCGGCGGGCAGGGTGGCGAGGAGGCCGTTCGCCTCGTCGGCCATCTCCTGCAGCTTGGCGCGCGCCGCGACCATGCCGTCGGACGCCACCAGCAGGTGAAGCGCCTCGGTCACCTCGGCGTCGTCGGTCAGCGGACGGGCGGCGCCTGTGTCGGCGTCGACCAGCAGTTCGCGCAGACGGACCGAGTCCGGCCCGTCGCCCTGCAGCGCGTAGATGACCGGCAGCGTGTGGACACCCTCCCGGAGGTCGGTGCCGGGCGTCTTGCCAGAGTCGCCGGTGACAGACGCGATGTCGATGACGTCGTCGGACACCTGAAACGCCGTGCCGATGATGTCGCCGAGACGCTGCAGGGTGGCTGCGCGCTCCGAGTCGGCGCCCGCGGACATTGCGCCGAAGCGTCCCGCCGAGGCGATCAACGACCCCGTCTTCTCCCACACCACCCGCAGGTAGTGCTCCACCGGATCTCGGCCCTGAGCGCCGACGGTCTCGCGCATCTGGCCGGTCACCAGTTCGGCGAACGTGTCGGCGATGATCCGCACCGCGTCCGGGCCGAGCGTCGACACGAGGTGCGACGCGCGAGCGAACAGGAAGTCGCCCGCGAGGATCGCGACCGAGTTCGACCACCGGGCATTCGCGGACTGCGCACCGCGGCGCAGCGGAGCCTCGTCCATCACGTCGTCGTGGTAGAGCGTCGCCAAGTGCGTCATCTCGATGACGGTGGCCGACGTGATGACGTCGTTGTTCTCCGGGTCGGGTCCGAAGTGCGATGAGAGGATCGCGAACATGGGACGGAAACGTTTGCCGCCCGCTTTGGCGAGGTGAGTCGCGGCCTCGGTGAGGATCTCGTCGCCCGACGAGAGTTCACTCAGCAACAGATCCTCGACGCGGGCCAGTGATGTCTGCACCTGCGTTGCGAACTCGTCTGCGCCGAGGTCCAGTCCGGCGAATGTGGACTTCACGGGTGTCGTGCCCCATCTCGTCTTCTCGGGTCGCCGCGTGTTCGGCGAGAGGTCGATGACACCGCCCACCCTATCGTCCGACTCCGCCCGACATACTGGTCGGGTGACGAGCGCAACCCCCGGTGACCACCACGGCCCCAGCGGTCTCCCCTCCGACGCCGACCTCCTTGTCGTCGGCGCAGGTCCCGCAGGCGCGGCGGCGGCGGCGCACGCGGCTCGACGTGGACTCGACGTCGTCCTGTTGGACGCCGCCACGTTCCCCCGCGACAAGACCTGCGGCGACGGCCTCACGCCGCGCGCCTATTCGGCGATGCAGCATCTCGGCATGGGCGATTTCCTCGCCGATCGCCCGGTGATCCGCGGCCTCGAACTGAACGGCTGGGGCCGACGCCAGCAGGTCGCCTGGCCGTCGTCGACGTTCGGCCCGGTCGGAAGCGCCGTGTCGCGGTGGGAGCTCGACGACGCGATCCGACGGTTCGCCGTCGCACGGGGCGCCCGAATGGTGGAGGGCACGAAGGCGGTCGGCGTCCAGATCACCGGCGGCCGGATCGAGTCGGTCACCGTCGAACGCGGTGGTGAGCGCTCGGCGATCGCGGTGCGAAACGTGATCGTCGCCGACGGCGTCCGATCAGGGCTCGGCAAGTCCCTCGGCCGCGAGTGGCATCGGGACACCGCATACGGGGTCGCTGCGCGCTCGTATGCCGCATCGGACCGGTCCGACGCGGAATGGATGGGTTCTCACCTGGAACTGCGCGGACCCGACCGCGAACTGCTGCCCGGGTACGGCTGGGTGTTCCCGCTCGGCGACGGAACCGTCAACGTCGGCGTCGGGGCACTCGCGACCGGAAGGCGTCCGGCGTCGATGGCGCTGAGGCCAGTCCTCGAACACTATGCGCGGATGGTGTCCGACGAATGGGTGCTGACGGGCACGCCGGAACGCATCGCATCCGCGTTGCTTCCGATGGGCGGCGCGGTCAGCGGCGTGGCAGGCGCGAACTGGATGCTGATCGGCGACGCCGCGGCATGTGTGAATCCTCTCAACGGAGAGGGCATCGACTACGCGTTGGAGACGGCGGAACTCGCAGTCGCGATGCTCGACGACGAAGCCGACTTCACCGCTGCCTGGCCGGAGTTGCTCCGTCGTGAGTACGGCCCAGTTTTCGCGGCCGCCCGGCGTGCGGCGGGCCTGCTGACCATGCCGAAGACGGTTCCCGTCCTCGGGCGTCCCGGGATCCGGTCGGCGGCCTTGATGTCGACCGTGGTCAGGGTGATGGGGAACCTCCTGACCGCCGACGACTCCGACCTCATCGCACGCGCCTGGCGCGGCGCGGGGACCGCCGCGTCACGATTCGAGTCGCGCCCGCCATTCTCCTGAGCCTGAGCCGTACCTCCACGCACTCGCGGACTTCGATGACGAACGCTGCATCCGACGACGCAGACCGACGCCTCGTTCGCAGCCGAGGCCTTCGTGAAGGCCGCGTCTGTAAATGGAGGTCGCGGCGGCGCCCTCCCTGCGGGAGCCGCCCAAAGGCGCCATGACCAGATCGAACTGGCCGATTCACGCTCAACCGGCCACCTCCCGTCGTCCCAAGCACCTTTTCGCCAGACCCACCCACAACGACACCGCACAACATCCTCGCGACCCTCACTGACAGACGCGGTCTTCAGGAAGGCCGCCTCTGTCAACGAAGCGTCGATCTACGTCGACGAAAGCCGCGGCCGTCAACGAAAGTCGCGAGCAACCGCAGAAGACGCGTTGACCAGCGACAAACCGGCCGATTCCGTTGCCCGCCTACGCCGGACGAATCGCGTGATGGATGGCTGCGATGCCGCCGGTCTGGTCGATCCAGCCGACGTCGGTGAAGCCCGCGGAGGAGATCAGCGACGCCAGGCCGTCCTGGTTCGGCCATTCGCGGATCGACTCCGCGAGATACACATAGGCGTCCGGGTTGCTCGACACCTTGGTGGCGACGGCTGGGAGCGCCTTCATCAGGTACTCCATGTAGACGGTCCGGAACGGCCGCCAGGTCGGCGTCGAGAACTCGCAGATCACCAGTCGTCCGCCAGGCTTGAGTACGCGCTTGAGCTCCGACAGCGCGAGCGGGACGTCGTTGACGTTGCGGAGGCCGAACGAGATCGTCGCGGCGTCGAACGACGCATCGGCGAACGGGAGATGCAGCGCGTCGGCCGCGACCTTCGGCACAGCGCGTCGGACACCTGCCCGGAGCATTCCGAGGGAGAAGTCCGCCGCGACGACGGTGGCCCCTGACGCGGCGAGTTCCGTCGTCGACACGGCGGTTCCGGCGGCGAGGTCGAGGACCACGTCGCGAGGGCGCAACGCGAGAGCACGGCGTGTGTTGCGACGCCAGAGACGGTCCTGGCCGAACGAGAGCACCGTGTTGGTGATGTCGTAGCGGCGAGCGACTCCGTCGAACATCTCGGCGACGTCGGCGGGCTGCTTGTCGAGACCGGCGCGGTGGGGACCAGTAGTCATGCCACCGAGACTATCCGCGGCGAGTGCGGCGTCCCACTTCGGCCACGGCGAGCATGAGCATGATCACGACGATCCATCCCGCGGCGACGATCGACACGGCCGGTTTGATCGACAGGTCGGCACCGCGACCCGCAGGCCTGGCGAGGGTGTCGGGATCGGTGGAGTCGTAGTCGACGAGGATACGCTGCCCTGTCGACAGTTGGGTCGGGTACAGGAGCCCGAGTTTCGGGTTCCGCAGCACGCCGTCGGGGGTCACGAAGTTGACCGCCGCATGGAGCCGATCGGCGGCGATCACCTCGGCGACCGCGGTCGCCTTGTTCGCATCGATCTTCGCGTCGTTCCGATAGGCGCCGGCGACGATGACCGCCCCGATGAGCGTCACGACGACGCCGAGCGCGGCGAGCGTGATCTGCACGCGCCTGACAAGGATCGGGGTCATGGGGTGAGAGATTACCCCGCCAGTCGAGCGAGGATGCGGTCGTGGACCGGTCGCAGACCTTCGCGGCTGGTCGCAACTTCGATCACTTCGATGCCGCCGTCGGGCGCGGGTTCGTCGAGCATCGCCCCGAGGTCGGAGAGGTTCGCGCGTCGATGACCGATGTGGAAGCCTGCGCACAACGCAGCGAGGTCCGTGCGGTGCGGCGTGCCGAAGATCCGGTCGTACACACCCGTGTAGTCACCGGTGTCGAACCGCGGATCACCCTGTTCGAGGAGGCTGAAGATCCCTCCACCGTCGTCGTTGGCGACCACGATGCGGAGGTTGTGCGGGCGTGGTTCAGCAGGTCCGATGACAAGGCCGGTCGCATCGTGGATGAATGTGAGGTCGCCCATCAGGGCGATGGTCCGGGCGTCGTCGTCTGCGGTGAGCGCTACGCCGACGGCGGTCGCGTTGGTGCCGTCGATGCCGGCGACACCCCGGTTCGACATGACTGCCACACCGTCGACCACCCGGCCGGTGAGCGCGACGTCGCGTACCGGATTCGACGCTCCGACCACCAGCCGGTCCCCTGAACGCAGGGCCGATGCCACGGTGCGGGCGACGTGCAGGCCGGTGGTGACGTCGGTGACGTCGAGTTCGGCGTCCACCGCCGCAACGACACGGTCGTGGACCTCGGCAGCCTGCGCCAACCAGTCGGTGTGTGGCGCGCCGGCAGGTTCGGCGCGGGTACCCGTCGCCCGGACGTTCCCGGACACGTCGGGCCACCGCGGACCTGTCGTGAGTGCGTAGACGTCCACGCCGGGGTCGGCGAGCAGTTTCGACACCGAACGGTGCAGCGTGGGCCGACCGCAGATGATGGCCTGCTGCGGTTTCAGTTCGCGCAGGGCCAGCGGGTGAAGCGGATTGGCGGGACGCGGAGCGGTCGGCTCCGCGACGGTCGGGAGGGCAGCGAGCTCGGGATGGACTCCGGATCCGTGCCCCGACACGACGACGGTGTCGCGCGTCAGGTCGATGTCGAGCGGGATCTCTAGTCGTCCGCCTGGCGAGTACGTCCACGGCTCACCGTCGGGACGGCCCGCGAACTTCCCGCCTGCCACATCGGCCAGATCCGCCGTCGGATCGTCCGACGCATCGGGGACGAGCGGCTCGCGGAGGGGGATGTCGAACTGGACGGGCCCGGGGTTGCCCGTGCGTGCTCCCCTCGCAGCCGCGACCACACGTCCGACCGCGGAACGCCACTGTGAGTTGGTGTCGAGGTCTTCCTCTGCGAGGCCGAGGCTGATCGCAGCTCGGACCTGGGTGCCGAAGATTCCGAACTGTTCGATCGTCTGGTTGGCGCCCGACCCGAGCAGCTCGTACGGCCGGTTGGCGCTCACGACGATCAACGGCACACGGGCGTAGTTCGCCTCGAACACTGCGGGGCTCATGTTGGCGACGGCGGTCCCGCTCGTCATGACGACGGGCACCGGCCTGCGGGACGCGACCGCAAGCCCGACCGCGAGGTATCCGGCAGACCGTTCGTCGATCCGCACATGCAGTCGGAGTCGTCCCTGCTGGTGGGCAGCGTGCAGAGCGAAGGCGAGCGGCGCGTTGCGCGAACCGGGACACAGGACCGCTTCGTCGATGCCGCTGCGGATCATCTCGTCGACGATCACGCGAGCCTGCAGAGTGGACGGATTCATAGCGTGAACCCTATTACCGTGAGCCCATGGGCTTTTATTCGGAGCGGGTGCTGCCGCGGATCATCACCAAGACGTGCGGGATGCCCGCGATGGACAAACTGCGTCGCGCCACATGCGAACCGCTGTCCGGCCACGTCGTGGAGATCGGGTTCGGCTCGGGGTTCAACGTCGGCCAGTATCCGGATTCGGTGCGGCGGGTCTCGGCGATCGAGCCCAGCGATGGCGGGTGGGCGTTGGCACACGACCGCGTCGCGTCGTCGTCGATTCCGATCGACCGCGCAGGACTCGACGGTCAGCGCCTCCCCTTCGACGACGACACGTTCGACTCCGCTCTCTCCACGTTCACCCTCTGCACGATCCCCGACCTGGCCTCGGCGCTCGCCGAGTTGCGCCGCGTGGTCCGGCCGGGAGGGGTGTTCGCGTTCCTCGAGCACGGGACCGCGCCCGACGACGGAGTCCGCCGCTGGCAGCGCCGACTCGAACCCGTTCAGAAGAGGCTCGGCGGCGGATGTCACCTGACCCGCGACATCCCGTCGATGATCACCGACGCCGGCTGGGACGTCACCGCCGTCGACGCGTTCTACGCGAAGGCATCGCCGAAGCCCTTCGGCGCGTTTGTGATCGGCTCCGCCCGAAATCCCTGAGCGAGTCGCGAAGGCACGCGCCCACGACCTGACCGCGGAGTGGCGCGCAGAAATGTCTCGCACCCTTCGTCACACATGTCGACTAACCTCGTGTCCATGAGTCGCGAATTCGACGTCGTCGTCTTCGGAGCCACGGGCTTCGTCGGCGAGCTGACCGCCCGTTACCTCGCCCAGCACGCGCCGTCCGGCACCCGCATCGCACTTGCCGGGCGTTCGGAGACCAAGCTCGCAGCGGTTCGGCGCAGGCTCGGCGAGAACGCGTCGGGTTGGCCGCTGATCGTCGCCGACTCGCAGTCGCCGTCGTCACTCGACTCGATGTGTGCACGCACCCAGGTGGTGTGCACCACGGTCGGCCCGTACTTGAAGTACGGCGAGAACTTGGTGATCGCCGCCGCCACCGCCGGCACCGATTACGTCGATCTCACCGGCGAAGTGCCGTTTGTGCGTTTCGCCATCGACAAGGCCGACGACACTGCCCGTTCCACGGGCGCGCGCATCGTCAACGCGTGCGGGTTCGACTCCATCCCGTCCGACATCGGCACCTACCTGCTGTACCGCCAGATCACCGAAGACGGCGAAGGCGAGATGACCGACACGACGATGGTCCTGACGTCTATGCGCGGAGCCGCCTCTGGCGGGACGATCGACTCGGTCCGAGTGATCACAGACCAGGCGAAGGACGCCCAGACCCGACGCCTGCTCCTCAATCCGCAGGCGCTCTCCGGCGGGCCCGGAGAGACGCCGCGGGCCGGCATCAACTCCGAGCCGAGCGACATCTCACCGGTGGACGCGCGCAAGGTCGACAAGTCGCTCCGCGGCACTTTGGCGCCGTTCTTCATGGCCTCGTTCAACACTCGCATCGTGCGAAGGTCCAACGCCCTCCGCGACGGCGCCTACGGCGACGGCTTCCGCTACCAAGAGACGATGGCGGTCGGCAGCGTCCCCGGCCTGTCCGCAGTCCTCGCGGGAGCGGTGTCGGTCGGCACCGGGCTGTTCCTCGGCGCGATGAGCCTGCGCCCCACTCGCAAGGTTCTCGACTGGGTGCTGCCGAAGCCAGGCGAAGGCCCGAACGAGAAGTCGCGCGAGGCCGGCCATTTCGTCACGCAGACGTTCACGCAGACCACCACCGGCCGGCGCTACCGCTCGCAGATGCGAGCGCACGGCGACCCCGGCTACAAGGCCACCGCCGTCATGCTCGGCGAAAGCGCATTGGCGCTCGCCCTCGACCGTGACAAGCTGCCGGACCGTGCCGGCGTCCTCACACCGAGCGTCGCCATGGGCGACGTCCTCATCGAGCGACTGCGCGCCGCAGGCTTCGTCGTCGAGGCTCACGCACTCGACGACTGATGGACGTCGCCTCGCTCGTCTCCGGCGAGTGGTACTTGGACAGTCCAGCGCTGCGCGCGCTGCGTGACGAGTGCGGAACTGCGATGGACGCGTTCAACGCGCTGGGCGCAGCCGACCACGCCGGCCGAGCCGCGGTGCTGCGCTCAGTGTTCGCCGAGTTCGGCGACGACGCCGAGATCGTTCCGCGTCTCCGCTGCAGCTACGGGTTCAACATCCGCGTCGGACGGGGAGCGTTCGTCAACGCGGACGCCTTCTTGATGGACGACGGCCCGATCACGCTCGGAGATCACGTCCGCATCGGCCCCTCCGCTGTGCTCGCCACTGCACTTCACCCGATCGACGACCACCGGCTCCGTCGAGAGGGCTGGGAGCGGACAGCTCCGATCATCATCGGCGACAACTGCTGGCTCGGCTCCAACGTGACCGTCGGCGCGGGCGTCACGATCGGCCGGAACACTGTCGTCGGTGCGGGCAGCGTTGTGGTGCGCGACCTGCCGGACCACGTCGTGGCCGTCGGATCGCCTGCCGTCCCTATCCGGGACCTGCCCACAGAGTGATCAGGCCTGACCCGGCTTCAGTTCGATGAAGAGTGCGTCCATGTCGGCGCAGAGGCGATCGCCGTCGTGCAGGGTGCCCTTGACGAACAGTTTTCGGCCGTCGCGACGCTCCACCCAGGTGCGCAGCGAGAGTGTGGTCTCGAGCGGAGTGAGCGAACGGTAGTTGACCGTCAGGTACGCAGTCCGGGAGACGCCGCCGATCTTCAGGGCCGCCGCCATGCCGCCGAGGTCGTCGAACGCGACTGCGACGTGACCGCCGTGCGCGACTCCGTTGCCACCGAGGTGGAATCGACGGAAGGTGACGGTCGCGTCGACGCCGTCGGGGCCGCCCGCACTGATCTCGTACGGCGGCAGCGTGATGTTGCCGCGCGAGGGAAGGTCGATGCGGGTGCCCGACGGGCTCGTCCACTCGTCGACGAGCATCGTGTCGAGCTTCGCGTTGAGCTTGACGAGGTCTTCGATCACCTCGTCGGCCAACGCGTGGGTCGGGCTCGCGTATCGGACCTTGTCCATGAAGCTGCGAACCTGTTCGATCATGTCGCCGTACGTCGGTCCACCGCGCTCGGTGGTGACCTGCAGGTCGGCGCGGAATCCGCCCTCGTGAGGCGAATCCTCCTTCGCCGGCACGTTCCAGTCCTGCTTCGAGATGTCCGTCATCGTCTCACCGTATCCGCACGACTGAACGCCCTCGCCGTCGGCCGGTCGCCGCATCCCCACGAATCGGGCACATGAGACGCCCGGGGAGGCATAGTCTGTGCACCACAACAACTCTGGACGAAGGCTATGACATGTCGATCAAGAACATTCTCAGTGAATCCGACTACCGACTCGTCCTGTCGACCGAAGACGATCAGATCTCAGATCTGTCGGAGGAGAAACTCCTCAAACTCCATCGCCGCACTCGTCGGGCACGTAACAAGCACGTCGGTCAGTATCGCCGCGAAGGCGCGGCAAAGGTGTCGAAGAAGGGCGCCCGGGGCCAGGCCAAGAAGGCGAACGTCAAGCGAGCCGAACGCGCCGAGGTGTTCGAAGAGGCCTTGAGCCGGGTCAGTCGTCAACTCGGCGTCGTCGCGCACGAGGCGGCCGAAGCACTCAAGGCCGAACGTCTCGCCGCAGCTGCGGGCGGATCCGCCGGTCCTGGCAAAGACGGAAGGAAGGGATCGGGAAAGGTCTCTTCGAAGGGCAAGGCCAAGGTCGACGACACCCGTGACAAGTCGGGTCGAAAGAAGTACGAGGCGTCGTCGATCGCACAGGGCAAGCGCCGCCAGGCCAAGCGCGACAAGCGTTGACCCCGCACTAACCTGGACCCCATGACTTCGAACCCGTTCGACCCGACGCAGTGGAAGCCGGTCCCCGGCTTCTCCGACCTCACCGACATCACGTATCACCGCCACATCGGTGAGGGACGGGCGAACGGGATCGTCCGCATCGCCTTCGACCGCCCCGAGGTCCGCAATGCGTTCCGCCCCCATACCGTCGACGAACTGTTCCGCACGTTCGACCACGCTCGCCGCTCCCCCGATGTCGGCACCGTCCTGCTGACGGGCAACGGCCCGTCGAGCAAGGACGGCGGATGGGCGTTCTGCAGCGGCGGCGACCAGCGCATCCGAGGTCGCAGCGGCTACCAGTACGCAGCCAGCCACGACTCCGACGTCGCCGCCGCGACTGTCGACGGTGTCGACGAGGCTCGGGTGAAGGCCGAGGGCGGTCGTCTGCACATCCTCGAGGTCCAACGCTTGATCCGGACCATGCCCAAGGTCGTCATCGCCGTGGTCAACGGCTGGGCAGCGGGCGGCGGTCATTCACTGCACGTGGTCGCCGACCTGACGCTGGCGTCGCGCGAGCACGCTCGTTTCAAGCAGACCGACGCCGATGTGGGCAGCTTCGACGCCGGCTACGGCAGCGCCTACCTCGCCAAGCAGGTCGGACAGAAATTCGCCCGCGAGATCTTCTTCCTCGGTGAGGCGTACGACGCGGAGACGATGCACAAGATGGGCGCCGTGAACCGCGTCGTCGACCACGCAGACTTGGAGACCACCGCGATCGAGTGGGCGCGCGCCATCAACTCGAAGTCGCCGACCGCCCAGCGCATGCTGAAGTTCGCGTTCAACCTCACCGATGACGGCCTGATGGGTCAGCAGGTGTTCGCCGGCGAAGCGACCCGTCTCGCGTACATGACCGACGAAGCTGTCGAAGGCCGCGACGCCTTCCTCGAAAAGCGGCCCCCGAACTGGGACGACTACCCGTACTACTACTAGAACCCCGAGTCGAACCTACATCCGCTCACTTCGTCGACATCTGCTCACCTCTGGAGGTGAGCAGATGTCGACGAGGTGAGCAGTTTGTCGGCGAAGTGAGCGGGTGTCAGAACCAGGGGATCTTGGACAAGAGTCGGCCGATCCAATCCAGAACGCCGAAGAGGACGCGGCCCGGACGGGTGGACCGCACACGATCTTCGTTCAGATAGACCAGACACAGCCCGCCGACAAGAAGGACGACCCCTGCGATGACCGCCCGCAATGACCAATGCGAGGACGGTGCTCGACATCAGCCGATGATCTCGGCGAGTTCCCGCATACTCTCGACGCGCTCGGCGTGAGTGTGGGCCGCGGGCGACGCGAGCAGGACTCCGACGTCGGCGCCACGGAACGCTTCGACACGCTCCTGCACATACGAACGCGGACCGATCAAGCTCATCTTGCGGATCAGGTCGTCGGGCACCGCTGCGGCCGCTTCATCCTTGCGGCCGTCCAGGTAGAGGTCCTGGATGAGCTTGGCCTCGTCGACGTAGCCGTAGCGCTGCACCAGCGAGTTGTAGAAGTTCTTGCCGCGCGCGCCCATGCCGCCGATGTAGAGCGCGGCGTGATGGCGGACGCCGTTGAGCGCGTTCTCCGCAGCGTCCTTGTCCTCGGTGATGAGCGTCGACGTCTGGACGACGATCGACAGGTCGCCCAGCGACGGGTCGCGCTTGGCCTTGCCCGCCGCGAGTGCCGGGCCGAAGGCTTCTTGGACGTACTCGGGGTGGAAGAGGAAGGGCTGGAACTCCTCGAACAGTTCCGCGGCCAGCTCGACGTTCTTCGGGCCGATCGCTGCGAGCAGCATCGGGATCTTCTCCCGAACCGGGTGGTTGATGATCTTCAACGGCTTGCCGAGGCCCGAGCCGCCGTCTTCCTGCGTCAACGGCAGCTGGTAGTGCTTGCCGCGGTATTCGAGGCGTTCGCGACGCCACACCTTGCGGCAGATCTCCGCGTTCTCCCGAGCGCGTCCGAGCGGGTAGTCGTACTTGACGCCGTGGAAGCCCTCGATCACCTGCGGCCCCGACGCGCCGATACCGAGGATGGCGCGGCCACCGCTGATGTAGTCCAATCCGGCGGCAGTCATCGCGAGGTTGGTCGGAGTGCGCGAGTACATCGGCAGGATGCCGGTCTGCAGTTCCATCGTCTCGGTGCGAGCCGCGATGTACCCGAGTTGGCTGACCGCGTCGAAGCTGTACGCCTCCGGCACCGTCACCCGTCGCACACCGACCGATTCGAAGTCGCGGAGATTCTCGATCGTCTCCCGGAAGTCGCCCGCGTAATTGATGGGCATGCCCAGCTTCAGCGTCATGCCGCGATTCTTGCACACCGCGTCCAGACCCGATCGGAGACGGGAGCGGCCACCCGACTCGGCAACTCGTTAACCCGCGCGACACCTTGGAGAAAGCTGAGCGTCAGTCAAGAAGTTCACCGTTGGTGAAGCACTCGGATCACGACGGTGAACTTTACGTGAATAGGCTGATGATTTTCGGAAACCCCCAGGTCAGACGCCACAAATCGGGTTGCTGCGAGTTGACGGGGTGTACCGTTCGTCGCCCATAGTTATGCCCATGACCGCAGAGATGATCATTCTTGTGCTGTTGATCGTCACAGCCCTGGGCTTCGACTTCACCAACGGCTTCCACGACACCGGCAATGCCATGGCAACGTCCATCGCAACCGGCGCACTCAAGCCGAAGGTGGCCGTCGGCCTCTCGGCGATCCTGAACCTCGTCGGAGCGTTCCTCTCCGTCGAGGTGGCGGCGACCATCACGAAGGACGTCCTCAAGATCCAGACGACGTCCGGTGACGCGAAGGGCGCCCTCATCGAAGGGCTCGACGCCAACAAAGCGTTGATCATCATCTTCGCAGGCCTCATCGGCGCCATCCTCTGGAACCTCTTCACATGGCTGTTCGGCCTTCCGTCCAGTTCGTCCCACGCACTGTTCGGCGGTCTGATCGGTTCGGGTCTCGCAGCACTGGGCACCACCGGAATCAACTGGCACGGCATCCTGGGCAAGATCATCGTCCCGGCACTGTTCGCGCCTCTGATCGCCTGCGTCGTCGCCGCGGTCGGCACGCTCCTCATCTACGCGATCACCAACGGAATGTCTGAAGCCAAGAAGGAGACGGGCTTCCGTCGCGGCCAGGTCGCATCCGCATCGCTGGTGTCCCTCGCACACGGCACCGGTGACGCACAGAAGACGATGGGTGTCATCGCCCTCGCGCTCATCGCCACCGGCCACCTCGACGCCGCGTCGGTCTCGCACGGACTCCCGATCTGGGTCGTCGTCACCTGCGCCTCGGCCATCGCACTCGGCACCTGGCTCGGCGGCTGGCGAATCATCCGCACCCTCGGCAAGGGCCTCGTCGAGATCAAGGCGCCTCAGGGCATGGCCGCCGAGGCCTCGTCAGCCGCGATCATCCTGACCAGCTCGGCTGCCGGCATGGCCCTGTCGACCACCCACGTCGCCACCGGCTCGATCCTCGGTTCGGGCCTGGGCAAGAAGGGCGCCGAAGTCCGATGGGGCGTCGCAGGCCGCATGGCCGTCGCCTGGGTCACCACCCTTCCCGCCGCAGCACTCGTCGGCGCGATCTGCTTCTGGATCGCCCACCTCATCGGCGGCGCACCGGGCGCGATCGTCATCTTCCTGATCCTCGCAGCGCTCTCGGGCTACATGTACTGGCGCGCACAGCAGCAGAAGGTGGACCACAGCAACGTCAACGCCGAGTGGGATACGGAGACCAACTCTCCGGTTCCTTCTGCGGACGACGCTCCGACGACCACCAACCAGGCCTGAGCGGCCCAGAAGTCTAGAAAAGGCTGCACCTCATGGACATCATCTCCTCCATCACCAAGGTCCTCGCCGTCGGACTCATCCTCGGCGCAGGCCTCCCGGCCCTGTTCGCACTCGGCATGCGCGCCGAAGCCGCCGGAGACGGGACTCTCGAGCGACCGGCGAACCCGGCCCTGAAGTACCTCGGCTACATCCTGATCGGCCTGACGGCCATCGTCATCGTCGTCGGCATCCTGTGGATCACCCGCCAGACGCTGAACTACTACTTCGACCTCAAGATCTTCCCCGACTTCGCGTACAAGAAGTGAGCTGACACCACCATGGCACCCACACTGTTCGAGAACGTCGTCAACTGGATCCGCGCGGGCTACCCCGACGGAGTTCCCGCTGCCGACTACCCACCCCTCCTCGCCCTGCTCACGCCGGTCTTGACCGAGTCGGAGATCACCGACATCGTGCTCAAGCTCGCCCTCGAACACGGCGCCGAGAGCCCGGCCACCCCGGAACGCATCAAGGATGCGATCCACGCCGTCACCGAGCAGGCGCCGTCCGCGGAAGAGCTGCGTCAGGTCTCGGCCCGTCTGGCCGCGGCCGGGTGGCCGCTCGCCGTCTCCGTTCCGGCAAGCGAATAATCGTCGCCATGGAACGCCATTCGTTTCTCTCCACGATCCGGACCTGGCTGCGCGCCGGGTACCCGGAAGGCGTGCCGCAGAGCGATTACGTTCCACTCTTCGCGCTGCTGCGTCGTCAGTTGAGCGAGGAGGAGATCCGGCAGGTGGCGATCGACATGATCGCCGACAGCGAGGTCGAGACGATCAACCGTGTCGACGTCGGAGTCGAGATCTCCAAGGTCACCGACGAACTCCCGCGAGACGAAGACGTCGCTCGGGTCCGCACCACACTCGAAGCGGCGGGCTGGCCGTTCGACGACGACCCGTTCTCATCGAATGACACTCCGGAGGACCAGCCCTGAGACTCCTCGAACCGCTGGTTCTTCCCTCGAATCCCGCCGTGCTTCACGCCCGGCGGGATTTGTCAGCTCTGCTCGCCGGCGACGCCGCGTATCTGCCGTTGCCCGACCTCGACTCGAACGAGTCGTCACGGCTCCGCGCTCACCTCGGCGTCGGCGAGCCGGTCGACGACAGGTGCTGCCTCGTCGTGTCGACATCGGGCACCACCGGTGTTCCCAAAGGCGCCGTGCACACCCGCGACACGCTGCGCGCATCCGCACAAGCCACCGCCGAGGCTCTCGGCGGGCCGGGAGTGTGGCTGCAGACGCTGCCGCCGCACCACATCGCCGGCCTGCAGGTGATGCTCCGATCACTCGCCGCGGGCTTCGACCCAATGATCCTCGATCTGACCGACGGATTCGACGTCTCGGTCCTCCCCGCCGCCGTCGACGCGCTCACCGGACCGCGCCGCTACACCTCGCTGGTGCCGGTTCAGTTGCGCAAAGTCCTCGCCGACTCCGCCGCAACCGCCGCGATGCGGGCCTTCGACGCGATTCTCGTCGGCGGAGCCGCCACTCCCCCCTCGCTGCAGGAGTCGGCGCGCGACGCCGGACTGCAGATCGTCACCACCTACGGAATGAGCGAGACCGCAGGTGGGTGCGTCTACAACGGCGTCCCCCTCACCGGCACCACGATCCGCATCGACGACCCCGACCCGGACGGTGTCGGACGGGTCGTCCTCGGCGGAGCGACCGTCGCACTCGGCTACCGAAACCTCCCCGAGCACCCCGCATTCGTCGAGCCCGGATGGTTCCGGACCGACGACCTCGGTGTCGTGACCGACGGTGTGCTGCATATCGTCGGCCGCGCTGACGAGGCCATCTCGACGGGCGGACTCACCGTGGTCCCGCAGGTCGTCGAGGCGGTGATCGTCGAACTCGACGCTGTCGCCGACTGCGCCGTCGTTGGGGTGCCCGATGAGCGGCTCGGCGAACGCATCGTCGCTGTCGTCGTACCCGCGGCCGGACACGACGCTCCGAGTGCCGACGAGATCAAGGGGATCGTCGTCGAACGCCTCGACCGCTACGCCGCGCCGCGCGAGGTGGTCGTGGTCGATGCGCTGCCTCTTCGCGGTCCGGGGAAAGTCGACCGTGCGGCACTGCGCGATCGGTTCGGACGGAGAACCCGCTGATCTCGCGGCACCGTCACTGATCGGCCGAAGCCGAGCCCTCGTCGTCCTGGGGAACGTCTGCCGGAGCATCGACCGGTGCCTGATCAGCGACGTCAGCCGAATCCTCGGGAACTGCTTCGTCCACCGTGGCAGTGTCCACCGGGGCGACGTCACTGGAGCCGGCGTCGTTCTCACCTTCGCCGGAATCGTCGCCACTGACGACTGTGCTCACCTCGACAGAGTCGTCCGGCGCCGCATGTGCGGGCGCACGATGTCGGGCGTTTCCGGCGTCCGGAGCAGCCCATTGCCCGCTGTCGTCGAGGAGCCGATGCCGCCCCTGTGGAATGTCTCGAACCATCGGGGCATTCGGGTCCGCGGTCTCGGGAGTGAGGTCCTGCGTCGGGTAGAAGCTCTCCGCCTGCCGGTCCCATTCGCGCATGGTGGCGTCACTGACCTCGATACCCATGGCGTCGGCGATCGTGTACTGGAGCAGTGCGAACGGGTGGTAGGTGTCGTACACCTCGTACGTGGTGTTGCCGTTCTTGCTGTAGTAGGTCGCCTCGTGGTCGAGGTTCTCCAGGTGCGCGTACGAGTACTTGCCCGTTCCCGCATGGATCACAAGAAAGCCTGCGCCGTTCACCAGCAACGACGACACCGGGCGAACGGGGTCCCACTGCCAGCCCGCGACCGGATCGCCCTTGACGACGACCTGCACGACCTTCGTGTCTCCGGTCCTCCCCGGATCGCGTGCGCCGTTGCTCTCAGCCCCGAGGAACGCCATCACCGGCGCGCTGAACGGGAGGTCCTGCAGTCCTGACTTGATGCCCCAGGGTGATCGCGGGTCGGACATCAACAGAACCAGGGTGTTCTCACCTGGCAGTCCCCGATCGGCCGCGATCTCCGCCGCATTGCCCAGCGCTTCGGCGCCCTGCGAGAAGCCGGTGAACACGACCACCCGGTCGGCGTTCTGGAAGGCCTCCATGATCTGCAGGTTCCGGTCGACAGCTATGTCGCGCGACTCGTCGTAGCTCGGCGCGAAGAACGGCACCAGGTGGCCGGACCTACCGCCGATGAACGGCCCAAACGACTGCGGGTACTGAACGATCTTGCTCTGCCTGTCGCCGACCAGCCCGTTGTTCCGGGGGAACACCCCGTCATCGTCCGTTCCCGGCGTGACGACGACGAAGGCGTCGCCGAGCAGGTCCGACGGCACCCACGTGCCGAGCACGTCGTGGTGGTCCCCGATCGTCGGTCCGTCGACGGCGACGCCTGAGTCGATCGACGGCATGGTCGCAGCCAGTGCCTGCGCGGGCACACCGGCGGCGACGATTCCGGCCATGGTCGTGATGGCGACCTTCCCCCTGAGTCTCACCAAGCGATCAGACCACTTCGTCGGCACGAATGCGTCCACCAAACGGTGGAAGTGTGCCGGATTCAGCCGATCGGGCTACCTTCCAGCGCACTTGCGGGGCGGATGCGGATGGAACGAGGGAACGGCCGGGCTCCGGCCGGGCGAGCCGCCCGTGACATGCTTGATCCCGTGGCAACGGTCAACGAATGGATCCAGGGCGCACGACCGCGGACGCTTCCGAATGCGATCGCTCCGGTGGTGGCAGGCGTCGGCGCGGCGGCGCGGATCGGCGACGTCGTGTGGTGGAAGGCCGGCCTCGCCCTCGTCGTGTCGTTGGCGCTGATCATCGGCGTCAATTTCGCCAACGACTACTCGGACGGCATCCGCGGCACCGATGACGATCGGGTCGGCCCGATGCGCCTGGTCGGGTCGAAGGCGGCGTCGCCGTCAGCGGTGAAAGCCGCCGCCTTCACGTGTTTCGGGATCGGCGCGGTGTGCGGTCTGGTCCTCGCGGCGACCACCGCGTGGTGGTTGATCGCCATCGGCGTCGTTTGCATCGCTGGCGCGTGGTTCTACACCGGAGGAAAGAAGCCGTACGGCTACCTCGGCTTCGGCGAGATCGCGGTGTTCGTGTTCTTCGGGCTCGTCGCCGTCTTGGGAACTCAGTTCGTAACAATCGGTCGGATCGACTGGGTCGGCGGAGTCGCCGCTGTTGCCGTCGGATCGTTCTCCAGCGCAGTCCTCGTCGCGAACAACCTCCGCGACATCCCGACCGACACCGAGTCGGGGAAGGTCACCCTCGCTGTCCGGCTCGGCGACCGCGGCACCCGCGGCCTCTTCGTCTTTCTGATCGCCGTGCCGTTCATCGCGACGATCGTTCTGCTTCCGGTGACGACGGCCGCACTCGCCGGCCTGATCGCAGCACCGCTGGCCGCGGTCGCGTTGCGTCCGGTCGCATCGGGAGCCAAAGGCCGCGACCTGATCCCGTCACTCGCGACGACGGGCCTGGCGATGCTCGCGTGGTCGGTCGCGACCGGATTGGCGCTTGCCTTCTCCTGAGATCGGTACGACCATCGAGGTCCGCAGACACAGTGTCCGCGGACCTCGATGGTCAGACGAATCCTGGGAACGCGTCAGACAGCCGCGCGGCTGTCGAGGAGTTCCGTCACCGCACCGCGCAGGCTGTCGACGTCGGTCACCGATTCGATCACCGCACGCGATGCGGGATCACCTGCGTCGAGAATCCCGAGGAGCAGATGCTCGGCGCCGATGCTGCGGTCGCCACGAGCCCTCGCCAGAGTGACAGCGGAGTGCATGGCGTCCCGGACCGGGCCGTTCATGCGTGCACGGCCTCTCCCACGGGGACCACGACGACCGCGACCGCCCTCCCACGGACCTTCGCCGTCCCAGCCCGGCCCACCGGGTCCACCCGGTCCGCCGAACGGTCCACCGAATCCCGGCCCACGGCCGTGCGGACGGTGGTGACCGCGACGGTCGTCGCATCCGTCGCCACGACGGGCACCGCGACCACGGCCGCGGCGTTCGCCCCAACCGTCCGCGAGATCGTCGCCGAACTTGTCCCGGACCGCGGCGCGCACGCGGTCCAGATCGATGCCGATGCTGGCGAGGGCGTCTCGGTCCTCGTCGTATCGGTTCTTCTCGTCCGACTCTGCGGTCGGCTTGTCGGACTGGTGGAACTCACGTACGACGCCGCGCGCAGCGTCGAGGGTGAGACCCCGCTCCCCGAGCAGGGTGAAAATGGGGCTCCGCGCGTTGCAGAGCATCCCGAGGATCAGATGGTCGTTGCCGAACGACGGGTGGCCCAGGTCGCGGGCCTCCTGCGTGGCGAACATGAACAGTGTGCGGTCTTCCCGCGAGAAACGGTCAAACATCGTTGCCGTCCTTTCCAGCTGCTGGTGCAGCCTCTCGATACGAGTGCTTCTGGTGCACGGCCTGCCGGCTGACCTGTAGGACGTCCGCGATCGCCTGCCAGCTCCAGCCCGCGGCTCGGGCGGAGGCGACGTGAACGTCTTCGAGGCGGTCCGCGAGAGTCCTCAGCGCCCGGACTGTCCCCAGTCCGACTGCAGGGTCGGAGCTCGCTGCGGTTCCCGTCATCGAGTCGGTGTCGGTCGGCATCTCTTCGTCGTGCATGGTGTCAGGTTATGTTGACAACGAAGCCGTTGTCAATATTTATTGACGACCAAGTTGATGGAACTACTCGGAAGTGATCGATTCGCTGATGTTCTGACGCGACGCCCGGACCGCGGGGACGACGGCGCCGAGAAGGCAGAGGGCAGCCGACACTGCGACGTACCAGCTCGACGACCAGAGTGGGCTGTAGACGATGTCGATGGACGTCGTCTCGGTGAGGATCGCATCCGCGAGGACGTGCAGTCCGGTACCCATGACCACACCGGTCACCGCTCCGATCACTGCGATGGCGCCCGCTTCGGCGAGCACCATGCGGAAGACGAATCGGCGAGAGGCGCCCATCGACCGCAACACGCCGATCTCTCGGCGTCGTTCCAGCACCGACAACAGGAGCGTGTTGAGAAGGGCGATCGCCGCGGCCCCTGACACGATCCACTGGATCGCGACGGTGAACCCACCCGACTGCTCCGCGGTGCGCTGCGCGGCGGCCAACCCCTCCGCCCCGGTGTAGACGTTCACCGGCGAGCCTCCGACTCCGGGATGCGCATCGGCGACCGCGGTGACCGCACGACGCACCGCGTCGTGATCGGCGCCGTCGTCGAGCATCACCTGGAGATAGGTGTCGCCCGGGCGGTTGAACCACGTGTGCAACAGGTTGATGGACACGGCAGCCACCCCGGAGTCCATCGACACGTAGTTCACCGTCTCGAGGACTCGCAGCCGCCGGGGTCCGGTGGGCGTGGCCACCGTGAGCTCGTCGCCGACTTCGGCGTCGAGTGTGCGGGCCAACGTGCGCGACAACAGGATTCCCCGACCGTTCAGGACCTCGTCCGCCGCCTCCGGCGACGCCTTCCGCAGGAACGGAGCCGCCGCTCCCCGCTCGAGTCCCTGCAGGACGATCCGAGCGTCTCCGAGGTTCACATTCGCCCATTGTCCGCCGACCACCTGCTTCAAGCCCGGTGTCGCCGCGACTGCACGCCGGACCGCCGGGTCGAGTATCGGCCCGGTCGGAATCGACTCTGCATCCTGCGACGACACGTAGAGGTCTGGTTCACTCAACCCGTCCAACGACGACGACAACGACCCGACGAGGTTGTTCAGGGCACCCGATATCCCGATGCCGACCGACACTGCGACGGCGACGGTCATCACCGTCGCCCACACTCGCCGCGGTGCACGTTCGGAGTTCACCGCGGCGAGCCTTCCCGGCCCGGCGAATCGGGCGGCCACCGCTCGCACTCCGGCCACCAGCAGTGGGCTGAGGGCGAAGCACAGGACCAGCCCGCCGACGGCGTAGACCGCTCCCGCGAGAATCGCGGCACGCCCGTCGACGATCTCGACGATGAGCCACGCCCCCGCGATGCCGATCACACCGACCACGCCCGACGCCCACAGAAGCCGTCGCGACATGCCCGCAGCCTCGGTCACCTGCCCCGGAGCCATCGCTTCCACCGGTGTCACCGAGAAGACTGCCTTCGCTGCGAGCGCCGTCGCCCCGACACAGGCGAGAACTGCAGCGCCGATCCCCGCCACGGGAACCAACGCAGGCAGCGTGTAACTGACGTCCATCCCGACCGAGGACGATCCACCCGGCACCCGGCCCAGTGCCCAACGGCCGGCGACGATTCCGATCGGGATGCCCGCAACGCCTCCGACGACACCGAAGAGCGCGGATTCGCCGAGTAGATCGCCTGCCAGATGCCGGCGTCGTCCGCCGAGAGCGCGGATCATCGCGAGACTGCGTCGACGGGACGCGACCGCCATGTTCATCGTGTTGAACACCAGGAATGCTGCGATGACCAACGACACCATCGACACGAGGAGCGTCGAGTCACGGACGACGGAGCTCGCGACCTCCGCCTGACGAACACGGAAGTCGGGATCGACGACGCTCGCCCGATCCCCGACCACCTCTTCGACCGACTCGCGCAATGCACCGGTGTCGGCACCTTGTGCGGGGACGATCAACAGAGAGTCGACGGCGTCGACCAGTCCGGAGAGGCGTTGTGCCAACGGCAGATACGCGAAGACGAATCGGCCTCCGTTGAGCGACGACGCCTCATCGCCGAGCACTCTGCGGACTGTGAGACTCTCGCCGCCCACCTCCAGGGTCTGCCCCACGGACAGTCCGACCGCCGGCCCGACCACGATGCCGTCGGAGAGGTCGTCGATGCTCAACCCGGAATCGTCCGACTCGGCAGCGGCCCCGAGCTCCGGCGACAGCATCGAGGCTCGATAGTCCGACCCGAGGAGCACAGTCGGTCGGTCGTCGATGACGACCGACCCGCGGACGATCGGCACCACATCTTCCGCCAGCGGAACGCGTGCGCGGAGTTCGCCCGCGATCGACGCGGGCACACCCGAATCGGTGATGCCCGCGACCTCGACGGTCGCGACGCCGGCGATCGCTGCGTTGAAGTCACGTACCGACGCGGTCAACGAGCCGTACACCGACAGCACAGCGACGAGCAGTGCCGACGACACCGTGACGACGAGCAGCGACGTGACCACCCGGAGTCTGTGCGACGTCAGCTCACGCAGGCCCAGCACCCTGATCCGCGTCAAACCGACTCCGAGGCCCGGCATCAGAGCGACCCGTTGATCACTCGTCCGTCCCGGACTGTCACCACCTGGTCACACGCTCGAGCGGCGGCGGCGTCGTGCGTCACCATCAGCACCAGCCTGTTCACGTCTTCGTGTGCGACGTCGGACAACAGCTGCAGAACGTCGGCACCGGTGTGGGAGTCGAGGTTGCCCGTCGGTTCGTCGGCGAGGACGATCGTCGGCTCCATGATCAACGACCGGGCGATGGCGACGCGTTGCATCTGGCCGCCGGACAGTTCAGACGGCCGGTGATCGATCCGATGCCCGAGACCGACCCGTTCCATGAGTTCGACCGCACGCGGCCTGGCCTTCGCCAGCGAGCGCGAGTCGAGCAGCATCGGCAGCGCGACGTTCTCCCACGCCGACAGCGTCGGTACGAGATTGAAGAACTGGAAGATGAATCCGACTCGATGCCTGCGGAACTCCGACGCCGCATCGTCGGACAGCGAGGTCAGGTCGACTCCGTCGACCTCGATCGACCCGGACGTCGGACTGTCGAGTGCACCGATGATGTGCAGCAACGTCGACTTGCCCGCCCCGGACGGTCCGACGACCGACACGAACTGACCGCCGTCCAGGCTCAGCGACGCACCGTCGAGCGCGCGGACCGTCTCCGTTCCCATTCGGTATTCACGGACCAGGTCGACGGCGTCGACGACGGGCATGGCGTCTCCTTCAGGAGTTCCAGACTCCCGTGGCGAAGTATTCGGTGAGCACGGCGGTGGGCGGCGCGAGGTCGAGTTCCTGTTCGGCGACCCACTCGTCGTTGTAGTAGGTGTGATCGTAACGGTCGCCACTGTCGCACAGGAGCGAGACCACACTGCCCGCGCGGCCTGCGTCCGCCATCTCCGCCATGATCGTGCACGCCCCCCAGAAATTGGTTCCGGTGGACCCGCCGACCCGGCGTCCGAGGCGTGAGCTGAGGAACCGCGCCGCGGCCACCGACGACGCGTCGGGCACACCTATCATCCGATCGATCACCTGCGAGACGAACGACGGTTCCACCCGGGGGCGGCCGATCCCCTCGATCCGGGATCCACCCGTCGACGTGATCGTTCCGTCGCCTGCCTCGTAGGCGGGGAGGAACACCGAGTTCTCGACGTCGACGACGGCCAGGCGTGTGTCGTGCTGCTGGTAGCGGACGTACCTCCCGAAGGTCGCCGAGGTGCCGCCGGTGCCTGCGCCGACAACGATCCACTCCGGCACCGGATGCGGCTCACCGGCCATCTGCGCGAACACCGATTCGGCGATGTTGTTGTTGCCCCGCCAATCCGTCGCCCGCTCGGCCATCGTGAACTGATCGATGAAGTGACCGTCCAACTCGGCTTCGAGGCGCTGTGCGACGGCGTAGATCTCCGACGGCGAGTCGACGAAATGACAACGGCCGCCCTGCGCTTCGATGAGTTCCGTCTTGCGAGGCGAGGTGCCCTTCATCATCACCGCGACGAACGGCACGCCGATGAGCTTGGCGAAGTACGCCTCCGACACTGCAGTCGATCCCGAGGACGCCTCGATCACGGTAGTGCCCGGACGAATCCATCCGTTGCACAACGCGTACAGGAACAGCGATCGTGCGAGACGGTGCTTGAGGGACCCCGTCGGGTGCGTCGACTCGTCTTTCAAGTACAGGTCGATCCCACCTGCCTCGGTCCGCGACCACGACGGCAGGTCGACCTTCAGCAGGTGAGTGTCGGCACTGCGCAGACCGTCCGCCCCGATCCGGCGGACCGCTTCCGCCGTCCACGCACGATCGGAGGTGTGCTCGACGATCCGCGTGTCAGTCATTCGCTGTCGCCCCGCAGACGCGACTGGAGTTCGTCATGACGAGCACTGCGCGCGGCGTCGATGCGGGTGATCTGGTCGTTGACCCGGAGACGAAGGGTCTTGAACGCGACCATGCCGACCGGCAGTGCGATCAGGACACCGAACACGGCAGCGACGACGAGCGGAACGTCGACGCCTGCAGCCTTGCCGACGAAGAAGATGACGGCCGCGATCGCCACGACCAACGCGAGACGAGCCGCGGTGTACAGAACGATCGCGGTGATCAACGTTCCGGTCGTCGCGGGCTTCTCGCCCGTCCCGGCGTTCTCGGCGCCGGCGTTCTTCATGTCCGCTTCCACGGGGAGGTCTTCACTCATACCTCCTAGGATACGGCCCGTGACGTGGGACGGATGCCGCGCCAAAGGTCCCTCAACGGACATTACGGCCTCTTTACCTACACCTGACTGTTCGAGCAACCACCCCAAGTGCGTGTACTAGTGGAGCCAGGACGGGGAATGAACCGACACGACGCAGACCGCGTCGTCCCACGACTCCAGGAGGGTCCGATGACCACAACCGCAGAGCACGACGAGCAGGCCTCAGAGTTGATCACTCCGGCACTCGCCGCACAGCACAACCTGACACCCGGCCAGGTCGCCGCCATGTTCAACGTGAACCCGAAGACCGTCGCCCGCTGGGCGTCGTCCGGCGTCCTCAAGTCGATCCGCACCCCGGGCGGCCACCGTCGCTTCCGCGAGGCCGACGTCGTCGACCTCCTCAACCGCGGCTGACGCTTCCCGCACACCTCAGCAGCAAACCGCTCCCCCCAGCGACATCTGCTCACTTCTACAAGTGAGCGGACGCCGGCGAGGGGAGCGGTTTGTCGTTGAGAGGCTCAGATCGCGCGGCTCACAGGCCCGCGTACGAGTGGAGGCCGGAGACGATGAGATTGATGGCGAAGAGGTTGAACAGCAGCGCGATGAAACCGGCCACATTCACCCAGGCCGCCCCCTTGCGCCAGCCCGCGGTGGCGCGGGCGTGGAGATAGGCCGCGTAGATGACCCACGCGATGAACGAGACGCTCTCCTTGGGGTCCCAGCCCCAGAAGCGGCCCCAGGCGGCTTCGGCCCAGATGGCGCCCAGGATGATGCCGAGTCCGAACAGCGGGAATCCGACGACCACACACTTGTACGCGACCCGGTCGAGTGCATCACTCGACGGGAGAACACGATTGAGGAATCCGGTTACACCGTCTGAATCAGACTCGAGATCAGTCGCCCACCGCTGTCGGACGAGGTAGAGGACACTCGCGACTCCCGAGACCAGGAGGATGCCCGACGCGATGGAGATGATCGAGACGTGGATGATCAGCCAGTACGACTTCAGCGCGGGCACCACCGGCGCAGGCTGCGTGTACAGGTAGCGACCACCGATGAACATGAGAAGCACCACGGGCAGCAGCACGAAGCTGAGGAGCGGCCGGTAGGTCGGCTTACGCAGTGAGACGACTCCGGCGACGACGCAGGCGAGCATCGTCAATGAGATGAACTCGTACATGTTGCCCCACGGCGCACGGTCGGTGGCGACGCCGCGAAGGATGATCGACACGAGGTGCGCGATGATGCCGACGAACGCGACTGCCCAACCCATGCCGGACAGCACGTCGCCGAGCTGGCGGCGCGGCGTCGAATCGACGACACGACCGGGAACTCGATCGCCGGGAACTCCGGCGGCGGGGACGAGTTCCTTCTGCTCCGCACGCTGAGCGGCGGCCACCTTCGTGTAGAACATCGGCGCGAGGGACAGCAGGAACATCACCATCGCGAGCACATACACCACCATCGAGGTGCCGTACAGCCAGTCCGAGAGCCGGGCCAGATCCATGTCGACGTATCCGTTGTCGCCCATCAATGTTCCTTCGTGTTGTGCTCGCGTCGGGTCACAGTCGACCGCGTCCGCGCTTGTCGGCGTCGGTCAACAGACCGTGCGCCTGGTCTTCGAAGCCTTCGCCCCAGCCCGCCTGATCGGTCCGGGCCAGTCCGGCCACTTCTACTACAGTACGTCGGACTTCCGTGTCTGGCACCAGCCGAGCCCAGATACGGCGACGGCGGATCAGCAGCGACACGAGCAGTCCGAGGACCATGACGACGGCCGAGACGAGTACTCCGCCCTGCGCCGGGTCGTGCGACACCTGCACGGACACCCACCGCTTGTAGCCGTCGAACGAGACGCGTGTCCCGTCGTCGAGCACGGTGTCCTGGCCCACTTCGAGGTTGACTGACGCCTTCCGTGTCAGTCGTCCCTGATCGATGAGCTTCTGGTCGAGCGTGTACACGTTCTGCGGTTGACCGGTGTCGATGCCGGTGTCGCCGCGGTACACGCGGATCGCCACTGCGGGCGAGTTCACGACGGGCGACTGCGAGTCGAGCAGGTTGTGCATGAACACCGGGTCGGGCGCGAACAGACCCTCGATCGCGATCTGGTTCTTCCGGCGGACGTCGGCGTCCGGGAACATGCCCGCGGGTGTGTCGAAACGGACTGCGCCCTCGGACAGCATCGTCTGAGTGGATTGGGGGATGAACGGCGCGGTCTGCGTTCGCTTCTGACCATTGGGGAACGTGACCGTGAAGGTCGGCGCGAAACCGTTGCCGAGCACGTAGACGCGGTCGCCCGAGACGCGCAGCGGCTTGTTCACCTGCACGGAGGTCTTGTCCCACGTCGCGGGGTCGGACGCCGGATCGTCGGTGTACGCCACCTTCGCGTCGTACATGTCCGGCTGACCCGACTCGAGGAACGTCGCGGAGAAGTCGTCGACGCGGAAACAGAACGGCGCCAGCTCAGTGCCGTCGACCATCGCCCCCGAACGGAACGAGTCGTAGACGGCCGTCGACGTGTTGCACAGGACCTGCTCGCCGTCGGCGACCAGTGTGCGAGTGCCCTCGTAGCCGAACATCTTGCCCACCGCGATCGTGACGAGCAGCGACAAGAGCGCGAAGTGGAAGACGAGGTTGCCGAACTCGCGGAGGTAGCCCTTCTCCGCCGACACCTCGACGGCGCCGTCGGGATACCGCTTCGACGGTTCGACGACGACGGTCCGCGTGCGCCACCCGCGAAGGTTCCCGGTGATCCGCTCGGCGATCTCGGCAGGCTCGCCGTCGACGGTCTCGGTGACGTGACGCGGCAGGCGCTTGAGGTTGCGCGGCGCGGCGACGGGCGGAGTCCGCATCGCCTTGTAGTGCTCCCAGATGCGCGGCGTCAGACACCCGACGAGTGAGACGAACAGCAGCACGTAGATCGCGGTGAACCAACTCGACGAGTACACGTCGAACAGTTGCACCCGGTCCATCCACACACCGAGTTCACCGCGCTTGGCGATGTAGTCGAGCGTCTTCTGCTCATTGAGGTCACGCTGTGGCAGGAGTGCGCCGGGGATGGCGGCCAACGCCAGCAGGAACAGCAGGGCGAGTGCTGTCCGCATCGACGTCAGACCGCGCCAGGTCTTGCGGAGCGGCGCGATCACAAAGCGCTGCACCGGATTCGGCGTACTCATATGCCCACTTCCCAGTCGCTGATCAGATGGAGGCGGATCCAGTTGACGAAGTCCATCCATGCTCCGGTCACCATCAGTGCTCCGAGGATGATCAGTGAGACACCGCCGATGATCTGGATGACGCGAGTGTGCCTGCGCAGGAAGCCAAGGCTCCGCACCGCCCAAGCCGACGACGCCGCCATGATCAGGAACGGCAGACCGAGGCCGAGGCAGTAGGCGGTCACCAGCAGCGCTCCGCGCCAGGCCGACGACCCTTCGGTCGACATTCCGGCGACGACGACCGCGCCGAGCGTGGCGCCGGTGCAGGGGACCCAACCGATGGCGAAGACGCCGCCGAGGATCGGCGCGCCGATCACGCCGGAGTAGCGGCGCGGGGCCATTCGGCGGTCACGCTGCAGAAACGGGATCATGCCCAGGAACACCAGGCCCATGATGATCGTGATGACACCGCCGATGCGCTGCCACAGCTCGAGTCGCTCTGCATCGAGGAACGTCGCCGTGAGGCCGAACACCGCCGCCGTCGCAAGAACGTAGACGACGGTGAAGCCGAGGACGAACAGGCCCGCCGCGCCGACTACTCGGTACCGCCCCTTCTTCCGTCCCTCGGTCGCCGTCACCGCGGGCGCGTCCGCGCCGACGAGGCCTGCGAGGTACGACAGGTATCCGGGGACCAGCGGAACCACGCAGGGTGACGCGAACGAGACGAGACCTGCGATCATGGCCGCGCCCATGCCGAGCAGGAGCGGGCCGGAGGTGACGGTCGTGGCGAACGTCTCGCCGACCGACGCCAGGGGCGTCACGGTCATTTCGACTCGCTCGCGACGCGAAGGACGGCTGCCTTGAGCTCGTCTGCGGTGATCGACCGCAGGTACACCACGGCGGGTCGGTGCTGACGATCCAGGATCACTGTCGTCGGGACTGCGCCGACCGGAACTCCGAGCGAGGCGAGTGACGCTCCGCCGTAGTCGAAGATGGATCGGTACGCGACCTTGTTGTCGCTCACGAAGTCCTGCGCGCTCGATTTGCTGTCCCGGAAGTCGATTCCGAGGAACGCCACACCCTTGTCCCGGGTCGCGAGGTACGCGGCGTCGAGTTCGGTGAACTCCTTGCGGCACGGCGCGCACCACGACGCCCACACGTTCAGCACGACGACGTCGCCCTGGAACTTCGAGATCGAGATCGTCTCACCGGTCAACAGATCCGGGCCCTTGACGTCGCCGACGGTACGCCGCTGGTCGATCGGGTACTCGATCACGATCTTGCCGTCCGGCGACACGAACTGGTTTCCCTGTGCCGGGACGACGGCGTCGTCGCCGGTGCTGCAGCCCGCGATGACGGCGACAGCGGTGAACAGCGCGACGGCGGCAGCCGCGACGCGGCGAAGTCGAGCCATCGTCGTCACGCGCCCGTGATGCGGGGGTCCGACGCTCCGGCCGGCTCCGAGTACACGATGTCGATGAGCGCGTCACCGTCGTAGACCAGGCTGGTCAGCGAGGCCAGCGAGCACTGGCGCACCCGCGGGTCGTGCCAGAGCCGCTGACCTTCGAGGAATCGACGGAGAGTGTAGACCGGGAGCTGATGGCTGACGCACACGGCTTCGTGGCCGCGAGCGGCGTCACGTGCCTCGCTCGCCGCGGCGAGCATGCGGTGAGCGATCTGGATGTAGGGCTCGCCCCACGACGGGGTGAACGGGTCGCGCAGCTTCGCCCAGTGACGCGGCTGGCGCAAGGCGCCGTCGCCCACTGCCACCCGCAGACCCTCGAACTGGTTTCCGGCCTCGATGAGGTCCGGAATCGTGATGATCTCCTTGCCGTGCGCGGCGGCGATCGGAGTGGCGGTCTCCTGCGCGCGTTGCAGCGGCGATGCGAACACGTGGGAGATGTCGTGATCGGCGAGTGCGTCCGCAACACGTTGCGCCTGGTCGCGCCCGTTCTCCGCCAGGCGGAAGCCGGGCAGGCGGCCGTACAGGATGCCCTCGGGATTGTGGACTTCGCCGTGGCGCATCATGTGGACGATCGTCTTCATCAGTTTCCCTCTCCGGGGGCGAGCGCTGCGGCCGCGGCGGCGGCAGCTGCGGGCAGTGCGTCGGCGATGCGCGAGAACGCGTCGTCGTCCAGCGCTGCGGACACGAACCACGCTTCGAAGGCGCTCGGCGGCGCGTACACGCCGCCCGCCAGCAGTGCGTGGAAGAACGGCGCGAAGCGCCAGGTCTGCGTCTTCTTGACTCCCGCATAGTCGACGATCGGCTCGTCGCTGTCGGTGAAGAAGAAGCTGAACAGGTTTCCGGAGAACTGCACCCGGTGGGCCACGCCCGCGGCGGTCAACGCGTCGCCGACCATTCCCGCGATGCGATTCGCGTTGGCGTCGAGGGTCGCGTACACGTCGGCGGTGGCGTTTCGGAGCGTGGCGAGGCCGGACGCGACGGCAACGGGATTGCCGGACAGGGTTCCGGCCTGGTAGACGGGCCCGAGGGGGGCGAGGTGCTCCATGATGTCGGTCCGCCCGCCGAACGCGGCGGCAGGCAGTCCACCGCTCATCACCTTGCCGAAGGTGTAGAGGTCACCAGCCACACCGTCGAGGCCGTAGTAGCCGGCCGGGCTCACCCGGAAGCCCGTCATCACTTCGTCCATGATCAGCAGCGCGCCGTGCTGTGCGGTGATCGCTCGCAGACCCGCATTGAATCCGGCGACGGGCGCGATCGCGCCCATGTTTCCCGCGGCGGCTTCGGTGATGACCGCGGCGATGTCTGCACCGTGCTCGGCGAACGCGGCCTCGACCGCGGCCAGATCGTTGTACGGAAGCACGATCGTGTCGTGCGCGGACGCTCCGGTCACACCGGGCGAGGTCGGCAGCCCGAGCGTCGCCAGGCCTGAGCCCGCGTCCGCGAGCAGTGCGTCGACGTGACCGTGATAACAGCCGGAGAACTTCACGATCTTGCTTCGACCGGTGAATCCGCGAGCGAGTCGGACCGCCGACATCGTCGCCTCGGTGCCCGAGTTGACGAGTCGGACGCGGGAGACCGGGTCGACGCGGTCGATGATCTCTTCGGCGAGTTCGATCTCTCCGACGGTCGGAGCACCGAATGAGAGGCCGCCGGCGGCGCCTGTGCGGACTGCGTCCACGACTGCCGGATGGGCGTGCCCAAGGATCATCGGACCCCAAGAACACACCAGGTCGACGTAGGTATTGCCGTCGACGTCGGTCAGCGTGGACCCGGAGGCCGAGGTGATGAACCTAGGGGTGCCTCCGACGGCCGAGAACGCACGGACCGGGGAGTTCACACCGCCCGGCGTCGCATGTGCGGCACGGGCGAAGTACTCCTCGCTGCGAGCGGTGGACGGTGCGGTGTTCTCGGCTGGTGCGGCCATGACTTCCAGTGTCCCAAAACCTCAGCGATGCACCCAATCGGCCCAGGTTGTTCTCAGGTTTGAACGACGGCGACGTTCATTCCTTAGATTTTCGCCTCGATGCTGTTCGCGACCGCGAGCAGAACCGACGGGTGCGGGGTGCCCGGCCGGCTTGCTCGCTCTCGAAATCGGTTGACGAGGATCTGCTTCTGCACCGAAGACAGTCCTCTGTGCCGTGTCTTGGCTTTGTTGTACTCACGGAGTTGAACTGCGAAATACGACCTGCGCGCCTCGCACAGGAATTCTGCATTGAGGTTCAGTTCGCTGTCGACCACGGCGTCGGCACCGGGAGGCAGACTGTCGACGGGCCGTGCACGGCCATCTCGGCCGATGTCCACCAAGCGGTCGAGATGCGTCGTCTTCGGATTCGCGAATCGGGAACAGATGTCCGAGCCGCCCTTCTTCGAATCACATGTGCGCGCACCGTGCGGCCCTGACCCGTCACACGACAGCAACAAGTTCGACCACGCGGTTCTCGACGACTCATGGCTCGTTGCTCCTGACGCTGCTCGACACTGCGAGCTCTTCCATTTGCCGGTGCGCGGCGATCCGGAACGAGGATGAAAGTGCTCGATGACGACCATCCGTGACACATCGTCGGACCGCTCGACTCGAACGGGACGCTCGCAGTATGCGCACACCCCGTTCTGCTCTGCATGAAGCGCCGCTCGTATCGCGGTGCGCAGTTTGCCGTCCCAGTCGTCGTAGTGGACACCGCGTGCATTCGCCTCGCGAAGTATGTTCGGCTCCGCCCCCTTCGGAATCCGCCTCATTCACTCGTCCAGGTCGTAGAACGTCATGCTGGCGTCGGCGTCCGCCAGCGCGGGCACAAACGCTGCCCCACCGAGCTCATCGTCCAGTGCCCTCCGCAAGCCCTGTGCCTCGTCACCCAATCCGTGGCCGTCTCCGACGAGTTCCACATACTTTCGGAGTCTTCTCGTCACTGCCACATCAGGGAGCGGGTCAGTGCCCATTACTTCACGAAGCACGACATCACTGCGCAGTCCCTCCGAGAAATCGACGTGCGACACGGCGTCGCCGTCCAAGACTCGGATCTGGTCGGCCGGAACTGTCGATAGGACCTGCGGGCTATGAGTCGTGACGATGAACTGAACATTGGGGAACGCGGTCCGCATCGACGGGATGATCTGCTGCTGCCAGTCTGGATGGAGGTGGAGGTCGACCTCGTCGATCAAAACGATCCCCGGAACCGAGTCCAACAGTTCTGCTCCACCGATCGCGGGGTTCGCACGAGCGGCGCGGCTCGCTAGGTCGATCGTCAGTCCGGCGGCGATCTTCAAGCCGCTCGACAGAAATGACAGCGGGAGCTCTCCGTGCTCGTCATGCGCCATCGTGAGTTCTCCGACGTTCTGCCGCCAGTACGGCCCTCGCCAGCCCGTCGTTTCGAGCACCCGGTCACACGCGAGGCGGATCGCTGCGAGCTGACGCGACTCGGGAGAATCCGGGATGCCGCGCTCGACTGTGGCGGTGTAGTCGTCGACTGTCAATCCTTGAATATAGGTCGACAGTCGTGTGAGATCTGACTTCCCGTCGAGTGCCGCAGCATAAGCGGACTTGCGAGAACGAGGAATGGCACCGCGCGCGTTCCGCACGCCGACGAGCCTCTCCACGCCGTACATCGCTACGACCGGCAGCATCGAAATCGGATCGTCGGCGGTGGCGGCGTTCCACGCATCCGTGACGATTGCATCGATCGCCTTCTTCTCCGCCCAACTCGTACGGCCTGAACGGCTCGTCTTCACTCGTCGCCACCAGCACTGACGCCCCGCAAGCTCAGCCTGTAGGAGCCCCGACACTGGATACTCTGCCTCCATCGAGGCCACGGACGAAGCGCTGTCGACGTCCGCAACCAAGCGGACATCAGATGTTGCGAACCCACGACGATCATCCCCGAGCTCGTACAGAGCCGTCGAGAGCATGACCGAAAGGGCATCGAGAACCGCCGTCTTGCCTGCACCGTTGACACCGATGAACACTGTGAGGTCGGGATCGAAGTCTATGTCGAGCCGATCAAAGCACCTGAAGTTCTCCAGCTGGAGCCGTTGCACCGCCCACCGATTCCGATCTGACATGGTTCAAACGTATTCGATGGATGGCACTTTCTGTGACACGCTGTCGCTGAAAGTGGCCGCTATATCATCCGAGCGCGGACTCGACAGCGTCGGCGATCGCTCGCTGCCCCGCCGCATTGGGGTGCATCACGATCGGCGACGACCCGCCGACCATCGGTTCGATCCAGCGGATGCCCTTCGCCGCGCAGGCGTCGTGGCCGCGGGAGCGGACCGACATGTCGACGAACGTCGCCCCAGCCGCAGACGCGGCTCGTGCGATCGCCGCGTTGAGCCGCGACTGCACTCGTCGGACGTACGCGATGTCTCCGTCGGCGATCCGGACGGCGGGCCTGCACGACGTCGACGGCGGTACCAGCCACGGGTATCCGACGATCACGACCCTCGCGTGTGGAGCGCGGGCCGCGATGTCGCGGAGTCCCTTCTCGACGGCCGGAGCGATTTCCTCCCGGATCGAGTCCGCGGGACCGGAACCCAGTTCGGTTCTGCACGGCGCGCCGGACGGGTCGGTGTCGGCCACGTCTGCGCAGTCCCTGATCAACGATGAGTAGAGCGACGCGTCGTTGCCACCGATCATCAGTGTGACGAGATCCGTGTTCGGAGTGACTGCGTCGAGCTGAGGTCCTGCGCCCTCGTACTGGGCCCGGTACAGGTGTTCGGTCCGCGCGCCCGCGCAGGCGACGTCCACGAGGTGGTGACCACGGCGGGCGGCGAGCACGGTCGCGAAGTCGGACGACGACCGTTGGCAGGTGAACTGGGAGTCTGGCTGAAGCGGCAGGATGCCGGTTCCCGCAGCGAAGCTGTCGCCGAGATTGACGTGCTGGATCACCCGTGCAGGAGGTTCAGCGGCCCGGGAGGTGTCGTCGGGCCCGCCGCGCGAGTTCATCCACACCACGCCTCCGACGATCACCGCGAGTGTTGTCAGAACCGCGGCCGCCGCGACGCCGGGGCCGAATCTCCGGTCACTCACCTGGCGACTTCGTCCCCTTCGGCGGAAGACCGAGTTTCACGGCCAGATGTGCATCGGTCAGTTCCGAGCGGAAGCGGTCGACGTCGCGTGCCCACGCCTGCGCCAATTTGCCGTTCTTCAGTTTGACGCCGACGCCCTTCCGACGACGCGGCACCGCGTGCAGCTCGCCGAGTGCGGGAGCGCTCTCCCAGTCCTGGAAGTCGCCGCCGCGGTTCTCCGGGTACACCGTCACGATGTCGGATAGAGCGATGGTTCGAGTGCCCTGCTGCAGCGTCTGCTCGGTGAGGCGCACCGAGACATGGCGTCGAGCGGCCTTGACCTGCAGTATCGAGAAGCCGATGAGCACCACGCCGAAGATCGTGAGGACCTCCCAGTGGATGCGGCCCTTGCCAGCGATCTCGAGCCACAACGTCAGCGCCAACAACGCCGGCCCGATGACGACCACCCACCAACTGCCACCGGGTTCGTAGAAGAGCGTCTCCCCCACGTCCTCCGGAAGCGGATCGAGCGCAACAGCGGGTTCGGTCTCCGCGTCGGCGGGCCGGGTGTCCTCAGCCTCGACTGTGTCGACCTCGGGTTCGTCCGTCTGGCGCTCGTCCGAACTGTCGGTCACGAGACGGAGCCTGACGTCGAATCGGGTTCGCAGTCGCCGCTGAGCTTGCAGTTGAACCACTTGTCGGCGCGCGGCCGATACGCGAGCAACGAACCGGCGAGGCCGATCACCGCGCACGCCAGGGCAACAGCGAGGCCGCCGCTCTGGAAGCCGATCGTCAGCGGCAGCAGCATGGCGACGACAACGCATGTCAGCGCCGACAGCGACGACCGCCACTGCAGCTCTCCGCGATACGTCTTCGCGCCGAGCAGCAGATATGCGACGCCGAGCAGAATGATGAGCACGCCGATCGCGAGCGGACCGAACTCGAGTCCAACGTTCACCGACTGGTCGACGACGGTGAGTACGCCCAGTGCGATCAGCAGCGCACCGGAGATCATCCACAGCCGCATCGCCCACACGACGAGCGTCGGACGGTCCTTCGGATCAGGCTTCGGGCCTCTGGTTCGGGCTTTGATCTCGATCACCGCACACCGCCGTTCTGTCGATTTCCGGACCGCCACGCCGCGACGTCACGGCAGAAGACGGTGGTGTCTCGATGCATCAACGCGACGAGCGCGCCGATCGCCGCGACACCGCCGATGATCACGAAGATCGTCGCCCATGCTGGAACGGTAGCCCCGTCGTTGCTGTCGGTGGTGATGAACAGGGAGATCACCCCGAAGACGAGCTGAACCGCGAGGAATGCGCTGAACACACCAAGTGTCTGACGGGCCCAGTTGCGCCCGTCCCAGGTGAACTTGAGGACCACTGCGGTGATGGCCGTGATCACGGCGATCGACAGAACTGTCACAACCACCGCGAGCGCGGTCGCGCTGAACGGAACGTCCTCGCCTGCCTTCTTCATGTCGTCGAGGTAGTCCTCGGACACCTCGAACGCGATCGGATAGCGGGCGATCATCACGATCGCCATGGCAACGATCACCACGGCCCAGAGTTCAACGGCCAGCCTCACACTCTCCGGGCGGTTGGGAGCGCCCGTTGTGTCAGGTACGGGTGGGGGGACGGTCATGCACTCCAGAGTAATTGGTCTAGCTGAGACCGGTTCACAGCGAAGCCTCAGAGCCGACGTGCGAGGTCCACGGCGGCGTAGGTCAGGATGATCGAGGCGCCCGCGCGGGCGATCGACAGGACGGACTCGTAGAACGCGGCGTCCGCGTCGATCCAACCCTGTGCGCCTGCTGCGGCGATCATCGCGTACTCACCGCTCACCTGGTACGCGGCGACGGGAGCGTCGGACCGGTCGGCGACGTCGCGCAGGATGTCGAGGTAGCTCATGGCCGGTTTGACCATCACCATGTCCGCACCCTCGTCGAGGTCGGCGAGGAGCTCGCGCTGCGACTCCAGTCTGTTCGCAGGATCCTGCTGGTAGGTCCGACGGTCGCCCTCCAGCGACGATCCGACGGCCTCGCGGAACGGGCCGTAGAACGCGGACGCGTACTTGGCCGTGTAGGCGAGGATCGAGACGTCGGCGAAGCCCGCATCGTCGAGGGCGGACCGGATCGCAGCGACCTGGCCGTCCATCATGCCGCTCGGTGCGACGACGTGTGCGCCGGCTCGAGCCTGCGCGACGGCCATCGACTCGTAGCGGGGCAGGGTCGCGTCGTTGTCGACACGACCGTCGGCGTCGAGGACGCCGCAGTGCCCGTGGTCGGTGAACTCGTCGAGACACGTGTCGGCCATCAGAACCGTGGTGTCGCCCAGGTCGTCACGAAGTACTCGCAGCGCACGGTTGAGCACACCGTCCGGATCGTCCGCGCCGGAACCGACGGCGTCCTTGTCGTCCTCCTTCGGGACTCCGAACAGCATCAGCCCACCGACGCCTGCCGTGACAGCCTCGGCGGCAGCCACGCGGAGGGACTCCATCGTGTGCTGGTAGACGCCGGGCATCGACGTGATCTCGCGAGGCGCGTCGATGCCGTCGGCGACGAACATCGGCAGCACCAGCTGCGCAGGATCCAGGCGGGTCTCCGCGACGAGCCTGCGCATCGCCGGGGTGGTCCGCAAACGACGCAGACGAGTGAAACCGGTGCTCATGCCGACCTCCTGTGTCACGAACGCGAGCGGCGGGACTTCTTACGCGGGGGCGGCAGCGCACCCTCTGCACGCAGTTGCGCCGCGTGGGCGGCGAGTGCGTCGACCAGGTCCGGAATCGACGCCGACTCGGGCTGCACGTCCACGCGCAGACCGAACTCGACTGCGGTCTCGGCCGTCTTCGGGCCGATGCAGGCGACGATCGTGCGCGCGTGAGGCTTGCCCGCGATGCCGACGAGATTGCGGACGGTGCTGCTCGAGGTGAAGCAGACGGCGTCGAATCCGCCGGTCTTGATCATCTCGCGCGTCTCGACTGGCGGCGGAGCTGCCCGGACCGTGCGGTACGCGGTCACGTCGTCGATCTCCCAGCCGCGCTCACGCAGGCCCTCGGAGAGCGTCTCGGTCGCGATGTCGGCGCGCGGGAGCAGAATGCGGTCCACCGGGTCGAACACCTCGTCGTACGGCGGGAACTCGTCGAGCAGGCCGAGCGACGACTGCTCGCCGCTCGGGAGCAGCTCGGGGTTGACGCCGAACGAGCGGACCTTGGCCGCGGTCGCTTCGCCGACGCAGGCGATCTTCACACCCGAGAACGCTCGGGCGTCGAGCCCGAACTCCTCGAACTTCTCCCAGACTGCGCGAACGGCGTTCGTGGAGGTGAAGACGACCCACTGGTAACGACCGTCGACGAGGCCCTTGACGGCGCGTTCCATCTGCGCCGGGCTGCGCGGCGGTTCGACGGCGATGGTCGGAACCTCACGCGGGATGGCGCCATGCGATTCGAGGCGCTCGCTCATGTCGGCGGCCTGGTCCTTGGTGCGGGGCACCAGCACGGTCCAGCCGTACAAGGCGCGCGACTCCCACCACGAGAACTTGGCGCGCTGGGTGACGACCTTGCCGACAGTCAGGACGAGGGGTCCGGTCAGGGCGTTCCCGAGGTCGTTGACGGTGGCGAGAGTGGCTTCGATGGTGCGCTGCGCGCACGTGGTGCCGTTGACGGTGATCGCGACCGGCGTCTGCGGCGCCACACCGTGCTCGGTCAGCGCGCTGGCCAACTCGGCGAGGTGACCGGAGGTCGCATGGAGGACGAGCGGTCCGGGTGCTGCGGCCAGAGCCGCCCAGTCGACGTCGCCTCGGACGTCGGCCACGGTGTGTCCGGAACCGATCGGCATACCCGCGAAGCTGGGGACGACTGCGTCGGACGGGATGCCCGGGAGCACCTCGAACGAGACGGATGTGCGCGCGACGGCGCTGATCTCGGCGAGGACGGAGTCGGCGCTCATCGGGTCGCCTGCGACCACGCGGACGACGTTGACGCCGGTCTTCGCTTCAGCGACGAGGGTCTTCGCGACCTGGGTGGGATCGCCGAGTGCGGGGCGGACGACGTCGACGGCGTCCTGCTCCGCGGCTTCAGCGGCTGCGGCTTCGGCGGCTTTGCGACCCGCGCGTGTCGGCACGGGCTCGACTTGTGCATGGGCTGAACCGATCAGTTCGACGACAGCGGCGGGAACGTCCGGGTCGACGAATGCCGACGTCGCGTTCACCAGCACGTTCTGTGCCTTGACGGTCAGGAGGTCCGGGTTACCGGGACCCGACCCCACGAACAGGATTCGGCCGGGTTTAGCATTCTTCGTACGGCTCATGCGTTCGCACTCTCCTGCCCCCGCCCAGGGGGCTGCAGTTCGTTCGACGGCCCGGTCCGCCCGGCCCGTCGACTTCCTCCTGCTGGCGCGTGGACGGCCCGTGTCCGGGCCCAGGCGTCACTTCCTGGGCACGTAGTCGGCCGCGCCGAGCTCCAGCAGTTCGGCGGCGAGACTCTCTCCGAGTTCAACGGCACGATCCACCGGGCCCACCACCGAAGCGCGGATCACATCGGATCCGTCCTCGGCCGCGACTCCCGCGCGAAGCGAGAGTTCGTCGAAGATGCGCCCACCGGAATCGATCGACTCGACCACCTCGGCGATCGCTCCGACCGGGGCGGTGCATCCGGCCTCGAGGGCCGCGAGCACTGCGCGTTCGGCGTCGACCGCTGCACGTGTGGACGGGTCGTCCAACTCGGCGAGTATTCTCACCAGTTCGGCATCGTCGGCGAGACACTCGACGGCCAGGGCCCCCTGTGCCGGAGCAGGCAGCATGACCACGGGATCAAGCGCCTCGGTGACTGCATCGGCTCGGCCGATGCGCACCAGTCCGGCTCGGGCGACCACTACCGCGTCCAGTTCCCCGTTCGCGACTCTGCCCAACCGAGAATCAAGGTTGCCTCGTAGGGGGCGAATTTCCAAACCGAGACCCAGTGCTTTAAGCTGCGCGGCGCGTCGCGGGGACGAAGTGCCGATCGTCGACCCTGCAGGCAACTCACCGAGGACCATTCCACCCCGGCTGACCAGCGCATCTCGCGGATCGACGCGCTCGGGGACAGCGGCCATCACAAGGTCCGGCTCGGGTGCCGTCGGGAGGTCCTTGTATGAGTGGATCGCGACGTCGCATTCACCGTTTCGCAACGCGAGGCGGATGGCGGTGGTGAACACGCCGATGCCGATCTGTGCGACCGGAGCTGTCGACGTGTCGCCCGCGGTGCTGATGATGACCAGTTCTGCGGGGTGCCCGTTGGCGGTCAGCCGATCCGCGATCCCCTGCGCCTGCGTGGTCGCCAGGAGTGACCCTCGCGTCCCGATGCGGATCACGCCCCGCTCCCCGAGCGAGTTCTCAGTCGAGGGGATGTTCGCAGAATTAGACACGTTGAAGCCGTCCTGTCGTTCGTGATCGTCGAGTCGAGCGGGCCCAGCTCAGTGGGAGTCGGAGTCGCCGTGTGCTGCGATCCCCGCTTCGGAGGCCGAGACCGACTCGGCTGCACCGGGTTTGAGTTCGAAGAGTTCGCGGAGCGCTTCGGCGTAGTGGTCGCCTCGACCAGTGGACGCGAGTTGTTTCACCCGCACCGTCGGCGCGTGAAGGAGCTTGTCCGCAACGCGTCGCACCGTCTTGGCGACCTCGTCGCGCTGCGCGGTGTCGAGGTCGGGCAGTCGTGACTGCAGGCGCAGGATCTCCGCTTCGACGAGGTCCGCTGCCCGCTGCCGCAGCGCGGCCACCGTCGGCGTCACTTCGGCTTGACGCTGGGCGGCGAGGTAGTCCGACAGTTCGGCCGCGACGATGCCGCGAGCAGCGACGGCGTCGTCCTGCGCGGCCTTGGTCTCCTCGTCGTCGCGGAGTCCCTCGATGTTGATGACGTGCACGCCGGGCAGCGCAGCCACCACGGGATCGACGTCCCGGGGGATCCCGAGATCGCAGAACATGAGTGGGGCGGGGTTGGTGCGTTGTTTGAGCGCCGAGTGCACGTCGGCCACACCGATCACGGAGCTGACCGATCCGGTACATGTGACGACGACGTCGGCGTCGGCCATGACCTCGGCCATCGAGTCGAACGACGTGCCGTACGCGGTCACCCCGTACCGCTCGGCGACACCCTCGGCGAGTTCAGTCGCGCGAGCCGCAGTCCGATTGACGATGGTGATCTCGTGGACGCCGTCGCGAGCGAGTTGGCTGGTGGCGAGCGATCCCATCGCACCGGCGCCGAACACCACGGCCGACCGCATCGGCGGCTGGTCCGCGCCCGCGTTCCGCGTGGCCTGCGCTCGATGCAGCGCGACCGAGACGACTGAGGCGCCTGCTCGATCGATGCCGGTCTCGTGGTGAACCCGCTTCCCGACCCGCAGAGCCTGTTGGGCGAGTTCGTGAAGCGTGCGGCCTGCGGATTTGTGCTGGTCCGCCTCGGTGTACGCGGTACGGATCTGCCCCAGGATCTGCTGTTCGCCGACGACCATGGAGTCGAGCCCGGCAGCGACTGTGAACAGGTGCTCCACTGCCGCCTCGGAGTACCGCACGTACGCGTGGCCGGTGAGCTCGGAGACGCTCATCCCGGTGTGCTGACCGAATACGTCGCCGACCGCTTCCAACGCCGGGTGGAACGCCTCGACGACCGCGTAGACCTCGACGCGGTTGCACGTCGACACGAGCATCGCCTCGGAGACCGCAGGCGATCTGACGAGCGCTTCGACGATCTTCGGTCGGTCGGTGTCGGAGACGGTGAGTCGTTCGAGAACCGACACCGGAGCGCTCCGATGGGACACCCCGAACAACAAGACACTCACTGCATCGCCCGTTTCCAGCCAACCGGTTTCCCGGCACCCCTGTGATGCCGATCCGATGGGCACATGTCTTCTCAGGCTAGTTCACACGTTGGTACAAATGCACCTCTGTCGTCTCGATGTGGGGAGTCAGACATTCGATGGACAGTCCGTTAACGGAGCCTGTCCAGGTCAGCGCGCAGTCGCGGCTCATCGACCTCCCAGTATCCGTGCTCTTCGCCGTCGACGACGACGACCGGCACGCGGTCTCCGTATTCAGCGCGCAACGCCGGGTCCCCCGCATCTGCGGCGGCGTCCACGTCGACGATCCGGGCGGTGAGCCCGTAGTCGGAAAGGATGCGGTGCAGGTCCTTCTCGGCGGCGGCGCACGCATGGCAGCCGGCCCGCGACATCAGTTCCACAGTGACGTCCATGACGTCCAGTCTGCCAGTCCTGCGAGTTCTCTCACGGCGACCGCTTGTCACGGCATCCCCGTCGGCGCCCCGCGATAGGCTGGCAGCATTCCACTGTGGAGTGAGCACTCGTGACGAACAGGAGGTGGCCGATGAGCCGCGATTCGATGGAACCTGATCATGAGCACACGCCGGAGGAGGCCTCCGATCACGAGGCCGACCTGCACGAAGCCCGCGAGCTCGAGTCTGAGCAGTTCGACGTCGATCACACCGCAGACGTGGACGGGGACGACGTCTTGCACGACCGCGACGGCGCCCGCCTGTCGGACGACACTGACCTCGCCGAGTGGGACGGCCCCACGGAGGACGACGAGTTCCACCGGATGAGCGCGTGGTTGAACCGTCGCGCAGGGCGATTCCTGCAGACGGCTGAAGAGCTTCGGCAGACTCTCGCGGGTGAGGCGTCCGCCCGCGCCGCGATCGAATCGCTCGGAAACCGGATCCCCGTCGACGAGACGCAGAGCCGCGACCTCACCGCCGCCGCCTTCTTCGACGTCGACAACACGTTGGTCCACGGTGCGTCGATCGTTCTGTTCGCGCGCGGCCTCGCGTCGCGCAAATACTTCTCGTACGGCGACATCGCGAACTTCGCGTGGCAGCAGGCCAAGTTCCGCGTGACCGGCAAGGAGAACGCCGAGGACGTCGCACAGGGCAAGGACAAGGCGCTGTCGTTCATCGCGGGACGCGAGACGTCGGAGCTGGTCGAGCTCGGCGAGGAGATCTACGACGAGTTCATCGCCGACAAGATCTGGCCAGGCACCGCCGCTCTCGCCCAGCGACATCTCGACGCAGGCCAGCAGGTGTGGCTGGTCACCGCGACGCCCGTCGAACTCGCACAGACGATCGCCAAACGGCTCGGCCTGACGGGCGCGCTCGGCACGGTCGCCGAGAGCGTCGACGGGAAGTTCACCGGACGACTCGTCGGCGACATCCTGCACGGGCCGGGCAAGGCCCACGCGGTCCGATCGATCGCCGTTCGCGAAGGGCTCGATCTGAAGCGCTGCACCGCCTACTCCGATTCGCACAACGACGTCCCGATGCTGTCGCTGGTCGGCACGGCGGTCGCGATCAACCCGGACACCGATCTCAAGGAGATCGCACGGGTGCGCGGGTGGGAGGCCTACGACTTCCGCACGGCCCGCAAGGCCGCCAAGTACGGCGTCCGTTCCGCCGTCGTTCTGGGCGTCGCGGGCGGCACTGCCGCCGCAGCTTCCCGCCTCCTCCGCCGCAAGTAGCCAACGCGCAAGCATCCACCACGTGATTGCTTTCCGCCGGTTGTGACGACATGTTCGTCACAACTGGCGGAAACTACCGGCGGCTTTGTCCACAGATCGCGAGATGGCCGGGATATCCATGATTTCCGGCCCATCCTGTGGGCATGGGGGACAGCAACGAAGTCGCTCGTCGCGTCGAGCGGCTGGCACGCGAACAATCCGGGGTCATCAGCAGGCGGCAGGCGCTCGACTGTGGAGCCGATTCTGCGTTCGTTCGGCGCCGCGTGTACCGGCGCGAGTGGGTCGCGGTGCACCGCGGCGTGTACGTGACGCACACTGGGCCACTGACCTGGGAACAGCGAGCGTGGTGCGCAATCCTGTACGCCGCACCTGCGGTGCTCGGCTATCAGTCGGCGATACACGCGACACTCCGGTCCGGCGATCCGAACGGTCCCGTGCACATCGTCGTCGACAGCCGACGCAGCGTGGAATCACGGCCGGGGCTGATCATCCACTACCGCTCCGGGTTGGACGACGTCGCGATGTGGAACGCGAACCCACCCCGGATGCGGGTCGAGCACGCAGTGCTCGACTGCGCCGCGCACGCTCGGAACGTCGTCGATGTGATCGCCGCCCTCACTGATCCGGTGCAGTCGCGGATCACCACAGCGGACCGTCTGCTCGGGGCGCTGGCGAACCGTCCGTGCATCAAACGGGCCACGTTCCTCGCGAAAGTGCTTCTCGATGTCCGCTCCGGAGTCTGCTCGACCCTTGAGCATCGGTATCTCACCCATGTCGAGCGTGCTCACGGCCTACCTCAGCCGATCCGACAGTCTCCGACCGCAGTCGGTCGACCGGGCTTTCGCGATCTCGAGTATCGCGACTACGGGCTCATCGTCGAACTCGACAGCCGACTCGGCCACGACGACGCGCACTCGCGTGACGCTGATTTGGAACGTGATCTCGACGCGGCTGTTGGGGAGGACAAGCGCACCGTGCGTGTCGGGTTCGGGCAGGCGTTCGACCGACCATGTGAGACGGCCGCGAAGATCGCGCGGCTCCTTCGTCGACTCGGCTGGACGGGCCGTCCTCGCCCGTGCCGACAGCCGGACTGCCCACTTCGCGTGGACTTTCCGCCGGTTGTGACCAAGTACTCGTCACAAGTGGCGGAATCCCAGCCGTTCCGAAGGCAGATCAGCCGAGGTAGACGCTGCCGCGGCGGGAGAGCATCCGGAACAGAGTCTGCTGGATCTCCTCGCGGACGTGATCGGTGAGGTCGAAGACGACAAGCGGATCGTCCGCGGCCTGCTCGTCGTAGACGTCGGTCGCGATCGGCTTGCCGAAGTGGATGTGCCACTTGGACGGGAGCGGAATCATGCCGAGCGGACCGAGCCACGGGAAGAGCGGTGTCACCGGGAAGTACGGCAAGCCGAGGGTCCGCGCGAGCGGCTTCAGGTCGGCGACCATCGGGTAGATCTCCTCAGACCCGACGATCGAAACCGGAATGATCGGCGCCTTGGTGCGGATCGCGGTCGTCACGAAACCGCCGCGGCCGAAACGCTGCAGTTTATAGCGGTCCTTGTACAGCTTGCCGATGCCCTTGAAACCCTCCGGCCACACCGCGGTCAGCTCACCGCGACGCAGAAGCGCTTCGGCGTCCGCGTTGCATGCAAGTGTCGCGCCGATGCGCCGGGCGAGATCGCTGATGACGGGCGTCTCGAACGCCATGTCGGCCGCGAGAACACGCAGGTAGCGCTCGTTCGGATGATTGTCACGGACGGCGAGCGACGTGATCAGCGCGTCCACCGGGATCGTGCCTGCGTGGTTGGCGACCAGCAGAGCGCCGCCGCTCGCCGGGAGGTTCTCGATTCCGGTCACTTCGACGCGGAACCATTTCTGGTACACCTGGCGCACCGCCGGGAACCACACGGATTCCGCGAAATGCGGGTCGAAACCGAAGTCGTCGACGGCGAAGTCGCCGGTCATGCGCTCGCGAATGAACCCGGACGTCGCGATCAGGGTGTCGGCGACGGCGCCGCGCAGACCGCCGAGGCTGAACAGCGGCGAATTGCGGTTCGGTGCGATGGGCAGCGGCTCGTCGTGCAAGTCGATGCCGTCGTGGATCGGCGTGACGGGCGCTGCGGGACGGCCGAAGCCGTCGGTGTTCGGGTGCCCGACGTCGGTGCGTCGGCCCAGTCGGGGATCGGTGTAGAGGGCGATCACCTTGGCGGTACGCGAATCGGTCGGCTTCTCTGCCGCGGCCATGGGTTTCTCCTCTCACTCGTCGACGGCGGCGGCCGTCGAACTCGACAAATGTCTCGCTCACATACTACGGGCGGACGGGCCCGTCATTGCAGTGCCGTGGCGGTCGCCACAGCCCTGGCCTCGAAGCCGCGCCACGCGTCGGCGGACAGCACCGGTTCGGTCTTTCCGCGGGTGATGAAGTCGTCGAGGGTCTCCAGCGTGGTGAACTTCGGTTCAAAGCCGAACTCGGTGCGCATGCGGGTGTTGTCCAGGACGCGCCCGTAGGTGAGGTAGGCGGTGTGCTCCGACCGGATCATCGGGACTCCGCCGTCCTGCAGAACGCCGATCAACGGGGGAATCAGACTCGGCGCCACCGGCAACTGGATGTGGCCGGCACGATGAACCGCCTGGCCGAGGCTCACCACGCCGTCACCCGCGACGTTGAACGTTCCCGGTGTCCGGTTGAGCGTCGCGTGCTCCATCGCGGCCAGCGCATCCTCTTCGTGCAGGAACTGCAGGCGCGGTGAGAACCCGAACGCGGTCGGGACCAGCGGCATCGACAGGTATCCGCCCATGCGCGTCTTGATCCGCGGCCCCAGCATCGACTGGTAGCGGAGGATCGTGACGTCGATGTCCTGGCGACGACGCGACAGGCCGCGCACGTACCCTTCGACGTCGATCAGATCGCGGCCGTACCCGTTGCGCGGCTCCTTGCGGGCGCGGGTGCCCTCGGTGAACGACGCCGGGTCTTTGGACGTCGCGCCGTACACCATCGAACTCGACCGCAGGATGAGCCGCTTGACCGATGGGCTGCGCTGACACGCGGCGCACACCTGCATCGAGCCGACGACGTTGAGTTCCTTGATCGCCGCCGAGTGCTCGACGTTGTCCATGATCGACGGCGCCGCGTGCACGACCGTGTCGACGTCGTACGTGGCGATCGCCTTCGCGATGGCGGGTCGTCGGATGTCCAGGCGCAGGAACTCTGCGCGACCCATGCGCCGCAGAAGGTCCTTGCGCGGCACCCGCGAGTCGACGGCCACCACCCGGTCGATCTCCGGGTTCGCCGCCAGTCTCGCGACGAGATAGCCGCCGAGGAACGTCGACGCGCCTGTGACGAGCACAGATCGCGGCACGTGCTTCTCGGTGTCTTCGCTCATGGGCTAAGGATAGTGCCGAAACGAAAGAACCCGCCCTCGCGGGCGGGTCCATCGATCACTTGCCGAGTTTACGACGCTGCACACGTGTGCGGCGGAGCAGCTTGCGGTGCTTCTTCTTCGACATGCGCTTGCGGCGCTTCTTGATAACGGAACCCATGGGGCTCTCCCTCACGATCGATGGTGTGTCTCCCGCCCCACAGGGGGCCGGCATTGTTGTCCGGGGCCGTCGCCGACTCTTCAAGCTCATACGAGCCCAGGGGCGACAGCGACCTGATCGCCAATCCTACCGCCCGAATGAACACGAGGCGAAATCGGGCGGTGAAGCGTCCTTGCTCAGACACGATCACACCGCCCGGCGTTGATGCACGACGGGCGGTGTGATCAGTGAAGAGCAGGAAAAACTATCCGGCGTCGAAGTACGACGTCTCGAGGTATTCGTGAACTGCCTTGGCGTGCACGCGGAACGAACGTCCCACGCGGACGGCAGGGAGTTCGCCGTTGTGCACCAGGCGGTACACGGTCATCTTGGACACGCGCATGAGCGACGCGACTTCTGCGACGGTGAGGAACTGCGAGGCGGACGATGCATTCGCAACTCCACGATCGGCGAAATCGTTCCGTTCACCCGGCTTTTCTGCAGCCATGTATTCATAACCTCCGGTGCACGCATCGCGGCCACCGGCTTCCCCTCCGGCGGACATCAGACACGTACGTGCTGGTTGTACCTTAGCGTGGCGGATGTGAATAGTGCGACGTGAGAGAAAGAATGAGTTCCGTCTCTTTGCCATTCACCGCGTGTTCACCACCATTGCCGCTGGCAGCGGCGCTACCACGAGTACTGGGCGAATCCACGGCAACGACACGCAGTGGCGGATCAACCCTCAACTTCGGGTCGACGTGCCATGCGCGCGCTGGTCTTCGCACAGGCCGCAGTGGCCTCGTTCACCGCGTGCCGGAGGCCGTACCGTTCGAACTCACGAAGCGCAGCGGCCGTCGTTCCACCAGGTGAGGTGACCGCCGCGCGCAGATCGACGGCGGTCAGGCCCGACTCGGCCAGCAGCACACCGGATCCCTTGACCGTCTGCACCGCCAGTTCCGCCGACTGCTGACGCGTCAGGCCGAGAGCGACACCCGAGTCGATCATCGCCTCGACCATCAAGAAGAAGTACGCGGGTCCCGACCCGGAGATCGCAGTGACCGCATCCAGCGACTTCTCCGGGACCACCATCACCTTGCCGACCGACTCCAACAGACGTACCGCGACGGCCACCTGATCGTCGTTCGCATAACGGCCGGGACTGACCGCGCACATGGCCTCGTTCACCAGCATCGGCGTGTTCGGCATGACGCGGATCACCGGCGAGCCTGCGGGCAGCGACGCCTCGTAACGCTCAGCGGGAATGCCTGCGACCAGAGTGATCGTGATCCGTTCGTCGTCGCCGGAGTCGTCCGCCTTCGCCAGCGGCGGGAGCACCGAGTCGACGGCATCCGGCTTCACCGCGATGAACACGACCTGCGCTCCGCTCGCAGCATCGACGATGTCGGTGGTGACACGGACTCCGTAGTCCTCGATCAGTTCCGCGGACCGGGCCTTGGACCGCTCGACGACGACGAGATCCTTCACCGGCTTCCCCGCGTTGATCAGACCGGCGAGCAGCGCCTCACCGATCTTGCCGCCGCCGATGATCGCTACCCGCTCGCTCATGTCAGTTCACTGTCCTTCATTGTCGTTTCGTCTTGTCAGGGCGGCCGTCATCGACGAGCCGGAATCAGCGCGAGCTGTCGCGACTGAGCGACCACCGCACCGGTCGAGTCCACCACGAGGTGGTCTTCGGAGAACATGCCGCGTCCCACTTCGACGGTCGACGCCTCGTACCGCAGCCATCCCGGCGCCGGGAGCCGTCGGACGTAGGTGGTCAGCTGGACGGTCGGCGCCCAACCGAACAGGCCGAGATTCATCACCACCGGCGGTGAGATGTCGCAGACCAGCACCGGAAGGTCCAGGCCGAGGTCGTCGGGCTGCTGATCGACGTCCTTGGCCCGGACCCACCCGCGGATCACCGGATCGCCCTTCTCTCCGCGCGCGACGGGGAACGATGCCGCGTCGAGCACGAAGTCTGCGGCGACGCCGAGGTGCATCACCTCGCCGACCGGGCTGTTCGCGACTCCCAGACCGTCGGATGTCGGCTCCACCGGCATTCCTGCAAGCAGGCCGTCGGCGCGATACGTCGACTCACCCTCGTCGAGCCGCCCGAGAGTGACAGTCGAGGTGACCATGGTCCGCTGGTTCTGCGTCACCTCGACGCGCGCGAGGGACACCGTCCGTCCGCGCTTGATGATCGAGACGTCGACCGAGACCGCTGCCGGATCGGGCGCTGCGAGGAAATCGCTCGCGACCGCGATGGCGGTGACGCCCTCGACGAGCGCGGGGTCGGCGTCGGGCGCGGCGAGGTCGACGAGCGCGGCGCGGGCCGCTCGCGTGATGACCATCTGCAGGCTGCCGCCGTGCACCTTCGGGCCGATCGTGAACGCCTCGTCGATGACGGCCCCGTAGGTGACGGACGAGCCGTCCGCACCACGGGCGAGCGTCTCCAGACGCAGGAGGTCGGCGAGCTTGGTCATGGATTCCTACCTGTCGCGGTTGAGGTGGGTGCGCGCGAATTCCAGAGACCTGGCGAGCATCGCGGCCCTGTCGTTCTTCGTCTTGGCGCCCGACGTGTGCACTTCGAGGACCACGGCGCCGTCGAAGTCGCTCTCGGCGAGCCTTCGGCACACTTCGATGCACGGCTGGGTGCCGTCGCCGGGGATCAGATGTTCGTCGTGGGCGGCGCCTGTGCCGTCCGTCAGATGCAGATGTTTGAGGCCCCGGCCCATACGGTCGGCCATCGCGAGAGCGTCATCACCCGCCGTCGCGACGTGCGACAGGTCGAGTGTGTAGTTGTCGTACCCGACCGCAGTCGGGTCGATCGGCTTGCCGAACGCCGAGGCGCTGACGCCGGGGCCGCCACCGCGTTGCGCCATCCGCTGCGCAGGCCGCGTCCCGCCGCCGAACAAGCGATCCGCGCGCATCGGGAACATGTTCTCCACTGCCACGGACACGTCGGACGTCGACTCCAGTTCGGCGACGAGATCGTCGAACGCGGCGACGTAGTCCCGCTGCCACCGGAACGGCGGATGCACGACGACCGTCGAGGCGCCGAGTTCCTCCGCCGCGCGCACCGATCGGGCGAGCTTCGCCTTCGGGTCCCGGCCCCACACTCGCTGCGAGATCAGCAGGCATGGTGCATGCACCGACAGAACGGGCACCTGGTACTTCTGCGACAACCGCGCGACCTGCGGAATGTCCTGACTGACGGCCTCGCCCCACACCATCAGCTCCACACCGTCGTAGCCGAGTTCATTGGCGTAGGCGAAGGCCGCCTCGGTGTTCTGCGGGTACACGGACGCCGTCGACAGGCCGATCGGAATCGGGAAACGCAGTTGGCTCACCGGATCCTCTAGGGTTGCGCCGCGAGGAAGACGAGGGGCCCGATGGTCACGAGCATGCCGACGGCCAAGGCGAGCAGCGTTGTCGGCAGGTCCCGCTTGCGCAGCACGTGTGCGAAGGTGACGATCGCGAAGATCACCACGATGGCCAGCACCAACGCCAGATAGACGTACTTTTTCCAGAGCTCGGTGAAGCCCCAGAACAGCCCGGCGCCCACGCCGAGGCCGAGGACGATCTCACCCGCGAACGCCGCCCACCCTGCTGCAGCGGACGGTTCGGAGTCTTCACGTTCAGCGGCCCGCGCCGCCTTCGCTTCTGCCTTCGCCGCCTTCTTGGCGGCCTTCTCGTCCGCCTTCGCCGCCTTGGCGGCCGCCTTGGCTTCGGCCGCCTCATCCGAGTCGTCGAGGATCTGATCGGCGACGTCATGCGCGTCGTCGTCGAGGTTCGACTCGTCCGAGGCGTCGGCCGGTTCGTCGGCGTCCGCGTCGACGAAATCGTCGACGAGCGGGATCGACGTGGTGTCCTCGACGGCGTCTGCGGTTCCGTAGGAGTCGACGGCCGACGTGTGGATCACCGCGGGCGGCAGGTCGTAGTCGAAGACGTCGTCGGCCTCGACCTTGCGGAGCGATCCGGTGTCGGCATCGTCGAACACCACCGGGATGATGCCGGTGACGTCGTTCGATTCGGGTTCGGAGGCAGTCGACGGAGGCGTGTAGCCCGGCATCCCACTCGCGCCGACGCTTCGCGGGGCGTCGGCCGCCGACCGCTTGGTCGGCGCCGTGTACGACGGCATACCCGACGACGTGGTCCCGGAGGTGTCACTCCCGGGGCGTCGGACCGACACCGACTCCGATCTGGGGAAGGCGTCGTCGCCCCCGGATCGTGCGATCAGTTCCGATACGGTGATCGGCTTCGACTCCGGCTCGGCCTCGTCCGCCATAGGGTCGCACCGTCCCTTCGTGCAGTCAGTTGGTGGTCATCGCGCCTGCGGGCTCGGAATCGAGACGGCGCAAGATGACACCTTCCCGCAGAGCCCACGGGCAGATGTCCAGTGTATCGACTCCGAGCGCCCGCATTGCGGCCTCCGCCACCAGCGCGCCTGCGACGATCTGCGGTGCACGGTCGGCACTGACACCTTCGAGTTCGGCGCGGTCGGCCGTGGTCATCCGGGAGATGAAGGCGGTGAGCTGCCGCAGTCCGCTGACCGTCAGGGTCCGCTTGACGCGTGGACCTGCACCGGAAGGCGCGGCGCCGGTCAGGCGAGCGAGGGACCGGAACGTCTTGGACGATCCGACCGCCAGGTCGGCCTTGCCTGCCGCACGCAGTTCCTTCGCAGGTTCCTTCAGCTCGGCGTCGAGCCAGTCACGCAGAACTGAGACGCGCCGCTTGCTCGGCGGGTCGCCCTGCAGCCATTCGCGGGTGAGTCGACCTGCGCCGAGCGGCAGTGACAGCGCCACATCCGGTTCTTCGTCGACGCCGTTCGACATCTCGAGACTTCCCCCGCCGATGTCGAAGGCGAGGATGCGTCCCGCGCTCCACCCGTACCAGCGGCGGACCGCAAGCGACGTCAGACGCGACTCGTCGATGCCTTCGAGGACCTGCAGATCGAGGCCGGACGCGTCCTTGACTTTGCGGAGCACTTCATCGCAGTTGGTGGCGTCCCGGACCGCCGAGGTGGCGAACGCCATCACCTGCTCACAGCCGGACGAAGTTGCGATGCGGGTGAAGTCCTCGATCGTGGAGACCAGTGCGCGGGAACCGGAATCGCGCATGCGGCCGTTCTCGTCGATCTCCTCCGCGAGCCGCAGCACCGCTTTGGTCGAACTCATCGGGTTCGGATGTCCACCCCGATGAGCGTCGACCACCAGCAGGTGCACGGTATTGCTGCCAACGTCGAGCACTCCAAGTCTCACCGGTCAAAAGTACTCGGCGAGTCCGATCCGCGCGACTCGGTCGGCGAGCGGGCAGCTACCGTTGAGCCGCACGTCCAACAGGAAGGGCCCTTGTGTCCGACGATGAGCGGAAGTCCTCCCCCGCCCCCGAAGTGAGCCTCGACTTCCCGCGCGAGTGGTACGAGTTCTTCGACCCGGCCGATCCCGAGCACCTGATCAGTGTGGACCTAACCTGGATGCTGTCGCGCTGGACCTGCGTGTTCGGCACTCCCGCCTGCCAGGGGATCATCAGCGACCGACAGCCCGACGGATGCTGCACGCACGGTGCGTACCTGACCGACGACGATGACCGCGAACGGCTCGCCGCCGGCGTGGCGATGCTGACGCCGGACGATTGGGAGTTCTTCGCCGAGGGTTCGGCGGACGACCCGCTCGGACCCGGCGGCTATCTCGAGGAGAACGAAGACCTCGAGGGCGAACCGGCGTTGAAGACCAGACTCCACGACGGTGCGTGCATCTTCCTGAATCGGCCCGGATTCCCTGCCGGACAAGGCTGTTCGCTGCATGGGATGGCTCTGCGCAAAGGCATCGAGCCGCTGACTGTGAAACCAGACGTGTGCTGGCAGCTGCCGATGCGGCGGGAGCAGGACTGGGTGACGCGCCCCGACGGCACCGAGATCCTCAAGACCACGCTGACCGAGTTCGACCGACGCGGCTGGGGCGAGGGCGGCCACGACCTGGACTGGTACTGCTCGGGTTCACCGGACGCCCATATCGGTGCGACGCAGGTGTTCGAGTCGTACAAGCCGGAACTCATCGAGCTCGTCGGCGAACCCGCCTACGACGTCATCGCCGCCGCGTGCGGCCGCCGCAACCAGTTGGGGCTCATCGCCGTCCATCCGGCGACCGCGGCCGCCACCTCCCGCCGCGCCACCGACCTCAAGTACGAGCAGTTGTAGCCCGGCCTTTCGACACCGATCAGATCACGGCTCGAACTTGTAGCCGAGACCGCGGACGGTGATGAGGTGACGGGGCTGCGAGGAGTCGGGCTCCACCTTCGAACGCAGCCGCTTGACGTGCACGTCGAGAGTCTTGGTGTCGCCGACGTAGTCGGCGCCCCACACCCGGTCGATGAGCTGGCTGCGGGTCAGGACACGACCGGAGTTGCGCAGCAGGTACTCCAGGAGGTCGAACTCCTTCAGCGGCAGGGTCACGTCGGCGCCACTGACGCTCACGGTGTGGCGCTGCACGTCCATGCGCACGGGGCCGACCTCGATGACGCCGATCGCGGCGTCCTCGTCGTCGGCCACCACTCCCCCGCGACGCAGCACGGCGCGGATGCGGGCGATCAGTTCTCGCGCCGAGTACGGCTTGGTGACGTAATCGTCGGCGCCGAGCTCCAGGCCGACGACCTTGTCGATCTCGCTGTCTCGGGCCGTCACCATGATGACGGGCGTCGCCGACTTCGCGCGGATCAGCTTGCAGATCTCGGTGCCGGACACGCCGGGCAGCATGAGGTCGAGCAGGACGATGTCCGGGTTGATGCGCTCGAACGCGGGCAGCGCCTGCGTCCCGTCGTTGACGATGCTCGCTTCGAAACCTTCTTTGCGGAGCAGGAAGGCCAGTGGGTCGGCCAGCGATTCTTCATCCTCGACGATCAGTACGTGCGTCAAAGCGAAAGTTCCTCTTCTTTGTCCGGGTCGATGGGGATGTACAGGCTGAACGTGGAGCCGGTGCCCGGCTTGCTCCACAGCCCGATGTGACCGCCATGGCTGGCGGCCACGTGCTTGACGATGGCGAGACCGAGTCCGGTCCCGCCGGTTGCGCGCGACCGGGCCTTGTCGACACGGTAGAAACGCTCGAACACTCGCTGCTGATCGACCGGAGCGATACCGATGCCGCGATCGGTGATCGCGATCGCGATCATGTCGAGATCGTCGATGACGACCCGCTTGCGGCTCACCGACACCACTTCGCCGGTGGGGGAATGGTTGATCGCATTGACGAGGAGATTGCTGAGGGCGGTGAGCAGCAAGGTGCGGTCCGCCTGCACCGACACGTGCGACGGGCCGTCGGTGACGAGATCGATCTCGGCGATCTCCGCGGTGACGCCGGCAGCGGCGACGGCGTCGTCGACGAGGGCGTCGATGTCGACGCGCACGAAGTCGGCGATCGCACCGTCCTGCAGGCGGGACAGGCCGATCAGCTCATTGACGAGCGACCCCATCCGAGTGGCCTCTTTGAGGACGCGTCGACCGAAATGCTCAACGGCCGCCGGGTCGTCGCGGGACTCGAGCATCGCCTCCGCCATCAGACTGATCGCGCCGAGCGGCGTTTTCAGCTCATGCGAGACGTTCGCCGCGAAGTCGCGGCGAGTGGCCTCGACCCGCTGGTTGGTGGAGTCGTCGTCCCCGTACACGAGGACATAGCGCTGGCCGGTGAGGGCCGCGAGGCTCGCGACACATCGCACAGTCTCCACCGGGCGGTGGACCGTTCGACCGGTCGACACGAATCCCAGCGACGACTGTGGGGGCGAGAAGTCGAAATGTCGGTCCACCCCGGTTGTGAAGACCTCGGAGACGGCTTCGGCGACTCCGTCGGCCAGCACGTCGCGGACCATGCCGAGGTCCGCTGCTCGGTCGTTGTACACGACCACGTTGTGGTACTCGTCGACGACGATGATGCCGGTCTCGGAGTGCGCGACCATCAACGTCAGCAGGTCGCCCCGCGAGACGTGCTCGGGTTGGAGGGCGTGCAGGTAGGAGGCGTCGACATTCGCCGGGCCGAAGCGGCCGGCTGCGGCACCATCGATCAAGCGGTCACCGCTGGTCTCGGACACACCCGAATCCTACGTGTCATCGCCTGGAGTTCGCAGCCCGGGAAGCCACTCTTCGTGCAGCATTCACTGCCGGTCCACGTGGGTTGCGACGAGGTGAACCGACAGTATGCGGAGCGTGTCAGGATGCGACGAGATCCGAGTACTCCGGATGCTTCTCGAGGTAGCGCACCACGTACGAGCAGACGGGCACCACGGTCTGGTTGTTGGAGCGCACGTCGTCGAGGACGTGCTTGACGAGGTCTGCAGCGAATCCGCGCCCACCGAAGCGGTCGTAGACCACGGTGTGCGTCAAGGCGAGGCGATCGCCGTCCTGCGTGTAGTCGACGTAGCCGACCTCCTGCGCGTCGCCGTCGTCGTTCTCGAGGTCAGCGCGGTAGCGCTCCCGCTCTGCCAGATGCGTCACCGAAATCGTCCCGTCAGCCATGCTTCCAATGTAGCCCAGGCCACACCCGTCTGCACACAATGTCCGATGTCGCACAATCAGGCTACGGCCCGACATACAGAAATCGCGCCACCTGCAGGTTTACCCTGCAGGCGGCGCGATGTCCCGTGGTCGGCGAATCCGACGAATCGACCGTTCGATCTACTTCGACTCGCCCTGAGCAGCCACTGCGGCGGCGCCTGCCGCGGCGGCCTCGGGATCGAGGTAGACGCCGCCCGGCGTGATCGGGCGGAGGTTCTCGTCGAGGTCGTAGCGGAGCGGGTTGCCAGTCGGGATGTTCAGCCCGGCGATGTCGTCGTCGGAGATCCCGTCGAGGTGCTTGACGAGTGCACGCAGCGAGTTGCCGTGCGCTGCGACGAGGACGGTCTTGCCCGCACGGAGATCCGCCTCGATGGTCTCGGTGTAGTACGGAATGAACCGCTTGACGACGTCGAGCAGGCACTCGGTGAGCGGCACGTCGATGCCGTCGTAGCGCGGGTCGCCGGTCTGGCTGAACTCCGCGTCGGCCTCGATGGCGGGCGGCGGGGTGTCGTAGCTGCGGCGCCACAGCATGAACTGCTCGTCCCCGTACTTCGCCTTGGTCTCGGCCTTGTTGAGGCCCTGAAGCGCACCGTAGTGACGCTCGTTCAGGCGCCAGTCGCGGACCACCGGGATCCAATGCCGGTCGGCGGCGTCGAGCGCGAGCTGCGCGGTGGTGATCGCACGACGCAGCAGCGACGTGTAGAGCACGTCGGGGAGCAGATCATGCTCAACGAGGAGCTCACCCGCACGGACCGCTTCGGCGCGGCCCTTGTCGGTCAGGGCGACGTCGACCCAACCGGTGAACTGGTTGGACGCGTTCCATTCGCTTTCGCCGTGTCGCATCAGAATCAAAGTGCCGTTGCTCATGGCAGCTAGTTTCTCATACGCCTCCCCCTGGTCGTTGAGCGAGCGAAGCGAGTCGAAGCGCCGCGACCAGAGCACCCGACAGACCATGGCGCAGGCCGCCGACACGCTTCGACTCGCTTCGCTCGCTCAACGAGCAGGGGGACCGCCCGCCGCTCAACGACAGCAAGGACCTACTTGCGGAGGTCCTTGCGCAGGATCTTGCCGGACGCCGACTTCGGGACCGTCTCGATGAACTCGACCGCACGGACCTTCTTGTACGGTGCGACCCGCTCGGCGGTGAACGCGATGACCTCGTCCTCGGTCAGCTCGGCCCCCGGCTGGGTGACGACGAACGCCTTCGGGATCTCCTCGCCGTCAGCGTCGTTGACTCCGATGACGGCGACGTCGGCGATCTGCGGATGGGTCAGCAGCAGGGCCTCGAGTTCGGCGGGCGGAACCTGGTAGCCCTTGTACTTGATGAGCTCCTTGAGACGATCGACGATCGTGATGCAGCCGGACGCGTCGACTGTCGCCATGTCGCCGGTGCGCAGCCATCCGTCGTCGGTGATCGTCTCGGCGGTCGCGGCGTCGTTGTTGAGGTAACCGACCATGACGTTCGGGCCGCGGACCCACAGTTCGCCGGGAGCCGAGACTCCGTCGGCCGGCTGATCGACGTCGGCGCCGGTGGCCGGGTCGACGATCCGGTTCTCCGAATTCGGGACGGCCCAGCCGACCGACGCGAGGGGCGCCTCGACTCCTACGGTTCCGGTTCCGCCGTCGAACGGGATCAGGTGACTCACCGGTGACAACTCGCTCATGCCGAAGCCCTGCAGCATCCGCAGGTTCAGGCGCTGCGCGACGGCGTTGCCGAGTTCGGAGTCGAGAGGTGCGGCACCGGACACCATCGTGTGCAGCGACGACAGGTCGTAGTCGTCGATGATCGGATGCTTGGCGAGCGCAACGGCGATGGGCGGCGCGATGAACGCGTAGGTGACTTTGCGTTCTTGAATGTTCTCCAGGAACTCGACGAGGTCGAAGCGCGGCATGATGACCAGCGACGCCCGCGCTCGGAGCGCGGCGTTGAGCAGCACCGTCATGCCGTAGATGTGGAAGAACGGGAGGACGGCGATGATCACGTCGTCTTCCTTCATGCCCTGCAGCGGCCGGATCTGTGCGACGTTCGACACCAGGTTGGCGTGGCTGAGCTTGACGCCCTTCGGGTTGCCGGTGGTCCCCGAGCTGTACGGGAGCGCAGCGATGTGAGTCGACGGATCGAAGGTGACATCGGGCGCGGACAGTCCGGCGCCGAGCAGGTCGACGGCGTTCGGATGACCGCTCGCGGCCTGCCCCTCACCGTCGAGCACCACGACGTCGGCGTCGTCGAAGCCGAGTTCACGCGCGGCTTCGAGCGCCTGCGGCGCCATCAGCGAGATCGTGACGATCATCCGTGCTTTCGAATCGACGAGCTGCTTGCGGATCTCGTTCGCGGTGAACAGCGCATTGAGCGTGGTCGCGGTCGCGCCGGCGCGGAGCACCCCGTGGAACACCGTCGCGAAAGCCGGAATGTTCGGAGACAGGATCGCGACGACGTCGCCCACCCCGATCCCCCGCGCGGCCAACGCACCTGCGGCGGCGTCGATCTGTGCGACGAGTTGCCCGTACGTCGTCGTGGCACCCGACTTCGGATCGATGAGCGCGGCACGCTCACGATCGGCGTCGGTCAGGTCCGAGAACAGGAAGTCGTATACACCGACTTCCGGGATCTCGACGTTCGGGAACGGGGAAACGATGGTCATGTGGCGCCCTTCGATGTGGGAGGAGTCACCGATGACCTTACCAACATCCGTTGTCAGAATTAGGGTAGCCTCCCTGCGCCGGGTCAGTCGTCGAGAGGAGCGATGTCCGGGAGGTCGTCGGGATCGATGAGGTGAGCGAACGCTTCGAGGTTCTTCATCGGCTCGCCTCGCGCGGTACGCCACGCCCACTCGCGTTTGATCGACGTCAGAAAGCCGATCTCGAGGATCTGATTGAAGTCGCCGTCCGCCGCCTCGAGGACCTGACCGAGGACACGGTCCACTTCGTCCTGTGTCACAGCGTCGGCCGAGATCCGGCCGATCAAGTAGATGTCACCCGCGTTGTCCAAGGTGTACGCCACCCCGTACAGGCGACGGTTCCGCTTGAGCAGGTAGCGGTAGACCGCCTCGAATTGCTCGTCTGGTCGGCGGCACACGAACGCCTCGACCCGCACTCCGTTGACGGCCGCGGTGAGCAGGACAGTCGTCTTGAGCTTGCGCTCACCGGGCAGTTCGACGACAAGATGCTCCGATTTGGCGCCGCCGGACGACTTGCGCGCATAGTCGATCCCGGATGCGTCGAGTGCTGCGCGCAGCGGCTCGGAAAGGTCGTTCGCGTCGGATACGGGCATGTGGGATCTCTCCAGTTTCGTTTCGGTGCGTCAGACGGTTGCGCGCGGGCGAGAGCGACGCCTCCGCAGACCGAACATCCCGGGCGGGCGGCCCGCAGCACGCCGGTAGGCGGTGGTCGCACGTTCGTAGCTGGCGAGAAGCGCGTCCGTGGTGTGGTCCCAGGAGAATCCCTGAGCGTGCACCGCGGCGCGCGAGCCGAGGCTGCGCAGTCGGACCGGGTCAGCGAGGAGTGCGGCCAGCCGTGAAGTCCACTTGTCGATGTCGTGGCCGTCGACGAGTTCGCCGGTGACCCCGTCGTCGACCGCGACTCCGAGTCCACCGACATTCGCCGCGATGACCGGGACGCCGCACGCCTGCGCTTCCAGCGCCACCAGACCGAAGCTCTCCGAGTAACTCGGCACCGCCACCAGGTCGGACGCGCGGTACACGTCGGCAAGGTCGGTCGGAGACTGAGGCGGAAGAAAGGTGACGCCCGCGGTGATCCCGAGGCTCGCCGCGAGCTCGATGAGCGCTTCGGGCAGTCCGAGGCCGTTGCCGGACGGCCCACCGACCACGAGCAACCGGAGCCGCCCCGTCGAGTCGGCCCGGATCAGGGGCGCCATCGCGCGCATCAGCACGTCAGGCGCCTTGAGCGGCTGAATCCGGCCGACGAATGTGACGATCACATCGTCGGAGGCCAGACCGAAGCGCGCCCGAGCGGCGATCTTGTCTCCCGGCGCATAGCGATCCAGGTCGGCTCCCGGGACGACGACATCCACCCGCTTCGGATCGGCCCCGTACAACTCGACGAGCTCGGAGGCCTCGGTCGGAGTGTTGACCACCAGCAGATCGGCCTCGTCGACGACTTGCTGCTCGCCGATCACCCGCAGTTTGGGTTCGGCGGTGTCTCCGTCGGCGAGCGAGGCGTTCTTCACGGCGGCGAGCGTGTGTGCGGTGTGGACGAGCGGAACACCCCAGCGGTCGCGGGCCAACCAGCCGACCTGACCCGACAACCAGTAGTGCGAATGAATCAAGTCGTAGTAGCCGGGCTCCTGCGCGGCCTCGGCACGCAGCACGTTCGCCGAAAAGGCACACAGCTGACCAGGCAGGTCACGCTTGTCGAGGCCGTCGAACGGACCGGCGGGCACATGCCGGACGGTGACGCCGGGCGCGGCTTCCACGCTCGGCTCGTCGGACGACGACGTCGCTCGGGTGAAGATCTCGACCTCCACCCCCCGCTTCGCGAGTCGAGTGGCCGTCTGCCATGCATAGACATTGAGGCCGCCCGCATCACCGGTGCCCGGTTGGGCGAGCGGCGACGTGTGCACGGAGATGAGTGCCAAGCGTCGCGGAAGATGTCGACCGGTCATGCCACCAGGGTAGTGAATCCGCGGCGCGAGCTCCCCCGCGCCCGCGATCGCATGGCAACAGATGCAGGTTCGCGCATCGCTTCGACAAACGCTCGGGGATCGCTCTACGATTTGTCGGTAACGATTTTCATTACCTTCTGATCGTTCAGCCCGCACCACCGACAGACCTACGGACTTTTAATCCGCAGCTCGTAGAACCGAAAGCCTTCTCTCGACATGTCTTCAGTCCGTTCGTTCCGCGCCGTCGCGGCGCTCATCGCGGCCACCGCTCTGGTCGTCTCATTGGTCGCCTGCTCCGAGGAGTCGGGCCCGAAGGACACCGACCATCCCGTCGTCGTCGCGTCGACCGACGTGTGGGCCTCCGTCGCCGCCGCGGTCGGCGGAGAGAACGCCGACGTCAGCGCCCTGTTCTCAGTTCCCGGCGGCGATCCGCATGAGTTCGAGCCGACAAACGCCGACACCGCCCGTGTGCTCGATGCGAATGTGATCGTCATGAACGGCGGCCACTACGACGAGTACATGGAACGCGCCGCCGCCGACGCCAAAGGTGTCAAGGTGAGCGCACTGGACGGCGAATCCGACTCGGGCGACCACGAAGGGCACTCCCACTCGCAGGAGCATGCGTTCTACGACCTCGCCGTCGTCGCTGACACCGCCGACCGCATCGCCGACGCGTTGGCCACGGTGGCCCCCGCTCACGCCGACGCCTACCGCGCGAACGCCAAGTCGTTCCGCGCCGACATCGACGCGCTTCGGGCGCGGATGGCAGTGATCGGCCGCACCCACCCGAACACACGCGTCGCGGCGACCGAACCACTCGCGACGGCTCTTCTCGAGTCCGCAGGCATCTCCGATGTGGCGCCCGCCGGGTTCACCGCAGCCGTCGAAGAAGGCCAGTCACCGTCGGCCGCCGACCGCGCCGCCTTCGACGACCTGCTCACCGGCCGCAAGGTGTCGGCGCTGATCTACAACGTGCAGGCCGTCGATCCCGCAACCGAAGCCGTGCTCGCCACCGCGAACAAGGCCGGAGTGCCCGTCGTCCAGTTCACCGAGACTCTTCCCGACGGCGTCACGGACTACATCGCGTGGCAGTCGGCTCAGATCGCCGCGCTCGAGAAGGCGCTGATCAAGTGACCGAACCCGTACTGCGGTTCACCGGATCGGAGCTCTCATTCGGGTCTCGGACCCTCTGGCGCGATCTCGACCTCGACGTCGAGCCCGGTGAGTTCATCGCGGTGCTCGGCCCGAACGGGTCCGGCAAGACGACCCTCCTGCGCACAGTCCTCGGTCAGACGTCGACGACGGCGGGAACGATGACCGTCAACGGCAGGCTCGGATACATCCCCCAGCAGCATGCGGACGACTCGGACACGATGATGCTCCGCGGCCGCGACCTCGTCGGGTTCGGCGCGGACGGCAGTTCGTGGGGCCTGGGTCTCCGCGGGTTGCGCTCACGGCGGGCCCGGGTCGACGCGGCACTCGCCGAGGTCGACGCCACGCGCTACGCCTCGAGCCCGGTCGGTCTGCTGTCCGGCGGCGAGCAGCAGCGGCTGCGCATCGCGCAGGCCCTCACTCGCGATCCAGCGATCCTGCTCTGCGACGAACCGCTCGCCAGCCTCGACCTGAAGAGCCAACAGCTCGTCGTCGACCTGCTCGACGCACGGCGACGCCGCGCGAACACCGCGATCCTCTTCGTGACGCACGAACTGAACCCGGTGCTTCCGTTCGTCGACCGCGTCGTCTATCTCGCAGGCGGACAGTTCCGCGTCGGAACCGTCGACGAGGTGATGAACTCCGAGACCCTCTCCGAGCTGTACGGCAGCCCGATCGACGTGCTTCGCGTCGGCGGTCGCCTTGTCGTCATCGGCGGCGAGGACTCCCACCACTGCATCGAGCACGGGTACGCCGACGAGGCCGCCTCGTGACGACAACCGTCCTCGCCGCGGACATGGGCAACTTCTGGAACTTCACACAGACCGGCGATCTGCTCTCGCGTGCGTTCGTGCAGCAGTCGCTCGTCGCCGTCGCGCTGCTCGGCTTGATCGGCGGTGTGCTCGGTCCGATGATCGTGGCCCGTCAGATGAGCTTCGCAGTCCACGGAGCAGCGGAGTTGTCGTTCACCGGCGCCGCGACCGCGTTGCTCGCCGGGATCGGGGTGAACATCGGTGGTGTGATCGGCGCCGTCGTCGCGGCCGCCGTCTTCGGCCTGCTCGGACGACGCGCACGCGAACGGGACTCGGTGATCGGCGTCGTGATGGCGTTCGGACTAGGCCTCGGTGTTCTCTTCCTGAGCCTCTACGGCCGAGTCGGAACGGGATTCGCGTTGCTCACAGGACAGGTGGTGAGCGTCGGGCGGGACGGGCTGATCGCTGTCGGCATCACCGCCGTGGTCGTCCTCACCGTGTTCGCGATCATCTATCGACCACTGCTGTTCGCCAGTCTCGACCCGCGCGTCGCAGAGACCGCAGGCGTCCCCACTCGCCTGCTGTCGGTGGTCTTCGCAGTTCTCGTCGGCCTGGCCGCCGCTCAAGGCGTGCAGATCATCGGAGCGCTGCTGGTGATGAGCCTGCTCATCACACCTGCTGCGGCGGCGTCGCGACTGTCTGCGAATCCGACAGTTGTGCTGATGTTGTCCGTGGTGTTCGCCGAGACCGCCGCAATCGGCGGCCTGGTGCTCTCACTCGCCCCGGAGCTTCCCGTCTCGGTGATGGTCACGTCGATCTCTTTCGCGATCTATGTGGCCTGCCGAGCCTTCGGAATGCGCCGACGAGATTGACGCGCAGTGCTAGCACTTCGCGCTAGCATTGAGCCATGCCTGCTCTGCACATACGAGATGTCTCGGACGAGACGATCGCGTCGTTGAAGCGCCGTGCACACCGGCATGGCCGATCGATGCAACAAGAACTTCGCGACGTCCTCGACCGAGTCGCCGCGGAACCCATCGTCGACGCTCGACGTCGTCCGCTGGAGTTGCACACGGTAGACACGGGTTCGACGTCTCCGTTCGACCGGGCCGACTTCTACGGCGACGATGAACGCTGATACGTCGAGCCTCGTCGTCGTCGACACGAACGTCCTCATCGCGGCGACCGACCGCAGCCGCACCGCGCACGATTCGAGCCTGAAGTTCCTCAACGAGGACCAGCGACGTCTCGCTGTCACGCCGCAGATCGCGCGCGAGTACTTGGCGGTGTCGACTCGGCCTGCCTCCGCCAATGGATTCGGGTTGTCCGCGGAGGCCGCTGTCGCGAACTTGAATCAATTCCTTCTCGATATGGAACTTCTCGCGGAGGGAGTCGGATCGACTTCGATGCTTGCAGAACTCGTCGTCACGCATGCCACCGTCGGCAAGCAGACTCACGACGCCAACGTCGTCGCCGTCGCCTTGGCGAATGGAGCCGACACTGTCGTCACCTCGAACACCCGGCACTTCGCGCGGTTCTCGGACCTGATCGCAGTCGAAGAACTCCGATGACGGCCGCAGGGTCAGTTCGCCTCTTCCTTCGCACCCGGATTGCAGCGCGACGAGATCATCTCGGCCTCGGAGACGACCGGCCGTGAGGGTTCCAGATTCCAGCTCGGCTTCTCCGGTTGAACGATTCTGGCGAACGTCCAGTGGCAGTCGAACTGCGCCTTCATGCCGGGTGTGTCGCCATCGGGCGCGATCGCGAGGACTTCACGCCACGCTTCCTCGCCCGCGGTCACACCGACGACCCGACGGCCGTTGGCCGTCGGACGGATCTGAAGGCTCGCACCGACATCGGTCTGCACCCAGTCGGCGCCCGCGATGTACGGCGCCGGCAGGGTGTTCGGGATCGATGAACTGCCAGTGCTCGACATGTCCGAACTCGACGAGACCGGCGTCGAAGACGCCGTCAGCGTGGGTGACACAGGAGTGGCCGGGTCCGTCCCGCACGCGGCGAGGACGACGGCGCCCGCCGCCGCTGCCGCCACCACCAGGGAGGTCGGGCGCAGACGCCTCATCGCGTGGCCTCCACGAGCACCGCGGCCGGCACATGGACTCGCTCCCACGCCGCGCGACGTGCACCATCCGGATCCCGGACCACGCGTGGCGGGTCGTCGAGGATCATCACGCGACGGTCGTCCTTCCGGTACGCGGGCCATGCGGGTGACGGCACGCCCTTTCGCGCGAACCACGTCCAGTTCGACTGCATGGTCGCGGTGATCCGCTTGGTCGAACCCCAACTGCCCGCAGCCGCGAGACCGACCCCGATCGGGTCGCGGTAGATGCCGAACACTGCGAGGAGCTCCGTCGCATGTGTCGCGCCGATGCCTGTCGCGTTGAGGACGGCCGGCGCGTAGTCGTAGCGGTACACGTAGGTCGGCGCCGTCTCGCTGTGGTAGCCGGCGAAACGGATCGTCGGCTCCCAGAACGTCGCGTCGGCGGACATCCGCACCTGGTCGCGCTCCCCCGGATACAAGAGTTCGAGCTCCATCTTGATCTCCGGATCGTCGACGCCGACAAGAGCCTGCGCCGCGTCGGGCATGATGTCCCAGAATCTCGCGAACAGTTCGCCTTCGTCCTTGTTGTTGCCGATGATCGTCGGAACCGGGAGCGTGTTGCCGTCACGGGCCGCGTCGAGCGGCGTCTGCGGCAAGTACTCGCCGTCAACGGTCGGCGCGAACGGCATGGGGTTCGACAGGTTCGCGGCTCGCGCGAATCCGAGCAGTTTGTTTCCGATTCTCAGCAGTTCGTGCGCTGAGGCGCCGTCGACGATGCGCGCGACGTCTGCCGGGTCGAGCGGCTCCTCGGTGCGCTCGGGTCCCCGTCTGCGGGTCGGGTCGGCTACGAGGCGGACGAACTCGTCAGCGAAGATCTGCGCGTTCTCCTTCGACACGATCAGCTCCGGCGCCGGGCTCTGCGAGATGGCCCGCGAGAACAGCCCCTGCGCCGCGGGCGTGGAAAGCAGAGTCAGGACGGCCGAGCCGCCCGCGCTCTCGCCGAACACGGTGACTCGGTCCGGATCGCCTCCGAAGGCGCCGATGTTCCGCTGCACCCACTCCAGTCCGGCGATCATGTCGCGGAGCCCGACGTTCGAGTCGAAACGACGCTCTGGGGTCGAGTAGTCGCTGAGATCGAGGAATCCGAACGGACCGAACCGGTAGTTCACGGTCACGACGATCACGTCGCGGCTCCGCGCCAGGTAAGAACCGTCGTAGATCGGCGTCGACGTGCCGCCGAGGATGTAAGCACCACCGTAGTTGAAGACCATCACCGGACGCGGAGTCACCGATTCCGTGGTCGGCGCGAACACGTTGAGTGTCAGGCAGTCCTCGCTGCGCGGCTGGAACCGGCCCGAGGCGCGCGCGGTGAACAGCTTCTCCTGCACCGGGGCCGGGCCGTAGTCGAAGCACTCGAGCGTTCCGGGCCACGGTGTGACCGGTTCCGGTGCATGCCAACGCTTCTCGCCGACCGGCGGGGCCGCGAACGGGATGCCTTTCCAAGAGATCGTGCCGCGACGCGAGCCGCGTCCACGCTTGCCCTGCACCGCACCCTCGACGAGCGCCACCACCGTGTCCATCACTGCCATGACGCCAAGGGTATCCGGTGGGCGATCGGCGTCGGCGACACTAGGCTCGGAGGATGCCACTGCCCCGGATCGATCTCAACGCCGACCTCGGAGAAGGCGTCGGCGACGACACAGCGATGATGCCGCTGATCAGCAGCGCGAACATCGCATGCGGATTCCACGCGGGCACCCCGACCGTGCTTCTGCACTCCTGCCGCGAAGCGGTCCGATACGGCGTGCGGATCGGCGCGCAGGTGTCCTATCCCGACCTCGCGGGGTTCGGACGACGTTTCATCGACGTCGTGCCAGAGGACCTCATCGCCGACGTGCTGTACCAAGTCGGGGCGCTGACCGCGCTCGCGGCTGCGGCAGGCGGTGACGTCTCGTATGTGAAGCCCCACGGTGCGATGTACAACACTGTCGTCGACCACGAGATGCAGGCTCGTGCACTCGTCGACGCCGTCGCGCGTACCGGCCTCGCGTTGATGTGCCTGCCGGGATCTGCCGCGCAGCGTTTCGCACGGGAGTCGGGCGTGCCGGTGATCACCGAGGCCTTCGCGGACCGCGGCTACACACGGACCGGCACGCTGGTTCCCCGTTCGGAACCGGGGGCCCTGCTGACCGACTCCGACGAGATCGCCGCCCGCGTCGTCGAACTCGCCAGAACCGGGCGGATCAGCGCGGTCGACGGCACGGTGGTGGAAGCCGACGCCGAATCCGTCTGCCTCCACGGCGACACTCCCGGCGCGGTTGCACACGCCCGCGCCGTGCGTGCGGCGCTGGCCGAGGCCGGTGTGGACGTGGCTGCTCGATGAGGTCCGAGTCGTCGAAGGGGCTCGCGGCGGGTCTACTGGCGTACGGGACGTGGGGCCTGTTCCCGCTGTTCTTCGATGCACTGCGTCCGACCGGGGCGTGGGAGATCCTCGCCCATCGCATCGTGTGGACGCTCCTGTTGTGCCTTGTGGTCCTGCTCGTGATGAGAGATTGGCGGTGGGTCGCCGATCTGCGCGGACAGTGGCGTCTGCTGGCGGGCGTGAGCATCGCGGCCGTCCTGATCGCGATCAACTGGGTGGTGTACGTCGCGGCGGTCACCTCGGGCCACACCAGCGACGCCGCGCTGGGCTACTTCCTCAATCCCCTCGTCACGGTGGCTCTCGGGGTGATCGTGCTGCGCGAACGACTCCGGCCGCTGCAGTGGGCCGCGGTCGGGGTCGGGGTGGTGGCCGGCCTGTACCTGTCGATCGCGGGTGGACACTTCCCGGCGACGTCCCTGGCTCTGGCCGGATCGTTCGCGTTGTACGGCTTGGCCAAGAAGAAGGTGGGGGCGCACCTGTCGGCGTTGCGCGGACTCACGCTGGAGACGGCGATTCTGACGCCCGCCGCGGTGGTGATACTCGGAGTGGTCGGAATGTCCGGGGCGGGTCTCGACTTCGGTCGGCACGGTCCGGTGCACACGGCACTGCTATGTCTGGCAGGCGTCGCCACCGCCGTTCCTCTGTTGCTGTTCGCGGCTGCGGCCCGGCGGATCCCCCTGGTGACGATCGGCCTGATCCAGTTCATCACGCCGGTCATCCAGTTGTTGTGCGCTGTCCTGGTGCTCGGCGAACACCTGCCCGCTCACCGGTGGATCGGTTTCGGCATCGTCTGGGCCGCACTGATCCTGCTGTCGATAGACAGTGTGGTGGCCCTGCGGACCGCGCGCACGCCTCAGACTTGAGAACGCTGCGCGAAGATTCTCCGGCGGCGACCCGGAAACGTCGGCCCACCGGGGCGATCCTCGACGGACAGCAGTTCCGGCCGTTCCACGAGAAGGAAGCCCGCCGCGGTGAACACGAGAGGGGCCAGCAGGAGCGCCGTCGCGGCGGCGCCTCCGGTTGCGAGTTCCATCGCGGCGTATCGCGTCAAAGCGAGGAGGCCTGCGAACATCGCGGCGCCCATCGCGACAACGCCCATCCGGATCTTGGTCCATCCGGTCTCCGGGCGCGTGAGTGCGGCTTCGAGGGTCAGCGTGAACACTGCACCCGCGAGGACGTCGACCGCGTAGTGGAAGCCGAAGCCGAGGGTCGCGCCCGTGGTGGCGATCAGCCAGAACGTTCCGAAGATCCGTGATGCGGTGGAGCCCCGCCAGCCGTGCAGGAAGATCGCCATCGCCCACGCCGTGTGGAGACTCGGCATGCAGTTCCGAGCGATGAACTGGCTGTAGGGAGCGGCGACCGGCTCGGTGATGTCGGGGCTGACCCACGGCCACACGTCCTGCCAGCCCGCCCCGGCGAGCTCATGTCCGAACGCGTACGTCGGACCCACGACGGGGAAGATGAAGTAGACGATCGGACCGATCATGCCGATGATCAGAAAGGTCCGCACGATGTGGTGTCGCGGGAAACCGTCGCGAGCGACGTTCCGCAGTTGGAAGAACGCGATCACCGCGGCGCCGACCGGTAGGTAGACGTACACCCGGCTGCACACCTCGGTGAGGAACGCGCTGTCGGTGACCACTCGTCCGACCGCCCAGGACGGCGATCCGAGTGCTCGGTCTGCGAGTTCGACGTACTCGTCGAGCACGGTCGCGTTGGCCTTCGTCGACAGGACGAGCCAGGCGTCGCCGACACGGCCCATGACGATGAGCATCATTCCGAGGCCGACAGCTTTGAGCGTGGCGGCCTTTTCGGCGCCACGCAGCTTCCAGAACGCGAACACGGCCGTTCCGACCAGACCCCAGAGGATGCCGTTTCCGATGGTTCCAGGGTTGCCGACGATCACCCGCTGCAGATTCCAGACGCCCTCGAGCGCAAGAACTCCGCCGAGGACCCACCAGCGGAGACGTGCCGGCATGCAGACGAGAGCGAGGATCAGGCCTGCCATCTTGATCTCGCCGATGCCGGGGCGTCCGACGAAGTCGTGAGCCAGCAGGTCCACCGGCCCGCGGATGTCGAAGTTCGACGACACGATCTGGATCACGACGACAAACGCCGCGAGAACGCCGACCACGAGGGACCATCCGCGCACGCCGAGTTCCACGCGCCGCTTCGTCAGAACGCGGACGCGATCAAGAATCCCGAGCCGCGACTGGTACAACACGGGTTACAGGCTAACGAACAATCAGGAAAATCCGAGAATCCTGTTGCCCGAATGTCATTCAGATGACACCTTGTGCGCGCCCTCTGCGCGGAAAGTCCTCTATGCCAGGCGACGTTGACGCGCGAACTCGGCCAGAACAACACCCGCCGCGACCGATGCGTTCAGGCTCTCCACATCACCGGCCATCGGCACCGAGAGGATCGAGTCGCACGTCTCGCGGACGAGGCGGGACAGTCCCTTGCCTTCCGATCCGACCACGACGACGACCGGGCCGGTGCCGTCGTACTCGTCGAGCGTCACATCGCCGCCTGCGTCCAACCCGACGATCTGTGCACCCGACTTGGCCCACTCGACAAGGGTGCGAGTCAGGTTCGGGGCCTGCGCGACGGGCAGTCGTGCCGCGGCGCCCGCGCTGGTGCGCCAGGTGACTGCGGTGACCCCGGCGCTGCGACGCTGCGGAATCAGCACACCGTGGCCGCCGAACGCGGCGACCGAACGGATGACGGCCCCGAGGTTGCGGGGATCGGTGATGTTGTCGAGCGCCACGATCAGCGGCCGTTGCGACGACGCCTGCGCCGCGGCCATCAGGTCGTCGGGGTGCGCGTAGCGGTACTCCGGGACCTGAAGAGCCAGACCCTGGTGCAGACCGTTCGGCGACATGCGGTCGAGTTCGGGCTTGCCGACTTCGAGGATCGAGATGCCGCGATCTCCCGCGGTCTGCACGGCTTCGCGGACTCTCTCGTCGGCCTCGATCGACGTCATCACGTACAGCGCCGTGGCGGGCACCTTCGCCCGCAGGCATTCGACGACAGGGTTGCGACCGAGGACGTACTCGGGGCCGCCGTCCTCGGACTTCCGCTGGTTGCGCGGCCGACCGGCCGCCGCTTTCGCGGTGGCTTTCGCCTTCTTGTGCGCCACGTGATAGACGCGGTCCTCGGCTTTCGGGGTCGCGCCGCGCCCTTCGAGACCACGACGTCGCTGACCTCCGGAGCCGACGCTCTGGCCCTTCTTGCTGCCTTCCTTGCGGACGGCGCCCTTACGCTGCGAATTGCCGGCCATGCTTTCAGTCCTTCGTCTTCAGCGCCCACTGGGCGCCGTCGGGTGTGTCGGTGACGTCGACGCCTGCTGCGGCGAGGCGGTCACGAACCTCGTCGGCGGCGGCCCAGTCCTTGGCGGCGCGCGCGGCTGCGCGCCGATCTAGTTCGGCGCGGATCAGCACGTCTAGTGCTCCCGTCGCCGCGTCGTCGGAGTCGGCCGACGACGCCCAGTGTTCGTCGAGCGGATCGGTGCCGAGGATCGAAGTCATCGCCCGCACCGACGCTGCGACCGCAAGCGCCTTCTGAGCGTCTCCGGCTTCTAGCGCGGTGTTTCCCTCACGCACAGCGTTGTGGACGGCGGCCATCGCCGCGGGGACACCGAGATCGTCGTCGAGAGCCGCGGCGAAATCGTCGTTGACGTCGCCGACCGGCACATCCGCGACACGTTCTGCGACCCGCTTCACGAACGACTCGATGCGACGGAAACCCGCCGCGGCCTCATGCAGGGCGCCCTCGGAGTACTCGAGCATCGATCGGTAGTGCGCGCTGCCGAGGTAATAGCGAAGTTCCACGGGCCGCACCTTGGTCAGCATCGCTGGGATGGAGACGACGTTGCCGAGCGACTTGCTCATCTTCTCGCCGCTCATCGTCACCCAGCCGTTGTGCAGCCAGTACTGCGCGAAGCCGTCGCCTGCGGCGTGACTCTGCGCGATCTCGTTCTCGTGGTGAGGAAACACCAGATCCATGCCGCCGCAGTGGATGTCGAACTCCGGCCCGAGCAGCGACGTCGCCATCGCGGAGCACTCGAGATGCCATCCCGGGCGGCCGTGTCCCCACGGGGTGGGCCACGACGGCTCGTCGGGCTTGGCCGCCTTCCACAACGTGAAGTCACGCGGATCGCGCTTGCCCGTTCCCGCGCTCTCACCCTGGTGGACGTCGTCGAGCTTGTGCCCGGACAGGCTGCCGTAGTCGGGTTGGCTCATCACGTCGAAGTAGACGTTGCCGTCGGCCACATACGCGTGGCCTCGGTCGATGAGACGTTCCATGTACTCGACCATCTGCGTCACGTACCCGGTGGCACGTGGCTCCGCCGACGGCGGCAGCACGTTCAGCGCGTCGTACGCCGACGTGAACGCGCGCTCGTGGGTGGTCGCCCACTCCCACCACGGTCGTCCGGCCTCATCGGCTTTGCGGAGGATCTTGTCGTCGATGTCGGTGATGTTGCGGATGAACAGGACGTCGTACCCACGGTGGGTGAGCCACCGGCGGAGGACGTCGAACGCGATTCCACTGCGCACGTGCCCGATGTGGGGCACACCCTGGACCGTCGCGCCACACAGGTACACGCCGACCGTCCCCGGTCGAAGGGGAACGAAGTCGCGGACCTCGCGGGAAGCGGTGTCGTACAGGCTAAGCGTCACGGCCTGCGATTCTACTTGAGCGCGAGCAGCGCGGTGGCCACTGCGGCGACACCCTCGCCGCGTCCCGTCAGACCGAGGCCGTCGGTGGTGGTCGCAGACACCGACACCGGTGCGCCGAGGAGCTTCGACAGGACCCCTTGGGCCTCGGCCCGACGCGGGCCGATCTTCGGCCGGTTGCCGATGATCTGCACTGCGGCGTTCACCGGTGTGAATCCTTCGTCGTCGAGCAGTCCGACCACATGCCGCAGCATCGCATCACCGGTCACGTTGCGCCATTCCGGGCGGTCGACGCCGAACACCAGGCCCAGATCGCCGAGTCCGGCGGCCGAAAGCAGCGCGTCGCAGAGCGCGTGGACGCCGACGTCGCCGTCCGAGTGACCGGAGCAGCCGTCGGCGTCGGCGAAGAGGAGTCCGACCATCCAGCAGTCACGGCCGGGTTCGATCGGGTGGACGTCGGTTCCGATGCCGACTCGCATGGTGATGGCCTCCTGAGCCGTACTCGCGGTGTGGGTCACGCCAGCAGTCGTGCCAGGCGCAGATCGAACGGGGTTGTCACTTTGAACGCCATCGCGTCGCCGTCGATCACGTGGACGCCCACACCGAGAGCTTCTACGAGGCCGGCGTCGTCGGTGGCGTCCTGCGCGCCCGCATGGGCTCGTCGCAGCAACTCGGCGGCGAAGCCCTGGGGCGTCTGCACTGCCCGAAGTATCGACCGGTCGACGGTGTCCGTCACGAACTGGGCGTCGTCGACTCGTTTGAGGGTGTCCGCGACGGGAAGTCCCGGCACGACTGCCGCGTCACCGCAACGCAATGCGTCGACGACGGCGACGAACAGCGCCGGCGGCGTGAGTGGGCGGGCCGCATCGTGCACGAGGACCAGTTCGGCATCGGTCACGGCGAGCGCCGCCCGGACCGAATCACTTCGTTCGGCGCCGCCTACGACTACGCGCGCAGCAGGAACGAGCTGCTGCGCTCGGTCGAGAAGTTCTTCCGGGACGGCGACGACGATGTCGTCGATCACCCCGGATTCGCGGGCGGCGGCGACACTGCGCTCAAGCAGCGTCGACCCGCCTACCTCTACGAACGCCTTGGGCTTGGACTCACCCAGACGGGTGCCCATTCCTGCGGCGGGGATCAGTGCGGCCACGCGGCGGTGGCCACTGTGTGCGATCAGGACGCTGCAGCCAGGATCTCGTCGAGGATGCTGTCGGCCTTCTCGTCGTCGGTGTTGCGAGCGAGCGAGAGCTCGTCGACCAACACCCGACGCGCACGAGTGAGCATGCGCTTCTCGCCCGCGGAGAGACCGCGGTCCTGCTCACGACGCCACAGATCACGCACGATCTCGGCGACCTTGATGATGTCGCCGGAGTTCAGCTTCTCCTGGTTCGCCTTGAAGCGGCGAGCCCAGTTGGTGGGCTCCTCCACGTTCGGCGCACGCAGTACCTGGAAGACTTCGTCGAGCCCCTCTTCGCCGACCACGTCACGGACGCCGACGTACTCGAGCTTGCTCGAGGGAATCTGCACCGTCATGTCGCCGTCTGCGACTTTCAGGACCAGGTATTCGACTTCTTCACCCTTGATGGTCCGAACAACGATGTTCTCGATCCGAGCAGCACCGTGATGGGGGTACACAACGGTGTCGCCAACTTTGAAATTCAATGTTTCCCTACCCTTCCGAGTGTTACCAGTGTAACACCCGCCCTCTGACACCTTTTCCAACGGTGCAGGTCAACACTGGTCCGACCCGATCAGCGACACATTTATCGGCCGATATGCCTACCCGAGGGAACTTTTTCCCGCCGCGCCCACTACGCTGCGTAGTGAAGGTTCGCCGGCTGGCGGACAGTGCGACGACCACCCGGAGGAAAAGGTGTCAGTGCTCAATCGGACCACCGGCCGACTGGCCAAGGCTGCAGCCGTCGGCGCCCTGGGCGCAGCAGTCGTCCTCGGCGCTTCGGCCTGCGGTGCAGGCAAGATCTCGCAGACCAACAACCAGCTCGCCGCCGTCAACGGTGCGGGCGGTTCGGTCACGCTGAGCCCGGATGCGGGAACCGACCTGGCCAACGGCGCGGTCGCCCTGCGCAACGTCCAGATCGTGTACCCGACGGACAAGGCCGACAAGACGTTCAAGGACGGCGGACCGTTCGACGTCTCGTTCGCGATCTCGAACGACAGCAACACTCGTTCGGTGAAGCTCGTCGACGTCGTCGGACCCGAGGGTTCGAACATCGTGCTGACGCCGCCGTCGACCTCGAAGAAGGCCGGCGAGAAGACCGCTGATCCGAGCATGATCGGCCCGAACGGCGTTCTGCTGGCAGGGACCCCCGCGAACGTGAACACGTCGGTCGCCGAGGAAGCCGACATCTACCGGTTCACCGCGACGATGACCAACGCGGGCACCTCGGTCGCGTCGGGCGTGACCGTGCCCCTGACCTTCAAGTTCGAGGTGTACGACCTCAGCGGCAAGAAGGTCGAGGACAAGCAGGTCGTCATCGACACGCCCGTCGACAACGGCACCCTCGCGCATCGCCTCGACGTGGTCCGCGACCCGCAGGCCCACAGTGAGGGCTCCGAAGAGGGGCACTGACCTCTGATCGACTTCGAATCGACCCCCGACCGACAGGTCGGGGGTCGATTTGTCGGACGAGACGTTTAAGGTCGGGGCGTGGCGAAGACAAAGGCGATCTACAGATGCACGGCCTGCGGACATCAGGTCGCGAAGTGGGTCGGTCGTTGCCCCGACTGCGGTGAATGGGGTTCGGTCGAGGAAGGTGCACCCGTCGTCGCCGCGGGAGCCGCGTCCGTCGCTCCTCGCAGCCCGGCTCGACGCATCACCGAGGTCGACGCGGGGACCGCTTCCGCGACGCCCATCGGGATCGCCGAGTTCGACAGGGTGCTCGGCCGCGGCATCGTGCCCGGATCCGTCGTCCTCCTCGCAGGTGAGCCCGGCGTCGGGAAGTCCACGCTGCTGCTCGAGACTGTCAAACACTGGGCGGCGGGGGGCCGCGTCGCGCTCTACGTCACGGGTGAGGAGTCGGCAGGCCAGGTGCGGCTACGCGCGGAGCGGACCGACGCCGTCCACGAGAACGTCTTCCTGGCGTCCGAGACCGACCTCGGAACCGTTCTCGGTCACGTCGACGAGGTGCGGCCGACGCTGCTCATCGTCGACTCGGTGCAGACACTCGTCGCGTCCGGCGTCGACGGCGTGACCGGCGGCGTGACCCAGATCCGTGCCGTCACCACCGCGCTGGTGTCGCTCGCGAAGACGAGCGGCGTCTCGGTGATCCTCGTCGGCCATGTGACGAAGGACGGCAACGTCGCCGGTCCCCGTTCGCTGGAGCATCTGGTGGACGTTGTGCTGTCGTTCGAGGGCGACCGACACTCGTCGCTGCGCATGGTCCGCGGCATCAAGAACAGGTTCGGGCCGTCCGACGAAGTCGGCTGCTTCGAGCAGCGATCGGACGGGATCCACCAGGTCAGCGATCCGTCGGGGATCTTCGTGCACGAGCACCCGTCAGACGTTCCAGGCAGCGTCGCACTCGTCGCGATGGACGGTCGACGCGCTATGGTCGGCCAGATCCAGGCGCTGCTGAACAACTCCGAGATGACCTCGCCACGGCGCGCGGTGTCCGGCCTCGACCCGGCGCGCGTCGCGATGATGCTCGCCGTCACCGAGAAGCATCTCGAGGTCAAGACAGGCAAGCAAGAGGTGTACGCCTCGACAGTCGGCGGTATGAAGGTCACCGAGCCGGCCGCCGACCTGGCGATCTTCCTCGCGATCATGTCGTCGGCGAAGAACAAGCCGGTTCCGTCGACGACAGTCGCCATCGGTGAGGTCGGGCTCGCAGGCGAGATCCGGCGAGTGTCGTCCACGGCGCGGCGGGTGGCCGAGGCCAAACGCCTCGGCTTCCGCCACGCGATCATTCCGGCGGGCACGGAGGAGGAGCTTCCGAAAGGAATCCGGATCACCAAGGTGTCGCAGCTCGACGAGGCGCTCGCCGCCATCGGTCCACGGCGCCTGGAAGCGGTCGACGCGCCGTTCTGAGGCGGTTCTCCTGCTTGGCCCCGACCCAGCGAAGGTCATGGCATTTCGACAAGCCCTCCGCTGGCGCTCCGGGCCGCTCAATGAGCAGTGGGGATCGCTCCGGGCTACTCAATGAGCAGTTGATGTCGCTCGATGAGCAGTGGGGAGTCAGAGAATGACGCGCTTGTCGTAGTGCTCGGCGAAATGCTTCTGGACGTCGATCGTCACGAAGAGCGCGTGTGCGCTGGCCACGATCTGTTCGGGATCACCCAGGTGCGCCGATGCGGCGAGGTAGATCTTGCGGCCCTGCTTGCCGAGGATCCGAGCCTCGAAGTGGAGAGTGCTTCCGAGCGGGATCGGCTTGGCGAAGTCCACTTCGAGATGGACTGTGACGACGGGCGCGCCGATCAGCAGCGGCGCGGTCCCCGTGACCTCATCGAACGCGGCGGACAGCACGCCCCCGTGGATCACCCCTGGTCCACCTTGCATCCAGTCGACAACGGGCATCTGCGCGGTCACCGACAGATCGTCGCCCGCGATCACCTTGAGGTGCAGGCCGAGCGGGGTGTCGTCGCCGCAGCCGAAGCACGTGCTGTGGTGCAGCCCGATGTGCTGCCCGGGCCCGGTGGCCTTCGGGTGGCGGACAAGTGGCTCGAGGTCTGCGGGCGGAACAAAAGCATGCTTCACGTCCAGTTACGCTAGTACGGTCCCGGCGTTCGCCGGAACCTCAAGTCCCACGATTGCCGAGGTGCGATGAACGACACGTCAAATGCCGACGCCGACCGCGCCGATCTGACGCGCGAGACGCTGCGTCGGGTGGCGCCGGGAACCGCACTGCGCGACGGCCTCGAACGCATCCTGCGCGGCGGGACCGGCGCCCTGATCGTCGTCGGATACGACGACGACATGGAACGCATCTGCGACGGAGGATTTCACCTCGACGTCGAGTTCGCTCCCACCCGACTTCGTGAGTTGGCGAAGATGGACGGCGCGGTAGTCCTGTCCGCCGACGGCCGCCGCATCGTCCGCGCGAACGTCCAGCTGGTCCCCGATCCGTCGATCCCGACCGAAGAGTCCGGCACCCGCCATCGTGCCGCCGAGCGGACCGCGATCCAGATGCGGGTACCGGTCATCTCGGTGAGTTCGTCGATGTCGATCGTCAGCGTGTACGCCGACGGGCAGCGTCGAGTCGTGGAGAACCCCGACGCCATCTTGTCGCGTGCAAACGTCGCACTGTCGACGTTGGAACGGTACAAATCCCGCCTCGACGAGGTGTCTTCTCAGTTGTCTCGCGCGGAGATCGAGGACTACGTCCTGCTTCGCGACGCGATGAGCGCCGCGCAGCGCATGGAGATGGTCCGGCGCGTGTCGGTCGAGATCGAGGAGTATGTGCTCGAGCTCGGCGTCAACGGTCGCCAGGTGGCGCTGCAGCTCGAAGAGTTGATCAGCGACAACGACACGATGCGTGAGCTGCTGGTCCGCGACTACCACGCATCACCCGAAGCTGCGGGCACCGAACAGGTGCGCCAGATCCTCGAATCGGTGGAGTCGTTGTCGGATGTCGATCTCCTCGACCTGACCATGGTGGCGGGCGCTTTCGGCTACCCCACGACTCTCGAAGCGCAGGACACTGCGATGAGTCCGCGCGGCTACCGCCTGCTCGCACGCATCTCGCGACTCCAGTTCGCGCACATCGATCGCCTGGTCCGTCACTTCGGCACCCTGCAGGCGCTCCTCGCGAGCAGTGCCGCCGACCTGGAAGCAGTCGAAGGCATCGGCAGCATCTGGGCCAGGCACATCCGAGAAGGCCTCTCACGCCTCGCTGAGAGCTCGCTCGAGCGGTTCGACTAGAACTTCCCTACTGCTGGGCGGGCTTGACGACGTTGAACGTGATCGGCGCGGACTCCTTCTCGCCGATCTTGGCGACGGCCTGGTAGCCGCCTGCGGGGATCTGAACGCGGGGCTTCTTGCAGCCCGCGCTGCTCGTCGTGCCCGACCAGGTGATGGTGTCGCTGAACTGCTGGCCCGGCTGCAGAAGCTGGTTGTTCACCGTCTTGTCCGGGGCGCAGTCTTGTGCCGCCCACAACGTCCGCGCACCGTCCAGTGAGCGGACGACCACGTTCTGCGCGTTCTTTCCCAGATCGCGCGAGCATTCGCTGAGTCCGCCGTTGGTCACGACGACGGTGAACACCGGCTGATCCCCGACGGTGTACGTCGGCTTGTCGGTGTACAGGACCACCGAGAGACTCTGATCGGCGCACGCGTTCTGCAGCGCCGGGTCCGCGGGCGGAGGCGGCGCGGGTGCAGTGCTGCTCGGGCCCCCGTCAGAACCGTGGTCTCCACCGCCGGAGACCGGCTCACTCGTGGTCGGTCCCGGAGTGCTCGACGCAGGCGGCGGCGGTGGTGCCACCGCGCTCGACGACGTCGACGATGCGGCGGCCGCGTTCTTCGGCGCCGAATCGTCGGAGGAGCTGCCCGCCCAGATGATCAAGGCGATGACTACGACGATCGCCACCACTCCAGCGGCGACCGCCACGAGGCGGCGACGCCAATACACCTCGGAAGGCAGGGGTCCCTGTGGTTCGATCACGATTGCAACGGTATCGCCGCCGAGCCTCGCACGGCGGCGTCGAACTTCGGCGTGTCGCGGATTCGTCGACGCCGCGGCGGGTTATTCTCCCGCGCCGGCCTTCCGCGGGTCGGTCTCGGGCTGTTCGCCGATGTTGCCGATGACCTCGACGAGGTGCACCTGGCCGTCTTCGAGACGGTAGCTGAGACCGACGATGGCGAGGTCGCCGTCCTTGACCCGCTTGGCGATGATGCGGCTGCGCTGCATGAGGACACGGCTGGTCTCCTGCACGTGGCGGGTGACGAACTCGAAGTACTCGGTGAGCCCTTCGCTGCGGCCGGCGAGGATGCTCGGCGCGACCTTCTCGACGACGTCGCGGACGTAGCCGCCGGGCAGATTGAGATTGTCGAGGGCGTCGAGGGTCGCACCGACCGCGCCGCAGCTGTCGTGACCGAGCACGATGATCAGCGGCACGTTCAAGATGTCGGCCCCGTACTCGATGGTGCCGAGCACCGCCGAGTCGAGGACGTGACCCGCAGTTCGGACGACGAACATGTCGCCGAGTCCCTGATCGAAAATGATCTCGGCGGCCAGGCGCGAGTCGCCGCAGCCGAAGAGCACCACGTGCGGCGACTGGCCATCGACGAGCGCCTCACGGTCGGCGATACCCTGGCTCGGGTGGATGGGGCGACTCTCGACGAATCGCTGGTTCCCTTCCTTGAGAACTGTCCAAGCCTGCGCGGGGGTGAGATCCTTCATGACATCGAGTGTGCCACCGGCCACAGTCCTGGATTGGTTCGGGTCCGCCGAACGCGACCTTCCGTGGCGTTCGACGGATCTGACCGGTTGGCACGTCCTGATCAGTGAGATCATGCTTCAGCAGACCCCCGCCGCACGGGTGATCGAACCGTGGACGCGATGGGTGGAGCGCTGGCCGACGCCGTCGGCCATGGCTGCCGAGTCGACGGGCGAAGTGGTCCGCGCGTGGGGGAAGCTCGGCTACCCGCGCCGCGCGATGCGACTCCACGAATGCTCGAAGGTCCTCGCCGACCAGTACGACGACGTGGTCCCGTCCGACGTCGACACCCTTCTGGCGCTCCCCGGCATCGGTGACTACACGGCACGTGCCGTCGCCTGTTTCGCCTACGGGCAGTCGGTGCCGGTGGTCGACGTGAATGTGCGCCGCGTGATCGCCCGCGCCGTCCACGGCAGACAGCATCCAGGCAATCCGGGACGCCGCGATCTCACTGACGCAGAGGCACTGTTCCCGCGGACCGCGGACGGCGACCCCGCACCCGAGACTCCGCGGTTCTCGGCCGCGCTGATGGAATTGGGCGCACTGGTGTGCACCGCCCGTGAAGCTCGCTGCGACGAGTGCCCGCTCGAACCGACATGCGAGTGGGTTCGGCTCGGTCGCCCCGAGCACGAAGGCCCCGCACGGAAGGTCCAGAAGTTCGAGGGCACCGACCGCCAGGCGCGTGGACGACTCCTCGACGTGCTCCGCGGAACGTCCGGACCGGTGGAACGAGCAGCGCTCGACCTCGCGTGGGAGCGTGACCCCGGCCAACGCGCTCGCGCCCTCGACTCCCTGCTCGTCGACGGTCTCATCGAGTTGACCGACGACGGCCTGTTCGCCCTCGCAGGCGAGGGCTGAGACTCAGCCGAGGTCGCTCAGGAACGCCTCCACCGCGCCTCGGTACACGCCGGGCGCGTCATCGTGGACCAGGTGACCCGCTCCATCAACCCGAACGTACGACGCCGACGGCTTACGCGCGGCCATCTCCGCCATCTGCCCCGGCGGCGTCACCGAGAAACCAGCTTCGAGGAGGAGCGTCGGGACTGCGACATCAGCCCATTGATCCCAGAAGTGCCTCGTCCCCCACTCCTCGGCGATGTCGGCCCAGACCGGAATCGAGCCGTGCAGTCGTCCGTCGTCGAAGGCCTCGTAGAAGTAGCGACCCGCGACGTCCCCGAACATGTCCACGGCCGACTGCAGATCGGGAAACCTGTCGGGCCAGCTGTTGAACCACGGCTGCCAGGCACCGGTGGTACGTCCGCGGAAATCGGGCGCCATGTCCTCGACGACGAGCGCCGACACGAGCTCCGGGTAGCCCGCTGCCGTGCACCAGGCGTGCAAGCCGCCCATCGAGTGCCCGATCAGCACTGCGGGGCCACGATCGATCCACGTGATCACTTCTGCGAGATCGGTGACGAACCGCTCGGTCGAGATGTCTGACGCGTCGATCGAACCGGCGCCTTGGTGGTTCGCCGAGTCGAACGTGAACACTCGCCCGTAGTCGCGCAGCCACGGGATCTGACGTCGCCACGTGCGGCCGCGCCCCATCAGACCGTGGACCAGGACTATTGCTCCGAAGCCTCCGTCGGCGACGTCGAGACCGCCGTGATCGAGCAGGCCGGTGTCGGCGATCGCGGGCGCATCGAGCGAGTCGGGGTTCACAGCGTTCGACCCTATCGGCCCGCCGCGGCTGCGCGTAGCGTCGGCTGCATGGCAATTGTGAAGATCAACGCGATCAGCGTCCCCGAAGGTGCAGGCCCCGAGTTGGAGAAGCGCTTCGCCGCGCGTGCCGGCACCGTCGACGGCGCGGCAGGCTTCCTGGGGTTCCAGCTCCTCCGGCCGGTGAACGGTGAGGACCGCTACTTCGTCGTCACCCAGTGGGAGGACGAGGCGAGCTTCCAAGCGTGGGCCGGCGGCGACGCACGCGCCGCCCATTCCGGTGATCGCAAGCCCGTCGCGACCGGCGCGAGCCTGCTCGAGTTCGAGGTTGTCATCGACGTCGAACCGACTGCCTGAATCGATCTCAACAAGATTTTTTCTAGAACGTGTTCTAACTGTGCTCTAGTATCGGAGGAAACCCCTCGCGATCCCAGGAGCACGCATGACCGACCCGATCGAGACCACACAGCTGTACATCGGTGGAAAGTGGGTGGACCCGCACTCCACCGAAGTGCTGGAGGTGTTCTCGCCCGCAACCGGCGAGAAGGTCGGGTCGGTCCCGTCCGCGGATGCGACGGACGTCGACAACGCCGTCCGCGCAGCGCGCGAATCGTTCGACGCGGGCGTTTGGCGAAACACACCTCCGGCCGAGCGAGCTGCGGTTATCCGTCGTGCAGTCGAGCTGATCAATGAGCGCGGCGCAGAGATCGGCGCACTCGTCTCGGCGGAGATGGGCGCCACCCCCGGCGACGTCGCCACCCTCCAGCAGCTCGCCGGAACCGGCTGCCTCGCGGCGTATGCAGACGCCGCGGAGTCGTACCAGTGGGAAGAGACCCGCACCGGCATGTTCGGCGAGACCCTGGTGGTTCGCGAGGCCGTCGGCGTGGTCGGCGCGATCATCGCGTGGAACGTTCCGCTGTTCCTTTTCTGCAACAAGTTCGGCCCGGCCCTCGCCGCGGGTTGCTCGGTGGTCCTCAAGCCCGCCCCGGAGACCCCGCTGAATGCGAACATGCTCGCCGAGATCTTCAGCGAAGCCGGCGTTCCCGAGGGAGTCATCTCGATCGTCCCCGGCGGCGTCGAGACCGGAAAGGCCCTCGTCGACCACCCGGACGTCGACAAGATCACCTTCACCGGCTCAACGCTCGCCGGCCAGTCGATCGCCGCGCGCTGTGGCGAGCAGCTCAAGCGTGTCTCGCTGGAGCTCGGCGGCAAGTCGGCCGCCATCGTCCTGGAGGACGCCGACGCGGCCGCCAGCGCACCGATGCTCGTCTTCTCCGGCATCCTCAACTCGGGACAGGCCTGCGTCGCCCAGACCCGCGTCCTGGTCCCCCGGTCACGTCACGACGAGATCGTCGACGCGATGGTCGCCGTGGCATCGACCTTCACTCCCGGCCTGCCCACCGATCCGGAGACCAAGCTCGGCCCGATCATCAACGAGAAGCAGCACGCGAAGGTGACCGGCTACATCGCGAAGGGCAAGGAAGAGGGCGCGACCGCAGTCCTCGAAGTCGACGCTCCCACCGTCGGGACCGGAAACTTCGTCGGCCCGACCATCTTCACCGGCGTCACCAACGACATGACGATCGCTCGTGAGGAGATCTTCGGCCCGGTCATCAGCGTCATCGCGTACGACGACGTCGACGAGGCCATCAAGATCGCCAACGACTCCGACTACGGACTCGCGGGTTCGGTCTGGACTTCCGACGTCGCGAAGGGCGTCGAGGTCGCCAAGCAGGTTCGCACCGGCACCATGGGCATCAACTGGTACGCGATCGACCCGTCGTCGCCGTTCGGCGGTTACAAGAAGTCCGGCATCGGCCGCGAGAACGGCAAGGAAGGGCTTGAGAGCTACCTCGAGCACAAGGCCATCCTCATGCCGATGGGCTACACCTCGGCGTAAGCCTCACGCACAGGAATCGCTGCGCGGCACACCACCCGGTGTGCCGCGCAGCGTTCGTTCAGGCTCGCTTCAGGCGTTCTCGGTCAGACTGGTGATCATGCGGATCCTTCTCGTCGACGACGAAGTCCGGCTCGCCGACGGGATCCGTCGCGGCCTCGAGGCAGAGGGGATGGTCGTCGACGTCGCACACAACGGACTCGACGGTGTCCGCCGCGCGACCGACGGCGACTACGACGCGATCGTTCTCGACGTGATGATGCCCGGCATGAGCGGCTATCGGGTGTGCCAGACGCTCAGGGCAGACGACGTGTGGACTCCCGTCCTGTTCCTCACCGCGAAGGACGGCGAGTGGGACGAAGTCGAGGGACTCGACACCGGCGGAGACGACTGGCTGACCAAACCCTTCTCCCATCCCGTACTGGTCGCCCGTCTCCGCGCGCTCGTGCGCCGCGGCGGCCGAGAGAGGCCACCGATCCTCACGGCTGGTGATCTGCGGCTCGATCCGGCTGCGAGACGCGTCTTTCGGGGCGAGGTCGAGCTGTCGCTCACCGCCCGTGAGCTGTCTGTGCTCGACTACCTCCTCCGACGCCGCGGCGAAGCCGTGTCCAGGCGCGAAGTGATCGCGAACGTGTGGGGCGGCGACTTCGACGGTGACGAGAACATCGTCGAGGTCTACGTCGCCCATCTGCGGGCGAAGATCGACAGGCCGTTCGGCCGCGAGTCGATCGAGACGGTCCGCGGAACCGGCTACCGATTGTCAGCGAACGGGGGCCAGAAGTGAAAGCCCGTCCGCGGATCACCCGATCGATCCGCGCGAGGGTGACCGCCGGCGCGTTCGCGGTGACCGCCGTTGTACTCGGCGTCGCAGCCGTCTCGACTGTCATCATCGTCCGGGACGCGTTGACGGACGGCGTGGCAGTCGCGCTGGAGCAGGATCTCGACTCCATCGGCGACCGCGCAGAGGCAGATCCCGACACCGTCCGGTCGATCGACGACGATCTCCTGGTCAGGCTGGACGGCCCGACTCCCGTGGCTAACGACGACGACGCCTCGTCGATTCCCTCCGTCGGCGAGACGCCGTCCCGAGTGACTGTCGACGGAGATTCGTTCCTCGCCGCATCCGACGACACCGAACGCGGGCGCCTGACCGTCGCACGGCCACTCGATCACGTGGACGATTCCGTCAGCACGACCACCGTCCTGTTGGCGGCAGGCGTCCCGTCGGTCGTCGTATTGATCTGCATCGTGGTCTGGGTGGTCAGCGGGCGTGCACTCGCCCCCGTCGAGCGCCTCCGCCGGGAAGTCGACGCCATCGGCGCCGACGATCTGGCGGATCGTGTCGAGGCGGGGCGAGACGACGAACTGGGCGAACTCGCGTCGACCATGAACCGACTCCTCGACCGGATCGAGCAGGCTCGGCTGACGCAACGGAGGTTCGTCAGCGACGCGTCGCACGAACTGCGGTCTCCGCTGGCCACGATTCGACAGCACGCAGAGGTCGCGGATGTTCACCCGTCGTCGACGTCCCTCTCCGAACTCAGCGGAGTGGTGCTGGCGGAGGGCGCCCGGATGCAGGATCTCGTCGAGGGACTCCTGATTCTCGCGAGGCTCGACGAACATCGAGGTCACACGGTCAACGCGGTCGACCTCGACGACATCGTACTCAGCGAAGCGCGTCGGCTCCGGGGCATCGGCGTCGATGTGGACACGCGAGGTGTCGGGGCCGCGCGGGTCGAGGGAAACGAAGCTCTGCTCAGTCGTGTCGTGCGCAACCTCGCCGACAACGCCGCCCGCCACGCGTCACAGACGGTCACGCTCCGGCTGAGCGCAGGCCCCGGGGACGTACGCCTCGAAGTCGAGGACGACGGTGCCGGCATCCCGCTCGAACACCGAGAGCGGGTCTTCGACCGGTTCACTCGTCTGGACGAGGCACGAGCTCGCGATTCCGGCGGCAGCGGTCTCGGCCTCGCGATGACCAGGGAGATCGTCCGCAGTCACGGCGGCGACGTCGTGGTCTCCGACGGTTCCGGCGGAGGCGCGCTCCTCACGGTGACGCTTCCTGGCGACGGTCGACCCTGAAAGGACCTTCAGGTCGCTTCAGAACTCGTTAAGCGCGTCGACGCGAGGATGGACGCATGAACGAGAACGAAGACACCCGCCCTCTGCCCGAAGCAGACCCCACGACGACTCCGAACCCAAGCGGCCCGGGACCGACGTCGCCCGCATCGGGATCGACTCGACGACGCACTGCGCTCATCGGCTCGGCAGTGGTCGTCGCGCTCCTGGCCGGTGGCGGTGTGGCGTATGCGCTGTCCTCCGACTCGGACGACACCGCGGTCACCGTCTCCGAGACGTCGAGCATCGCCGACGACGTTGATCCAGATGACGTCGACGACGGATCGGAGCATCAGGAGAAGGCCACGACAAGTGTCGCCGCGTTGCGGGACGCCGCGCGGGCTGCGGTCGCCGCGACCGGCGCCGACGGCGCCACATCCGTTGACGTGGATAGGAACGGATTCGACGTCGAAGTGCGCCTGCCGGACGGCCGTGAGCAGGACGTGCACGTCCGCGCGGACGGCGGTGTCGTGAAGGAGTCGCCCGACTCGACCGACGACCCCGGCGACGTGCTCGACCTCGACCGCTTCGATGCAGTCGCCGCGGCCGCGACGGCCGCCGTCGGAGGGGGCAGCGTGGAGTCGATCTCGTCGAGCGACGACCGCGGAGTCCGATACGAGGTCGGTGTGCGACTCGCTGACGGACGCGAGGCCGACGTGGAACTCGCGGACGACCTCAGGGTCGTCAGCAGTGACATGGACGACTAGTCGGAACGCGGTACCCGACGACAAACGAGGCATGCATGCATGCCTCGTTTGTCATTGAATGCTGCGGGAACGCCTGCCAAGAGTCAGGACGTCGGAGCGGGCGACGCCGGTGCGCTCGGCGCCGCGGACGGGATGGGGACAGCGCCCGACGGCGGCTCGTCCGTCTTCTGGACCCGCGAACTGAGCGAATCGTCGCTCAAGATGTCCATGCTCGTGATCAGCCACTTCCCGTCACGGCGGACCATATCGTACACGATACGACTCGGGTCGATCTGGACGTCTTCGACAGTGTTCCGGGTACTCGACTGGTTGATGAAGACCAAGACCTTCGCAGTGTCACGAGTGTTGGTCATCACGGCGGCGCCCTGCACGGTCACCGTGGTGACGATCTTCTGCGCCTTGACGGTCGTCGCGATGTCGTTCTCGACGACCTGCTTCTGGTACTCATCTTTCGCGGTACCGGTCATGAAGCCCATGGCCTCGTTGATGTTTCCGGACACTGTCTTCGAATCCCACGAGAACATCGTCACCGAATACTCGGTGGCCGCGGACAGTGCGGTCTCGCGCGCCTTCTCCTCGGCGTTCAAGCTCCAGTAGCGGACACCGGTGAAGACCGCCGAGGCGACGAAGATCAGCGTGAGGACCACTCCGCCGATGATGAACATCTTGGACTTCGACATCAGTTGACCCACTCGATGTTCGTCATTTTCAGCGCGTCGTTGATTCGGGTGATGGAGACACGCGAGCGGAACGACTGCATTTCGGGCTTCTCCGGCGCTTCGGGGGCGGTGCCCTCCCAGACGAACACCACAAGCACCGAGCCGGAATCTTGGTCTGCCTTCTCAACCGCGGATGCAACGATGGTGGTCGTCGTCTTCATGTTGTCTTCGCGAATCAGGTCGGTTGCCTGCTTCATCGACTCACGGAACTGCTGCTGCGCGCGGCCGCTCGTGTTGTCCTTCATGAACTGGAGCATCTCGTCGGCGTTGTCTTTGGTGAGCGTCGTCATCTTGACGATCACCTCCTGCGCGAACTGGTCGTAGCTCGCGCGGAGTTCACGCTGATCGTTGATCTTCGACGACTCGTTCAGGAACACCGCCGTCAGCACGATCGACACCACGACGAGAACCGCGGCCACGGCCATTCCGATGGCCGGAAGCCACCCGCCTTTGATGGACGGCGCCGCGACCGAGGACTTCGTCGATGCACGACGAGCCCGGTACGACACGCCCTGCGCGGGAGTGAACGCAGCATCGTCGCCGTCCTCGTCGGACGCCGGGTCCTCGGACGTGTCCGGGCCCGCCTTCTCCAGGCTCGGCTTCTCGACGACCTCCGCTGCGGCGTCATCTGCCACCACGTCGTCGTCGGAGACCTGATCAGACACGTCGTCGTCGCCAGACGGTTCAACGAGGTCAGTTGTCTCCTCGGGGACTGCCGGAGCCGCCTTGCCGGACGACTTGCGTCGCCGCGAGACAGGGCTTGACTTGCGGACCGTTCCCGCAGTCTTCTTGGCGACGCCGTCGGATTCCGGCTTCAGGACTTCACCGTCTTCGTGATCAGTTCGTACCATTTCGTCTTCTGGTTGCTGTTGTCAGCTGCGGACTGCGTCTTGTACTTCTTGCCGTCCGGGCCGATGAACTCCCCCGTCTCCGGATCGTACGTGGTCGCGTACGTGGCAGGCGAAGCGTCGTAGTCGGACGGCGTCGCGGGCACCACGTGACCGGCGGGCTGACGCGGCAGGTCGGTTCCCGGGAACCCGTTCGGAAGCGCGACGTTGTCGCGCTTGGACGGAACGAATCCGGTCCGGCACTCCGCGGGCGTCGGAGCACGACGTCCGGGGAACTCGACACACGGGAAGTTGCGGGCGCCGCGAACCGAGCTCTGCGCGTCCTGCGGGAGACGGCACAGGAGTCCCGGCGGAAGGTCCTGCGGTGTCGTCGCCGACGGGAAGCGCCACTGGTCGGCAGGAAGGAAGCCGACTGTGCAGGTCGGCGGGTCCTGGAAGCCGAGCGTGAAGTTCACGTTGGCGCCGTGCCGGTTCGAACCGGTGTTGATGGCCGTGATCAGCGCCGACAGCACCCGCGGGTACAGGACGATCGTCTGACGAAGGTTCGGCAGATACACCGCCATCGTCTTCGCTGCGACGCGCAGATTCGACATGCCGAGTTCAAATCCCGGCCCCATGTCGTCGAACAGACTCTTGGCCTGATTCGCGACACCCGGGCCCTTCTGCAGGATGTCGGTGATATCGGGGTTGTTCGCGCGGAGCTGATCGGTGACCTTGGTCAGATCGGCCGTCCAACTGCGGATCGCGTCGGCAGTCTGGTTCTGCGTCGCGAGGATCGGACCCGCCTGGCGCACCAAGTCGAGGGTGACGTCGACGTTGTCGTTCATCGCGCCGACGAACAGGACCATCGAGTCCATCAGCCGCTGCAGCTCGTCCGCGGTGCCGTTGAACGCTGCGAAAGCCTCGTCCATCACCGCCCGAACCTTCGAATTGTCCACGTCGGCCAACAGGTTGTCGGCCTGGTCGAGCATCGCGGAGATCTCAACCGGGACGTCTTCGGTCGACACCTTCGCGCCGTCGGACAGCATCGATCCGGACGGGTCGGCCGGCGGCGTGAAATCGACGAACTGCTCGCCGACAGCGGAGACGCTGCGGATCGCGACGGCCGAGTCGGCTGGGATGTCGGTGCCCGAGTCGATGGTCAGGTCTGCGACCACGCCGTCGGAGGTGAGACGCACCCCGGAGACCTTGCCGACGTTGACACCGCGGAAGCTCACGTTGGCGTTCTGGTACAGCCCACCGGTGCTCGGCATGGCCACCTGAACGGAGTAGCTTCCGACACCGAACATCTGCGGGATGCGGATGTAGAACACGGCCATCACGATCAGCGAGATGACGGTGACGACGCTGAAGATCGCCAACTGCATGCGGACGAAACGAGTGATCTTCATCAGTTGCCACCGCTCTTCTTCGTGGTGGACGGCGTCTTCGACGACTTCGGCGTCAGTTCACCCGGTGTGGGATTCGCCGGGTCCTTGATCTTCGGCTGTGTGATGCCCGGGATCAGCGGCGCCTTGAACGGATCACTGCCACGCTTTGCGCCGTTCGCAGGCTTGCCGGTGACACCCTCCGGGTTCGTGACCGAGGCGACCATCGTCTTGTTCAGACGGCTCCACGTCAGGTCGAGAACGAGGTCGGAGTTCACATAGTCGCCCTTGACGATGGTCGGGATCTTGTCTTCGAGGAACGGGAACGTGAGCAGGATCCGCAGTGAATTCGCGAGCGCGGGCCCGGTCATCGACAGCTGCTGCATGAGCTTGCGCATGTTCGGGACGATCGTCTTGAAGTCGTCGCCGTTCTCACGAAGCACGTCGTTCACCGTCGCCGACAGGTCGCCGACGTTGTCGAGCGCAGTCGTGAGGTTCGTCCGCTGGTCGACGAGCAACTGCAGGATCTCCGGACCCGCATCGAGCGCACGCTGGACGGTCGGCGTCTGATCGTTGATCGCCTGCGTGAGCCGATCCATCCCCTCCATCGCGGAGATGATGTTGTCGGTCTGACCGTTCAGATCGTTGACGAGCGTGTTGATCCTCGGGATGAGGGAACGGATCTGCTCGTCGTTGCCGCCGAGCGCATTGCTCAACTCATGGACGATGTCGCCGACCTGCGAGAGACCGCCACCGTTCAGCACCACCGACAGCGAGCTGAGAACCTGCTCGGTCGTGGGGTACATGCACGGGTCCACCTGCTGGGCCGAGTTGATGTCGGCGACCGGCTTCGTGGCGGGCTTGGTGATGTTTCCCTGCTTCGGGCAGTTCGGCAGCGAGAGGCTGCCACCGGCCGACAAGTACTGTCCGGTCTTCTTCTCCGGCGGCACGATCGCGATATGCGACGAGCCGAGCACACTCGTCATGCCGATCATGGCGTGCGAACCCGTCGGGATCTTCACACCCTCGTTGAGGCGGAGCGTGATCTCAGCACTCCAGTCCTTGATGGCGATGTCACCGACACTGCCGATGGTCGCGTCGCTCATCATCACCGGGGCGTTGCGGACGAGACCCGCGGCGGACGGGATCCGCGCGCTGATCGTGTACGCGCCCGCACCGGTGCCCTCGGCGCCGATCGACGACAAGGACGTGACGGGATTGCCGCTGCACGCTGTGGCAACCGGTGCGAGGAGCAGGAGTCCGGCAGCCAGAGCGACGACGCGAGTACGTCTGCGCATCATCCTTCACCTCCGAACGGGACGAGCAGCTTGGTCAACGGGTCGGGCATCGCGGCACGACTCGCCTTGTCTCGCTCCACCACACCCTGGCGAGCGCGCGCCCGCACATCGGCGTTCTGATAGGTGATCTGGTCGGGCCTCGCGGTCCGGCCGATCACCGGATTCGCCATGAACGGCGGGTAGTTGACGACGATGTCCTTCATGATCGGCCCAAGCAGGTCGACGCACTGCTCCACATCGACTTTGGTGTCGCCGGGGCGCGCAGTCGACTGGAACGTGCCGCAGAGCAGCGATATCAGGTTGTTGCCCATGCCGAGCCCGAACACGCCGTCGAGAGAGCCCGTCAGCGGGTTGTAGATGTTGAAGAAGTTCGCCAGCTGAGTGGGCGCCGAATGCAGCAGGCCTCGCAGCTGTTCGTCCTTCTTCTTCAGGGTTCCGGTGAGCTGCGCGAGTTTGTCGACAGTGGAGACCACCGTTGAGCTGTTCTCCCCGAGGAAGCCCTCGAGGTCGCTGATCGCGCCGTTCAGATTTGTCATCGCGTCACCGAGCTCCGTGCTGCTGCCCGCGAGGACGGAGCTGACCGACGCCATCCGACCGTTGAACTGAACGAGCTGCTCGTGACTCGTCGACAGTTGCTCGGTGAGCTTCTGCAGGCTCTTGACCGCACCGAACACGTCGTCGCGGTTGTCCGAGAGCGTGCCGACGACCGTCGACATCTGCCGGATCGACTCTGCGATCGCCTCGCCGTTGCCCGAGAGATTCTTGTCGAACACGTCGACGGCACGCGAAGCGGCGCCGCGATCGGCGCCCTTCGGACCGAGCGCGGTGCTCAACTCCGACAACTGCTTCTTGACGTCGTCCCACTCCATGGGGACGGCAGTCCGCTCCATCGGAATGTCGGCGTCGCCTTCGAGTTCCGGCCCTTTCGTGTAGCCGGGGGTCAGCTGGACGAATCGTCCGGACACCAGCGACTGCGCGACGACCACGGCGCGGACGTCTGCGGGAATCGGAGTGCTCCGATCGACCCGCATCGTCACCTTGACATCACCCGAGCGGGGTTCGATCGACGTGACCTTGCCGATCGGCACACCGATGACACGGACCGAGTCGCCCTCGAAGAGGCTGGCCGCGGTCGCGAAGTACGCGGTGATCGTGCGGGTGGTGGCGCGCTGGACGCCGAACCACACACCACCGGCGACGAGAGCTAGAACGACGACTGCTGCGACGGTCGCCCATACACGGCGAGAGATCCGCATGTCAGTTGCCTCCGTTCTGCGGTGTCGGGTAGGTGCGCTTGGGCTTGGGGCGGCTCACGTCCGGAGCGCCTGCGTTCGGTCCCTGGTTCCAGTTGTTCGGGAACAGCGGGTTTCCGGAGAACTCGTAGAAGTACTTCCACGCTTCGGGGTACTTGCGCTGCAGCACCTTCTGGAACGCTCCGAAGTAGTCGCCGAACGTGGCGACGCCGACGAGCGAGCTGAAGTACGGTCCCGAGCTGACGGCCTCGCCGAGGATGTTCGCGTAAGGACCGAGGTTGTCGATGGCCTTGCTGAAGTTGTCCTCGTTGTCGTTGAGGATGTCCATGACCCTGTTGAACTTGTCCAGTACCGGGCGCAGCTGTTCGCCGTTGTCGTCGATGAATCCGCTCACCTCCGCCGTGAGGTCACGGGTCCCGGAGATCACCTGACGGACGGCGGCACGACGCATCTCGAGTTCGCCGAGCAGCGCGTTCGCATCGATCAGCATCGTCCGGATCTGCTCGCTGCGCTTGCCGACGACGTCGCTGACGCCTTTGGCGCGCTCCAGCAGATTGTTGAGCGCGTTGTCGCGGTCGGCGATCGCCTTCGACACCCGGCCGACACCCTCGACGGCGCCGCGGACGTTCGCGGGTGTCTTCGAGAACGTGTCGGTCATCGTCTCGAGTGCCTTGTTGAGCTGATCGGTGTCGGTCTCGCCCAGAGTGGTGGTCGCCTGATCGAGCGCGTCGGTCAACGAATACGGCGACGCCGTGGACTCGACCGGGATAGATTGCCCCGGCTTGATCCGGCCGTCGCCGATCGGCGTGAGCGTCAGATTCCGGCGTCCGAGAACCGTCTCGGTCTTGATGGCCGCACGAGTCCGGTCACCGAGGGCGACGGTGTCGTCGATGCGGAAGCCGACCTTGGCCTGCAGACCACCGTCGTTCTGCGCGATCGAGATGTTCTCGACCGTGCCGACCTTGACACCCGCGACCATCACGACGTCGCCCGCGACGAGGCCGCCGGCATCGTCGAAGTATGCGTCGTACGTGCTGACCTGCGTGAAGAACGGCAGGCGATCCATGTTGAGTGCGCTGATCACGAGCATCGCGGTCAGCAGGAAGCCGATGACACCGACCGATGCCTTCGACCGCTTGGTCTTGCGGTCCGGAGTCTGTTCGCCGCTCACGTCGCGCACCTCCCGCCTGCGGTCGTCTTGTCGCCCATCACGTCGATGGCCGTGAAGTAGTACTGCGTGTTGCCCGGTCCGGGGAGGAGCAGGCGGATGCGGCAGAAGTAGATCTGCAGCCAGGAGCCGTAACTGCCCAGATTGGAGAGCGTCTTGAAGTCCCCAGGGAGCCGTCCCAGCAGATCGCGGATGAACGGCTCGGCTTTGAGCGCTTCCTCCGACGTCTTGCCCAGTCCGGTGAGCGCCTTCTTCATATCGGGGCGGACAGTGCTCATCAGATCGGCGAGGCCGGTGGTGGCCTTCGCGCTCTCGCTGATGGCGCGTCCGATGACGTCCTTGTCGCCCGCCAGGCCGCTGATCAGCTGCTGGAGTCGGTCGACGCTCTGGTCGAGTCCCTTGTGGTCGGCCTGCAGGGTGCCGAGCGTGGTGTTCAGGTTGTCGATGACCGAGCCGATCAGCGCGTCACGGTCGGCGATCGTGTTCGTGAACTCAGCAGTGTTCGCGAGCAGCTTGTTCAGTGAACCGCCCTGCCCCTGAAACACCGCGATGAGAGCCGACGAGAGCTGATTGACCTCGTCGCCGCTCATGGTGCGGAACAGCGGCTTGAAGCCGCCGAGGAGCTTGTCCAGGTCGAGTGCGGGCTCGGTCTGCGAGATCGGGATCTCGTCTCCCGGCGACAGGGTGTCACTCAGGGATCCATTGCCCGGCTGCAACTCCAGGTACCGGTCGCCGGTGAGGTTCTGGTACCGGATGAGAGCCACCGCGGTCTTCGGCAGACGGTAGTCGTCGTTGACGTTGAACTCGATCCGCGCCTGGTTGTCGCGTGTCAGTTCGATCTTGTCGACGGTTCCGACGTCGACGCCTGCGATCTGGACGACGCTTCCCGACTTCATCGCCGACGCACTGGCGAACATCGCCGAGTACGACTCCGAGCTGCCGCCTTGGTAGCGGCTGAATACCAGCACCAGTCCGGTGAGGACCAGCAGCATGGCGACGGCGAACGTCGTGAGCTTGATGACGGTGGCGCGGAAGGCGCGTGCGCGGCTATCCACGTGGCGTACCTCCGAACAGCAGATTGAAGAGCTTGCGCGACTCCACCTTCGGGGTGGTGCGCGGCTGGTAGGGCTGGTCCGCGTTGTCGATCACGTAGAACGGGATCTTCTCCTTGGACTGGATGTCCGACAGACCTGCCTGGCAGGTCGGCGGACCGTCGCCGCGGACCTCGGGGAGGTCCTGGGGGTACCGGTAGGGGTCCTGGCCGGGGATGAGGCCTGCGTCGAGCAGAAGCATGCCGTTGCGATCTCCGAGAAGCGGTCCGGCGATGTCGACTGCGTCGCTGGCTGCGGTGATGAAACACCGCAGGCCGGGCGCCTGGTACCCGAGAAGCGACGTGACCGGGCTGAGGTCGCTCAGCGTCGAGATCAGGTCCTTCTTACTCTTGGACAGCACACCGTTACCGCTGCGCGCCATGCCCGTGACGTTGATCAGCAGGCTGTCGAGATTCGACGCGTTGTCGACGAGCGTGTTGCCGAGCACGGTCGCGTTGTCGACGGTCCGCATGAGATTCGGCATCGCGTCGGCGAAGACGTTAGTGGCCGACGCTGCTTCGGTGAACAGCCGATTCAGTTCGGGCAGGCTCTTGTTCGTCTTACCGAGGACGTCGTTCAGCTGGACGAGGGCGGTGCCGATCTTCTCGCCGCGTCCGGACAGCGCGTCGTTGACGGCGCCGAGGACCACGTTGAGACGATCGGGCTGCACCTGGGCCAGCACGTTGACCAGCTGCTGGTACACGGTGTTGAGTTCCACCACGACGTGATCGGTGTCGATCACCGCGCCCTTGCTCAAGGAGCCCTTCGGCCCCTCCTTCGGGACGACGAAGTTGACGGCTTTAGCTCCGAACACCGTGTTCGACTTGATGTCCGCGCGGACGTTTCCGGGAATCTTCGACAGTTGGTCTGTGTCCATGTCGAGGACCAGTCGCGCGGTGTCGCCGTTGTTCTCGACGCTTGCCACACGTCCGACGGTGACGCCGCGGAGTTTGACCTTCGCGTCCGGGTTCATCACCAGGCCGGCCCGCGGTGCGTTCAGGGTGACGGTGGTGGTGCTGTCGAACCAGCCGAGGAACTGACCGGATGCGAGTGCGACGATGCCGACGAGCCCGCCGACCATGATGGTGGCTGCGAGCTTGCGCACGCCGTTGCCACGAGTCTGCTTAGCCATGTCTCACCCGGCCAGGTTGAAGTTGCCGTCGGCGCCGTAGATGGCGAGCGACGTGAGGAGGGTGATGACGACGACCACGACCAGCGACGCGCGGACGGCGTTGCCGACGGCGACGCCCACGCCGACGGGGCCGCCGGAGGCGTTGAAGCCGTAGTAGGTGTGAATGAGCATCACGGCGACGGCCATGCAGATCGCCTGGACGAACGACCACAGGATGTCCGACGGGATGAGGAACGTCGAGAAGTAGTGGTCGTAGACGCCCGACGACTGCCCGTACAGCACCACGGTGGCGAATCGGCTGGCGATGAACGACGCGAGCGCGGCCAACGAGTACAGCGGGATGATCGCCACCAGGCCTGCGATGATGCGCGTGCTGACGAGGTACGGGATCGACGAGATGGCCATGACCTCGAGGGCGTCGATCTCCTCGCTCACGCGCATGGCGCCGAGCTGAGCCGTCGCACCTGCGCCGATGGTCGCAGCCAAGGCGATGCCCGCGATCACCGGGACCGCGATGCGGACGTTGATGAATGCGGAGAAGAAGCCGGTGAGGGCCTCGACGCCGATGTTGGCGAGCGAGCTGTAGCCCTGGACGGCGATGGTGCCGCCGGTGAACAGCGTCAAGAAGCCCACGACGACAACCGTGCCGCCGATCATCGCGAGGGCGCCCGTGCCCATGGAGATCTCTGCGATCAGACGCAGGGTCTCCTTCTTGTACAGACGGAGTGCACGTGGGATGGACGCGATCGAGTCCCAGTAGAAGAGAGCCTGGTCGCCGATCTTGTTCCAGTCGTCACCCGCACGCTTGAGTGCGACGCGGGCGGTGAGAAGTCGTGTTGTGCCTGGAAGAACCATGTCAGCCCATCGTCGCTTTCAGTCCGACCGCGGTCACGACCACGTTCACCACGAACAGCGCCATGAAGGAGTAGACGACTGTCTCGTTCACGGCGTCGCCGACGCCTTTCGCGCCGCCCTTCACGTTGAGTCCGCGGTAGCAGCCGACGAGCCCTGCGAACAGCCCGAACAGTGCTGCCTTGATCATCGAGATGACAAGCTCGCCGAGTCCGGTCAGCAGGGTGAGGTTGGCGATGAACGCTCCCGGGTTCACGTCCTGCAAGTACACGGAGAAGACGAAGCCGCCCGCGATGCCGATGGTGCAGACGAGGCTGTTCAGCAGAAGTGCGACGCCTGTCGACGCGATGACGCGCGGCACGACGAGTCGGTGGATCGGGTTGATGCCGAGCACTCGCAGCGCGTCGATCTCCTCACGAATGGTTCGGGCGCCCAAGTCGGCGCAGATCGCCGTGGCACCCGCGCCTGCGACGATGAGCACCGTGACGATCGGACCGATCTGGGTGATCGTGCCGAGTGCAGCGCCTGCACCGGAGAGGTCCTGCGCACCGATCTCGCGCAGCAAGATGTTCAATGTGAAACTGACGAGAACGGTGAACGGAATCGCGACGAGCAGCGTCGGGACGAGGGAGACGCGGGCGATGGCCCACGACTGCTCTATCGTCTCGCGCCACTGAAAGGGACGACGGAACAGCTCCCTGGCTGATTCGACACCCAGTGCGACGAAGTCCCCCACACCGTTCATCGGGGCAGCAAGCTTGGTGAGCAAGTCCCCTCCTCCCACTTGTGCACGCAATCTAACACGCGTACCGGGCACGTCTGTGCCACTAATCGACATAGTTCCTGTTGACGCGTACTTCGTTTCAGCCGGTCAAGTCCGACGCCGAGAACGAACCACTACTCGTCGGTAGCGAGAAGTACTCGGACAGTGAACCGGACAGTGCGTCTACAGTCCAGTCGTCTCCGTCGGCCTCGAACACCTCTCGAATGCGCGGTGCCGCCATCAGCGTGACCTTCGGGCCGTAGACGACGAACACCTGGCCGTTGACCGCCGCCGACGCGGGGCTCGCGAGGTAGCGAACCAGGGTCACGACGTGGTCGGGAGACAGCGGATCGACGGTGCCCTCCGGAGCGTCGCCGAAGACGTCGGCAGTCATCGCGGTGCGTGCACGAGGGCAGATCGCATTCGCTGTGACCCCGTACCGGGACAACGCACGGGACGCCGACAGTGTCAGCGCGGTGATGCCGGCCTTGGCGGCGGCGTAGTTCGCCTGGCCTGCGGGGCCGAGCAGTCCGGCTTCCGACGACGTGTTGATGAGGCGGCCGTACACAGGTTGACCTGCGGCCTTCGATGCTGCGCGCCAGTGCGCCGCGGCGTTGCGGTTGAGCAGGAAGTGGCCGCGCAGATGCACGTTGACCACGAGATCCCACTCGTCGTCGCTCATGTTGAAGAGCATGGTGTCGCGGGTGATGCCCGCATTGCTCATGACGATGTCGAGGCCGCCGAGGTCTTCGGTGGCGGTGCGCATGATCTCGCGCGCGGTCGCGGCGTCGGAGATGTCGCCCGCCACCGGTACGGCCTTGCCGCCCGCCGAGGAGATGACGTCGAAGACGTCGCTGGCCTGCAACGACCGATCCAGATCGTTGACGATCACGGTGGCGCCGTCGGCCGCAAGACCGATCGCCTCCGCACGTCCCAGACCTGCACCGGCACCGGTGACTACGGCGACTTTGCCTTCAAGCGACTTACCCACGGCGGACTCCTACTCTCCGGCGTCGCCCCGCGACGCTCGGTCTCTGACCCGAACAAGATTAGAACACGTTCTAACACTTCAGGTCGAGAAGTGAAGAAAGTACAACGCCCCGGACTAGCCGGGGATCATTCGATCGACAGCGCCGACCGAGGGCAGGAGGCGACCACCTGGCGCATCTCCTCTACCCGCTCGTCGGGGACGTCTTCACTGAGAATCACCAGGTAGTCGTTGTCGTCGAGCTCGAAGACATCGGGAGCCATCCCGACGCAGACGGCGTTCGACTCGCACAGATCGAAATCGGCCTTGATTCGCATTGCATCCTCCTCGCGTCGCGTGCCCGGCGGTTGACGGACTCGGTGATTACACGTTAGAACGTGTTTCAGAAGTAGCCAAGCACACCGACGCCACGAGCGCCGGAAGATCGCAGGAGACACCGCATGCGGATCGCATACACCACCGAGCAGGAGGAGTTGCGCCGCGAACTGCGCAACTACTTCACCGGGCTCATGACCACCGAGCGCCGCGCCGCCCTGACCGGCGGAGACGGTGAACTCGGCGAGGGCGACGCGTACCGCGACGTGGTCCGCCAGATGGGCCGCGACGGCTGGCTCGCACTGGGTTGGCCGACCGAGTTCGGCGGTGCCAACCGGTCGATGATGGATCAGTTGATCTTCACCGACGAGGCGGCCATCGCAGGCGCACCGGTGCCGTTCTTGACGATCAACTCGGTCGCGCCGACGATCATGCACTACGGCACCCCGGAGCAGAAGGACTTCTTCCTCCCGAAGATCGCGGCAGGCGATCTGCACTTCTCGATCGGATACTCCGAGCCCGGAGCGGGCACAGATTTGGCGTCGTTGCGCACAACTGCGGTCCGCGAAGGCGACGAATACGTCATCAACGGCCAGAAGATGTGGACGAGCCTCATCCCCTACGCCGACTACGTCTGGCTCGCGTGCCGCACCGACCCGGAAGCCACCAAGCACAAGGGCATCTCGATGCTCATCATGCCGACAACGGCGGACGGCTTCTCGTACACACCGGTCCACACGATGTCGGGTGTCGACACCAGCGCCACCTACTACCAGGATGTCCGTGTGCCCACCAGCGCACTGATCGGCGAGGAGGGCGGCGGCTGGTCGCTCGTCACCAACCAGCTCAACAATGAGCGCGTGGCGCTGTGCAGCGCGGCGCCCATTCAGACGGCGTTCAACGAGACGCTCGCATTCGCCCGCGAACAGAGCTACGGCGGCGGACGACTCATCGACGTCCCGTGGGTCCAGGCGAATCTCGCCCGCGTGCACGCCAAGGTGGAGTTCCTCAAGCTCGTGAACTGGAAGATCGCATCGATCGCAGCGTCCGGCGGGTCACCGTCGCCCGCAGACGCCTCTGCCACCAAGGTGTTCGGCACCGAGTTCGCGACCGAGGCCTACCGCCTCCTCATGGAGGTCGCCGGGCCCGCGGCAACGCTGCGGCAAGGCACACCGGGCGCGCATCTCCAGGGTCGCCTCGAGCGGTTCGCCCGTACCTCGCTGATCCTCACCTTCGGCGGCGGAACCAACGAGATCCAGCGCGACATCATCGGCATGCTCGCACTGAAGCTGCCCCCGGCCCGGCGCTGACCCCCGAACTTCCCCTCGACCAAGGAGCACTCCATGGACTTCACTCCCACCGAGGCGTCGGGCGATCTGACCGGCCTCACCACAGACATCGTCACCCGCCTCGCCACGCCGGAACGGACCGCGCAGCTCGAGGCGGACAACGCCCCGATCGATCGTGATCTGTGGCGCGAGATCGCGGCCTCGGGCCTGCTCGGCCTCGCCGCATCGTCCGCCACCGCCGGCGATGCCGCAGCTGACCTGACCACGCTGGAGACCACCGCGGTCGCGACCGCACTCGGTCGGGCGCTGGCGCGCGTGCCCTATCCGCAGCACGCCGTCGCCGCGGTTCCGCTGATCGACGCACACGGCCCGGCCGAGCTGACCGAGTTGTTGGTGCGTGCGGCCTCCGGCGACGCGGTGCTGACCGCGGCTGTCGAAGAGGACCTCAACTACGACCTGCTCGCACCGGCGACAACGATCACCGACGGCCGGGTGTCCGGCGTCAAGGTGAACGTGCCGTTCGCGTCGGCCGCCGACGCGTTCCTCGTCATCGCAGCGGGCGTCGACGGTCCGGTCGCCGCAGTCGTGACCGCCGGTGACGGTGTGGACCTCGTCGAAGTCCGCTCGACTGGCCTTGCTCCGACGTTCACCGTCACGTTCGCCTCAGCCGAGGCCGTTGTCCTCGACGGCGGCGCCGCCACCGCCGAACTGGCGCGCGATCTGCTGCGTCTCGGCGTGGCCGCGGATCAGGCAGGTGTTGTCGCAGGTGCGCTCGATGCAACGGCCGAATACGCCCGCGACCGCGAGCAGTTCGGCCGCAAGATCGGCTCGTTCCAGGCGGTCGCGCAGCGTCTTGCCGACGACTACATCGATGCGCAGGCACTGGCACTGACCGTAGCGCAGGCCGCTTGGCTGCTGTCCGGTTCGGACGACGCCGACGCGGCCGCGGCATCGGATGCCGTCGGTACGGCCGCGTTCTGGACTGCTGAGGCCGGCCACCGCGTCGCCCACACCACGGTGCACGTGCACGGCGGCGTCGGCCTCGACACCTCGCATCCGGTGCACCGCTTCTTCCTTCGCGCCAAGCAGAACGAGTTCACCTACGGCTCAGCGCCCGTCGTCCTCGCCGAACTGGGCGGAGCTCTGGCGTCACGATGACCGGTCCGGCCGTCACTGATCCACGCACCATCGGCGAACTCCTCGAACCGCTGGCCGAGGTCGACGACCGCGGCGTCTGGTTCGAGGGCCAGTTCACCTCGTGGCGGGATCATCTGCTCGACGCCCGGCGTCGAGCGGCGGCCGTGCGGTCGATGCTCGATTCGTCGAAGCCGACTCACGTCGGCATCCTCCTGCCGAACTCTGCCGAGTTCTCCAGCCTCTTCGCGGCGGCTGCGCTCGGCGGGTTCGTGCTGGTCGGACTCAATTCGACGCGCCGCGGCGCCGCGCTGACGGCGGATGCGGTCCGGTCCGACTGCCAGTTGGTCCTCGTCGACTCGGCATCATCGGACCTGTTCGACCCCGCGCCCGGAATGAGGGTGATCAACGTCGACTCTCCCGAGTGGTCCGACCTCGTCGCGACGTCGGGGGCGGATTTCGTTCCCGCACGCACCTCGCCCGACGACCTGGTGATGCTCATCTTCACCTCCGGAACGACCGGCGATCCGAAGGCTGTCAGGTGCAGTCAGCGCAAGTTCGCCGCGGCCGGGGCGATGCTCGCCGATCGGTTCGGCATCGGGCCGTCGGATGTCGCCTACCTCGCGATGCCCATGTTCCATTCCAACGCGCTGATCGCGGGCTGGTCGGTCGCCGCCGCGGGCGGCGCGTCGATCGCGATCCGGCGGAGTTTCTCGGCCCGAGGGTTCGGCGACGACGTGCGCCGCTACGGCGTCACCTACGCGAACTACGTCGGCAAACCGCTCCACTACATCCTCGCGACCGAGGAACGTCCCGACGACCACGACGTGCCGCTGCGCATCATGTACGGCAACGAGGCGTCGGCGTCCGACCGCGCCGAGTTCGATCGCCGCTTCGGCGCACGGGTGATCGACGGGTTCGGTTCCACCGAGGGCGGCGTCTCGATCTCCCGGACCCCCGAGACTCCGAACGATGCGCTCGGTCCGCTGGTCGCGCCGAACGCGATCGTGGATCCCGACACCGGCGAAGCAGTGCCGCCCGGTGTGGTCGGGGAGATCGTCAACACCTCCGGCCCCGGACTGTTCGACGGCTACTACGGCGACCAAGCCGCGACCGACGAACGTCTCCGCGGCGGGATGTACCGAACCGGAGACCTCGGATGGGTCGACGACGGCGGGTTTGTGCACTTCGCCGGCCGCATCGGCGACTGGCTGCGGGTGGACGGCGAGAACCTCGGAACTCGTCCCATCGAGACTGTGCTGCGCCGGCATCCCGCAATCCGAGAGGTGGTGGTCGTCGGCGTCCCGACCGAGATCGGCGACGCAGTCGGCGCGGTGCTGGTCGCGCCGGGACTCGACCGTCCGGCACTGGACGAGTTCCTCGACGCCCAGTCCGATCTCGGACCGAAACAGCGTCCCACCCGTGTCTGGTTGGTGGAGGCGCTTCCCGAGACCGCGACGTTCAAGACCGCACGCGCCGCGCTCACCGCCTCGCTCGGCGCTCCCTCCTGGGTCGTTTAGAGCGCGCGACCGAACGGAAGCAGCGCCATCTCGCGCGCATTCCGGACCGCTGTCGCGAGTTGCCTCTGCTGCTGTGGAGACAATCCCGTGACATCGCGACGCCGGATCCGTCCGCGGTCGTTGAGGAAGCGCCTGAGCGTTTCGGTGTCTTTGTAGTCGAACGTCAATCGGGGGTCGGCTCTGCGCCGGGCCTTGATCGACTTCGGAGTGGTCCTGGTCTTCACCAGCTCGCCTTCCTGATTCCGGGGAGTTCACCGCGGTGCGCCATCTCGCGGAACCGGACCCGCGAGATGCCCGCCTTGCCGATGTAGCCGCGCGGCCTCCCGTCGACGGCGTCGCGGTTCCGCAGCCGAGTGGCACTGGCATCGCGCGGCTGACGCGCGAGTTCGGCGCGTGCGGACTCCTTCTCCTCTGTCGACGCTGCGGCGTCTGCCATCAGCGCTTTCAGCTCGGCGCGCCGGGCCGCATACCGCTCGACGATCACCCTTCGCCGTTGCTCTTTGACGATCTTCGACTTCTTCGCCATCAGCGGCTCTCCTTGAACTCGACGTGCCGTTTCACGATCGGGTCGTACTTCCGCAGCGTGAGACGGTCGGGATTGTTCCGGCGATTCTTGCGGGTGACGTAGGTGTATCCGGTACCGGCGGACGACGTGAGTTTGACGATCGGACGAAGGTCGGTAGCGCGACTCATCGAAGCCTCCCCGCAGCAGCGATGCGCCCGACGACGGCGTCGATGCCGTCTCGGTCGATGATCTTGATCCCCGTCGTGCTGACCCGGAGCGTCACCCGGCGCCCCAGCGAAGGAACCCAGTAGGTCTTGCGCTGCACGTTCGGTCGCCACTGGCGCGACGTCCGACGATGCGAGTGCGACACCTGCTTCCCGAAGCCCGGGACCTTACCCGTGACCTGACATACGGCCGACACATTCACTCCTTCTTATTGGTAATGATTCGCATTAACACCAGGAGCGAGGCTACAGTCGGAATGAAACAAATGGAAATCGTGTTCATTAACACGTGAGGAGGAGCCACATGGCAGACGCACTGCAGCGCACCCCGGTGACGCTGGTGACCGGCCTGCACCGAACGACGAATGCTCGTATCGCGTACACCCTGCTGAGACCGGGCACCACCGTCGTCTCTCACGATCTCCGCGACGTCGCCACTGGACGCGTCACGCGGATCGAACATCGGATGGCGCCAGACGGCGTCGACAGCCTGATGATCGACGACATAGAACTCGAACACGGCTGCGTGTCGTGCACTCTGCGGCTCGACCTGTTGCCGATGCTCAGGACGCTGCACCGCGATCCTGATGTGGAACGGATCGTGGTCCTTCTCGATCCCGCCATCGAACCCGAGACGCTGAGTGTCGAGATCCGGCACACGATCGTCGAGGCTCGCGGAATCGCTCCCGCCCCCGCTGGGACCGACGTCGAGGTCGTGGCGACCGTGTGCGGGATCGACGCACCGACCTGGCTCGCCGATGCGACCGGCGACCTGACGCTGCACGAGTCCGACCTCGTCGCGTCTGAGGACGAGCGCACCATCGCCCAGGTGACCGTGGGACAGACTCGCTTCGCCGACGCGATCATCGTCGACAATGCGGACAGCTCAGACAGCGCATACGACCTCGCCCGCCTGCACGCGACACTGCTCCGGCTGGCACCGGCGGCCGGTATGCGGACTCTCAACAGTCAGCAGTCGTTGACCCGGGACATCGTCGAATCGTCGATCAGCACGGCGCAGCCGGAGTCGCCCCGAGGACGTCCGACTCACCCGTTCGACCCACTGCTCGCAGGCAGCCCGGAACTCGACTCGGACTGCGGGGTCGCACTGGTGCCGTTCGAGGCAGACCGACCGTTCCACCCGACCCGACTGCACGACGCGCTAGACGTCCTGTTGGACGGAGTCGTCACAGCACGAGGCCGACTGTGGCTCGCGTCGGACCCGGACGACGTCATGTGGGTGGACTCGGCAGGAGGGGCACTCGGGATCCGGCACGTCGGAACGTGGATCGCATGCGCCGACGACTCGGCGCGCGTTGCGCCCGAGCACCGCGCGCTGGCCGCTCTCCGTTGGGACCCGGAGTACGGCGACCGGCACACGTCATTGACGGTGCTCTGCCACCGCGCCGATCCCGACACCGTCGTCCGCACGCTGTCCGCAGCCCTCGTCACCGACGACGAGATGGCGCGCGGCCCGGGCTTCCTCGCTGCGTTGCCGTCCCCTTTCGGACATGCGCACCGCGACCCGTGCGACGACCTGGACCGCCCCGGCGACTCGGCGGCCGACCCGATGACCACGACTCGAACCGAGTCGAGAACCGATCGAGAAGGAGAATGACATGAAGACCGGAATCCACCCCGCATACGGCCCCGTCGTGTTCCGCGACGCCGCCACCGGCAAGGAGTTCCTGACCCGTTCCACCGCGACCTCCGAGAACACCGTCGTCTGGTCGGACGGCAACACCTACCCGGTGATCACCGTCGACGTGACGAGCGATTCGCACCCGTTCTGGACCGGCGCGCAGCGGGTCATGGACACCGAGGGCCGCGTCGAGCGGTTCCGTCGCCGGTACGGGCTCCCCACTGCTCCTTGAGCAGGGAAGCGAGTCGAAGCGCAGACGGCCGGACGATCGCCCTGTTCGATCGTCCGGCCGTCTGCGTGCGCTCGGTCGAATTACTCGACGGTCGCGTTCATGCGGGCCACCGCGTCCTTGTACTCGGAGACGAGCCCGTCGATGAGTTCGGCCACCGGAGTGATCTCATTGCACCGCCCGACGATCTGACCGGCGGGCATCGCGACTACACCGGGATCGTCGGCGAGCGAGATCCGGGCGTGCGCCTCACCGACGAGCAGGTTCTGCAGCGGCATGGGCAGAGCGTCCGGCGCACCCGGGGCGTCCCACGCGTCGGTCCACTTGGTCTTGAGCAGTCGTGCCGGCTTCCCCGAGTAGATGCGGCGTCGAACGGTGTCGCGCGAGGTCGCCGCGAGCAGCGCTTTCTGCACCGTGGACGGGCCGTCACCCGTCGCACCGAGGTTGTACTCGGCTGCGGTCAGCCAGTAGGTGCCCATCCAGACGCCCTGCGCACCCATGGCGATCGCCGCGGCGATCTGCCTGCCGCTGCCCACACCGCCTGCCGCGAGCACCGGCGCCGAGTCGCCGAGGGCGTCGACGAGCTCCGGCCACAGGATCATCGACGTGACCTCACCCGTGTGGCCGCCGCCTTCGTAGCCCTGGGCGATCACGATGTCGACACCTGCGTCGACGTGGCTCAGTGCGTGCTCTTTGGCCCCAGCGAGGGCCGCGACCTGAACGCCGTTCTCGTGCGCGAGGTCGATGACGTCCTTCGGCGGTGAGCCGAGAGCATTGGCGATCAGCTTGATCTGGCCGTACTTGCGGGTGTGCTCCATCGCGACGTCGACGTGCGAGCGAGCCACCGAGTGCAGCCAGCCGAGAACACCCGTGTTGATGCGATCGCCGCCGTCTGGCAGTGCCGGAACGCCGAGATCGTCGAGCGTCCGCTCGACGAATGCGCGGTGCTCCGGCGGAATCATGGTGTCGAGGTCGACTTTGGAGCCCTCGGTCGGAATCTTGGCGGGCATCACCACGTCGACGCCGAACGGCTTGCCGTCGGTGTTCTCGTGCATCCATTCGAGGACGGCGTCGAGCTCTTCGGGCTCGTTGAACCGCACGCAGCCCAGCACGCCGAGCCCACCCGCGCGGCTGATCGCCGCTGCGACGTGCTCACTGGGCGTGAAGCCGAAGATCGGGTATTCGATGCCGAACTTCTCGGCGAGATCAGTCTTCATGAAAGTCCTTCGTTGTCGGGGCACTGCGGGGTCTAGAGAGCTTCGTCTGCGGGACGCGACGTGGTGACGCTCGACGCCCAGCGGTAGTCGGGCTTGCCCGCGGGCGAACGCTTGAAGTCGTCGACGAACCACACGCTGCGCGGGGTCTTGTACCCGGCGAGTTCGGCGCGGACCACCTCGTTCAGCGCGGTCAACGAGGGGCGAGCCCCTTCGCGCGTGGCGATCACCGCAGCGACGCGCTGCCCGAAACGGTCGTCCGGGACGCCGACGACGCTGACATCGAACACCTCCGGATGGGCTTTCAGAGCCGCCTCGACCTCTTCGGGGAACACCTTCTCGCCGCCGGTGTTGATCGACATCGAACCGCGGCCCAGCATCGTGATGGTGCCGTCGGCCTCCACTCGGGCGTGGTCGCCGGGAAGGGAGTACCGGACGCCGTTGAACTCGACGAACGTGCCGGCGCTCTTCACCGGATCGTTGTGGTAGCGGAGCGGGATGTGCCCGGTCCGGGCCAACATGCCGGTCTCGTCGCTGCCGGGCTCGATCTGGGTGCCGTCCTCGCGGAGCACGTGGGTGTTGGGGTCGGCCTTGACCGTCGGCGCGCCGACCCTGCTCTGGCCCTTGACCGCCATTCCCATGCCGCCGAAGCCCGTCTCCGATGAGCCGATGGCGTCGACGATCACCGCGTTCGGGAACGCCTCGAGGTAGCGATCCTTGACCGACGGCGAGAACAACGCCGCCGACGACGCCACGGAGAACACCGACGACGTGTTGTACTCACCGGCTTCGAGCGCGTCGATCATCGGACGACCCATCGCGTCTCCGGTGATGAAGACGACGTTCACCTGGTGCTTCTCGACAGCCCGCCAGACGGCTTCGGCGTCGAAGTCGGGGTAGACCACGGCCTTGCCGCCGGCGAACAGCGACTGGAAGATGGCCCACTGGCTACCACCGTGGATGAACGGCGGAATCGGGAAACGCACCAGCTGGCCGCCGTCAGCTCCAGTCTTCGCGTGTTCCCACTCGTCTTCGATCGGGCGGCCCGAGTACCAGTCGATGCCGCCGCCCAGCACGCGCCACACGTCTTCCTGCCGCCAGACGACACCCTTGGGCTTACCCGTGGTGCCGCCGGTGTACAGCATGTACAGGTCGTCGTTGCTGCGCTCCTCGAAGTCGCGTTCGCTGGACGACGACGCGATCGCATCCTCGTAGTCGAGGACGGTCACCCCCGCTTCTGTTCCTTGAGCGGAGTCGTCCTCTGCTCCTTGAGCGGAGTCGAAAGGGATCACGATGCGAGCAGTGATGTCGTAGCTCGAATTCGAGAACACGTTGCAGACGCGGTCGGAGTACAGCCCCTCGTGGATGAGCACCTTCATGCCGGAGTCGGCGAAGATGTGCTCCAGTTCGGCTTCCACGTAGCGGTAGTTGACGTTCACCATCACCGCGCGCGCCTTGAAGATGGCGATCATCGCCTCGACCGACTCGATCGTGTTTCTGCTGTACAGACCCACTGCGTCGCCGGGCTGCACACCCAGCTCTCGAAGCTTGTGGGCGAGCGCGTTCGAACGCGCCTCCATCTCGGCGTACGTGCGCTGCTGGTCGCCGGATTCGAGCGCGATGCGGTCGGGCATCAAGTCGACGGCGTGCTCGATCAAGTCGGCAATCGTGAAGGCCATACGTCAAAACTAGAACGTGTTATCGTTCGCGGCAAGGATTTCGTGACACTCGGCGCATCCCGCCCAGTCGACCACAGGAGCAACCATGACCACCGAGACCCAGACCGCGCCGGAATGCCTCGTCGAGAAGCGCGGGCACGTCCTGATCGTCACGATGAACCGCCCGCAGGCGCGCAACGCGCTGTCGGGCGAGATGATGCGCATCATGGAAGACGCCTGGGATCAGGTGGACGCCGATCCGGACATCCGCGTCGCGATTCTGACCGGAGCAGGTGGGTACTTCTGCGCAGGCGCCGACCTCAAGGACATGAACAAGAAGGCGCCGGGCGACAAGTTCGCCGAGGGCGGCTGGGACTTGACGCGACTTCCCGCACTGCTCAAGGGTCGCCGACTGACGAAGCCGCTGATCGCGGCCGTCGAGGGTCCGGCAATCGCGGGCGGCACGGAGATCCTGCAGGGCACCGACATCCGCGTCGCGGGTGAGAGCGCCAAGTTCGGCGTCTCCGAAGCCAAGTGGGGCCTGTTCCCGCTCGGCGGCAGCGCCGTCCGCCTCGTCCGGCAGATCCCGTACACGATCGCCGCCGACATCCTCCTGACCGGCCGTCACATCACCGCGGCCGAAGCCAAGGAGTACGGCCTGATCGGCTACCTCGTCCCCGACGGCTCCGCTCTCGACAAGGCCCTTGAGATCGCCGATCAGATCGCCGCCAACGGCCCTCTCGCCGTGCAGGCCATCCTCAAGACCATCCGCGACTCCGAGGGCCTTCACGAGGAAGAGGCGTTCAAGATCGACGCCGAACTCGGTGCCGCCGTGTTCAAGTCCGCGGACGCGAAGATCGGCCCCCGCGCGTTCGCGAATCGCGAGAAGCCGGTCTTCACCGGCGAGTAAGACTGTCGTAGGGCGTCGATACGCTCCTGGCCACACCTCGATGAGAGAAGTGGAAGGAGACCTCGATGACGCCCGTTCCGACGGCGATCCCGCTGGCCGCAGGCGTGATCATGCCGCGTGTCCTGCCCGTCCACGACGTGCATCTCGCGGTGATGCGCTTCGACGCCGACCGTTGCCGCTACCTGGCGATGTCCGGACTCGGCACGTGGTCCGCCGAAGTGCACACGCGGTGGCCGCGGGTCGCGGCGATCGATGCGCTCCACGCTCTGCGGAGTTCGATCAGCTCCGATGTCTCGATCCGAGTTGTCGCCGACATCGAACGCCCTCGACCTACGCCCGGTCACGCCCGCCAACTGGAGGCCTGCTTCCCGCGTGTACGTCTCGAATCGGCACACGCCGCCGACCATCGGCCGCTTGAACTGGTGTCGTCGGCCCTTCGCAAGTGGCTCCGTCGGGCAGCCGCGACCCTGCCGGCGATCGTCGTCGCGACCGACGGCTCGGTGAAGGGTGCCGCGATCGGATCTGCATGGTTGGCCGCGAACGGTGAGTACGGATCACTGCGCCGGGTCGACCGGAGTCGCCACCCTCACATCCGTCGGGTTCTGATCGCCGAGCTCGAGGCTGCGGCAGCGGCGGTCGACGCGATTCCCAATCGACGCCTGGACGTGCTGATGGACTGCCGCGACGCACTCGACGTGATCGCAGCGTGGCGTCGAGGCGGCCCCGGCCCGGCATGGTTGAGCGCCGCGTCGCCGGACATCTCTGCGTTCCGCAGAGCCGTCGCCTCCGATCGGGGCCGTCTGGCATTCCGCTGGGTGCCCGGACACGACGGCATGCTGCTGAACGAGGGTGCGGACAGTTTGTCGAAGATCGCGCGGCGTCGCGCCGAAAGAGTTGTGACCACGTCCGACGCCCGTCGCCGGTCGGCCGACATCGCCGCCGCGTTCGCTCCGCAGGCGCTCGTCCCGGAGGCGTCCTGACTGAGAATCCGACGAACGGACTAACAAATCCGTGCCAGGCGACGACAATCAGGACATAGGCCGTTCAAACCAGGAGGTCCCCTCATGTCCGTCCGCACCCGACTCGCCGCGGGAGCCGTCGCCGCGGCCGGTGCCGCAGCCCTCATTCTCGCCCCCGCGGGCGACGCGTCGGCCGTCACCAAGACCTACCCGATCGGCGACTGCACCAATCTGAGTCCGAACGTCGTCGACATGCCGTACCAACCGAACCGAGTGTTCGTGTCGGAATATGCGGGGACTGTCTACATGCAGATCACGTACGGCAGCCTGTGGCTCGGGCTCGGCTACGACTCCCACGCACGTCTCGCGTGGAAGAACCTGCAGACCGGTCGCAACGGTGTCCTCGTCGACAACAGCATCGTCCGCCCGCCGAACACCGGCGTCCACAACTTCACCGTCAAGCGCTCGACCTTCGGCCCCGGCAAGGTGCGCCTCACTCTGACGACGACAAACCGCAACGCCGTCTGGGCCGTGCCCGCCCGCACCTGCACGTCGACCGTCGTCGCGCCGTAGGGCCGGCTCGAAGTCGGACACCGGGGTGCGGCTCTCGTCATCAGCACCACGAGGCCCGTCACCACACGAGAGGAACCACCGATGCCCGACTACGACACAATGGCTGACGACTACGAGGCCAACCCGCCGACCGCCGACGAGGTTCTGTCTGTGACTGTCGAAGACTAGTGCCGACGGTCCGCCGCTGCGCAATGTTCCCCAGTTCCGACCATCTGCCGCGATATTCGGTGCGTGAACGCCGGAATCGGGGAACATTCGGCGCTGTCGTCGCAGTCGCCGCCGATCAGACGAGCGTCGCGAGCTCCCGGATGGTGTCGGTGTCGCGGGCGGTGACCATGAGCGTGGTGACGCCGGAGGCCTCCCATTCCTTGATCTGCTCACGGACCTGATCCTTGGTTCCGACGAGCATCGTCTCGCGGACCATCTCGTCCGGCACCGCGGCGACCGCCTCGGCCTTCTTGCCGGAGAGGAAGAGTCGCGTCACCTCGTCGACGACGTCGCCGTAGCCCATCCGGCGGTACAGGTCGGCGTGGAAGTTCTTCTCCTTGGCGCCCATCCCGCCCACATACAGGGCGGCGGAAGGCCGATAGCGATCGAGAGCGGCGGCGACGTCGTCGGTGATCACGCACTGGGCGTTCGCGGCGATCTCGAAAGTCTCACGCGTGCGCCGGGCATCCGGCCTCGCGAAGCCCTCGTCGAGCCAGCCGTTGAACATCGGCGAGATGCGCGGGGTGTAGAACACGGCGAGCCAGCCGTCGGCGATCTCCGCCGTCTGCGCGACGTTCTTCGGCCCTTCGGCGCCGAGCCAGATCGGGATGTCCGCACGAAGCGGATGGGTGATCGGCTTGAGCGGCTTGCCGAGACCGGACACGCCGGGCCCCTCGGCGAGTGGCAGCGGGTAGTGCGGGCCGTCGTTCCGCACAGCGCCTTCACGCGCGAGGACGTCACGGATCACCTGAACGTACTCGCGGGTGCGGGCGAGCGGTTTGGCGAACGGCTGGCCATACCATCCCTCCACCACCTGCGGACCCGAGACGCCGAGTCCGATGATGTGCCTGCCGCCGGAGAGATGGTCGATGGTCAATGCGGCCATCGCGAGCGCGGTCGGCGTGCGGGCCGACATCTGTGCGACAGCGGTCCCGAGGCGGACCCGGGACGTCTGCGAACCCCACCAGGCGAGCGGGGTGTACGCGTCCGATCCCCATGATTCGGCAGTGAAGACGGAGTCGAATCCAGCCTCCTCGGCGGCACCGACGAGTTCCGCCGCGTTGGGGATGGGACCTTGGCCCCAGTAGCCGAGTTGCAGACCGAGTTTCACGCGCGCTCACCTTTCGCAGAACATTCCTTGCCAGCAATACTAGAACGTGTTCTACTTCGAAGGTGACCACTAGTGCAGAACACATAAGCCCCGAAGTGGCGGTGCCCGACCCGGAGTCGGTGATCCTGTCCGCCGAGCTGAAGAACTCCTTCGACTACACGAGGTCGCTCGGCCCCGTCCTGTCGCAGTTCGCCCTCGCACTGCGCGACGGCCGAATCGTCGGAAGCCGCGGATCCGACGGCCGCGTCAGCGTCCCTCCGACAGAGTTCGATCCGACGACGGGCGCCGCGACGTCCGACATCGTCGACGTCGCCTCGGTCGGAACCGTCCAAACCTGGACGTGGCAGCCGTCGCCATCACCCGAACAGCCCCTCGACCAACCGTTCGCATGGGCTTTGATCAAGCTCGACGGCGCCGACACCGCACTGCTGCACGCAGTCGCCGCCGACTCGGCGTCCGAGTTGAGCACCGGCGCACGGGTCCACGCCGTCTGGCGTGAGGTCCGCACCGGCCGCATCGACGACATCTCGCACTTCGCGCTGGGCGAACCCCTCGACTCCGCTCGGGGAGCGGGAGACGAATCCGCGGCGGGCTCGGAATCGATCGCCGACGCCGACGGCAACGTCGTCATCACCACGCCCATCGGCATGACCGTCAAGCACACTGCGACCGAGTCGGAGTCCTGGTACCTCGAGGGTCTCAAGGCGGGCAAGCTCATCGGCGGACGCGTCGAGACCGGCGAGGTGTACTTCCCTCCGCGTGTCGTGTCGCCTGCCGACGGGTCGCTGACCACCGAGCGCGTCGAGCTCGCGGACACCGGCACGATCACCACGTTCTGCATCGTGAACGTGCCGTTCCTCGGCCAGCAGATCAAGCCGCCCTACGTGGCGGCCTACGTGCTGCTCGACGGTGCCGACATCCCGTTTCTGCATCTGATCCTCGACGTCGAGGCGTCTGAAGTCCGAATGGGCATGCGCGTGAAGGCCGTCTGGCGGCCCGAGGAGGAGTGGGATCACACCCTCCGCAACGTCAGCCACTTCGCGCCGAGCGGCGAACCCGACGCCGACTTCGAGTCGTACCGAAACCACCTGTGACCCGCGAGAGGAGAGAAACACACATGAGCACGAACTTCCCGCGGATCGCAATCGTGGGCTTCGCCCACAGCGCCAACGTCCCGGAGAGCACCGGCACCACCAACGGTGTCGAGATGCTGATTCCCTGCTTCAACAAGCTCTACGCCGACCTCGGCATCAGCCGCACCGACATCGACTTCTGGTGCAGCGGCTCGTCCGACTACCTGGCAGGCCGCGCGTTCTCATTCATCTCGGCGATCGACGCCATCGGCGCGGTCCCGCCGATCAACGAGTCGCACGTCGAGATGGACGCCGCTTGGGCGCTCTACGAGGCATGGGTCAAGATCGCCACCGGCGAGGTCGACCTCGCCCTCGCCTACGGCTTCGGCAAGTCGTCCGCAGGCGACATGGACCAGGTTCTCGCCCTGCAGACCGACCCGTACACCGTCGCTCCCCTGTGGCCCGACGCACCGTCGCTCGCCGGACTGCAGGCACGCGCGGGCATCGATGCCGGCGCATGGTCGGAGGCCGACATGGCCGCCGTCGCCGCTCGAGCCACCGGTGCGAACGTCGACGAGTTGCTCACCGCCGAGTACGTCCGTGAACCTCTGCGCGGCAGCGACATCGCACCATACGCGGACGCCGCAGCCGCAATCGTCCTCGCCAGCGAGGAGCGGGCACGCGAACTCGTCGAGAACCCGGCGTGGATCACCGGCTGGGATCACCGGATCGACACCCCGAACTTCGGGGCGCGCGACCTCACCCGGTCACCGTCGACCAAGCTGGCAGGCGACACCGTCTTCGGCGCCCGCAGCCGCGACGTGGACGTCGCCGAGATCCACGCGCCGTACACGCATCAGGAACTGATCGTCCGCAACGAGCTCGGCCTCGGCGAGCGGACGCAGATCAACCCGTCCGGCGGCGTCATGGGCGGCAACGCGCTCTTCTCCGCGGGCCTGCAGCGGATCGGCTACGCCGCGCACGCGATCCACACCGGGCAGGCGCGCACCGCATTGGCGCACGCCACCAGCGGACCGCTGCTGCAACAGAACATGGTCGTCACTCTGGAAGGCGGAGACAACTGATGGGCCGCAATCGCGCCGCCGTGCTGGGCACGGGGCAGACCAAGTACGTCGCCAAGCGGAACGACGTGACGATGGCGGGCATGTGCCGCGAGGCCATCGACCGCGCGTTGGCCGACGCCCAGGTGAGCCTGGAGGACATCGACGCCATCGTCATCGGCAAGGCGCCCGACCTGTTCGAGGGCTCCATGATGCCGGAGCTCGCCATGGCCGAAGCCATCGGAGCCGTCGGCAAGCGACTGATCCGCGTCCACACCGCGGGGTCTGTCGGAGCGTCGACCGCCGTCGTCGGAACGTCGCTGGTCACCAGTGGTGTGCACCGCCGCGTGTTGGCCGTGTCATGGGAGAAGCAGTCCGAGTCGAACGCCATGTGGGCGCTGTCGATCCCGGTGCCGTTCACGATGCCGGTCGGCGCGGGCGCGGGCGGGTTCTTCGCCCCGCACGTCCGTTCGTACATCCACAACTCGAAGGCGCCCGGACACATCGGTGCGATGGTCGCCGCCAAGGACCGACTCAACGGTTCGCTGAACCCGCTGGCGCACCTGCAGCAGCCCGACATCACCGTCGAGTCGGTCCTCGCCTCGCAGATGCTGTGGGATCCGATCCGCTTCGATGAGACATGCCCGTCGTCCGACGGTGCGTGTGCCGTGGTGATCGCCGATGAGGCCGCCGCCGACGACGCCATCGCCGAAGGCCGACCGGCCGCATGGATTCATGCGACCGCCATGCGCACCGAGCCGCTGTCGTACGCGCATCGCAACGTCGTCAGCCCGCAGGCGGGCCGAGACGCCTCGGCCGCCCTGTGGAAGGCCGCGGGCATCACCAATCCCCTCCAAGAGATCGACACCGCTGAGATCTACGTGCCGTTCTCGTGGTTCGAGCCGATGTGGCTCGAGAACCTCGGGTTCATGCCCGAGTACGAGGGCTGGAAGCTGACGGAAGCCGGCGACACTGCAATCGGCGGAAAGCTGCCGGTCAACGCATCGGGCGGCGTTCTGTCGTCCAACCCGATCGGCGCGTCAGGAATGATCCGCTGCGCCGAAGCCGCAATCCAGGTGATGGGCAAGGCCGGGGCACACCAGGTCGCGGATGCCCGCAAGGCCTTCGGCCATGCCTACGGCGGCGGATCGCAGTACTTCTCGATGTGGGTGGTCGGCGCCGACAAGCCGGAGCACTGATTCCCCCTCGACTCCGCTCGGGGAGCGGGAGGTGAATCCGCTCAGGGAGCGAGGCGACATGTGGCGCGCGGCGTCGGAGTTCAGGCTCCGGCGCCGCGCGTCATTGCGTTCTCGACGGAGGTGATGAGGGAGCGCACGGCGAACGCGACGTCGTCGCCCGCCTCGGTGAGCTGGTAGACGGGGTGTCCAGGGCTGTCTGCCGGAACACTGCGGACCACGAGGTGATCGTCGCACAACGTCCGGAGCGTCTGGGTCAGCAGGCGATCGCTGATCCCGTCCACCTGCGCACGAATCTGACCGAAGCGCTGAGGGGTCCGCGTGAGACGTCCGAGGACGAGTGCGCCCCACTTACCCGTGACGTGTTCGAACACGCTGCGTGACGGGCACGCCTTGGCGAACACGTCGTACGGGAGGGCTGCAGATTCGGACACGCCGATCAATCTACGCCTCCGACTTGAACTTACAAAAGGTAAGTGGTGAGATCATGGCATGAATCCCCTCAAGCACGCGCAGGGCCTCTCCACGGCAATCGCCCGCATCATCCTCGGCATCATCTTCCTGGCTCACGGCTGCCAGAAGTTCTTCGTCTACGGCATGGACAACGTCGCCACCAACTTCGACATGATGGGCGCGCCGTTCCCGACACTGTCGGCATGGGTCGCTGCGATCCTCGAGTTCGTCGGCGGCATCGCCCTGATCGCGGGCATCGCGGTCCCGCTCTTCGCTCTGCTCCTGATCTTCAACATGATCGGTGCGATCTTCATCGCCCACATCGACTTCGGCTTCTGGGCCGGCGACGGCGGCTACGAGCTCCCGCTCGCCCTGATCGCAGGCCTGATCGCCGTCGCGATCGCCCAGCAGGGCGTCCTCTCGGTCGACGGCCACGTCGCCAAGCGGTTCACTCCCTCGCAGAAGTAGCCCGACCCCGCGACAACAGACATAGCGTGGAATCGACTCTCACAGGTCGATTCCACGCCATGTCTGTGTCTCACTCCATTCCGATGGCGACGTTCGCGCCCGCCGCAGCGGCACGTTCGTAGAAGGCCACGAGCAATCCGAACACTTTCGGGAGAACACCCTCGAGGCCCAGGTCCCAGATCCCGTCCGGGTACGTCGCCTCCCGAACCTTCTCCGACGGATTCAGGTGAGCGATCGTGCCATCGATGTCGACCGACCGCAGTGCAGCCAGGATCCGAGGCACGTCGCCCTTTCCGATCACCGCGACGAACTCGGACTCGTTGTCCTCGTCCAACTCACGCACACCGAGGATCGCCTGACTGAGAGGATCGCCGTCGTTGGCATCGAGGGTCGTCACTCCGGTCAGCGCGACGTGGAGTGCGTCCCAGAACTTGTCGAGGTCTTCCATCTCGTCGTCCCCGTACTCGAAGTCGTCCCAGCCGTCGGACTCCGGGCCGGCGAGCAGGCGGTCGAGAGCGCCGTCGTCGAGCATGACGTAAGAAGCGACAATTCCCATGCCTCGTAATGTAATCGGGCATCGACCGACGACGGAGCCCCGCCCATTCAGGTGAATGGACGGGGCTCCGTTGCAGAGACTTCAGTGACGCATCAGGCCTTGCGCAGCGACTTCATCGTCGCCTCGACCTCCCAGAACGCGCGGAGAGCGAGCAGGTCGCCGTTGGCGTCGGCCTTGTAGGTGAAAACACCTTCGGCCTCGGAGATGTGGCCTGCGATATGAGTGACGATCTTGCCGATGTACGCCACCTCGTTGCCGCAGATCACCTCCTTGTCGAAGAGGAACTCAAGCTTCTCAGTGGTGCCGATCGTCTTGTCCCAGAACGCGGACAGTCCGTCCGCTCCTCGGTGACCGACGCCGTCCTCGTCGAACATCGACGGCCCGACGGGATCCTCGACGGATCCGTCGGCCGCGAAGTTCGCCAGCCACGCCTCCTTGTCGCGGGCCTCGACCGCTTCACGCGATCGGCGTCCGGCGAGCACCGCGGGATGATTCTCGCGGTCGATGTTCAGGTAGGCGGGAGCGTCACTCAAGACTTGGTCCCGTAGTCGACCTGGAGTTCCTTGATGCCGTTGATCCAGCCGTGACGGAGACGGTTCGGCTCCGCGAGCTTGGTGATGTCCGGAACCATGTCTGCCAGTGCGTTGAACATCAGGTTGATCTCCATGCGAGCCAGGTTGGCGCCGATGCAGAAGTGCGTGCCGTTGCCGCCGAAACCGACATGCGGGTTCGGGTCGCGCAGGATGTTGAACGTGTACGGGTCCTCGAAGATGTCCTCGTCGTAATTCGCCGAACCGTAGAACAGACCGACGCGCTCGCCTGCCTTGATCTCCTGGCCGCCGACCACGGTGTCGCGGACAGCGGTGCGCTGGAAGCAGTTGACGGGTGTCGCCCAGCGGACGATCTCGTCGACCGCCGTCGCGGGACGCTCCTTCTTGAACAGCTCCCACTGGTCCGGGTTGTCGAGGAACGCGTTGATGCCGTGCGTGATCGCGTTACGCGTGGTCTCGTTGCCCGCAACCGTCAGCAGGATGAAGAAGAAGCCGAACTCGGCCTCGGTGAGTCCCGCGCCGTCGATGTCGGCCTCGACGAGCTGCGTGACGATGTCGTCGGCCGGGCACTTGCGACGCTCTTCGGCCATGTTGTAGCCGTAGCCGAGGATCTCCATGTTCGCCGTGAGCGGGTCGATCTCGAAGTCGGGATCGTCGCCGTTCATCATCGCGTTCGACCAGTCGAACAGCTTGACGCGGTCCCCTTCCGGGACGCCGAGGAGATCCGCGATCGCCAGGAGCGGCAGGTCGACGGCGACCTGCTCGACGAAGTCTCCGCTGCCGGCTTCAGCCGCCTTGCGGACGATCTCGCGTGCCGCGTCGTCGAGCTTCTCTTCGAGCGCGTGGACCGCCTTCGGGGTGAACGCACGCGACACGATCTTGCGCAGGCGAGTGTGCTCCGGCGGATCGTGGTTGATCAGAAGCGCCTTGGTGACCTCGATCTGCTCTGCCGGCATCTCGTCGTCGAAACGCATGATGACACCGTTGGCGTTGGCCGACCAGTCTTCCGCGTTCTTCGAGATCTGACGGATGTCGTCGAGCTTGGACACCACCCAGTAGCCACCGTCGTGGAAGCCGCCGCCCTTGCCGGGGAGCTGCGCGTTCCACCACACGGGAGCGGTCTTGCGGAGCTCCGCGAACTCCTTGACCGGCAGACCCTGCTGCAACATGTCGGGGTTGGTGAAATCCCAACCCTCTTGATGCATGAACGGGCACTTACCCGCTGATTCCTGGGACGAGCCCGCTGCATCAATATCCTGTGCCTGGGTCACGCCATCACCTCATTCCAAAGGTCGCGGGTCTCGCCCCTGTCAACGAGAACCCGTTACAATTTGCTGTAGGTCACACTCTGCCACACTGGATAGACGCGAACAAGAACTTGTTCTAGTTTTGACTCAGATAGTCATTCAGAGAAGAGGTCCTGTCATGGGTGTACCCGTCATCGTCGAAGCCGCACGCACGCCGATCGGCAAGCGCAACGGCTGGCTGTCCGGCCTGCACGCCGCCGAGATCCTCGGCGCGGCACAGCGCGGCGTCATCGATCGCGCAGGCATCGACCCGGCACTCGTCGAGCAGGTCGTCGGCGGCTGCGTTATGCAGGTCGGCGAGCAGGGCAACAACGTCACCCGCACCGCGTGGCTGCACGCGGGACTCCCCTGGCAGACCGGCGCGACCACCATCGACTGCCAGTGCGGTTCGGCCCAGCAGGCCAACCACATGGTCGCGGGTCTGATCGCGTCGGGCGCCATCGATGTGGGCATCGCCTGCGGCATCGAGGCGATGTCGCACGTTCCGCTCGGCGCAAACGTCGGCACCGACGCCGGCCCTCGCCGCCCGGAGTCGTGGGACATCGACATGCCCAACCAGTTCGACGCCGCCGAGCGCATCGCCAAGCGCCGCGGCATCACCCGGGCCGACGTCGACGCCCTCGGCGTCGCCTCACAGGCCAACGCCAAGCGAGCGTGGGACGAAGGTCGCTTCGACCGCGAAGTCCTGTCCGTCAAGGCCCCCGAACGCACCAAGGACGGCCAGCTCACCGGCGCGATCCTGGACGTGAACCGCGACCAGGGCCTGCGCGAAACGACGCTGGAATCGCTCAGCAACCTCAAGCCCGTCCTCGAAGGCGGCATCCACACCGCAGGCACGTCGTCGCAGATCTCCGACGGCGCCGCCGCTGTCCTGATCATGGACGAGGAGAAGGCGAAGGCCCTCGGCCTGCGTCCCCGCGCCCGCATCAAGAGCCAGGCCCTCGTCGGGGCCGAGCCGTACTACCACCTCGACGGCCCCGTGCAGTCGACCGAGCGAGTGCTCGCCAAGACCGGCATGAGCATGAACGACATCGACGTCGTCGAGATCAACGAGGCCTTCGCATCCGTTGTCCTCAGCTGGGCTCAGGTCCACAACGCCGACATGTCGAAGGTGAACGTCAACGGCGGCGCCATCGCCCTCGGCCACCCTGTCGGCAGCACCGGCTCGCGCCTGATCACCACCGCGCTGCACGAGCTCGAGCGGTCCGACAAGCAGCACGCGCTGATCACCATGTGCGCAGGCGGCGCGCTCTCGACCGCCACCATCATCGAGCGCATCTGACGTCATGGATGCCAACGCCCGTCCGGCGCAGCTTGATTCACCGATCGTCGGACGAATCATCAAGATCGGGTCGCGCCTCAACACGCGGCTGTACAAGCTGACCGGCGGGCGTCTCGGCGGGACGTGGCGGGTCGGCGCGGCACTCAAGAAGCCGACGCCGGTCTGCCTGCTCACGAGCACGGGCCGCAAGTCGGGCGAGGCCCGCACGGTTCCGCTGCTCTACCTCACCGACGGCGACGACATCGTGGTCGTCGCCTCGCAGGGTGGACTGCCGAAGAACCCGGCGTGGTACTACAACGTTCGCGCCGACCCGTCGGTCCAGATCCAGATCGGCTCCGATTCGAAGGCGTACATCGCGCGCATCGCCGATGACGTCGAACGCGCCGAACTCTGGCCGCGCCTGGTGGAGTTGTACGCAGACTTCGACACCTACGCGGCGTGGACCGACCGCGTGATCCCGGTGGTCATCTGCTCGCCTGCTTGACGGCGCGGGTGGGCATCAGTCGTGTCGAGCGATGAATGCCGCCGCCTGCGCACGCTGAGTCCGCGTCGCCTGCGGATTGAGACCGTCGACCCACTCCGGGTACACCCGAAAGCCGCGCTTTCCCGGAGACGTGGGTGATGCCGTGATCTTCAGACGTTCAAGATCGTTCAAAGTGAATGCGAATACACCCTCGTGATCTCCGTCCTCGACGAACACGAGAAGCCCAGTGATCGGTTCGTCTGAAGGAAACGGTTCCGTGCCACCGTCTGCTGCACGCCTCCAGACCGCGACGAATGCTCCCGGCTTCGTCGGAGTGATCCGCGCAGTCCGGACTCGCCACACCTCGCGACCGACTCGCGCAATCCGCCCCGCGTAGTCGATGTTGCTGGTGTCCGGAGTCAGTTCCGCATCGTCTCCGAAGTACCAGTCGCTCACCGTCGACCCGTCAGCTCCGCTACAGTGCCGTCTTCGGAACCGAGGACCAGCGAACGCTTGTCGGGTGCCAGTGCCACCGAGGTGATCGGACGGCCCGCGTTCACAGCGCAACGCTTGCCTGTCGGCAGATCGACGACGATCAGTTGGCCAGTGGTGGTGGCCGCAGCGATCGTGCTGTCGCCCACGAGAGCGATGTCGTCGACCACTCCCGGCCACGGCGAGGTCAGGTCGGCCGCGACGCGCGTCTTACTCGGGTCTTCTAGCGGAATCCGCAGGACACGACCGGTGAGACTCTGCGTCATCGTCACGTACGCGACTCTGCCGCTGATCACGATGCCGTTCATGCCTGTGCCGTTCACCGTTGCATTCGGCGCGAGGTTCTTGGGCGCGCGGACAGTCCAGCTGCGGTCGATCGAGCCGTCCTTGCGGACCTTGACCACGCCGAGGTTCGAGTCGGCGACATACATGGTTCCGTCGCGAGTGATCGCCATGCCGTTCGGCATTCCCAGGCCGCGCGCGACAGTGCGTGCCGTCGGCTTCGCCGCTGTCGGATCGAACGAGATGATGCGGCCACGAAGCGGCAGACCCGGAATCATGTTGATCGTGGTGTCTCCCGACGTCACGTACATCCGGCCGTTCGGGCCGAGCCGGACCGCTCCGGGCGAGTCGACACGAACCGTCCCCGTCTTTCGGCCCCGGGCGTCGTACCGTTCGACGACGTTCTGCTGCACCCTCGAGACCCAAAGGCCTCCGGCCTTGTCGTAGCCGAGGTTCTCCACCCAGCTGAGCACTGGAACAGGCGCCGGGATCAGAGTGCGGACGGACGACGTGGTGCATGCCGGCGACGCTGATGCAGTCGGCGCCACAACCGTCGCCGCGGCCAGACCCGCTACCAGTACCGATGCCGCAATCGTCTTCCGCATGCCGCCCCCTTCGTCGCCGTCGACCCGAAAGGGACTGTACTGCGGTCGGCACGCCCCTGCACGGGCGCAGAGCGCGTCGTCCGACATGCCAGGATCAAGTGACGACTACAGGAGGCAGACGTGGATCCGACACTCACCGACGGGCGGTACCGCAAAGCGACCGAACTCAGCTACGAACAGTGGTGCGAGGTAGGTGCAGCCGTCGTGGAGATACTCCGCAACACCCAGCGCAGCGACCTGCAGATTCACCGAGCCGAGATCATCAATACCGACCTGTATGTCCTGTTCACATACCTGAGTCACGACGACGGCGGCCGAATTCGAGGTATGCACACCGACATCACCCTCGGCGACTACGACTACGGATACCCCGGCAGCCCACAAGAGTTCGCACAATGGCTCATCCTGATCGACGTCATGGAACCGGGCAAGACCCATCCCGCCGAACCCGGCGACATCGTCTGGTGGCATGTCCCCGCATTTCCTCCGGGTCCGAAGACGATGGCCGACTTCGACAGGATGTTTCCGCGGTAGTCCCGAAGGTCGGTCTATCCATTGAGGTCCGCCGGCATAGTGCCAGCGGACCTCAATGGATAGACCGGTGTTTAGATCGTCAGCCGACGGAGCGGCCCTGGCCTTCCCAGAACTGAGCGCGGAGGGCCTTCTTGTCGGGCTTGCCGAGCGCGGTCAGCGGGAGGGCGTCGGCGAAGACGACCTGCTTCGGCGACTGCACGGCCCCCTTGCGGTCCTTGACCGCCGACTGAACGGCGGCAGTGACCGCGGCCTTCGCGTCGTCGGACGAGTCTGCGTCAGGCCGAAGCACCACGACGGCGGTGACGGCCTCTCCCCACTTCTCGTCGGGAACTCCGATCACGCCGACCTGAGCAACCGACGGATGTTCGGCGATCACGTCCTCCACTTCGCGGGGGAAGACGTTGAATCCGCCGGTCACGATCATGTCCTTGGTGCGGTCGACGATGAACCAGAAACCGTCCTCGTCCTCGCGCGCGACGTCACCGGTGTGCAGCCAGCCGTCGCGGAACGTCTCGGCGGTCTGCTCCGGAAGGCCGAGGTACCCGCCCGCGAGCAGCGGCCCGGACACACAGATCTCGCCCGGCTCGCCCTGCGCGACCGGCTCGCCGTCTGGTCCGGCGAGCTTGGTCCGAAGGAACGCCGAAGGCCGACCACAGCTGCCGAGACGAGCCTTGTCGTGCTCGTCCTTGCGCAGGTAGCTGATGACCATCGGGCTCTCGGACTGGCCGTAGTACTGGGCGAAGATCGGACCGAAACGCTCGATCGCCTCCGCGAGACGGACCGGATTGATCGGAGACGCACCGTAGTAGACGGTCTCGAGCGACGAGAGGTCGCGGGTCTGGGCGTCGGGGTGATCCATCAGCGCGTACAGCATCGACGGAACGAGCATCGTCGCCGTGATCCGTTCCCGTTCGATGGTGGCGAGGACCTCGGCGGGGTCGAACTTGGCGAGGACGATCATCGTGCCGCCCTTGATCAGGGTCGGCACGAAGAAGGCGGCGCCTGCGTGCGACAGCGGCGTGCACATCAGGAACCGCGGACGCTCGGGCCACTCCCACTCGGCCAACTGGATCTGCGTCATCGTCGACATCGCGCGGGCCGTTCCGACCACGCCCTTCGGCTTGCCGGTGGTTCCGCCGGTGTAGGTGATGGAGACGACGTGCTCGGGGTCGAGGACCTTCGCAGTCAGCGGCTGGACCGGGTATTCGGCCGCTGCGGCTATGACGTCGACAGCCGATCCGACAAGAGCGTCCGGCACGGGTCCGAGCGTGAGGATCTGGGTGAGGCTGTCGACCTTCTCCAGAAGTGCGACGGCGCGGTCGACGAACATCGGAACCGGGTCGATGATCAGCGTCGAGACACCCGCGTCCGAAAGGACGTACGCGTGATCGTCGAGCGAACCGAGCGGGTGCAGTGCGGTGCGCCGCCAACCCTGCGTCTGACCGGCGCCGATGACGAACAGGACCTCTGGACGATTGAGCGCGAGCAAGCCGACGGCGGTACCGGTACCGGATCCGAGCGCCTCACACGCCTGGACGTACTGACTGATCGCATCGGCCATCTGACGGCCGGTGAGCTCAACGTCGCCGAGTTGCAGGACAGGACTGTTGGCGTGCCGTTTGAGTGCGGCGACCATCAGGTCGCCCAGATGCACGGGTGTATGCAGCAGCTGATCGGCTGCCAGGACTGACTGTTCTCCACTCATGAGATCCACACTAGAACGTGTTCTAACTTTGCGGAAGGTGAGACCGAGAACCCGCCACGGAACCGGCATGTTGCGAGCAGGTCAGGGGCCGGAAAACTACTCGTGGGTAGACGTGCAGGTAACCGAAGAAGCGTGTAACTATCGGTGACATGACTGATGTAGACCAGGCCACGACCCGACGCGACATCACCGACGCCCTGCTCAAGGCATTCGAGCGCAGGCACGAAGTCTTGGACGCGATCTTCGACGCCGACGATCGCGAGTCCGCGGCCGACGCGATCGCGACCCTGCTCGACACGTCACGTCACGGCGTCGACGCCGTCCTGCACATGTCGCTCGACCAGCTCACCAAGGACTCGCGACGCAAGAACCAGGCGGCACTCGACGATCTGAACTCGGAGATCACGTTCACGCTCGCCGAACGCCCGGCGAGCAGCGGCGACACTCTCGATCTTCGCCCGTTCTCCGCCGAAGACGACGCCGACATCTTCGCCGAGCGGACTGCCGAGCAGGGTGTGGCCGGCGACGGTTCGGGTGCTCCCGCCGGTGAACTCGGCGAGGAGATCTCGGCCGCATCCGACCGAGTCGACGCCGAGGACGCCGTCTGGCTCGTCGCCGTCGACGACGACGAGAAGGTCGGCATCGTGTTCGGAGAACTGACCGACGGCGCAGTCGACGTCCGTATCTGGATTCGTCCGGACAGCCGCAAGAAGGGCTACGGGGTCTCGGCCCTTCGCCGTTCACGCACCGAGCTCGCCGCCTACTTCCCCGGCGTTCCGCTCACCATCCGCGCCCCCGGCGCCACCGCCTGACATCCATCCGCATGTCGCGGAGACGATGAAGGCCGGACCCCTCCGGGTCCGGCCTTCATTCATTTCCGCACTTGATCAAGCTCGCCACTCACGCCGGACCAGGCGGTTGTGGAAATTCTCCCGACGAGCCCTCCGCAGCGCGCGCGTCGTATCGAGCGGAGTCGAGATGAGGCGATAGCCGAGCCCGCGAGGACTGCCGAGGAGGGGGAATCTCCACGACCGCCGACCAACGACAAACGACAAACGCCCAAGAGACCGAAGAGGTCAGCGAGCGCCGTAAGCCTTCACCTGCTGAGGAGACTCGGCGATGAGTCCGCGGACGACGTCACCGAGTTCCGACGGCTCCCAGCGAGCGCCCTTGTCCTTGCTCGCGGCGCGCTGCCAGCCGTCGAGGACGGTGACGGTCCCACCCTCGACCTCGAACAGTCGGCCCGAGACGTCGCCCGACTCCGCGGACGCCAACCAGACGACGAGCGGCGAGATGTTCGCCGGGTCCATCGCGTCGAACGAGCCGTCGGCCGGCGCTGCCATCTGCTCGGCCATCGCTTCACCTGCGCCCAGCGTCATCTGCGTGCGCGCCGCCGGTGCGATGCCGTTGACCGTGATCCCGTACCCGCCGAGCTCCGCCGCGGCCTGGATCGTCAGCTCTGCGATGGCGGCCTTCGCCGCGGCGTAGTTGCCCTGGCCGACCGAGCCGAAGATGCCTGCGCCCGACGAGGTGTTGATGATGCGGGCCTGCGGCTTCTGGCCCGCCTTGGCCTGAGCGCGCCAGTACTCGGCGGCGTGACGCAGCATCACAAAGTGTCCCTTCAGATGCACGCGGACCACCGCGTCCCACTCGTCCTCGCTCAGCGAGACGAGCATGCGGTCGCGCAGGAACCCTGCGTTGTTGACGAGCGCATCGAGTCCGCCGAAGGTGTCGACAGCGGTCTTGACGATGGCGGCGCCGGTCTCCCAGTCGGCGACGTCCCCGGCGGCGACAACTGCTTCGCCGCCTGCGGCGACGATCTCGTCGACGACCGATGCGGCAGAGTCGGCGGCGTAGTCGTTCACGACGACCTTGGCACCGTCAGCTGCGAACGCGAGTGCGTGCGCGCGGCCGATTCCCTGGCCTGCGCCCGTGACGATGACGACGCGACCGATGTTTGTCTTGCTCATGTGGGTGTTCGCTTTCTTTCTCAGACTTGGTTGTCGGTGTTGCCCGCGGAGAGGAAGGCCGGCTTCTCGCCGCCTCCGTGGACGGTGAGTGTAGAACCGGAGATGTACGACGCGAGAGGCGAGAGCAGGAACGCGACGGCGTTGCCGACGTCGGTCGGCTGCGCGAGACGGCCCATCGGAATGGTCTTGCCGACGGCCGCGACCCCGTCGGCGTCGCCGTAGTGCATGTGCGAGAGCTCGGTTTCGACGGGTCCGCAGATCACCGAGTTGAGGCGGACCGCGGGCGCCCATTCGACGGCGAGCGACTCGGTGATGTTGTCGAGGCCGGCCTTCGCCGCGCCGTAGGCCGCGGTGCCCGGCGACGGACGGTGACCGCTGACGCTCGACACGTTGACGACCGCACCGCCGCCTTCTTGGCGAGCCATCACCGCGTGCGCGGCACGCGACACGATGATCGGCGCGAGCAGGTTGAGCTCGAGGATCTTCTGCGTGAAGCGGTCGGACGCGTCCGCGGCCATGGCAAACGGCGATCCGCCGGCGTTGTTGACGACGCCGTCGATTCGGCCGTGCGTGGCGACGATTGCGTCGATCATCGCGGCGACGGCGTCGGAGTCGCGGACGTCGCAGGAGTGGAACTCACGATCGGAGCCTTCGACCGGCCTGCGTGCGCAGACGACGGGGGTGGCTCCGAGCCCTTCGAGGACGTCGGCGATTCCGGCTCCGACGCCGCGGACGCCGCCGGTGACCAGGACGATTCGTCCGGTCAGCCCGAGGTCGACGGATGTGTGCGCTGCTGTGGACATGGTGCTACCCTACCAAACAACCAAGCATTTGCTTGGGTGAGCAGAATGTAAGGAGCAGGTGTGCCGATCACCACGGCCCGCGCCGAATCGGGCATCGTCACCGTCACGGTCGACTTCCCGCCGGTCAACGCGCTGCCCAGCGCAGCATGGTTCCAACTGGCCGACGAGATCCTCGCCGCAGGCGCCGATCCCGAGACCACCGTCGTGATCCTGCGTGCCGAAGGCCGCGGCTTCAACGCCGGCGTCGACATCAAGGAGATGCAGGCGACCACCGGCTTCGACGCCCTCGTCAACGCCAACAAGGGATGCGCAGCCGCGTTCTCCGCCGTGTACGACTGCGCCGTCCCGGTGATCGTCGCCGTCAACGGCTTCTGCGTCGGCGGCGGCATCGGACTGGTCGGCAACGCCGACGTGATCGTCGCCTCCGACGACGCGATCTTCGGACTCCCCGAGGTCGACCGCGGCGCCCTCGGCGCCGCCACTCACCTGGCCCGGCTGGTCCCCCAGCACATGATGCGCACGCTGTACTACACCGCGCAGAACGTGACCGCCGAGCAGCTCGTCCACTTCGGATCGGTCTACAAGGCCGTCCCCCGCGAAGATCTGTTGGAGACCGCCCTCGAGGTGGCCCGCATGATCGACGCCAAGGACACCCGCGTGATCCGCGCCGCGAAGGCGGCGATCAACAACATCGACCCCGTCGACGTGAAGACGAGCTACCTGCTCGAACAGCGCTACACGTACGAACTCAACCTCGCAGGCGTCGCAGACGAGCATCGCGATGCCTACGTGGAAACCGGCAAGACCCTGAAGGAGAAGTGACCGTGGCAACCGACAAGACGAGCACGCTCGACGACGTCGTCGCCGAACTGCGCGACGGCATGACCATCGGCATCGGCGGCTGGGGTTCGCGGCGCAAGCCGATGGCCCTCGTTCGTGCGATCGCCCGCAGCGACGTCAAGGACCTCACCGTGGTGACCTACGGCGGCGCCGACCTCGGCCTGCTGTGCGCGGCAGGCAAGGTCCGCCGCGCCTACTACGGTTTCGTGTCGCTGGACTCGGCGCCGTTCTACGATCCGTGGTTCGCGAAGGCCCGCACCAGCGGTGTCCTCGAAGCCCGTGAGATGGATGAGGGCATGGTCAAGTGCGGCCTCGAAGCGGCCGCTGCTCGCCTCCCGTTCCTGCCCATCCGCGCAGGCCTGGGCTCGGACGTGCTGAAGTTCTGGGAAGGTGAGCTCAAGACGATCGAGTCGCCGTACGCAGACGCCGACGGCCGGACCCAGACGCTGATCGCTATGCCCGCGCTCAAGCTCGACGCGGCGTTCGTCCACCTCGACGTCGCTGACGTCCACGGCAACGCCGGCTACACCGGAGTCGATCCCTACTTCGACGACCTGTACCTCGCCGCCGCCGACCGTCGCTACGTCGAGACCGACCGGCTCGTGAGCACCGAAGAGCTCGTCGCCGAACTCCCCGTGCAGCGCCTCATCGTCAGCCGCATGAACGTCGACCGCGTGGTCGAGACGCCGAACGGCGCACACTTCACATTCGCCGGCGGCTACGGCCGCGACGAGGCGTTCCAGCGTTTCTACGTCGAGTCAGCTGGCTCCGACGACACCTGGGCCGCCTTCAAGACGCGCTTCCTCGACGTCGACGAAGCGACCTACCAGAACGAAGTCACCAAGTGGCAGTCCGAGCAGGAGGAAGCCAAGTGAGCACCCCTGACAGCACCAACGCAGCCAGCACCGATACCGAGATCACCCGCGCCGAGTACTGCGTCGTGTCGTGCGCAGACATCTTCACCGGCGCAGGCGAGATCATGGCGTCGCCCATGGCGCCGACTCCGCTGCTCGGCGCACGCCTCGCGCGTCTCACCACCGAGCAGGATCTGCTGATCACCGACGGTGAATCGCTGATCCTCGCGGACACCCCCGCCATCGGGAAGGTCGGCCCGATCGAGGGCTGGATGCCGTTCCGGAAGGTGTTCGACGTCGTCGCGTCGGGCCGCCGCCACGTGGTGATGGGCGCCAACCAGATCGACCGGTTCGGCAACCAGAACCTGTCTGCGTTCGGCCCGCTGCAGCAGCCGACCCGTCAGATGTTCGGTGTCCGCGGAGCCCCCGGCAACACGATCAACCACCCGACCAGTTACTGGGTGGCGCGTCACTCGTCGCGTGTGTTCTCGGGCGACGTCGACATCGTGTCGGGTGTCGGCTTCGACAAGGTCGATGAGCGCAACCCCGCGTTCGACTCGCTCAACATCCATCGTGTCGTCACCAACCTCGGCGTGTTCGACTTCAACGGCCCTGGCCACACGATGCGTGCACTCTCGCTACATCCCGGCGTGACCGCCGACGAAGTCGCCGAGAACACCGGCTTCCCGATCGCCGGACTCGACAACGCCCCGGTCACCGCCACCCCTACCGACGAGCAGCTCCGGATCATCCGTGAGGTCCTCGATCCCAAGGGCGTCCGCAACCGCGAGGTGAAGTCGTGACGGCCGAGGGATTGAGCACCCGTTTCACCGAACTGGTCGGCGTCAAGTACCCGATCGTGCAGACCGGCATGGGATGGGTCTCGGGGCCGTCGCTGACGGCGGCCACCGCCAACGCCGGTGGTCTCGGCATCCTCGCATCGGCGACGATGACGTACGACGAGCTCGAGTTCGCGATCAAGAAGACGAAGACGCTCACCGACAAGCCGTTCGGCGTCAACCTCCGCGCGGACGCGTCCGACGCGAACGAGCGTGTCGACCTGATGATCCGGGAAGGCGTGAAGGTCGCATCGTTCGCGCTCGCTCCGAAGAAGGAGCTCATCGCGAAGCTGAAGGATCACGGCCTCGCCGTGATCCCGTCGATCGGCGCCGCGAAGCACGCGGTCAAAGTCGCCTCCTGGGGTGCGGATGCGGTCATCGTGCAGGGCGGCGAAGGCGGTGGACACACCGGTCCCGTCGCGACCACGCTCCTGCTTCCGTCTGTGGTCGACGCTCTCGGCGGTGCCGGTGAGACGTCGATCCCGGTGGTCGCCGCAGGCGGCTTCTTCGACGGGCGCGGTCTCGTCGCGGCCCTGTCGTACGGCGCCGAGGGCGTCGCGATGGGAACCCGTTTCCTCCTCACGTCCGACTCGGCGGTGCCCGACAGCGTCAAACAGGAGTACCTGCAGCGCAGCCTCAACGACACCGTCGTGTCGCTGAAGGTCGACGGCATGCCGCACCGCGTCCTGAGGACCGAACTGGTCAACGCACTCGAGAACGGATCGCGCGCCAAGGCCCTCATCGCCGCCGCCCGCAACGCCAACGAGTTCAAGCAGATGACCGGCATGCGGTGGACCACCATGCTCCGTGACGGCGCGTCGATGAAGAAGTCCGGCGAACGCTCGTGGCAGCAGATCATCATGGCGGGCAACACCCCGATGCTCCTCAAGGCGGGCCTCGTCGACGGCAACACCGAAGCCGGCGTTCTCGCGTCGGGTCAAGTGGTGGGGATGATCTCCGATCTCCCGTCGTGTGACGATCTGATTCAGTCGATCATGACTCAGGCTCATGCCCGTCTGGATGCTCTGGCGTCGTTGCGTTAGTTCCTGATTCGCCCCGCGATGCGGGCGGTGAAACTCTTCCTCCTCGGCAGTCCTCGCGGGCTCGCCTTACGGCTCGCACGCTGCGGAGGGCTCGTCGGAAGAGTTTCACCGCCCGCATCGCTGTTTTGGAGCTGTCGGCGGAGTTTCAATTTGTAGGTTGTGAGTTGTCGCCGAGGGCGGGCAGGGTCGGGAGAACAGCGCAACCCCCACATACAAAAGAACACGTGGGGAGTCACCCAAACGAGGGGTGCGGGGGCGGAGATTCTTCCAACGAGCCCTCCGCAGCGCGCGAGGCGATAGCCGAGCCCGCGAGGACTGCCGAGGCGGAAGAATCTCCGCCCCCGCACCCCGGACAACAACGAAGGTCAGCGAAGAACCGCAGGCAACCCGGCCAAGTCGAACAGAGACCGCTCGAAGAACGCGCCCACGTGAACGATCTCGCCGTCGACGAACGTGACGACATCCATCTGAAACGGCCTCCACACCTCGCCGTCGCGCATGTACATGCCTGCCGCGGGCTGGCCGTTGCAGGTGGTCGGGACCATCTTGATGTCGCCCGCGGCGGCCGCGGGGCACTGGGTCGCGGTGAGCACCCCGATCTCGGTGTTGCCCTGGTACCAACCGGGGAACGGCGGCATCTCCCAGACCGCGTCTGCGGCGAGGACTTTCACCACACCGTCGATGTCGTGGTCCTCGAAGGCGCGGCAGAATTCGGCGAACACTGACCGTTCGCGGTCGGTGAGTTCAACAGCGCGGCGTCCATCGCGGGTCGTGCCGTCACCCATCGTCTTGCGGGCCCGAGCCAGGGCGCTGTTCGCCGACGCCACAGTGATGTCGAGCATCTCCGCGGTCTCCGCCGCGCTGAAGGCGAGGACGTCACGGAGGATGAGCACGGCACGCTGACTGGCCGGCAGGTCCTGCATCGCCGCGACCATCGCCAGCCCGATGCTCTCGCGCCGAGTCGCCGCATCGGCCGGGTCTCCGAGCGCCGCGTCGGGAAGCGGCTGCAGCCAGAGTCGCTCCTCGTCGGCGACGACCGGTTCCCTCGGGTCGGACGCATCGGTTCCCAGGCCCGCCGGAAGCGGACGCCTGGCGCGCCCTTCCAGTGCGGTGAGACAGGTGTTGGTGGCGATCCGGTAGAGCCACGTCCGCACCGACGACCGACCTTCGAAGCGATGGAACGCCTGCCACGCTCGGAGGTACACCTCCTGCAGCACGTCCTCGGCATCGGACGCCGAGCCGAGCATGTGATAGCAGTGCGCCAGCAACTCGGCGCGAAACTCAGACGTCGCCGCATCGAACGTCGTGTCTTCTGCGCGTGTCGTCATGTCCTCATCCTCGCATCGTGTCGGCCGCCGGCGGCCGGTTTCCAGGCCGATCAGCCCTGCTGGTCGGCGAACGCTTCGGGCCCGACTTCGGCGGCGGCCTGGTCCATCCACATGACCTCCCAGGTGTGACCGTCGAGGTCGTCGAACGCGCAACCGTACATGAATCCGTGGTCTTCGGACCGACCGATGGTCGCGCCGGCAGCCTCCGCCTTGGCCTTGATGGCGTCGACCTCATCGCGACTCTCGGCGCTCAGTGCGACGAGGACACCGCTGGTGGAGGTGGCGTCGACAACAGACTTGCCCGGCACGAACGTCTGGTAGAAGTCGCGGCGCAACAGCATGGCGACGATGTTGTCGCCGAGGACGAGGGCGGCCGCGTTGTCGTCGGAGAACCGATCGTCGAACGTGTAGCCCATCGACTCGAAGAAGGTGCGCGAACGTGCGAGGTCGGCGACGGGCAGGTTCACGAAGATCATCTTGTGCATGGGAGCCTCCAAGGTCTGCGGCATCTCTTCTCGATGCCGTCACAGATATAGACCGGCGGAGTCCCCGGAACTGATCGGTCGCAGCGAAAGAAAAACCGAACTCTACGAAATTCCCAGGTCACGGATGGTCGGCGCGTCGTCCGGGACACTGATCACTACGATCGGATCACCCGCTGCGATCGTTCCGCGGCGGATCACCCGAAAGTACGGACCGAGCCGATTCTCGGTCGCGAAGCGTTTCACCCAGCCGTGCCCGTCGTCGCCCATCCGTCGCGCGAAGGTCTGGCACGGGATCCGCGGACTCGTCACTTCGACGACGACGGTGTCGCCGATGCGCCACTGCTCGCCGACGCGGGCGGCGTTGACGTCGATGCCGACGGTGCGGAGGTTCTCCCCGAAGAATCCTGCGGGGATGTCGCGGTCGAGTTCATCAGCCCAGAAATCGGCGTCCTCCTGCGCGTATGCGTAGAGGGCCTGGTCGAGGCCACCATGGTGCTTGCGGTCGGCCTGGACGTCGGCGTACGCGCCGTAGTCGCCGATGCGGACAGGACCGTCGACGGGTCGCTTGTCGATGGCGGTGACCCCGACCTGTCCGGAGTCCGGCAGGAGTGCATGGACGACGCAGATGTCGGACACGTGAGGCATGGCGTCATCGTACCGAGGGTGTGTTCTCAGGTGGTGCCGCGGACGATCAGTTCGACGGGCAGCCGGATGTTGTTCACCGGCTGCCCGTCGACGGCTTCGACGAGCGCTCGGCACGCTGTTGCACCTATCTCACGCGCCGGCGACCGCACGGTGGTGAGCGGGACCGGCAGTTGGGCGACGATCGGGATGTCGTTGTATCCGACGAGTGCGAGGTCATCGGGAAGGGAGAGTCCGAGGTCGCGCGCAACGCCGAGGACTCCGACGGCCATGACGTCGGAGACGGCGAAGATCGCTCGTGGGCGGTCAGGGGTGTCAAGCAGGGCCCGAGCAGCGCGCACGCCGCCGTCGACGTCGAGTGTCGACGGCACCACACGATCGGGTCGCACTGCGACGCCGAGGTCGGTGAGCGCCGATTGGAAGCCGTGCACTCGGTCGAGCGCGGTGGTCGCATGTGCCGGCCCCGCGATCACTGCGACGTCGCGATGGCCGCGGTCGAGAAGATGCCGGGCGGCGAGCGCACCTCCTTCGACGTCGTCGGCCACCACAAAAGGCAGGCCGGACTGGCCGTGGCGCGTCACTGCGATCATCGGGATCGAGCCGACTGACAGTTGGTCGATGAACGGTTGCGCGGGCGCGTGGAGGCCGCCGAGGAGAAGGCCGTCAACCTGGCGTCCGACCAGAAGCTCGATCGCGCGCCGCTGTGCCTCCGGGTCGTCGGGTGGGCTCGACAGCAGCACCGAGTAGCCGGCGAGAGCCGCGGCCTCTTCGATCCCCTGGTAGGTGGTCGCGACGACGCCGTCGGTGAGCCGCGTCATCACCACACCGAGGGTGTTCGTCTTTCGTGTGCGCAGGCTCGCCGCCCACTGGTTCCGCTGGTAGCCGAGTTCTTCGGCGACCTCGCGCACTCGACGGGCCGCGTCGGACCATCCGTCGGCGGGCTCGCTCTGGCGAAGGACGCGGGACACCGTCGAGGTGTGAACGCCCGCGATCCGCGCGATCTCCTTGAGCGTCGCGACCCGTTCGTCGGCCATCGTCGACTCCCTCGTCTTGTGGTTGACCAATCGTCATCCACACCTTAGCGTGTGCTGTGCAATCGTTTGCGCAATCGTTCTCACTAGGAGTTTCGGCCATGTCCCAGTCCATCGAATCACTGTTCGCCATCGACACCCTGATCGACGACGAAGAGCGTGCGATCCGCGACACGGTCCGCAAGTTCGGCGTCGACCGACTGCGGCCGCACATCGCCGACTGGTTCGAAGACGCACGACTTCCTGCCCGTGAGCTCGCCCAGGAGCTTGGAGCACTCGGCGCACTCGGCATGCATCTCGACGGTTACGGCTGCCCGGGTGCCAGCGCGACTGCCTACGGCCTCGCGTGCCTCGAGTTGGAGGCCGTCGACTCCGGCATCCGCAGCCTGGTCTCCGTGCAGGGCTCGCTTGCGATGTTCTCCATTCACCACTGGGGCAGCGAGGAGCAGAAGCTCGAATGGCTGCCAGGCATGGCGGCAGGCGAGAAGATCGGCTGCTTCGGCCTCACCGAACCCGACTTTGGCTCCAACCCCGCCGGAATGCGCACCAACGCACGACGCGACGGCGACGACTGGATTCTGAACGGCACCAAGATGTGGATCACCAACGGATCCATCGCCGACGTCGCAGTCGTCTGGGCGCAGACCGATCTCGAGGTCGGCGCCCGCGGCATCCGAGGGTTTGTGGTTCCGACGAACACGCCGGGATTCTCCGCACCGGAGATCACCAAGAAGATGTCTCTGCGGGCGTCGGTCACATCCGAACTCGTGCTCGACGACGTTCGGCTGCCCGCGGCCGCGATGCTGCCGAAGGCCGAGGGACTCCGCGGTCCGCTGACCGCACTCGGCGAGGCCCGGTTCGGGATCATCTTCGGCGCGACCGGCGCGGCACGCGACTGCCTGGAAGTGGCGGTCGACTACGCCCAGAGCCGTGAGGTGTTCGACAAGCCGCTCGCCGGCTACCAGCTCACCCAGGCGAAGATCGCCGACATGGCCCTTGAGGTCGGCAAGGCGAACCTCCTCGCACTGCACCTCGGCCGGTTGAAGGATCGCGGAGAGATCACCCCGGCACAGGTCAGCACGGGCAAGCTCAACAACGTTCGGGAAGCCATCAAGATCGCCCGTCAGTGTCGGACCATCCTCGGCGCCAACGGCATCACCCTGGAGTACCCGGTCATCCGGCATGCGAACAACCTGGAGTCGGTCCTCACGTACGAGGGCACGTCCGAAGTGCATCAGCTCACCATCGGTCAGGCGTTGACCGGAGAGAGCGCCTTCCGGTGACTCTTGCTCCGTCGGAGTCCGCGCTCGGCGGGCTCGTCATAGCCGACTTCGGACGAGTCCTCGCCGGACCGTACGCGACGATGCTGCTCGCCGACCTCGGAGCCGAGGTGATCAAAGTGGAGCGCCCCGGCGTCGGCGACGACACCCGATCGTGGGGACCACCGTGGGTGGGCGACGAATCGTCGTACTTCTTGTCGGTCAACCGGAACAAGACATCCGTCTCCCTCGACCTCAGGGATCCCGCCGACCTCGACCGCGCCCGCGAACTCGTGGCCCGCGCCGACGTCGTCGTCGAGAACTTCCTTCCCGGGACCATGGATCGCCTCGGCCTCGGCTACGACGACGTGGCGCAGGTCAATCCGGGGGTCGTGTACTGCTCGGTGACCGGCTTCGGCGGCGAGAACAGCCTGCCGGGCTACGATCTGCTGATCCAGGCCGTCGGCGGTCTGATGAGCATCACCGGACCCGATCCGCAGACCCCGACAAAGGTGGGCGTCGCCATGGTCGACGTGATCACCGGATTGCACGCGGCCGTCGGAATTCTGGCGGCACTGCGGCATCGTGACCGGACGGGTGAGGGCCAGCGCGTCGAGGTGAACCTGCTGTCGTCGCTGCTGTCGGCGCTGGTCAATCAGTCGTCGGGGTACGCGACCGCTGGGGTTGTGCCGAGCGCGATGGGCAACAGCCATCCGAGCATCGCGCCCTATGCGGTCTTCCATGCCGCGGACCGGCCGTTTGTCCTCGCGGTCGGGAACGATCGCCAGTTCGCGGCGCTCGTCGACGCATTCGGGCGCCCCGAACTCGCTGATGATCCACGCTTCTCGACAAACGCCTCACGGGTCGCGAACCGCGGCGAGCTCTCGCGCATCGTCGACGCCGAACTCGCGAGCGACACCGCCGATCAGTGGTACAGCGTGCTGACCGAGCGCGGCGTGCCGTGCGGACCGTTGAACGACCTGGCGGACGCTTTTGCTCTCGCCGAGCGCCTCGGACTCCAGCCGGTCACGACGATCGACGACCCGGAACGACCCGACCCGAGCCGGACCGTCTCCAACCCGATCCGACTGAGCCGCACTCCACCGACCTACCGCACCGCCCCGCCCCGTCTCGGCTCCTGAGCCTCCTGCTCGGCGGGCGTACTTCCGGTCACGCCGATGCGGCCAGGATCTCTCGGGGATCGAAGGTGACGTTGACAGCCGTGATCAGTCCGTTCTCGACGTGAGTCCAGTTCGCGACGGCGGTGGCCGGCGCTCCGCCCATGCCGAGGTCGAACCAGGTGATCACGTCGGTCTTGTCGGAGATCCGCTTGCGGACGTCGAGCGAGTCGGTTCCGGCGGCCATTCCGGTCAGCCCGCGGAGGAACTCGTCGGGTCCCTGTGCGACGCCGAACACGCCGGTGAACGTGCAGTCGGGTGACAGGTGCGGCGCGAGGTCGGTGAAGTCTTTGCGCTCCCAGCAGTCGAAGTAGAGGGCGGCGATGGAAGCTGGAGTTGTTGTCATGCATCCACTCTCGCCCCGCAACCACTCAGCATTCCAACAGATAGTTCTACTAGTGGCTAGCATTGTTGGTTATGGAGCTGCATCAATTGCGATACCTCGTCGCCGTTGCCGACTCCGGTTCGTTCACCGCCGCCGCAGCGAGTCTGCACGTGAGCCAGTCGGGAGTGTCGGCGCAGGTCGCGAAACTCGAGCACGAGGTCGGACACCGACTCCTCGAGCGCGGAGGGCGAACCGTCCGGCTCACCGACGCCGGGACGCAGATCCTCCCGCACGCCCGCGCGGCACTCGATGCGGTCTCGACGATCGGCTCCGTCTCGGACGAACTGTCCGGAGTCGTCCGAGGCAACCTCCGCCTGGGCACGGTGATCGGATGCACGATCCCCGGCTACCTCGCGGGCTTCGCCGACTTCCGCCGAGCCCACCCCGGCGTGCACGTCTCCGTGATCGAGGACAACTCCGACCGACTGATCGCCGACCTCGAGAGCGGCAGGCTCGATGTCGCGCTCGTTGCGCACGCCGAGCGCCTTCCGAGGGCTGTCAGCGCTCAGACCCTGGTTCGGGAGCCGCTGGCAGCTGTGGTCCCCGCCGATCACCCTTGGGCGTCGAAGACCTCGGTGACCTGCGCAGAGCTGGCAGCAACGACTGTGCTCAGCCTCCCGGTCGGCACCGGTGTCCGGTCCGCGTTGTCGTCGACGTGCGCAGTTGAACGTGTTGACGTCGTCCCGGCCGTGGCCGCTCACTCCCCCGAGTCGATCCTGTCGCTCGTTGAACTCGGCAGCGGTGTCGGGTTGCTGACCCCATCGATGGCGAGCGGGCATCGCACACTGGCAGCGGTTCCGGTGGCGCGGTCCACCCGGTCGATGCTGTCTCTCACGATCGGCCCGGCGCCCTCCGCCGCCGCTCGGGCGATGGCCGCAGCCCTGGCCGCCCACCTGCTGCCGACTCGGTAGTCTTTCAGGGTGGATCTGCAGGATTTGAGACGGTTTCCCGACGTGGACGGGCCTGGGCTCGCCGCATCGGATGCCGCAGACCGGCTGATCCTCGACGAGGCCGCAGAGTATCTGGCAACTGCCCCGGACGGATCGATCGCCGTCATCGACGACGCCTACGGCGCGCTCGCACTGGGCTCTCGGGCCGCCGGGGTCCGAGTCCATCAGGATCTCGTCACCGGCGAACGAGCGCTCGCCGCCAACGCGGCGACCTTCGGTGTCACCGACGTGCGGTCCCTCCCGTTCGGATCGGAGGTCGTCGACGGGGCGCGGGTCGTCCTCGTTCGGCTTCCGCGGTCGCTCGACCGTCTCGCCGAGGTCGCGGCGTTGGTCGCGGCCACCGCCGACGACGAGGTCGTGGTCGTCGCAGGAGGTCGGATCAAGCACATGTCGGTCGCGATGAACGATGTGCTGCGCGAGTACTTCGACCGTGTCGACGTGAGTCACGCCCGACAGAAGTCACGTGTACTGTTCGCGCGCGGCCCCCGGCGCGGCCACGCCGAGGATCGTCTCGCCGCGTGGCCCCACACCCAGACGCACACCGATCCCGCCGTCACCGTCGCGGCGCACGGCGGGGTGTTCGCCGGCACCCGCATCGACATAGGCACACGTCTCCTCCTCGGCGTTCTCGACGCCGCTCGCCCCGACGCGGACAGCATCGTCGACCTCGCCTGCGGCACCGGCGTCATCGCGGCATCACTGGCTTCGGCCCGACCGTCGGCGTCCGTCCTCGCAACAGACAGGTCGGCGACCGCGGTTCGGTCGGCTCGCGCCACTGCTGAGTTGAACGGCGTGGGCGACCGAGTGCGCGTGGAACAGGCCGACGGGCTGGAGAACGTCGCCGACTCGTCGCAGTCGCTCGTCGTGCTGAACCCGCCGTTCCACAGCGACGCGGCGCTGTCGACGGGGATCGCGCATCATCTCTTCGCCGACGCGTCCCGTGCGCTCGCGCCCGGCGGCGAACTGTGGTGCGTCTGGAACTCGCATCTCGCCTACCGTGGTTCGCTCGGCCGGATCGTCGGGCCGACCCGCCAGATCGTGCGGAACGCCAAGTTCACCGTGACGGCGTCGACCAAGCTCTGACCCCGACGCTCTCGGCCGTGCGACAGTCGAGGGATGGACGTCACCGAACTCATCGACCGCCACCAGATCACCGCCTTGATGACCGCGTACACCAGGGCCGTCGACACCAGCAGCTGGGACGACCTCGACTGCGTGTTCTCCGCGGACGCGGTCCTCGACTACAGCGCTCCGGGCGGCCCCGTCGGACCACTCGCCGAGGCGAAAGCGTTCATTCGCAGCCTCGAAGGCTTCACTCGATGGCAGCACATGCTCGGGCAGTTCGACATCACCCTCGAGCCGGGGGCCGACACCGCTTCCGGCGTCACCTACTTCTTCAACCCGATGATCGCCACCCGAGCCGACGGCACGGAACAGTTGTGGGAGGTCGGCGGCTACTACCACTTCGACGCAGTCCGCACGTCCGACGGCTGGCGTCTCTCCAAACTCGTCGACGACATCGTCTGGACCCGCGTGCAACCCTGACTCACTCCGTCCGCCAGTTGTGTCACGTATGTGGTCACAATTGGCGGACGGGGAACGTCATCTCCCGGTCGCGATCGCCGCTACCAGCTTCGCTTCGAACCCCGGTCCAATCAAGGGTTTCAACAGCATCAGTCGGCCCTTGCTCTTCAACTCGACGACCAGGACCTCGCCGATCCAGAACATGGTCCTCAACGTCGAGACCTGCAGAATCAGCTGCCCACTCGCGTCCATTATCCGGAGCACACCCGCGTCTAGCCCGACCGCCGCCTCGCGACCTGGTTCCGCCCACCAGAACGCCTTCCTCATCCGGTAGGCCGTCACCATGAAGAAGAACAACACCATGGCGGGGATACCCAGCAGGTACAGCGGATCGTCGAACTGTATCGCGCAGAGCCCGAACACCACGGTCTGCACGGCGATCATGATCCAGAGCCCACGGTTGTGCGACAACCACAGAATCCAGGCCACGCGGCGCAGCTTCGCTCTGTCGCCCTGAACGTACGTGTACTCGTAGTCGAACTCGGGCACATAGCCCTTCGTAGTCGTTATCGCCGCATACCCGCGCGGACGCGGTCGTACGCATTCCACTCATCCGGACCGAAATACCCGCGGTAGCGAAGCTCCGCGACCCGTGACTGGTCCATCGTCGCCCCCCCCTGAACAACCCAAAGCACGCAGACCCCCTGCGCCGTTGATTTTTACCACATAGTGGTCACGATCAACGGCATGGCGGACACGAGTGGGTCAGCGCGGGAGGATTCCGTCCAGAACGATGGAGAGGTACTGGTCGGCGATCTGCTCAACGGTCTTGGCACCGCCCGGGCGGTACCAGCGGACGGCCACCCAGACGGTGTCGCGCATGAATCGGTAGACGAGATCCACGTCGAGGTCAGGGCGGAAGTCGCCCTCGGCGACGCCGCGGCGCAGGACCGAAGCCCACAGTTCACGGTTCTCGCGATTGCGATCGTTGATGTAGGAGAAGCGCTCCTGACCAGTGAGTTGACGCGCTTCGTTCTGATAGATCGCCACTGCCGTGTGTCGAGTGTCGATCGCCTCGAACGAGGCGATCACCAGCTGCCGCAAGGTCTCAGCAGCGCTCAGGCCTGCGGCGTCGATCTCGCGATACCGGGAGAACAGCGCGTCGAGGAAGTCGCGCAGCAGCTCGTCGACCATCGACTCCTTGGAGTCGAAGTGGTGATACAGACTGCCCGACAGTATCCCCGCGGTGTCGGCGATGTCGCGGACTGTCGTCGATCGCAGGCCGCGCTCGGCGAACAGTTCACCTGCGATCCCGAGCAGCTCTTCGCGTCGGGACGAACCCGACGTCGTCTTCGACGTCAACGTGGCCTCCTCGAGTGGTCACCCTCCACCCTACCAAGCGCTTGTTTGATCTCGCTCGACGACGGCGACCTCAAGCTTGCTCCATGGTGAGGACCCGTTCAAGTCGCGCGCCCGGCGGACAACGAGGGCCGCCCGCACAAGCGGACGGCCCTCGATGGGGATGCGTGAGATCAGCGCTTGGCCGACTTGCGGCTGGCGCGACCCTGGATGAAGTTCCACATCTTCATCTGGGCGTTGGTCAGGCGGGTGTCGCTCTTGGTGAACGGCGCGGAGACGAGCTCGGCGAACTTGATCGGCATCGTCGAGACGGTGACCGCACGAGCATGACTGAACGTGTCGAACCCGAACTTGCCGTGGTAGTTGCCCATGCCCGACCGGCCGACGCCGCCGAACGGCAGACCGTGCGAAAGCAGATGCAGCGCGAAGTCGTTGCCGCTGATCGACCCGCTGCGGGTGTTGTCGGCCACGCGCTTGAGGTTCTCGTTGTCGTCACCGACCCAGTACAGGGTCAGCGGGTGCCCCGCCGAGTTGATCTTGTCGATCGCCTCGGACAGGTTGCGGTACGGGTAGACGGTGAGGACGGGGCCGAACACCTCGTCCTCCTCGATCTTCATGCCGGCTTTGACACCGGTCAGGAGGGTCGGCGGGATCTTGCGTGCCTCGGCGTTCGGCAGCGACTCGCCGGCCGGGATCACCTGGTGCTTGGTGGCGCCGAGTTCGACGGCGTCGTCGATCAGGCCGGTGATGCGCGTGTAGTTCTTCTCGTTGATCGTCGAGGTGTACTGATCGTTCTTCTCGATCGTCGGGAAGTTCTTGGTCCAGCGGGCGATCACCTTCTCGGTGAACTCGCCGACCTTGCTCTCCGGCACGAACACGTAGTCCGGGCACAGACACACCTGACCGCCGTTGATCATGCGGGCGTCGGCGATGAAGTTCGCGGCCTCGGTGATGTCCTGAGTGGCGTCGACGATCACCGGGTTCTTGCCACCGAGTTCCAGGGTGACGGGGATCAGGTTCTTCGCGGCCTCCTGCGCGACCGACGCACCGACCTCGGGTGAACCGGTGAAGAACATGTGGTCGACCTTCAGCTTCGCGAAATCGGAGCCGCCGCCGTGGGCGGAGGTGACGACAGCGAGCTCTTCGATCGAGAAGTAGTCGGGGGCCACACGCGCGATGACGTCGGTCGTTTTCGCAGTGATCGACGACGGGCGCAGCAGCACGCGGTTGCCGGCGGCGAACGCCGAACCGGCGGGGACGATCGTCAGCTGCAGCGGGAAGTTCCAGGGACCCATGATGCCGACGACGCCGAGGGGATCGTGGCGCAGGCGCTGCTTGTAGCCGAGCGCTCCCTGGATCTTGGAGACGTTGGTCTCCTTCATCCACTTCTCGGCCGAACGACGCTGGTGGGTGAGGTCGATGAGGCAGCCTGCGACGTCAGTGGCGATCGACAGTTCGCGGGGACGGGTGCCGAAGTCCTCGTTGAGCGCGGCGGTGATCTCGTCGGCGTTGTCGAGGAGCATCTGACCGAGACGATTGATCCGGTCGACGCGGGTCGCAGCGTCAGGGATGCCGTCGCGCAGGAAGGCAGCCTTCTGGATCTCGAGGAGCTCGGTGAGACTGTGCGATTCCGACGAGACCTTGTCGCCGGCGCGCACCGGGGTTTCTGCAGGCTTGGTCATACGACCCTCCACTTCATGGCGAACTGCTCGATGTTGAGACGAATTCTGAATGTCATCCCATGCTACCGGCCGGGTGGCCCGAATCACAGGGCCGCCCGGCCGGTGAGCACGAGAGCGAGTCAGGCGCCGATCGCGCGGCCGAGCTGCGGCCACGACTTGTGCAGCTGGTCCTGCCAGTAGGGCCACGAGTGTGTGCCGCCGACCGGACGGTCGACCGTGGCCGGGATGCGCAACTGCTGCAGACGGGACGCCAACTGTTCGGTGCACACGCGCGTCGCGGTCTCGATCGCGCCGCCGACGACGAGCCGGTCGGCGAGAGTCCCCACCTCCGGCACCTCCCGGAGGTTGTCGTGTTCGCCGGGAAGCCCTGTCGCCGCACTCAGATAGAGCGACAGCCCACGAAGCTCTTCCGCGTGACGGATCGGGTCGTTCTTCTTCCACAGCGGGCCGCGGAGTTCGCCCCACATGTTCCGGACGTCACCTCCGCCACGGGTCTCGACGACGATCCGCATGAACAACGTCCCGTGCTCACTCGACGTGCTGGCACAGCCGCTGTACGAACCGACCGCACGGTAGAGGCCCTTGTTCGCGATCGCGAGATTGAGCACCGATGTCGCCGACGACGAGATGCCCGCGATGGCGTTCTTGCCGGTCGTCTTGTACGAGCCGTCGATGGCGGGCGGCAGTTCGTCGGCCAGGAACGTGCCCCATTTGTTGACGCCGAGCTTCTCGTCGGCCTTGATCCAGTCGGTGTAGTACGAGAAGGCGCCCTGCATCGGGATGACCACATAGACGTGCTTGTTCGCGAAGAACTTCACGATGTCGGTGTTGAGCTGCCACGTCGCCGAGTCCTCGCCTCCGCCTGCACCGTTCAGCAGGTAGAGCACCGGCGCGGGCTTCGACGTGTCCTTCGGCTTCAGGACCGTCAGCGGGATGTCACGCCCCATCGCGGCCGAGTGCACCATGATGTCGGACATCTGGGTCGTTACATCGGTCGAGGTGACGACGCTGCTCGGCGCCGCATGCGCGATGGAGGGAAGCCCGGTCAGCGTCATCGCCGCCGCGGAGGCGAGCGCGGCCGCGCGGAGGATGAGTCGCGAGCGCGTCATGGTGACTCCTTCAGAAGTTGGTGGGTGGTGGACGATCAGGAATGGGTGAGTCGTGCGGAGAGCGCCGGCGGCCGAGTCGAGGCGAGTCCGTACAGACGCGTCTCCTCGTCGAGGTGCCGCTCGGCGAACGGCGTGAGGTTCCACGCCGCGCAGTACAGGTCGCGGAGGTCCTCGCGGGCAGTCCACGCGCAGAACTGGACGCCGTCGGCGATGCACGCCTCCTCGACTACTCCGACGAGCGACCTGAGGACACCGCTGCTCCGGCGCGTTTTCGAGACGGCGGCGACCGAGATCGTGACCGCGTCCGGCTCCGGAATCGGGAGTGCGGGTTCGTTCACCCGAGCGAGCAGTCGGGTCGCGATATCGGGATGAGCCCGGAGGAATTCAAGGTCGCTGGCCGCGGACTCCATGTGGGGATCAAGCGAACCGGCCGACGGCCGATGCATCACGAGCAGCCCCGCGAGGCCGTCGCCGTCGTCGACGCCGACCACACAGCCGGCGTTGATCAAGGGCCGCAGAAAGACTCGGGCAAGGGAGTCGCACACGGATGGGTCCGCGGTGTGAGCTCCGAGAAGTGCGGCGTAGTCCGGGATCTCGGGAAGCCCTTCGGCCAGCACCGCGGCAGCCGCCACGAGATCATCGGCGACCAGCTGCCGGGCTGCAGACATCTGTGCTCCTGTGCGGGATCGTGAGCGGACGAAGGGTGCCGGGCCGCGCAGTGCGCGGCCCGACGTGCGGGCACGAGGCCCGCTGTGCCAGTCGTCAGGCGGACGGAGTCTGGCTTCCGCCGTTCTCGTTGGAACCGGCCTGGTTGAGAAGCGCGTTGAGCGTCTTCATCAGATCGTTGATGCCGGATATGTCAGGAATGTTGCCCATGATGGAGCCCTTTCGCGGGGTGAGGATTGAACAATTGAGACTCAGACTCGTGGTCGCGCACACATGACACGCGATACGTGACCAAGCTCTCGTATCGCAGTCAATCAGTTGATCAGATGAACCACTAATTGAGTTATTCAATCGTTACTGAATGGCCACTCAGTGCCATTGGGCATATGTGGCAAACCGTGAGCGCTCTCGGCCGAATCGGCCGATTCTTAAGTCGATCAGACGACAATTTCATCCCATGATCGGACTACTTGTCGGAGGCGAATCCACTAGTGGGGCACCACGACACGACTTCAGAAGCGATCGATCACACGTCGGAGACGACAACAGCCCGGGCAGTATGTGCCCGGGCTGTTGTCAAACGTCAGATCTGTGCCAGCTGAAGTCAGCCCAGTCGCTCGATGATCGTGACGTTGGCGGTTCCGCCGCCCTCACACATCGTCTGCAGTCCGTAGCGTCCACCGGTGCGCTCGAGCTCGTTGAGGAGCGTTGCGAACAGCTTCGCACCGGTCGCGCCGAGAGGGTGGCCCAGCGCGATGCCGCCGCCGTTCGGGTTGACGCGGGCCGGGTCGGCGCCCGTCTCCTTCAGCCACGCGAGAACGACCGGCGCGAACGCCTCGTTGATCTCCACGACGTCGATGTCATCGATGCTCATGCCGGTCTTCTCCAGCGCCCACTTGGTCGCCGGGATCGGCGCCGACAGCATCATCACCGGGTCGTCACCGCGGACCGACATGTGGTGGATGCGGGCACGAGGCGTGAGGCCGTACTCCTTGAGAGCCTTCTCCGACACGACCAGGGTCGCCGACGATCCGTCGCAGATCTGTGAGGCGACTGCGGCGGTCAGATCGGAGCCTTCGGCGAGAACGTTCAGGGACGCCATCTTCTCCAGCGACGTCTCACGCGGGCACTCGTCGACGACGCAGTCGCCGAGAGCGACGTACTCGTTGTCGAACCGGCCGGCCGCGATCGCGGCCTTCGCGCGCTGGTGACTCTGGAGAGACCAGGACTCCATGTCGTCACGGCTGATGTCCCACTTCTTGGCCATCATGTCGGCGCCGACGAACTGGCTGATCTCCGCATCGCCGAAGCGCTCGACCCAGCCCTTCGACTCCGCAGTGGGGGTGGTGAATCCGAGTTCCTGGCCTGCGATCATCGCCTGGCTGATCGGGATGGCACTCATGTTCTGAACACCGCCCGCGAGGACGACGTCCTGCGTCCCGCTCATCACTGCCTGGGCCGCGAAGTGGATGGCCTGCTGGCTCGAGCCGCACTGGCGGTCGACGGTGGTGCCGGGGACGCCGAGCGGCATGCCCGCGGTGAGCCATGCGGTGCGTGCGATGTTGCCGGCCTGCGGGCCGATGGTGTCGACGCAGCCGAAGATCACGTCGTCGACGATCTCCGGGTCGATGCCGGTGCGCTCGACGATCGCCGAGATCACGTGCGCGCCGAGGTCGGCGGGGTGGACGGAGGCGAGTGAACCGCCGCGCTTGCCGACCGGAGTGCGGACGGCGTCGACGATGTAGGCCTGAGGTGCGGTCATGGTGGTTGGCTCCTTGCTATGCGCGCTGGCTGGAGATCGACACGATCTCGCCGGTGAGGTAGGTGGTGTAGTCGCTGGCGAGCATCGCGATGGTGGCCGCGATCTCCCACACTTCTGCGGCGCGGCCGTACGCCTCGCGGGAGGCGAGTTCGTCGAGCAGGTCGTCGCTGGTCACCTTCGCGAGGAACGGATGACGGGCGATCGACGGTGCGACGGCGTTGATGCGGACGCCGTAGTCGGCGGCCTCGACTGCAGAACAACGGGTGAGGGCCATGACACCGGCCTTGGCAGCCGCATAGTGCGCCTGACCCCGCTGCGCGCGCCAGCCGAGGACGGACGCGTTGTTGACCAGGATGCCGCCGTGGCCGGCGTCCCGGAAGTAGCGGAGGGCGGCGCGAGTGGCGCGGAACGTGCTGGTCAACGTGATGTCGACGACCCGGTCCCACTGCTCGTCGGTCATGTCGGCGACCGGGGTCTCCCCGCCGAGTCCGGCGTTGTTGACCAGGACGTCGATGCGTCCGAGCTTCTGCGCCGAGGCGGCGATCAGATCGTCGACCTGTTCGGTGGACGACACGTCGCAGACGTGGGACGTGACTCGCTCGGCGCCGAACTCGGCGGCGAGCTTCTCGACGGTCTCGCCGAGGCGACGCTCGTGAAAGTCGGAGACCAGGACGTCGCCGCCTTCGAGGAGCACACGGCGTGCGGTCGCGAAGCCGATGCCGGTTCCCGCGGCTGCGGTGACCACGACCTTCTTGCCCTTGAGCAGGTCGTGGCCCGCGATCTCCTCGGGAGGGGTGGCGAGTGGGGAAACAGGACGGGTCATGGACGTGCCTCTCGGGGAAGGCCGAGGACGCGCTCGGCGATGATGTTCCGCTGTACTTCGTTGGAGCCGCCGTAGATCGTGTCGGCGCGGGTGAACAGGAGCAGTCGTTGCCACTCGTCGAGTTCGACGTTCTCCGGATCTGAGATGTTGTTGGCTCGCCCCTCGGTGGTGGCGGGCGGCCCGATGAGGGAGGGCGCGCCGGCGACTGCGACCGCGAGTTCGCCGAGGTCGCGGTGCCAGTTGCCCCAGAGCAGCTTGGTGACCGACGCGGCCCCGGCTTCGGAGACGATGTCGCCGGCGAGGGTGCGCCGCGCGTTGGCCTCCATCACCGAAAGGCCGACCTTGGCGCGTCGGAGGCGGGAGGCGATCTCGGGATCGGACGCCGCACCGTTGCGTTCGGCGAGGTCGATCAGGTTGTCGAGTTCGCGGTGGAAGCCCACCTGCTGGCCGAGTGTGGACACACCGCGCTCGAACTGCAGGAGGCCCATCGCGACCTTCCACCCGTCACCCGGCTCGCCGACGATGAGGTCGGAGGAGGTCTTCGCGTCGTCGAAGAACACTTCGTTGAACTCCGACGTTCCGGTGATCTGTTGGATCGGCCGGATGGTGACGCCGTCGGCGTCGAGCGGAACGAGCAGGAAGCTCAGGCCCTTGTGTCGACTCGAGCCCTTCTCGGTGCGAGCGATCACAAAGCACCATTGGGACAGGTGCGCCAGCGACGTCCAGATCTTCTGACCGTTGATCACCCACTGGTCGTCGTCGAGCACAGCGGAGGTCGCGACGCCCGCGAGGTCACTGCCCGCTCCCGGTTCGGAGTAGCCCTGCGCCCACAGCTCGGTGACGTCGACGATGTGCGGCAGGAAGCGAGCCTGCTGCTCCGGCGTGCCGTATTCGATCAATGTCGGGCCGAGAAGTTCCTCACCGAGGTGATTCACACGCGCGGGGGCGTTGGCCCGCGCATACTCCTGGTGGAAGATGATCCGCTGCTCGATGGTCGCACCGCGGCCGCCGTGTTCAACGGGCCATCCGAGGCACGTCCAACCGGACGCCGCGAGATGGCGGTCCCACTCGAGGCGTTCGGCGAAGAACTCGTGTTCACTGCCCGGTCCGCCGCGTCCGCGCAGGGACGCGAAGTCGCCCACCAGGTTGTCGGAGAGCCAATCGCGCACGGCCTGCGCGAAGACGGTTGCCGCATCAGGGGTGCGGGCCGCCCATTCGCCGAGGTCGACGGCCCGATCGGCGAGATTGATCGTCGTCATGACCGCTAGCTTAACCTACCAAGCATTTGCTAGGTTTTGTTCATGCTTCCGACTCCGCTCACCACTCCCGCAGCACTCCACCGCGCGGAACAGTCGTGGCCCGATCTTCCGGCGATCGTCGACGAACAGTGGGCCGAGCCGGTCCGACTCACCTGGAGCGAGTTCGCCGACCAGGTACGACGCTTCGCCGCGGGCCTGATCGACCTCGGCGTGCAGCACGGCGAACGCGTCGCCGTGTGGGCCCCCAACAGCCATCACTGGCCCATCGCCGCACTCGGTACTCACTACGCCGGAGCCGTGCTCGTCCCCCTGAACACGCGCTACACGATCAGCGAGGCGTCGGACATCGTCGAGCGCTCGGGCGCACGAGTCGTTGTGACGTCCGGCGTGTTCGCGGGCATCGACCGTCTCAGCGAAGTGCTCGACTCACCGATCGCGCAAGACCGCACCGTAGTCGGGATCCCTCTCGAGCAGGCCGTCGATCCGGCGACCGGCGCGGTGCCGTGGAACGACTTCATGAACGTCTCCGAGGCCGCCGCGGAGGCCACCCGCGAACGGGCGAACGCCGTCACCGGAGACGACCTGTCGGACATCCTGTTCACCTCCGGCACCACCGGCGCACCGAAGGGTGTGCTCGCCGAGCATCAGCAGACCGTTGCCGGCTCGCATGCCTGGGGCGCGAACGGTCGTCTCACCGCAACCGACCGGTACCTGATGGTGAATCCGTACTTCCACACGTTCGGCTACAAGGCGGGCATCCTGCCGTGCGTGTTGTTCGGCGCCGCGATGCTCCCGCTCGCCGTCTACTCCCCCACTGAGGCCTGCAAGCTGACGGCGGCCGAGTCGGCGACCGTGTTCCCCGGAGCCCCGACGATCTTCCAGACGATCCTCGACGACCCCGCCCGGGCCGACTACGACCTGTCGAGCCTGCGTCTGATCGTCACCGGCGCCACGATCGTCCCCGTCGTCCTGATCGAACGCCTCCAGTCCGACCTCGGCGTCGAAACCGTCGTCACCGCCTACGGCCAGACCGAGACCAGCGGCTTCATCACCACCTGCAGGCCGGACGACGACGCGGTCACCGTCGCGACCACCTGCGGCCGGGCCTTCGACGGCATGGAGATCATGCTGTCCGACGCATGCGAGATCCTGGCGCGCGGCGCGATGGTGATGCGCGGCTACCTCGACGACCCGAGGGCGACCGCCGAGACGATCGATGCCGACGGCTGGCTCCACACCGGCGACGTCGGCACCATCGACGACCGCGGCAACCTCAAGATCACCGACCGCCTCAAGGACATGTACATCTGCGGCGGCTTCAACGTGTACCCCGCCGAGGTGGAGCAGGTCCTGTCCCGCATCGACGGTGTCACCGAGGCCGCCGTCATCGGAGTCCCGGACGAACGCCTCGGCGAAGTCGGCAAGGCATTCCTGACCGTGCGCGACGGCGCAAACGTCACCGCCGAGCAGGTGACCGCTCACGCCCGCGAGCACCTCGCCAACTTCAAGGTGCCGCGGTCCGTCGAGTTCGTCGACACATTCCCCCGCAACCCTTCAGGCAAGGTCCTCAAGCGCGAACTGTCGTAGGCGGCGGATTTCTGCGGCCGTTGCACCTCCACTCAACGGGCAGTAGAATTTCCGTAATCGTTTCGACCCGCCTCACAATGTGAGGGCGGGCCGGACTTCTTTCCACTACTGTTCCGGCATGCGCGCAAAGCCCTGGTTGTCGCTTAATGCCCAGGTTGACCAACTTGAGCGTCGCGGGATGGTCATCGCAGATCGCGAGTTCGCCCATCGGTGGCTCGCAAACGTCAGCTACTACCGGCTCAGTTCCTACTGGCACCCCAACCGGCAGCGGGCCGACGACGGCCGACTATTGGACACGTTCATCCCCGGCACCAACTTTGCTGACGTTGCGAGCCTCTACGAGTTCGACAGACACCTAAAGAACCTCATGCTGAGCGCCGTCGAACGGCTCGAAGTCTCCATGCGCGCCCACGTCGCTTATGCGATCGGGCGGCACGGTCCACTCGCGTACCTCGACAGCGCCCCGTTCAACGGCCACCACTTCGACAACTACCGCGGCCGGATATCCATCTGGGTTCTGACTGAAGTTCTCGATTTCGCCGATGTATCGAAGGTGTACAAGGGCCTTCGCGTCGACGATCGCGACGAGATCGCACGCACCTTGGGAATCGTCGGAACCCGAGGTAGAGCCGGCGCCAGACCAGGTGACATACTCGCCAACCTCCTCGAGCACCTTGCAGTCGTCCGAAACATATCCGCACACCATTCCCGACTCTGGAATCGAACGATCATGCCGGTGGGCGTAGCCCGACTCCGAGAAATGGACAGCTTCCACGGAGTCGCCGGGCCGCAATGCGGTTCCATCTACGTCTCGATCTGCGCCGCCGCACACATCCTCCAACATGTGTCGCCGGGAACCACGTGGACCGACCGAGTCGCGACGATGATCACCGATCGCTTCGATCCGATACCGCTTCGGTCCAGCTCAGAGATGGGCTTCCCGTCGAACTGGCGCGACCTCCCGTTGTGGTCGTGACGGGCTCGATCGATCAGAGTCCAGCACCCTCGCGACGCAGGACGAAACGCTGCACCTTGCCGCTCGGCGTCTTCGGCAGCGACTCGACGAAGTGGACGGTCCGCGGGTACGCGTGCTTCGAGTACTCGTCGCGGACCAGATGCTTCAACTCCGTCGCGAGGTCGTCGCTCGCCGTGAAACCGGTGTTCAGGACGGCAAACGCTTCGACCACCTCGCCGCGAATGCCTTCGGGGTCGGGCCTGCCGACGACGGCGACCTCGGCGATCGACGGATGCACTGCCATCACGCTCTCCACGTCGAACGGTCCGATTCGATACCCGGCGGCGAGGATCACGTCGTCGTCGCGGGCGGTGAAGGAGAAGTACCCCTCGTCGTCGACCTTTCCGGTGTCGGCTGAGAGGTACCACGCGCGGTCCTCGGTGAACCGTTCGGCGGTCTTCTCCGGTGCGGCGTCGTAGCCGGTGTACCAGAGCAGCGGGCTGCCCTTCACGTCGAGCGCGATCTGGCCGTCGACGATGCCCGCCGCATACCCCGGCATCACCTGCCCCATCGATCCCGGCTTGAGCGGAAGCGCGACGTCGGACTGCCAGTGATTGCCGATGACCATCCCCGTCTCGGTCTGGCCGTAGTGGTCACGGACCTCCGTGCCGAGCTGAGTGAGACCGAACTCGACGATGTCCGGGGTCAGCGGCTCACCGGCCGACGAGGCACGGCGCAGGGTCACCCCTGACATGTCCGCACCCGCTCGCAGCGCCCGGTACATGGTCGGCGCGCCCGCGAAGTTGGTGACGCCGAAGGTCTTCATGACGGCGACTGTCGAATCCGGCGTGAAGCCCGCATTGAAGAGAAGACTCGTCCGGGCACCGACGAGCGGACCGAGAATCGCGTAGTAGAGGCCGTACGCCCAGCCGGGGTCGGCGGCGTTCCAGAAGACGTCGTCGGGTGCCACGTCCAACGAGTAGTGCTGATACGTCTGGAACGCGGCGAGCGCGCGCAGCGGAACCGGGACGCCCTTGGGCTTGCCGGTGGTGCCGCTCGTGTAGAGCTGGACGAGTGTTCCGTCGCCACCGATCACGGCGTCGTCGGAGAACGGCTCCGCACCGACCGACTCAGCAGCCAGATCGTCGACGTCGAGCACCGTGACGGCGTCGATCGGATCGACCTTGTCTCGCTGCGACGCATCGGTGATGACGACCTTCGCAGACGCCCCCTCCACCCGGAGCAGGATCGCACCGGTCGCGAAGGCCGTGAAGAGCGGTACATGGACGGCACCGATCCGCCACAGCGCCATCAGCGCGACGATCAGCTCGCGCCGTTTGCCGAGGAGAACCGGGACCCGATCACCCCGCTCGACACCTTTGGCGACCAGAACCGTCGCCATCGCACGCGACTCGTCGGCCAACTCGCCGTGGGTGAACGGCGTCGACGTCAGGTCGGGTTCGACCAGCGTGAACGCGACGGCGTCGCGGTCGTATCGATCGCACAGCAGGTACGCGGCGCTCGCGTTCGGCGCACTGTACTCGTCGAGCCACTGATGCACCTGCCGCTCCGCCGCCTGGCGTCCATCGGTCATGTCTTGCACTCCATCGTCGTCGTGTGGTCACGGATGGAACAATGATCTGTGTGACCCCCGCCACCGACAACCCTCCGAAGAGGGGTACGCCATCGGACGAGCTGGCTCGTCGATTGCGCATGCCGCTGGAACGACTGCGGCTCCGCACCGGTGCCGGGCTGGCGTTCGCGGGCCGAGTGCTGCCGGGGACCGCCGATCACATCGAGCTGTTCGCGTTCGACGGCGATGTCGTCGGACCGTTGCGCGGCGCCAATCTCTATCCCGGACACGGGCTCGGCGGTCGAGTGATCGGCCGCAGGCGGGCGGCCGCAGTGCACGATTACGTCCGGTCGCCGCTCATCACGCACACGTACGACGAGATCATCCGCGCCGAGAATCTGCGGGCGATGGTCGCAGCGCCGATCATCGTCGGACGCAAGCACATCGGCGTTCTCTACGCCGCTCGGCGCAATCCGCACGATCAACTCGGCGTCTCGTTGGACGCCGTCGCCGACGAGGCCCGCGGAGTGGAGCAGCAGCTCGCAGTGGCCGACGTGCTCGCCACTCTCCGCACAGACGACGAGGAGCGCGACCTCGCCGCATGGCGCGCACAGATCCAGGACTCACATGCTCGCCTGCGCGCCCTCGCCGACACCACGTCCGACGCTGCGCTCCGCGATCAGATGCTCGACATCGCGGACGGCCTCGCCCACGACTCCCCGTTCGACGAACCGTCCGTCCACCTGACCGCACGCGAACAAGACGTGCTCGGCCTGCTCGCCGCAGGTCTGCCGAACGCGACGATCGCCGACCGCCTGGGCATCGGCGTGTACACGGTGAAAGACCACGTCAAGCGGCTGCTGGTGAAACTCGACGCGTCGACTCGCTTCGAAGCCGTCGTCAACGCGCGCCGAGTCCGCCTGATCCCCTGACCGGGCCGACCGCTCAGCCCTGTCATTCGTTTGGACTACACGTCACTAACGGTCCCCGCCCGGGCGCTCGACATACCGAGTAGCGGTCGAGCACACCCGACAACGCAGCGCACACCGCGGCCTGACCGCTACCGCTCGCCTGCGAGAGGACGTGAACATCATGCGCAATCGAACTCGAGTCGTCGCCGGAACGATCGTGGCGGCAGGACTGGCCGGCGCGAGCCTGACAGCCGTCGGCGACGCGGCCGCCGACGGCTTTCCCGGCGGCCCGTACTGCCGCGGGCCGGCGAAGGTCATGGCCGAATCGGCACTGTCGCAGGTCGTGATCTGCCCCGTGCAGGGACCGACCGGCTGGGGGTACAGCGGCAAGGCCAAGACGACTGGCAACTGGATCGACGTGAACGGCGCCACGCAGGACCAGTTCGGCAGGTTCCACGCCTACAACAACGGCTACACGTATCACGTCCACCGCGAGTATCTGCACATCACAGCGCCGGACGGCACCACCGTCTCGTACGAGCCGTGGACGTACTACGTCCAGCGCTGAGCCTTGGTGCTCCCGAGATCGGTCGAGATCATCAGGGTCCGACGGCACTGTGCCATCGAACTTCGATGATCCGACCGATCTCAGGGCGACATTCGAACTATCGTCGACGGATGACTGAGATCACCGACCTCATCGCCCTCTTCGACGACGAATCCACCAACTTCCGCATCGCCGTCGACGGCGTGACCGAAGAGCAGGCACGCGCCACGCCGACCGTGTCCGCCTTGAGCATCGGTGGGCTTCTCAAGCACGTCACCCTGACACATGAGGGTTGGTGGAAGACGATCACCGACGCCGACCCGAACGCCGAGTTCGACATGGCCGGGGCCGCCCACGCCTATGAACTCACCGACGACGAGACCTTCGCCGGATGGGCCGAGAAGTACGACGCACAGTACGCGAGCACCGTCGCCGCACTGAAGGCGACGTCGGACCTCGATGCGTTGATCCCGCTCCCCACCGCACCCTGGGCGCCAGAGCGGGAGTACCGGTCGGTGCGGTGGATCGTCCTGCACATGCTGCGCGAACTGGCCCATCACGCAGGGCATGCGGACATCATCCGCGAGACCCTCGACGGCCAGAGCACCACGATGACCCACGCCCGCAACGCGGGCATGGACGTGTGAGGAGCCGCCTGCGACCTACTGAACCGGCTTGACCAGCGGGAAGAGGATCGTCTCGCGGATGCCGAGTCCGGTGATCGCCATCAGGAGGCGGTCGATGCCCATGCCCGTTCCTGCGGTCGGGGGCATCGCGTACTCCATCGCGGCAAGGAACTCCTCGTCGAGGACCATCGCCTCGTCGTCGCCTGCGGCGGCGAGGCGCGCCTGGTCGACGAAGCGCTCACGCTGGATCACCGGGTCGACGAGTTCGGAGTAGCCGGTCGCCAGCTCGAAGCCGCGGACGTAGAGGTCCCACTTCTCGACGACGCCCGGGATGCTGCGGTGCGCGCGGACCAACGGCGAGGTCTCGACCGGGAAGTCACGGACGAACACCGGCTCGTCGAGCTTGCTGCCGACCATGTGCTCCCACAGTTCTTCGACGAGCTTGCCGTGGCCGTAGCCCTTGTCCTTGGGGACGTCGAGGCCGACTTCAGCGGCGATCGCCAGCAACTCGTCGACGGTGGTCTCGAGCGGCACGATCTCGCGGCCGAGCGCCTCCGACAGCGACGGGTACATGGAGACCGATTTCCATTCGCCGGACAGGTCGTAGGTGCTGCCGTCCGGCATCGTCGGGGTGAGCGTTCCCGCCGCCGCCAATGCCACCGCTTGGACGAGTTCACGCGTGGTCACGGCCGCGTCGTCGTACGTCCCGTACGCCTGGTAGGTCTCGAGCATCGCGAACTCCGGCGAGTGCGTCGAGTCGGCGCCCTCGTTCCGGAAGTTGCGGTTCACCTCGAAGACTCGTTCGAGGCCGCCGACGACGGCGCGCTTGAGGAACAGCTCCGGAGCGATCCGCAGGAACAGGTCCATGTCGAAGGCGTTCGAATGCGTCACGAAGGGGCGCGCGGCGGCGCCGCCGTGCAGCGTCTGCAGCATCGGCGTCTCGATCTCGAGGAAGTCGCGTTCGGTGAGGAAGCGACGCAGCTCGGCCATCGCCTTCACGCGGGTGCGGGCGATCTCGCGAGCGTCGGGGTTGACGATGAGGTCGACGTACCGCTGACGAACGCGCGACTCCTCGTTCATCTCCTTGTGGGCCACGGGCAGGGGCCGCAGCGACTTCGACGCCATCTGCCAGGCGTCGGCCATCACCGACAGTTCACCGGTGCGGGAGGAGATGATCTCGCCGTGCACGTAGACGATGTCGCCGAGGTCGACGTCGGACTTCCAGCTCGCGAGCGAATCCTCGCCGACCTTGGCCTGGCTGAGCATGGCCTGCAGCTGCGTGCCGTCACCCTCTTGGAGGGTCGCGAAGCAGAGCTTGCCCTTGTTGCGGATGAAGATCACGCGCCCGGCGACTCCGGCGATCACCCCGGTCTCGGCTCCCGCTTCGAGGTGGGAGTACTCGTCACGGACTGCGCGCAGCGTGTGGGTGCGAGCGATTTCGACGGGGTACGCCTCGCGTCCTTCGGCCAGAATCCGTTCGCGCTTCTCGCGGCGGATCCGCAGCTGCTCGGGGGTCTGGTCGTCGTCGCGGGTCGTCTCGTCGTTCTGGTGCTCGCTCACGCCTCTAGGTTAAGTGTCCGGCCAGCGCAGACACCAATCGAGACGGCCAGGTCAGCGCGGGTCGTACAGACCGAGCGCGTCGGAGCCGATCGAGCCGGTCACGCCGCGGCTGCGCAACGCCCGATGACCTCCCACGACGAACCGCGCACCACGCACACCGCGCGCCTGCAGGTGCCAGGCGAGCCACTCGGCGTCGTAGCCGTCCTCGGAGACGAGGATCCACTCGGCGTCGACAGTGGCCGCGCGGAGCGCGACGGGGGAATCTGGGCCCAGGAGATCAAGCGCCTGATCGGAGGCGACGGCGACCGCTCCGAGCAGTGCGCCGTGCGCACGGTGCTGGGCGGCGTCACGCAGGTCGACGGCGACGGCGCCTGCGGCAAGCGCGGCACGGAAATCGTTCGCCTGCACAGAGAGGGGAACGGAGACGAACGGAGCAGAGACGGGTGCGGTGAGCGCAGTGGTCATGAGGGATTCCTCGAATGGTGATCGAACGTGCAGGGAGGCTGAAGAACAGGGCCGTCCTCGCTCAAAGGCGGGACGTCAGCCCTGACAACACTCCTGACAGCTCTTGATCACGTCGACCACTCTGCCACACCGGCACGCGAGGCGGCCAGAGTTTTGTGCAGGCCCGCGCGAAATCCGGCGAGCGAACGTCGGCGGCGATTCTTGGTACAGGGCCAAGAATCGCCGCCGACGTTCAATTGCAGCTAGGGCGTGTCTGATAATTCCTTCGACCAGGCGATCACGCCGTTGAGAACAACCGCTGCTCGGTAGTTCAGGGCGTGTTTGTCGTAACGGGTGGCGAGTCCGCGCCACTGCTTGGTATGGCAGAACCGGCGTTCGATGATGCTCCGGTTCTTGTAGTCGCAGGCATCGAGCGAGACCGGCCTGCCGCCGCGTGAACCACGCCGCTTGCGGTGTCCCTTCTGGTCGTCGGGTTCGGGGATGACCGCCTTGATCCCTCGTGATCGCAGGTGAGTGCGGATCGCCCGTGAGGAATAAGCCTTGTCCCCGCGCACCCGGTCGGGGCGGGTACGCGGCCGGCCTCGCATCCGGCCAACGCGCAGCAGGTTCATCAGCGGCAGGAACATTGGCGAGTCACCGGCTTGGCCGGGCGTAAGCAGTGTGACCAGCGGTAGCCCGTTACCGTCGACGAGCTGGTGGACCTTCGTAGAGAGGCCGCCGCGGGAGCGGCCCACTGCGTGGTCAGGCGGCTCGATCGCAGGATTGTTGTAATTCGATCCAGCCCCCTGTGAGGCGCTTGGTGTTCGTGGCGTGCTGGTGCGCGCGGGCGATCGTCGAATCCACCGACAGTGACCAATCCACCAGTCCCGCAGAGTCGGCAGCTGCAGTCAGCTTCGCGTGCACCAGATCCCACGTTCCAGCTTTTGCCATGCGGTGATGCCACGTCCACACCGTCTGCCACGGCCCGAACGACTCTGGCAGGTCCCGCCATGCGATCCCACACCGATACCGGTAGATGATCGCCTCGACCATCGTCCGGGCATCGGAGAACGGACGCCCCTGCCGCCCCGTCGGCCGCGGCAACATGTCCTCGATCAACGACCACTGAGCATCCGAGAGCACCTGAAACCGCGACATGAAATCAGACTCGCAGAGCCGGACCCCAATGTTTGTCAGACACG
>NZ_BAOP01000008.1 GCF_000344135.1 Gordonia malaquae NBRC 108250 | reverse complement strand
CGGCGGGGATGGCGGCGGGGATCTCGTCGATCACGGCGACGATCTCATTGACGTGGTCGACCGACAGGTCGCCATCGGCAACGGCGATGGCGGTGGCCGGCAGTGCCGGGTCGAGCTGGTCGCCCGAGTAGTTGTACATCGGGCTGATCGCCAATGCTGCGGCGACGCGGCGCTTGCTGGCGCCGAGGCCCAGGCGCAGGGCGGCGGTGAGGTACTTGCCCGGCGTCTGGACGCCGGCTTTGCGGTAGGCGCCGCGGGTGGACACTTCCGCGTACAGGCGGGCTCCGATGCCGTCGGACCGGCGATTGGAACGCTCGAACACCTCGGACATGTGCAGGACGTCATCATCGGACATCGGGGTCAGCGACACCGATGACAGCTTGGCGGCCACCGCGTCCTGTAGGCGAGCGAGTTCGAGAGGCGAATCGGGAAGATCAAAGGTGCTGGTCATGGTGTCCGCCTCCCTTCCGTGAGTCGTGGAACGTGTCCGGTTTTGCTGTTATCTCCAGTGTAGACCTACTGTGCGACAAATCATAGTATGTTCGTGAAATAGTTCGATCGTCACGCAATCTGTCGTTCCAACCGTTCTCCAAGCGAAGGCTCCTACGCTGACCGTGTTCGCGACGTCATCGACGGCGTCGGAAGTCCCGGACATCACCGGCTCAGGAGGACTGAAGTGACAATCTCGACTCTCATGCGCGGCTTCGTCGTCACCGCATCGACCTGCGCACTTGTCGTAGGAGTCGCCTCGTGCAGCAAGGACGACTCGCAGAGCAGCGCCGCTTCCACGACGAACACGTCGACGTCGGCAACGACGAGCGCTACTCCGGCGACGTCGACCAGCAGCACGGGCGCGAACCCGACGATCGCCGACTACATCAAGGAGCAGGGCATCACCGAGACACAGGTGAGGCCAGGTGAGAACGGGGCTCCGAGCATCGACATGCCTACACCCGACGGCTGGGATCAGGTCGAGAAGAGCGACCTACCCGAGTACGCCCTCGGAGCGATCAAGTACTCCGGCGCTCAGGGCTCCGACTACACCGCGAACATCGTGGCGCTGTTCTCGAAGCTGACCGGCCCAGTCGACGTGGACAAGCTCTTCGAACTCGCGCCGGGCGAACTCCGCAACCTCGAGGACTTCAGTGAGATCGGGTCGGGACGCAAGTCCGCGCTGTCCGGATTCGGGTCGTACAAGATGGCCGGGCAGTACACCCTCAAGGGCATGACGGTGCTCACCGCGCAGCAGACCGTCGTCATAGAGGCCGCCGACGCCGTGTACGTCCTGCAGCTGAACGCAACCAGCAACGAGGATCAGGCCGACGCACTGCAGAAGGCGATGGACGCGATCGACGAGCAGACCACGATCACCGCATAGGTGATCCCACGAGTGCGGACCCGACGCCGGAGGGGCGTCGGGTCCGTGCGTGTCACGTCGGGTCAGAGCTGGTCGATGCGGACGAGGTTGCCCGACGGGTCGCGGAACGCGCAGTCGCGGACCCCGTAGTTCTGGTCGGTCGGCTCCTGCACCACGTCGGCTCCGGCCGCGGCGACCTTCTCGAACAGCGCGTCGAGGTCGTCGGAGGCGAGAGTCACCGCGCCGTACGACCCCTTCGCCATGAGATCGAGGATGGTCGCCCGCTCGGCGTCGGTGATGCCGGGGTCGACGGCCGGCGGGTGAAGCACGATCGACACATCGGTCTGCCCGGCAGGCCCCAAGGTGATCCACCGGAGATCGTTGTAGCCGACGTCCTTGCGCACCTCGAAGCCGAGCATCTCGCGGTAGAACTTCAGCGATTCGTCAGCGTCGTTGTGCGGGAGGAATGCGTACTGGATCTTCACGTTCATGGTCATGCCGTCGACGTTATTCGGCGGCCGGCCGACGCGCTTCTCGATTCCTGACCGGTCTGGCGACCTGTTTGGCCAGGCACGCCGGGACGCCGTCCCACTCGCTTCCGTTGTCGCGCTGGTACACGCTCGGCGGCACCCCGACCAGCTCCGTGAATCGGGTGCTGAACGTTCCCAGCGACGACGATCCCACTGCGAAGCAGACCTCGGTCACTGACATGTCGCCCCGCCTGAGCAGGGTCATCGCACGTTCCACCCGCCGCGTCATCAGATACGAGTACGGCGACTCCCCGTAGACGCGTTTGAACTCGCGGCTCAGGTGACCTGCCGACATGAACACGCCGCTCGCGAGTTCCTCCACGTTGAGCGGCTTGTCGAACTCGCGGTCGATCCGGTCCCGGACCCGACGCATCGCGACGACGGTCTCCCGCCTGGTGTCCCGATCGTCGGCCATGATCCGCTCGCTCAGCTATTGCGGCCGCGCGCGGCGACGGTCCACCGTCCGACGACGAGCCCACCGCGGGCCACCGCGACGTCGTCGACGAGGTTCAACACCGGGCACACATGGTTGGGGACCACTCGGATGCGCGAGCCGAGCGCCGGCAGCGCCGCCCGCTTCGGGAACTCGACGGTCGCGTGGTGCTCCGACAGGGCCGTCACCCGCGCGTCCGGATGATCTCGCAGCCGTGCGAACCCGGTGGTCCACCCCGGTCGGTCGCTGCCGAGCACCTTGCTTCCGGAGTCGAGGACGATGCGCCGATTCGCCGGGCCGTCGTGCCTGCTGACGACCGTGGCGAGCACGGTCAGCGCGATGTCGTCGGGTTCTATGCGCCCGAGCTCCCACTGCTGGGCGTCGCCGAACACGTAGACGCCCGGTCGGGCCTCGGTGAGCACGTCGGCGTCGGACAGCAGCGCGCTCGGAGTGGACCCACCACTGCGGACGTCCACGCGGAATCCGGCCTCGGTGAGGAGGTCTGCCGCATCACGCAGAGTCGTCGCCTCCTGCGTCGCTGCAGGCACCTGAGCGTCGGGCCCGTAGCTGTGGCCGGGGAAGGTGAACACACCGCTCACCCGCAGGCCCGCATCGGCGGCGGCGTTCGCGACGTCGACCACGTCGTCGATGAGCACGCCGGTGCGGTGATGCCCGCTGTCGACCTCGATGACCACTTCGACTCTCGAGACGGCATCGCCGAGCAGCCGCGCCGCGGTCACCGCGGCCGCCGCGGAGTCTATTCCGAACGAGACGTCCACCCGCTCGGCCAGCGCTGCGAGCCGCGCCGCAGACGACCGTGTGAGCCACAGCGGGTAGGCGATGAACAGGTCGTCGATCCCGGCGTCGGCGAAGACCTCCGCCTCACCGATGGTCGCGACAGACAGCCCGACGGCCCCGGCCTTGATCTGCTTGTGAGCGATCTCGACGATCTTGTGCGTTTTCGCGTGCGGCCGCAGGTCGACGCCCTTGGCGGCCATCGCAGCGGCCATCGCGGCGATGTTCCGGTCCAGGACGTCGGCGTCGACGATCACCGTCGGGGTGCCGACCATGTCACCCATTGCGCTTGGTCCCCGCGTAGTAGCGGCCGAGGAACTCGTCGCGGTACTCGAAGTAGTTCCCGTCCTCGATGGCCTTGCGCGCCCGGTCGACGAGCGTGATCGTGAACGACAGGTTGTGCAGTGTCGCCAGGGTCGACGCCAGGCCCTCCTTCGCCTTGAACAGGTGATGCAGGTAGGCCCGCGTGTACTGGGTGGAGTAGTTGTCGAGTTCCGCGTCGAGCGGCGTGAAATCGCGTTTGAACTTGGCGTTCGTGATGTTGTACCGGCCGTCGAACGAGTAGATGGCCCCGTTGCGGGCGACGCGTGTCGGAGAGACGCAGTCGAAGGTGTCGGCGCCGTTCTCGATGGCTGTGAAGATGTCGTCCGGCTCGCTGATGCCGAGCAGGTGCCGCGGCGCGTCGTCGGGCATCTCCTCAGTGACCCATCCGACGATGGTTCCGAGGTTGTCCTTCTCCAGGGCACCGCCGATGCCGTAGCCGCCGAAGCCCTTGCCGCCGTTGTCACGGTCGATGCGGCTCAGTTCCACGAGGTCACGCGTTGCCTTGCGACGCAGGTCCTCGTACTGCGCACCCTGGATCACGCCCCACAGCGCTTGCTGCGGGCGGTGTGAACGCTCGGTGGACAGCCGGTTGTGCTCGGCGAGGCAGCGGATGGCCCACTGCCGGGTCCGCTCAAGCGACTGCTCCTGGTACCCGCGTGTGTTCATCAGCGTGGTGAGCTCGTCGAACGCGAAGATGATGTCGGCGCCGAGCTGGTGCTGGATCTGCATCGACACCTCGGGTGTGAATCGGTGACTGGTGCCGTCGATGTGCGATTTGAAGGTCACGCCGTCGTCGTCGACGTTCGCCAGCCGTTCTTTGCCCTCGGCGATGATCGTGTCGTCCTGCGGGCCTGCGGCGTCCATCGAGATGACCTTCTTGAACCCGACCCCGAGCGACATCACCTGGAAGCCGCCGCTGTCGGTGTACGTCGGTCCGGGCCAGTTCATGAACCGCCCGAGGCCGCCGGCTTCGTCGACGATGTCTGCGCCGGGCTGGAGGTACAGGTGGTACGCGTTCGAGAGCACCGCCTGAGCCCCTAGCGCCGCCACCTGTTCGGGCACCACCGTCTTCACTGTCGCCTTGGTTCCGACGGGCACGAAGGCCGGCGTCTGGATCTCTCCGTGCGGGGTGACGATGGTGCCGGTACGACCGGCCGTCCCGTCGAGGGTGGCACGCCGGATGAACTCACTGCTGGTCACGAGGAACCATTGTTCCAGGTTCGCTACCGTGGGGACCATGATGACTCGCACGATGAAGCTGGCCGCAACCGCAGTCCTGGGCCTCGCGCTCGCCGGAACCGTCGCCGCCTGTGGGGACGAGACCGCCGCCCCGAGCGCCGAGTCGACATCGGCCACCGCGGCAGTCACTCCCCCGACGGACCGCAGCGTCCCCGTCGTTCCCGGCCGAAAGCCCACGTCGGAGACCGCCACCGCCCCGGAGTCGAGCACCCCGGACGACGCGAAGTCGTGCGGGCCGGCGAAGGGCCCGGACGGAGCGCTGCAGATCCATCTGGTCGAAGGCGACGTGACGTGCGCGACCGCGAAGGCCATCGCGAAGGAGTACAGCCCGCTGATCGCGACCGGCCAGACGCAGAAGGTCCGCGACTGGGAATGCGGCCCATCGACCGTCGTCGGTGAACTCGCCCGCTGCACCTACGACTCCAAGGCCTTCGCCCTGGTCCCGTAGCCGCCTACGCGAGCGCCTGCGCGACGCGTTCGAGCTGGGCGACGCGGCTGCCCTTCACCAGGACCGCGTCGCCCTCGGCCAGGTCGCCGAGCGCCTCGACCGCCCCTGCCACGTCGGCCACGTGAATAACCCCGGCGTCTCCGTAGGCAGGCTCGTCGACGGCGATGACCGTGATCCCGAGGTCGGTCGCCTGGCGGGCGACGTCCAGGTGTGCGGCCGGGCCGTCTGACCCCAGTTCGGCCATCGTCCCGACAACGGCGAAGCGTCGGCGTGCGTCGAGGCGGTGCAACGATGAGAGACCTGCGATCATCGACGTCGGGTTCGCGTTGTAGGCGTCGTTGATCACGGTGACGCCGGCTGCCGTTGTGCTCATCTCCATGCGGAGTCCGGACAGGGCGGCGTCGTTCAGCCCGGACGGCAGGGCGTCGAGCGGGACACCGAGTCCACACGCTGCGGCAGCCGCAGCGAGCGCGTTCGGGACCTGGTGCTCGCCACGTGCCTGCAGCGCCACCGGTGTCGAACCCCACGGGCTGTGCAGCGTGAACGACGCTCGAAGCTGCGCGTCGAGCACCACGTCGGTGGCGCGGACGTCCGCGTCGTCGGCGACTCCGTAGGTGAGGACCCGCGCCTGTGTGCGCGACCGCATGGCCTTGACCACGGCATGGTCGGCGTTGAGGACTGCGATTCCGTCGGTGGGCAGTGATTCGACGAGTTCACCCTTGGCTTGAGCGACGTCGTCGAGAGTTCCGAACATCTCCAGATGGACGGCTTCGACACGCGTGATGACACCGACTGTCGGTGACGCGATGTCGCACAGGAGCGCGATGTGCCCGACTCCTCGTGCGCCCATCTCGAGGACGACTGCCTCGGTGTCGTCGGGTGCGCCGAGCAGTGTGAGGGGCAGACCCAGTTCGTTGTTGAACGACTTCTCACTGGCCGCAGTGCGGTACGTGGTCGCGAGGACGCCTGCGAGCAGGTCCTTCGTCGACGTCTTGCCGACGGACCCGGTCACGCCGACGACGCGCGGAGGGAGCGATGCTCGGACGGCCCGTCCGATGTCGGCGAGGGCCACCGCGGTGTCGGCGACCTGCACGGCTGTCGCGGTCACCGCGGGGTCCGGTGCACGGTCGGTCAGGTAGACGGTGGCGCCTTTGTCGACGGCGACAGGAATGAAATCGTGACCGTCACGCGCTGCGACGATCGGCACGAACAACTGACCGGGCGCGATCGTCCGCGAGTCGATACTCGCCGAAACGACCTGGACGTCCGGCCCGTGAAGAGTTCCACCGGTGGCTGCTGCGATCTGACTGGCGAGGAGGTGCACGAAGAGAAACGCTACAGGCGAACACGTATCCTGGCACCCATGAGCACCCCCCTGCTGCGGTTGGTCGTCCTCTACGGCGGAGTGTCCGCCGAGCACGACGTGTCGCGGGTCACCGCCGCCCACGTGCTGGCCGCCGCCGACTCCGACAAGTACGTCCTCGTCCCCGTCGGGATCGACAAGAGCGGAGTGTGGCATCGCAACGACACCGCTGCCGCAGCCCTCGCGGCAGGCGAGACGCTGCCGAACCGTCTCGACGTCGAAGGCCCGGAAGTGGACCCGCTGTCCGTGATCCGCGGTACCGACTCCGCTTCCCGAGCGCAGTCGAGGGAGATCACCGTCGTCCTGCCGTTGTTGCACGGTCCGCACGGTGAAGACGGCACCGTCCAGGGCATGCTCGAGCTCCTCAAGACACCGTATGTCGGATGCGGCGTCCTGTCGTCCGCCCTCTGCATGGACAAGGCGATGGCCAAGGAGGTCGCGGCACGCGCCGGGATTCCGCAGTGCGCATGGATCACCTTCCGGGACGGTGTGGACGACGCCCGCACCGTCGTCGACCAGGCTGTTGAAGAACTCGGTCTCCCGGTGTTCGTGAAGCCCGCCAACATGGGCTCGTCGGTCGGCGTCTCACGCGCGACCACCCCAGACGAGCTCGACAAGGCCATCAATGTCGCTCTCCACTACGACGACGTCGTCGTCATCGAGGAGGCCGTCACCGGTCGTGAGATCGAGGTCGGGGTGCTCGGCAACACCGCACCCGACACCACCCTTCCCGGCGAGATCAAGCCGGGCAGCGACTTCTACGACTACGAGGACAAGTACGTCACCGGTGCCGCCGAGCTGATGATCCCGGCGCCGTTGTCCGACGCCGCGATCGCCGAGGTCCGCGAACTGGCCGCCGACGCCTACGTCGCGCTGCGCTGCGCCGGCATGGCCCGGGTGGACTTCTTCTACGAGGAGGACGGCCGAGGCTGGCTTCTCAACGAGATCAACACCATCCCCGGCTTCACCCCCGCGTCGATGTACCCGAAGATGTGGGAGGCGTCGGGCATCGCCTACCCCGACCTCATCGACCGCCTTGTCACTCTCGCCCTCGAAGTGCACCGCCGCCGCAGCTCGTTCTCGACCGAGCACTGACGGCGCCGTACAACTTCGGCGACTTTTCCCGGCCCCACAGGGAGAAACGTCGCCAAAGTGTGCAGTCACCGCCCGTACACGTAGGCGCCGCGGGGATTCTCGTGAATGGTGAACCGTTCGCCGCTGAGATTTCCCACCCTCATCCACAGCAGTTTTGTCGTGCCTGCGGCCACATCGATGACGCTGGACGCCCGTCGCGTCTCCCAGCGGCCGAACCACCTGCACAAGACCGCTACGCGATGAGCACCGGGATCGACCTCGAATGTCGCCGTCTCCCGCCACGGCACGATGTGCTCAACACCATCGACGTCGACGACCGCGCTGGCCACAGGGCGAAACAGCACTGATGCGAATCGTGCGGAGTCGATCGTCACGGCGATGGCGGTCATGCCTGTCAGGTTAGGCCAACTCGAGAAACCGGTCTGCTCAGCGCGCGCTAGCACTGGGTCAGTCGGACACGACGGCTCCCGAGAATGGAAAAGGCCCCCGACCTGCGATGCAGATCGGGGGCCTCGAGCGGTGGCGGAGGGATTTGAACCCCCGGTGCAGGGTTACTACACACGACATTTCGAGTGTCGCACCTTCGGCCGCTCGGACACGCCACCGGGAAGAACTATACGGCAGAGGTCCCGTCGCACGAAATCAGCTGGTCAGAGCCAGTTTCCGCGATATTCGACTACTTGTCGGTCGGCGTTCCCGGAGCGCTGCCGGGACCCCCGGAACCGCCACCGGTCAGCTTGTCGGCGAATTCGCTCACCTTGGTCACGGCAGTGTTGACCGCACTCTGCACCTGCTCGTTCGCCGCGACCTCGTTGACCTTGTCCACGGCAGTGTTCACGGCGTTCTGAACATGCTCGTTCGCCGCGATCTCGCTGACCTTGCCCATGGCGGTGTTGACGGCGCCTTGAACGTGTTCGTTGGCGGCGATCTCGTCGATCTTCGTGCGCGCCGTCTCGACGGCGGCCTTCACCTGCTCGCTTTCGGCGATCTCATTGACCTTGCCGCGGACCGCCTCGACGACCTCATTGACCTTGTCCATCGGATCAGACATGACGTTTCCTTTCGGAGTCCTGGTGGGCTGTGCGCCCGCACCACCAGTGTGCCGCAGATTCAGCGTCGGGCCGCGAAGAAGTCGGTGACGAGCACCGCGCACTCCGCTTCGAGTACTCCGCCGAGGACCTCCGGGCGGTGAACGAGCCGGGGATCGCGCAGCACGTCCCACAGCGAGCCGACAGCGCCGGTCTTCGGCTCCCACGCTCCGAACACCACACGGGAGACTCGGGCGAGACCGATCGCCCCGGCGCACATGGTGCACGGTTCGACGGTGACGGCCAATGTGCAGTCCTCGAGTCGCCAGCCGTCTCCGTGCCGCCTCGTCGCCTCGCGTAGGGCGAGGACTTCTGCGTGCGCGGTCGGATCACCGTCTGCCTCCCGCCGATTCGCTGCGGATGCGAGAACGGAGCCGTCCGGCCCGACGACCACGGCGCCGATCGGGACGTCGTCCGGGCCCGCGTGATGGGCGGCGTCGAGCGCGAGCCGCATCATCCGCTCGGCGTCGCGCTGCACCGCGCCGCGATCAGGCGTCATCGCCGGAGTCAGTGACCGAGATCGTCGAGAACGGTGGACAGCTGGTCGGCACACCCGAGCCGCGCGGCGATCATGCCGATCTGCTCGTCGGCGTACAGGTCGGTGTCGCCGACGATGACGCTCATCACCGCGTCGGGCAGGCCGAGGTCGGCGAGGATGGCGAGGTCCCCCTCCTCCCACGGGTCGACGTCGTCGATCTCATCCGGGTCCAGATCGGGAACGTCGATGTTGAGGGCGTCGAGTACATCGACGGCGATGTCGTAGTCGACGGACGCCGTCGCATCGGAGATGAGCAGGCGGGCGCCAGATGGGGAGGGTCGGACGATGATGAAGAACTCATCGTCGACGTCCAGGAGGCCGAAGACAGCACCCGTCGCTCGGAGCTCCCGGAGTTGGAGTTCGGCGTCATCGAGGCTGTCGAGCGCCGACGGTTTGAGCGCCGTGACCTTCCAACCGGACTCACTGAGTGCAACGGCCACCGCGAAGCCGTCGACATCGGAGTAATCGCTCTTCGCGACAGGCTTCGCCATGTCCGCCACGGTAGCCGCTTTTCGACACTCTCCCAAGTCGGATTCGGCCTGGGTATGCCACGCTTGGAGGCGTGTCTACCGCATCGTCGCGCCCCGTCTGCATTCTCGGCCTCGGACTGATCGGCGGTTCCCTGCTTCGCAGGCTCGCCGCAGACCAGGCCCCCGTGTTCGGCTACAACCGGTCCCAGGCGACGGTCGACGCCGCGACCGCTGACGGCTACGACGCCTCATCCGATCTGGTGGCGACCCTCATTAAGGCGGCGGAACTCGACGCGGTGATCGTCCTGGCGACGCCGGTGACGACGCTCGGCCCCATCGTCGACGCCATCGCCGATCACGCGCCTGCATGCCTGGTGACGGACGTGGTGAGTGTGAAGGAAGAAGTCGCCAGGATCGTCGCGCGACACCACCCCGGAGGACGCTACGTCGGCGGGCACCCGATGGCGGGCACCGCGTACTCCGGGTGGGACGCCACCGACCCGTCGCTGTTCGAGGGCGCGATGTGGATGGTCACGACGCATGACGACACTCCCGCGGACGACTGGCTCGCCGTTGCGGCGATGGCCCGCGCTGTCGGATCGAACGTCGTCCCTGCGGCGAACGACGCACACGACCGTGCGGCGGCGGCGATCTCGCACAATCCCCATCTGACCGCAGCGGTGACAGCGGCCGTCGGCGCAGGCGAGAGCTCGCTGTCCTTGCGACTGGCTGCGGGCAGTTTCCGCGACGGAACGCGAGTGGCTGGAACGGCGCCCGACCTCCAGCGCGCGATGCTCGAGGCCAACTCGGTGGCCCTGCTCAACACCCTCAGCGAGACGATCGACCTGCTCGTCGCGGCGCGTGACCGTCTCCGCGACCACGGCGACGTGGCGTCACTCGTCGAGGCGGGTCACCGGGCGCGACAGCGATACGACGCGATCGCCGGAGGCGAACTGCAGCCGATCATCGATGTGACCGTCGGCGACGACGGCTGGCAGCAGGAACTGCGGCGGCAGGCGCACCTCGCGCGAGTCTGGCTGGGCTAGTGTCGCGCTAAACGATTCGGGTGGCGTTTCCGACGTAGTCGAGGACGACGCCCTGGCCGTCGACCGTCAGCTCACTTGTCAGCCCGTTCGTGACGACCGTGAGCCGACCGTCAGCCACCGTGTAGTCGGCCTGAGCCGGTTCGATGTTGAACGTCGGCAGCTTCAGACTGACCAGATGCACTCCGGTCGCGCTGCCGCCGCTGACGATCTTGTGTCGATTGATCGGCAGCATCTTGAAGAACGGCGATCCGACGACGTCGACCGCTTCGGCGCCGCCGAATTCGCTCTGCACGGTCGTGTCGGCGGTCTGCACCATCCACTTCCCGTCCATGTCGCGGCTCAGTTCGAGCTGGCCTTCACCGCCGGCTCGGAGCACGCGGACCGAGAGCCGCCGCGACACACCGATGTCATTCGTCACCAGTTCGTACGACGCCGAGTAGGCCTCGACATCGGCGCTCGCTGCGCAGATGATGCGGCCGTACGCACGGAGTCGGCCGCCGCCGCTCTTGAGCCGCACCTGTTCGAGTCTGCCCCCGTCGGGACTGCGCCAGGTGAACATCGTCTTTGCGCCGGTCTCGGCAGCCGATTCGGGGGAAGTCACGTCTCTACGTTAGCTTTCACCCGGCCGCACGGCAGACCACAACGCCGGACGGGTCGCCTTCGGGCAGTTCCTCGTGCGCGACGGGCGCGCCGTCGACCGTGATCGTGCACGACGCGGCAGCCCCTGCGCGTGCCACGACGTTGATCCGGAGCAGTCCCGGCGTCGCGATCACTTTCTGTTCCCAGCGGCTCGAGTCCATGAAGTCCACCTGGACACGTCCGTTGTTGAAATAGATCACCGTCGAGCCCGGTGCCGCCTCGACCGACAGGATCGCCTCGAGACTGTTCCGCGGTGCGGGAGTCCGACTTTCGCCTGGCACGGTCTCGGTGGGAGTGATCGATTCCGGCAGATACGGGTCATCGGTGTTCTGCGAGGCAGGCGGATCAGCGCGTGTCGGCGAATCGTCCGAACCACCGCCCGACATCAGCTTCAGACCACCGACGACGACCAGCACCAGGACCACCACGGACACCACGCCCCATGCGAGCCGCTGGGGACTGTTCGACGGTGGGGCGCTCGACGGCCCGATGTGCGCAGCTTCGACGACGGTCTCGGGCTGTTCTCGCGGGAACTCGGCACCCGGTTCGGGGATGTAACCGTAGCGGGCACCACCGTCCGGGGCGTATCCGAGCGGCGGGTACTGCTGCCCCGCGGCCATCGGCGGCCGGTAGCCAGGCCGTCCGTTCCACTGTCCCGCGTCCACGTCGCACACCCTACGCGGCGGCAAGCAGGGCGGGTGAGCGACGCGTACGGATCGACGCGGGCCGGAAAGGAATCCGGCCCGCGTCGTCAGCAAGGGACGTCACCCGACGCCTCAGGGGATCGTCACCAACGGGTCCACAGTGTGAACGGGTAGCGGCGGCCCTTGTTGTAGCTGATCCAGACGTTGCCATTGTGCGCGGCCGCCTCACGGACCAGGCCGTTCGCGGTCGCGTAACGGACGTATCCGCGCCCGGGCACGTACACGCGCTTGAAGCGCGACTCGGAATCGACCGAGACCGAGAAGTTCGGGCTGATCGCTGGATGGTCGATGACCCCCGCGACACCTGTGCGTGCAAGCTGCTTGGTCTCGGCCTTGGTGAAACCGACGAACACCTGCGAACCGGTGTCGCGGACCGTCGCCGCCGACGCCTGGCCCGTCGTCGCCACAGCCCCCGTGGCGACGAGTCCGAGTGCAGCAAACGCTGCAAGCACGATTGCGAATAGACGATTCTTCATATTTCCCCCCGTTATTCGAGTCATGTCGGACATCTGCGCCCGACGAACTGAGCGTTACACGAATCTCACCGAGAATCCAGCTATTCAACAGTTAACTGCAGGTGCGTTCGGTCACAGTCTGACGAGGAGCCCTGGGCAGAGAGCAAAAGATCCCCATCCGGATACCGGATGGGGATCTTGAAACATGGTGCGCCCGAAGGGATTCGAACCCCTAACCTCTTGATCCGTAGTCAAGTGCTCTATCCGTTGAGCTACGGGCGCGTGCCTGATCGAGTGTACCCGATCGTCATTCTTCAATTTTACCCAGGGCGAACCTCGGTCGGCGGAGGCGAGAGGATTTGAACCTCCGGTTCCGTTTTACGCGGAACAACTCATTAGCAGTGAGTCCCATTCGGCCGCTCTGGCACGCCTCCAGCGGAGTTCGTATCGCGAACTTCCGAGGCAGAACATTACACAGACCTTTCGCGCAGTAGCAAATCGGCAGGTCGCCGACGTGCCAGACGCGCCCGGGGCATACATTCGGGGGGTGGCCCCACGCATGAGATCAGACCTGGACTCCCTGCCCGTGTACGTCCCCGGCAAGACGTTCCCGGGCGCCATCAAGCTCGCGAGCAACGAGACCACCCATCCCCCGCTGCCGAGCGTGCAGAGTGCGATCGCCGACGCCGTCATGACACTCAACCGGTACCCCGACAACGGGATGGTGGAGCTGACCGACGAACTCGCGAAGTCGCTCGGCGTCACACCGGACGAGATCCAGGTGGGGTGCGGATCGGTGATCCTGTGCCAGAACCTGATCACCGCCACCTCCGGCCCGGGCGATGAGGTCCTGTTCGGGTGGCGGTCGTTCGAGACGTACCCGCTGGCCACGCGCGTCGCAGGTGCGACTCCGGTGCAGGTCCCACTGACCGGCGACGGCGTCCACGACCTCGAGGCGATGGCCGCGGCGATCACCGACCGCACCCGTCTCATTTTCGTCTGCAACCCGAACAACCCGACCGGCACCGTCGTGGAGGCTGCTGCACTCCGCGCGTTCCTGGAGGCGGTCCCGAGCGACGTCGTCGTCGCACTCGACGAGGCCTACTTCGAGTACACGAGACTCGACGGCCCCCACGCGTACGACGCCCTGGAACTGCGCCGCGAGTTCGAGAACCTCGTTGTGCTGCGTACGTTCTCGAAGGCATACGGTCTCGCAGGCCTCCGCGTCGGATACGCCGTCGCGCACCCGACTGTCATCACAGCGCTCGGGAAGATCCATGTGCCGTTCAGCGTCGGCACACTGACCCAGGTGGCCGCAGTGGCGTCTCTGCGCGTCCAGGACGAGCTCCTGGCGCGCACCGAAGCCGTCGTGGCCGAGCGTGACCGTGTGACGGCAGCGTTGCGTGACCTCGGGTACCGCGTGCCCGACTCGCAGGCCAACTTCGTCTGGCTCGATCTCGGCGATGAGTCGACGGCGTTCGCCGAGGCGAGCACCGCAGCGGGTGTGATCGTCCGCCCCTTCGCCGGCGACGGAGTCCGCGTCACGGTGACCGACCGCGACGAGGACGACGCATTCCTGGCCTTCGCGTCGGCATACGTCAGCCGGTAGTTCACACCGCGACCTTCAACGACAAACGCGGCCTTCGTGAAGGCCGCGTTTGTCGTTGAAGTGTCGGTCCGCGTCGAGGAGTGCAGCGTGTGTCGACGACGGCCGCGTCAGGCGTCTCAGAGGGCCGGAGCGAGGGTCTCCCAGGCCTTGGGGAGGTCCTGCTTCCAGTAGTCCCAGCGGTGGGTGCCGATGAGGCGGAAGCCCGGAGTGAAGGCGATCCCCTCACGCTGAAGATCGGCCGCGAATTCGAGGGAGCAGCGGTATGCGCCCACCTCGAGCGCCGAACCGGCAGCCATCTGCGCGTCGCGCGGGCCTTCGGACGGGTCGTAGTCGGCCGTGAGGTCGAAGGGGCCGATGGCGCCGGATCCCGCCGAGATGAAGATCCGCTTGCCGCGCAGCGCGTCCAGCTTTCGTGCCGGATCGTGATCTCGCCAGTACGCGCCACCGGGAGTACCCCACATCTTCACGGCGTCTGCGCCGCTCTTGGCGAGCGTCGACCGCACGTAGGCCTCGTTGGCGGGCCCGGTGATCGGCGGGCAGCCGCTCAACGACGCGACACCGCGGTACAACTCGGGGTGACGGGCGGCGAGCGCGAATGCCGACTGGCCGCCCATCGACAGGCCCATCACCGCGTTGTTTCCGGATCCGTGGTACCGCTCATTGATCAGCGGCGGCAGTTCCTTCGTCAGGAACGTCTCCCACTGCGGCTTCCCCAGCTTCGCGTCGGTGTTGCGCCAGTTCGTGTAGAACGACGCTGCACCCCCGGCGGGAAGGACGACGTTCACGTTGCGGCCGGCGAAGTACTGTCCGGCGCCGCCCTTGGTGATCCAGTCACTGACGTCCTCGCCCGCGTCCGCCCCGTCGAGCATGTAGAGACTCGGGCGCAGATCGGTTCCGCCGGGCGTCAGCACGGTCACCTTCATCTTGCGGCCCATCGAAGGCGAGTCGACAGTGATGTCCACCCGTTCGAGGGACACGTTCTTCGCCGCGACGATCCGTGCGGCACGGTGGCGAGACGGTGCCGCATCTGCCACAGCGGGCACCAATGCTGTGACTACTGCGACTGCTGTGACAGCAGAGGCGATGCGCGTAAACCGGTTAGACCACATGGTCGCTAAGAGTACCTAAGTTTACGAGCGGGTAGATGTGTCGCAGGTCATACATACGCAGGTGTGGCTTGATCGCAACGCAGATGTCACAGGGCGGGCTCGAGCACTTTCCACATGCGCCCGAGGCCGAGCTTCCAATAGTCCCAGCGATGCGTTCCGACCCGCCGCAAGTCCAGAGTGAACGGCACCTTCGCCTTCGTCAATTTGACGGCGAACTCCCGCGTGCAGCTGTCCGCGCCGATCTCGACACCCGAAGCGATTCCGTACACGATCTGCGGCGGCAGGTCCGACTCCGGATCACCGCGGCGATCGGGCTCACCGGGCTTTCCCTGCGCAGACTCCATGTAGATCGTGGTTCCCCGCAGTGCGTCGAGGCGGAACTGCGGATCGTGCGAGCGCCAGTACTCTCCGCCCGCCGGGCCCCACATCTTCTCTGCGTTGCCGCCGTACATCGCGGCGGTCGCCTTCACAAACGCTTCATTCTTGGCGCCCGTGATGACCGGGCAACCGCTGAGCGATCCGATCGCGCGGTACAGTCCCGGATTGCGACTGCTGAGCGTGAACGCCGACTGGCCGCCCATCGACAAGCCGGCGACGCCGTTGCTGCCGTTGCCGTGGAACCTCGCGTCGATCAGCGGAGGCAGTTCGCGAGTAAGGAATGTCTCCCATTGTGGGCGGCCGATCTTCGGATCCTCCTTCAACCAGTTCGTGTAGAACGACGCAGCACCGCCCGCCGGGAACACTGCATTGACGTTGCGGCCGGCGAAGAACTCTTCCGCCCCACCCTTGGTGATCCAATCGCTGACGTCTTCACCCGCACCCGCACCGTCGAGCATGTAGATGCTCGGGCGGGGTGCGTCACCGGTCGGCGAGAGCACGGTGACCTTGACGTCGCCGCCCATCGAGGCCGACGTGACGGTCAGGTCGACGCGATACGGCGTGATCTGCTTCTCCGAGGAGATCGTCGACGCGACGCCGGAGTCGGCGGGAACTGCCGGGGCAGCTGCCGCGAGACCCGCCGAGGCGGGGACGCCGACGAGAGACACTGCGGCAACCGCGAGCACGGATGCGAGGCGGACGAACCGCGAGGAGGACATGGACGCCAACCGTAGCGGCGAGGCGACCATCACACCCCATCGGGATTGTCCCACTGGTCACATGTCGAGAGAGACGGCACAGATGCGAACTCGAGTGGCATTCACACGACGATGAAACGGGCACCCGCGTCAGGGTTCGTATCGCTCCGGAAGCTCCCGCATCAGGCCCGGCCCGAGCTGTGAGATGTTGCCCTGCAACACGTCGCGATACACCCGGAGTTGCTCTTCGCCGCTGCGCACCTGCTGCGACAGCCGCCGCGTGTGGTCGGCGCCGATCTCACGGTCGCCCGACCTCGCGAGGAGATGATCGATGCGGGCGTCGATGGTGGAGGCGCGGTCGAACTCGTCAAGCAGTCGAAGTTCCACGGCGGCCGACTCGACCGTCGCGGCGATCTCGCTGAGCGCATGCACCCGGTCGATCAGTTCCGACCAGACCGGGCGGAGTGCGTTCTCCCGTGCAGCGATGTGCTCGGCGAAGCCCGCGTCGAAGCCGCCGTTTCGTTTCGCCTGATCGAGGTCGACACGAAGCGCGCGCAGGGCGACGATGTCGGCGGCGATCTCGGCGAGCTCGGCGTGGAGATTCACCTGCACACGCTGCATCTCGAAGTGATCCGAGAGCCAGGCCGGGTTCGTCCGGATGCGGTCGTAATAGTGACCCGCGACGAACAGCAACGTCTCGTAGCCGTCGGCGAAGGCCGCACCGCGTGCAAGTGTCCCGGATGCGACCGCATCCGGTCCGAAGACTTTCGCCGCCATCTCCTCCATCTGACGACGAGGACCGCGGCCACCGACCTGCCCGACGGCGCCGACGATCTTGTCGAACATGTCCGAACCGGCTTTACGCGCACCGACCGGCCGATTCGGGACCGGAGTGCACAGCAGTCCCGAGAAGAGTTGCTCGCGCTCGTCAATCTCCAGATATGTGTTCTCGCGGCGCTCTCGGCGGATCGCACGGGTGCCGCTCGGAAGGACTCCCTTCGCGGTGACGACCGCGCGGTGGGCGTCTTCTCGACGACGGTTGAGACCGGCCAACCGCGAACGGACGATGGGCAGGACGAGTCCGGGGAGCACCGTGGTGCCGAGGTATCCCTCCGCGTGCAGGATGCTGCGCTGCACCCGCCGGAGTTCGCTGTACCCGTTGGCAGGCGACGGAAGCGGGAGGTTGCTCGAGGCCCGACGGACGACGGTCGCTCGCGCCGTCGGCGTCAGATACGCGGACGCGATGAGCAGACACGACAGGTCGGACAGTTCCGGGGGCTGGCCGGGGACGCGGGCGTCGTTCGTCCACTGCCGCAGATCGGCGACCGTGGTTGAGCGAGCATTCTCGGACATGACCACATGCTACCGGCGGGCGCCGACAGTCCGCCCCTGCGAACCTCGCCACATCGGATGGCTCACGAGGCGGCCCGCACGTCTCGGGTGCGGCGATTCAGATCCAGCCACGTTCGTGCGCCACCCGAGCGGCCTCGGCACGCGTCGACGTCCCGGTCTTGCCGATGGCCGACGACAGGTGGTTCCGGACGGTGCCCTGCGACAGATGCACCTGGGCGGCGATGGCTGCGACGGTTCCACCCGACAATGCGGCGGCGAGCACGTCCGACTCACGAGGCGTCAACGGATTCTCGCCGCTCGTCAGACTCTCCGTCGCGAGGGTCGGGTCGATCACGCGCAGTCCGGCGTGCACCCGACGGACGGCGTCGGCGAGTTGGGCGGCGGGAGTGTCTTTGACGACGAACCCGGACGCTCCCGCATCGATCGCACGACGCAGGTATCCGGGCCGTCCGAAGGTGGTCACGATCAACGAGCGAACGCCTGGGAGTTCGGCGGTCACCTGAGCGGCGGCGTCGATGCCGTCGATACCGGGCATCTCGATGTCGAGCAGGCACACTTGCGCCTGAGACTCTCGCGCCGCGGCCACCACTTCGTCGCCGCGTCCGACCTGCGCGACGACCGTCAGGTCGGGCTCGAGGTCCAGAAGTGCGGCGAGCGCACCGCGGACCAGCGCCTGGTCGTCCGCCAGCAGCAGTCGGATCATCAGTTCTCCTCGGTCATGGTCGCGGTCACCACGGTTCCACAGCTGTCCGAGGAGACCTCGAGCCGGCCGCCCGCTGCGTCGACCCGTTCCGCGAGACCACGCAGGCCGTTGCCGAACGTGAGCAACGGTGATCCCTGACCGTCGTCGCGGACCACCAGTGTCTCGGGGGTCACCGTCACCTCGCACGACGACGCCCCCGAATGCCGGACGACGTTGGTGACCGACTCCCGCAGAACCCACGCGAACAACGTGGCGTTCGGCGTCGACACGGTGGCCGGGTCCGGCAGGTCCGCGGTGATCCCCGCCGCGCGGAGCGCGCTTCCCGCCGATGCGAGAGCACTCGGCAGGTCCGGAGTCCGCAGCCGTCCGACGGTCGTCCGGACTTCGGCGAGCGCCGCCCTGGTGAGTGCGTTCACCTCAGCGATCTCGGCTTTCGCGCGTTCGGGATCACGATCGACGAGCCTTCCCGCCAGCTCGGTCTTGACGGAGATGACGGTCAGGGAGTGCCCGAGGATGTCGTGGACGTCGCGCGCGACGCTCTCCCGTTCTGCGACGACGGCGAGTTCGGCGTCGAGCTCCCGTTGCCGCTCATGCATCTCGGCGCGTGCCGATTCGCGTTCGCTGACCGCTCGCATGGCGATCATCGTCATGCCGATGGCCGCCATGATCGCCACCACGCCGAAGTCGACGGACCATCCCAGCACCTTCGGGACCACCCAGGCCGCGACGATGAGCGCGATGATGACGGCCACCTGCAGACGACGCGGCGCGATGAACGAGATGATCGCCATCAGAAATCCGGCGAGACCGAATGTCGCCTCGTGCAGAATCGGGAACAACGCGAGGACGAGTGCGACGAGCACCCCCGCGAACACCCACCGTGAGCGTTCCGTGTCGACGTCGACGCCCGGTCCGTTGTTCATGAAGAGGATGCAGGCAGCGACGTAGACCAGCCCGAATGCACCGATGAAGACCAACCCGAGGGATTTGACGCCGACTGAGTGGTCGGAGGCGATCAGCGAGGAGATCGGGTACACGAGGAAGATCAGCCACACGGCGCCGAACGCCCAGCGCCATTGGCGCCAGGGCATCCGGTCGTCTGCGGCGATCCGGTCGATCCGGTCCCGGAGGGCGCCCATGAGAGTCCTTACTGGCGGTTGCTACTGCGAGAGTAGAAGAAGGCGGCCGCGGTGGCGAAGGTCGCCGCCCAGAACACCGCGTTCGCGACCATCACCCACACGCTGATCCCGGTACCGTCGATCGTGACACCGTTGTCGAGGGGATACCGCGCCAGCGAGACAACACCGAACATCGGTGTGAACTCGGCGATGCGCAGCATGGTCCCCGAGAGCGGGACGAACACGTTGCCCGCGAAGGCGAGGAGTGCGAGCACTCCGCCGAGAGCCTGCATCGCGCCGTCTGCCTTGAGGACACTGCCGAGCGCCAGGCCGAGGGCCGCGAAGACGGACGATCCGAGCCAGCCGATCAGCAGGCAGGCGATCCAGACGCCGATCGACGCCTTCGCGCCGCTGATCGCGCCGACCACGGTGAGCACCAGGACGGGCAGCGCACTCATCGTCAACGCCAGCGCAACCTTGGTGGAGACGTAGCCGCTCGGCTTGAGCGGTGTCATCATCAGCGTCCGGGTCCACCCGGCCTGCTGCTCGATGGAGACCGAGGCTGCGTTCGACGACGCGGCCAGGATCGCGCCGTAGACGGCCATTCCGATCAGGACGTAGAACGCGACGTTTCCGCTGCCGACCATCTCCGAATGCTTCTGGGTGGCGCCGAACACCAGGTACAGCAGCGCGGGCATGGCAATGGTGAAGATCATCGCGCGGCGGTTCCGCAGCACTCGCCGAACGTCGTACTTGAGGTAGGTGGGCGCGATTCCCGCGCCGGACAGTGCAGTCATGGCTTGTCTCTACTTTCCTGCGGTGAGGGTGGCTGAAGTGAGTGCGACGAAAGCGTCTTCGAGATTGTGGGCGGCGATCTCGACGTCTCGAGCCCGTGTACTGGTGAGGAGATGTCGGGCAAGGGCATCCGAATCGGGCAGCGACAGGTAGATCCGTCCGCCACGCCGTTCGACGACTTCCAGGTCGGGGAACACCCTGAGCAGTCCGGGCACGGCGGCCTCGTCGAGTTGCGCGGAGACCACCCGCCGACTCGCCTGGCTGCGGATTGCTGCGGTGGATCCGTCGGCGACGACACGTCCGCCTGCGATCATCACGATCCGGTCGGCGAACGCGTCGGCTTCCTCCAGGTAGTGCGTGGCGAACAAGACCGTGCGGCCGTGACGTGCGTCCGCTCGCATCGCAGCCCAGAAGGTGCGGCGCGATTCGACGTCCATCCCGGCGGTCGGCTCGTCGAGGACGATGAGGTCGGGGTCGGGCAGCAGCGCGAGCGCGAACTTGAGGCGCTGCTGTTCGCCGCCCGAGCAACGGGACACCTTGCGGTCCGCGATGTCGGCGATGTCCGCGCGGGCCATGACTGCGTCGACGTCGGAGTTCCGGTTGTGCAGGGACGCGACGATGCCGACGGTCTCGGCGACGGTGAAGTCGTCCATCAATCCGCCGGTCTGCATCACGGCGGCGATCCGCCCGTCGCGAGCCGCTTTGCGCGGTTCGCGACCGAAGACGCGGACCTCTCCCGAGTCCGGCGACGACAGCCCGAGGATCATGTCGAGGGTTGTCGTCTTACCTGCGCCGTTCGGTCCGAGGAAGGCGACGACCTCCCCCGGCTGTACGGCGAGCTCGACGCCTTTCACCGCTTCGACGACGGCGCCTTTGGGCCCCGCGAAGCTCTTGGTCAACTGTGTTGCTGAGATGGCGAGTGCGCTGTTCATGCCATCTACGTTCCCGCTTCTGCCGAGCCTGCACCCAGCGCAGATGTCACGTCCTTCCCATGACAGGTGTCATGCCCAGCCCTGATTGCCCCTGCTCGACAAGCGAACGCCCCCTGCTCGTTTCGGCGAACGCACCCCACTGGCCGTCAAGCGAACTCGCCCCTCTGCTCGTTGAGCGAGCTTGCGAGCCGAAAGGCACTCAACGAGCAGTAGGGTGTGCGTCGCACCAGACAAACGCACCGACCGTGACCGGCATCACCCCGATTTGGCACAATCAAGGTACGAGTGCCACCGGAGGAAGCCATGTCGAACGGGAAGTCTGCGACCACGCGAGTTCGGCGTGCGTACGAACAGTTTCTGTCCGGGGTCACTCCACCCGACGGCGCGGTGCGTTCGCTGGTTCGGGACTCGTGGGCGCGGTCACTCCGGCAGGGTGTCACGGCGACCCCGGAAGCGTCGCCGGACGGCATGTCCGACACCGACTTCTCCGCCTACCGTGCAGCTCACCGGCTCGCGTCGGTTCGGCCGCTGATCAAGTCGTTGATGCTCGACGACATCGCCGACGCCGGGGTCGTGGTGGCCCTGACCGACAGGAACGGGCGCCTGCTCTGGGTGGACGGCGACCGCTCGACGCGTGGTGCGGCGGCGAAGATCAATTTCGTCGAGGGCACCGTGTGGAGTGAGGACTCGGTCGGGACCAACGCCCCGGGGCTGGCTCTGAGTCTGGACCGCAGCATCCAGATCATCGGCCCCGAGCACTACGCGAGCCCGGTCCAGAAGTGGAACTGCACGGCCGCGCCCGTCCACGACCCGGTGACGGGCGAGGTCATCGGCGCGATCGACGTGACCGGCGGAGCAGCTGCCGCCGCACCGTTCGCACTGGCCGCGGTCCGATCCGTGGTCGCAGCAGTGGAACGTGAACTGCAGTCGACGGCCGTCGACCTGTCAGCCGAGCGGGTGTTGACCGCGAGCCTGCAGTCTCGGTTGTCGGTGCTGACGAACGAACCCGGCTGGCGCGCACCGGGTCGGCCGGCCAAACTGCTGTCGCCCCGTCACGCCGAGATCCTGCTGCTCCTCCATCTGAATCCGGACGGTCTGAGCACCGACCAGCTCGCCGGACTCCTGTCCGACGGCGAACTCGGGTCTGTCACGGTCCGCGCCGAGATCTCCCGACTCCGCCGGGACATCGGAGACGTCGTCGCGTCACGCCCCTACCGTCTGTCCGGCGACGTCACCTCCGACGTCGCCGAGATGCGCCAGGCGATCCTCACCGGCGACCTCCGCGGCGCCCTCGCCCTGTTCGGCCGCGGCGGCTTGATCGCCGACTCCGCGGCCCCCGGCATCGTCGACCTGTTCGACGAACTACGTGAAGACCTGCGGTCGGCTGTCTTCGCCAGCGGCGATGTGACGGCGCTGCAGGCGTGGGCGTCGTCGCCGCACGGCCGCGACGACTTCCAGGCGTGGACGATCCTCCGGAACAACCTCCCGTCGGGTCACCCCGACGCCGCGATCGCCGCCAGCCGCGTCCGGCTCCTCAACCGCCGCTTCGGTGCCTGAACCGACCCCGCGCCGTCAGTTCTTGTACGGCCTCATCGGGCCCGGCGTCCAGAGTCCGTTGTGCTGCATCGTCGAGACGTCGAGGCGTGCGGTGACTTGCGGGGCGAGGGGTTCGAGTCGGCGGAGCGTGCCCCAGTCCTTGGCCCACGAGTTCCGCAGGTAGCCGGGTTTGGTGACCGACCGTAGCATGTTCTCGGTGATGCCGAGCGGGCCGCCGTAGTCGCCGGCCATCCAGCGCTGCGAGTTCACGCGCTCGCCTTCGGCGTCGGGCGTGATCCGCCATTCGGGGACCTCGAGCACACCGTTGATCGCGGCCGCGGGACGCTGGCACGGGAACGCCAGTGCGACCTCCCAGTCGAGCAGGACCGGCGCCTGCGAACCGACGAGTTCGTTCAGCGTCACGAGCTTCGTGACGCGAGGTGGTGTGACGGCGAGCCATTGTGCGGGTGCCGCGGAGACGTCGGACGCCACGATCCGGACGACCGTCGCACGCGGCGGCGCCGATGAGAGCGGGAACCGCAGGTTGCGCCATTGCGGAGCTCCTCCCGCGTCCAACGGGACCATCGAGGCGACCGTTGTGACTCGGCCGTCCTTCTCGACGCGACCGAACTCCAGTCGCAACGACTGCCCGCTGTTGAGCACTGCGAGATCGTCGAGGTACTCGACCGAACCGGCGACCGACATGGTGACCAGCGGCGCGTCACCACTGCGCGCCGGCAGGCCGTACCACGACGAAGTGAGCTTCCCGCGCCCGTTCGGCGATCCGTAGGTGCCGAGGACCGGAACCCGCTTCTGGTCCAGACCGAACGGCAGTTTCACCGACGACCCGTTGACGCCTTCGGTGCCGACCGTGCCGCCATCGGTGTCCGCCGACCCGCCGGAAGTCGACGACGAGTCCGTTGCGTCAGACGTCTGCTGAACGGCTCCGCTGGAGTCGCTGTCGGAGTCGTCTTCACTCTCGAGATGAGTCGGGACGCCGTTCGGCGTGAAGCCGTCGGCCTTGCCCTTGCCGCCTGCCAGTGCATCGGCGACGCTCATGCCCTTCTGACCGGCGACGTCCGCGGGAGCGAGCAGGCCCTTGTTCGGGTCGGCCTCGACGAGGACGTCCTCGGCCAACGCGCACGACTGCCCGCGCAGCGAGTCGACGTTCGACCGCGCCCACGTCCACGAGTCGCCCATCGCGGCCTTGCCGACCGAAGCGAACGTGAACAGCAGGACGATCGCGCACACGATGGACAGCGCGTAGCGAGGAAGCCTGCTGATGAGTCCGAGGTGCTGTGGGGCGGACTCTGCGTCTCTATCCTGCGTCTGGCCCAACGCGTCGTCGCGGTAGTACTGCCAGATGCCGAGGCCGGTGAGGGCGACGGCGGCCGCAAAGATCGGCATGTACAGGGCGAACGGACCGAAGTGCGGCGTGTCGTCAGCCCACGGAATGCCGTAGCTGCCGACGTACCACCACTGGTTGCGGCCGGCGAACGCCACCGCGAGCGCGTAGGTCGCGGCTGCGGCGAAGAACGTCCGGTTGCACCGCCGATGCAGTACTTCGGGGCGGATCATCGTGGTCGCGGCCGCAGCGAGGACGCCGGTCAGACACGCGATGGCGCCCATCTGGTGGGTCGCCTTCGTCGGGACGAAAGCCAACACCACAACCGCGCCCGCCGTCACCGACACGAGACGCCACAACGGTCCGGTCGGCATGCCGGTGATCCGGCGTCGACTGAGCAGCAGCAGAACGACAAGCAGGACGGACAAGATCGTCACGAAGATGCCGATGCGGCGCGCGATGGAACCGTCGGGAGTCGGGTTCAGCAGCACGTAGTAGCGCATGCCCTCGTTCCACCACTTGTTGGTGGGGCCGACGACGCCCTGGACTCGGACGCCTTCCATGATCGACGCGATGGTCTGATCGGAGAAGATCTCGTACAGCACGGCGACGCCGGAGGCGAGGAGCGGCATCAGCATCGGGAGCCAGCCGTCCCGGGCGCGTCGGGCGCGGAGCCGAGCCAGCAGTGGGCGCAACCCGGCCAGAAGGGCGACGGCTGCGATCGCGCCGACCGGGTGAATCGTCAACGTGAACGCGGCGGTGATGATCGCCAGCGCCCACGGGACCAGGCGACCGGACGCGATGGCACGTTCCACCAGAACCCACGTCGCGAGGACGCCGACGGTGATGGCCGGTTCCACACGGAGTCCGTTGTTGAACGGCAGCCAGACGGCGAGGAACCCGAGCGCCGCCGCCCAGTACGCCGACTTCGACGTCCGGACCGCGCGGCCCAGGCGGGGCAGTGCGAACCGGCTGATCAGGAACCATCCGGCGAGGCCGAACAGCAGCGGCAGCAGGCGCAGCCACGGCACGGATGTGCTGACCTGCATCCACAGCGACAGGTACTGGTAGTGCCAGCCGAACGGATCTTGGGGGACGCCGAAGTACCGGTAGTAGTTGTCCAGATAACCGGCTCCGGGCGCGACTCGCCCGACGGTCACCTGGTAGCCGTCGTCGGCGGTGTTGCCGCCGATGAACAGCCATACCCCGAGCACAGCCGTCACGAAGACGTCGGGAACGGTGGGCCGCCACCAGCGCTTCGGCAGCAGGCGACGCAATTTCTTGCCGTCGCGTGCGTCGAGCACGGCGAGCGCCGCGATCGACAACAGCGTCGCGAGGACGCCGATGATCAGCAGTGCGCCCTTGAGCGTCGTCGGGCTGGAGATGAAACGGGTGTCGACAGTCGAGCGGAACGTCAGCCCGTCCGGCGGCGTCGTCTTCGGCAGATCGGTGTAGACACCGAGGATCTGCGGGCGCGAGTTCGGGTCGGGGACGTCGAAGGTGGTCTGGCCGTCGCCGGTGAATCCTTCGACCGCACCTCTGGTTCCCTCGGAGTCGGCGTGCACGACGATCCGGCAGTCGGACGCGCGCTGCGCCTGCGCGCGCGGAACGTTGAGGACGACCGAACTCCGCTGCGTCACCAGGATGCGATCCGCGGTGGCACGGACGAAGAGTCCGACCTTGCCGGCCTCGGCGCCTGCGGCGGGAACAGTCGACACGAGGACTCCGCCGCTCGCCGGAAGGTCGGCGGCGAGCCGACACGGCACGGCGATGTCCATCGAGACGGGGACGTACGACACGTTCGGCGCCGCGACGTTCTGCACCACCGGCGTCGCGTCCTGCGCAGCGGCCTGCGGCCAGTTGAGCTCGGTCTTCGTGTACGAGACGGGCAGCACCGGAGAGACGACGGCCAGCAGCACACCGAGCAGACCGGCGACCACGGCGACGATCTTCGCGATCCGAACTGTGCGTTCACTCGGTCCGCGCGACGGGTCGACGGCTGCGGATTCCACGTTCTTCACTTCACTCACTGGGCGACCCCTACTCATTGGGCGACACCGCCCGGATCGGACCCGATCGCTTCCATCCCCACGCCGTCTCCGTCGATGTCGAGACCTGCGCCGTCGCCGCGTCGGGAGCGAGCGGCGTCAGTTTCAGCAGTGCTCCCCAGTCCCGGTACCAGTCGTTCTTCAGATACGTCGACACCGTCGACTCGGATGCGATGCCGTCGGTGACACCGAGGATGCCGCCACCGGACCGGTCCTGCCAGGACGTCGACTTCGACCCCGCGGTCACCTGGTCGGGCATGATGCGCCACCTCGGCTGCTCGAACACGCCGTCGCGGGCCGTCATCGGCCGCTGGCACGGGAACTGCGCGCCGACAGACAGGTCGAACAGCACCGGGGTATCGTGCCCGATGACGTCGTTCAGAGTCTTGAGGACGGGGGCGCGCGGCGGGGTGAACGCCAGCCACTCGTCCGGGTTCACGTTGGAGTCTTCGGCGACGATCCGCATGGCTGTCGCGTCGCGGGGCACTGCGGCCATCGGGATGCGCAGGTTGCGCCACGGCCGGTTGGAGCCCCAGTCGGGGTCGATCGGCACGTAGCTGCCGATCGACGTGAACTCGGTTCCCTCGCCGCGTCCGAATTCGACGACAAGCGAGCGTCCGGGCCGGGCTGCCGCGTCCTGGTCGATGGAGAAGATCGAGCCGGCTGCGGAGATCACCAGCAGGGGCGAGGCGTCGCGCGCGGGCAATGAGTACCACGACGACGTGAGGTGGGCCGTGCCGTCGTCGTAGCCGTAACTGCCCAGGACCGGCGTCCGGGCGGGATCGAGACCGAACGGGAGGGCAGCGACCGATCCGTTGACCGTGGTCGCTCCGCGTCCGCCGAGGGTTCCCGGAGTTCCGGGGGTGACGACGAACGGCGCAGACACCTTGCGGCCGGTGTGGATGGTGCCTGCCCCGATGACGATGTTCTCCGGCGTCAGATCGGCGGCCACACCGTCGGGTGTGAAACCGACGGAGTCACCGGAGAGGGCCTTCGACACGTCGGACGTCCCGATCGGCGTGAGCATCCCGGCGTTGGAGTCCGATTCGACGAGCACGTCGTCGGCCATGCCGCAGGTGTCGCCCGTGACGGCGCGCAGACCTGCGCTCAGGTTGGTGTAACTGTCGGATCGTTGGACGGCCGCGCGGGCGAAGAGCGCGCCTTCGGCGAGCAGCACCGCGACCACCAGCACCAGCATGGGCGCCGACCGGGCGACCGTCCGCCACCGGGTGTCGTGATCGATCACCTTCGACGTCGGCGGCCGGACGTGGCACCAGATGGCAGCGAGGAACGCGACGCCCGTGAGGCCGAGGAACAGCGTCGGAGCCGGAATGCCCTTGAGGCCGGGGATCTTGTCCGACCACGAGATGCCGAAGTCGTAGCTCCAGCCCCACGCGTTGGAGCCCGCCGTGGCGCCTGCACACGCGAGCATCAGCGCTGCGAGATAGATCCAGAGGTCGCGGGCAGAGCGGCGGGCCTGCTGTGCCATCACGACGGTGACGACGGCGGCCAGTGCCGCTCCGAGACCCGCGTACACGCCGAACTGCACCGTCCACTTGGTGGGCGTGAACGACAGCAGCAGGATCGTCAGGAGGGTCGCCGCGACCAGACGCCACACCGGGCCTCGGGCGATGCCGGGGATGTGCTTGCGACGCAACAGGACCGCGAGCGTCGCCAACAATGAGAGGACCAGGACGAGGACCGGCAGACGACGGGCGAGGGCGCCGTCGTCGTGCGAGAGGGTCAGGAAGTAGAAGCGCAGGAGTTCCTGGTACCAGGCCGCGGTCGGACCCACTTCGTAGCGCACGCGGATCGCTTCGCCGATCGTGGCGATGGTCTGCTGGCGGAACACCACCAGCACGACGAATGCGAAGGCCGCGCCGATCGGCGCGATGAGCGGGAGCAGTCCGGCTTCACGATGGCGGGCGCGGATCACGCGCAGCATCGGTCGGGAACCGGCGATCAGTACTGCGACGGCGATGATGCCGTGCGGTGCGGTCGCCAGAGTCATGCCTGCGAAGAGTGCGGCGAGCGCCGCGGGCAGGATGCGGCGGGTGGCGACGGCGCGCTCGGTCATCCACCAGGTCAGCAGCGAGCCGAGGACGATGATCGCCTCACTGCGCATGCCCGATGCGAACGGCATCCAGTAGGCCACGAACACGGCGGCGGCGGTCAATGCCGCCCACTGCGATCCGCGGATCGCCACGCCGAGGCGTGGCAGCAGCACACGGCTGAGGATGAACCACGACGCCAGTCCCGCGAGCAGAGCGGGCAGCCGCATCCAGATCGCGGCGGTGGAGATCTCGGCCCAGTGTCCGAGGAAGGAGTAGTACCAGTCGAACGGCGCCTCGGGGACGTTGAACCAGCGGTAGTAGTCGCCGAGGTAGCCCGCGTCGGACGCGTTGCGTCCCATCGTGAGGATGTAACCGTCGTCCGAGGATCCGGCGCCGAGGAAGTGCCAGACCACGAGCGACGCGGTGACCAGCAGATCCACAACGCTCGGGATCAGGATCTTCCAGCGTCCGACCGGCGAGAAGCGATGGCGGTGGCCGTTCGCGGAGTCGAGCTTCCACGCGGCGAACAGGGCGAGGACCACGGCGATCACGCCGACGATGATGACCAGCCACTTGAGGATCGTCGGGGTCACGTCGAACCGGTTGTCGACGTCGATCGTCACGGCGAGGCCCGCCGCCTGCGCTGCCTTGACCTGCGCGCCGTCGAGATCGGTGAACACTCCGGTGACCTGAGGCTTCTGGGCGTCCGGATCGGTCACGGCCGGTCCGACGCCCACAACTTGCGCGAACATCGTCGGTCCGTCCGACCAGACGTGGACGCTGCGGCACTTCGCGAGGTCGGCACGAGACGCCGAGACCAGCTCCACACCGCGAACGGCGACCGTCACACCCGCTTGGGATCCCGAGACCAACAGTGCGTTCTCACGAAACCCTTCGGCTTTCGTCGGCATGGACGCCACGATCGTCTTGGGCGTGTCGGCGTCGACCTGGCGCAGCACAGCGCACGGAACGCTCACGTCGAGCGATGCAGGCGTCTGAGTCGCGAGCGGTGCGACGACCGATGCGTCCGTCGAGTTCAGCGACTGCCCACTGGGCCAGTCGATGGTCGAGGACTGCTCCTGAACAGGGAGAAAGGGCGTCAACACCGCCGCCGCGATCGCGATCGATCCGGCGACAGCCGCGATGATCGCGTACGTCCGTGAGGGTGCTTCAGGCCGAGTAGACATCGAGGTGATGCTAAGCCGTCGCGCTAAGTAAAACCTGAAGGGCACCGGTATGTTGCCCCGGATGTCACATCATTGGCCGCCGATCACCGCGCATCAACATTCCCCGATACACGAGTAATCAGACTATTCACCGTAATACCCTTAAACGATTGATTGCGGCGATCTCAGCCGTCCCGATCCACGGTTGGGGATACTCTTGAATGGTGACGAAGATTCGGGACGCGAACAGTCGCGCAGCACGACGCGGCGTGGACACCATGAGCATGACCCCGCGCCCCCTGACGACAACGACCCGACGCCAGGCGACAAGCGCGCAGGCGATAGTGGCTTCGGCCACCGCGAAGGTTCGCTCAGCGAGACGTACAGCGGAGTAGCGGAGCTCGACGAGACACTCGACGCCGAGATCATCGGCGGTTCCGATGCCCGCATGATCACCGCCATCACCCAGTGGAGTGGCGACCTCCCCCGGCCCGAGGACCTGGCCGAATACGAGTCGATCCTCCCCGGAATCGCAGATCGCCTTGTCGCAATCAACGAGCGGCGCATGGGTGCAATCGAACGCGAGCTCGGAATCTCGGAAGCACGCGAACAAACGGTTCGCGAGGCTGTCCTCGGAGAAGTCGCGGTCAATACGACGCTCGCCGAAGCCGACCGAGCCGCGCTCAACCAAGGACAGTGGCTCTCATGGTCGATCAGTGCACTATGCCTGGCCGCGGTGTTCGTCGGGCTGGCCCTCGGCTACCCGCAAGCACTGTGGGCCCTCGGAGTCCCAGTCGTTCAGGCGGGCACCGTGCTTGTGCGAACCGTCACCCAGTCGCACACTCAGAACCAATCCGACACCCAGAGCGGCACCGAACTGGAGCGTTGACGCGGCGCACTACGGGATCAACCTCGCACAGACGGCGACTCCATCGACACCTCCGTCATCGTTGCAACGTGACTGCAACCATCACCGGCCTACGGTGTGTCTCACATCACCAATGATCACCGTTTAAGCTGTGCGAAGGAGTCACCACAATGGCCGTTTACGCCAAGCCCGGAACCGAGGGTTCCGTCATGAGCTTCGAGTCGCGTTACGACAACTGGATCGGCGGCAAGTGGGTTCCCCCGGTCAAGGGCCAGTACTTCGAGAATCCGTCTCCCGTCGACGGCAAGACCTTCTGCGAGGTCGCGCGTTCGACCGCCGAGGACATCGACCTCGCACTCGACGCCGCACACGCCGCCGCACCTGCTTGGGGCAAGACCTCGGTGGCCGAACGCGCGGTGATCCTCAACCAGATCGCCGACCGCATGGAGGCGAACCTCGAGAAGATCGCCGTCGCCGAGTGCTGGGAGAACGGCAAGGCCGTCCGCGAGACGCTCGCCGCCGACATCCCGCTCGCCATCGACCACTTCCGCTACTTCGCAGGCGCCATCCGCGCCCAGGAGGGCGGCATCTCGGAGATCGATCAGGACACCGTCGCCTACCACTTCCACGAGCCGCTCGGCGTCGTCGGCCAGATCATCCCGTGGAACTTCCCCATCCTGATGGCGACGTGGAAGCTCGCACCGGCACTCGCGGCGGGCAACGCGGTGGTCATCAAGCCCGCCGAGCAGACTCCGTCGTCGATCCTGTACCTGATGAGCATCATCGGCGACCTGCTGCCCGACGGCGTCGTGAACATCGTGAACGGCTTCGGCGTCGAAGCGGGCAAGCCGCTGGCGTCGAGCAACCGCATCCGCAAGATCGCGTTCACCGGTGAGACGACCACCGGCCGCCTGATCATGCAGTATGCGACCGAGAACCTGATCCCGGTGACCCTGGAACTCGGCGGCAAGAGCCCCAATCTGTTCTTCGACGACGTGATGTCGGCCGACGACGGCTACCTCGACCGCGCGCTCGAGGGCTTCTCGATGTTCGCCCTCAACCAGGGTGAGGTCTGCACCTGCCCGAGCCGCGCGCTCGTCCAGGGCGGAATCTACGACGACTTCCTGGAGAAGGCCGTCGCCCGCGTCAAGGCCATCAAGCAGGGCAACCCGCTCGACACCGACACCATGATGGGCGCACAGGCCAGCAGCGACCAGTGGGAGAAGATCAAGTCGTACCTGGCCATCGGCCGGGACGAGGGCGCCAAGGTGCTCACCGGCGGCGAACCCGCCGACCTCGGCGGCGACCTGTCCGGCGGCTACTACATCCAGCCGACAGTGTTCGCAGGCGACAACAAGATGCGAATCTTCCAAGAGGAGATCTTCGGTCCGGTGCTGGCGGTCGCGTCGTTCACCGACTACGACGACGCGATCTCGATCGCCAACGACACCCTGTACGGCCTCGGTGCCGGTGTGTGGAGCCGCAACGGCGCCGTCGCCTACCGCGCCGGTCGTGACATCCAGGCCGGCCGAGTGTGGACGAACACCTACCACGACTACCCGGCACACGCGGCGTTCGGCGGCTACAAGCAGTCCGGCGTCGGACGCGAGAACCACCTGATGATGCTCGGCCACTACCAGCAGACGAAGAACCTCCTCGTCGGCTACTCGCAGAACGCCAAGGGCTTCTTCTAGCCCCTCCACCGCCGTTCTAGCCCCCTCCACCGCCGTTCGAGCGTCCCCTCCGCCGTTCGAGCGCAGTCGAGAACCCTCGCCCGGACCGGCGTTCCCGGTCCGGGCGAGTCCCATCTCTCCACCGGAACCAGGTGAAAGGATCAACCCATGACCACCACCGCACCCGACCGAGTAGTAGCGACCCAAGCGGGCGTCGACCTTCTCACCAAACTGTCGGAGCTGCACGGCGGACTGATGATCCACCAGTCCGGCGGCTGCTGCGACGGGTCGGCGCCGATGTGTTACCCGGTCGGCGAGTTCCGCATCGGTCAGCGCGACGTGCTCGTCGGCGAGATAGATCTGCCCGATCCACTCCCCGCGGTGCGAGTCTGGATCGGAGGCGACCAGTTCGAGGCGTGGAAACACACGCAGTTGATCATCGACGTCGTCCCCGGTCGCGGTGCGGGCTTCTCCCTCGAAGCGCCCGAAGGTGTGCGTTTCCTGTCCCGCGCCCGCGCTTTCACCGACGACGAGAACAACCTGCTGGAGGCGTCACCGCCGAAGGTCGGAGCGGACTTCGACTGACACGTCGACGAGCGAGCCTCACCGTCCGGAGCGGCGAGCGATCGCAGCGGGAATGAACGCACGGAGCCGATCGGCGGTGACGGCCGTTGGATTCACGACGTGCTGGTGGAGTAGTTCACTGCCTGCCGCGTGCAGTGCGAGCGCCGTCAGCTCTGGGTCTTCCAAGTCGGGATTCAAACGCTCGAGTTCGTCCTGCAGAAAGCCCCGGACCAGCTTCGTCGACTCCGCGAGACGCGCGTGCAGTTCCGGCGGAGCGCCTTGCGGCGGAGACAAGAACAGTCGCCACGCAGACGGATTCTCGTCGATCGCGGCGAGAACACCGTCGAAGACCGTGTCGAACGTCGGGCGCTCCGGCTGGTCTGCGGCCGCGGCGACCGCTGCAGCGAACCCCTCGCCCGCGATGGTGATCTCACGGTCGATGAGCGCGACGAAGAGGCCTGCGAGATCACCGAACTGCTGGTAGACGAGCGACCGGTCGACGCCTGCCCCTGCCGCGATCCGGCCGGGCGTCACTTCGTGAAATCCCTCGTCCAGCACGATCGACCTGGTGACGTCGAGAATCTGTTCACGGCGTTGCGCCGCGCTCATTCGTCGTCGTCCCGTGGTCACCCTTGACATCATAACTCACAGTCTGTGAGCATCAACTCACACACTGTGAGAAATGAGGATGTCGTGACCACGCATTTCCCCCGACTCGCGGAGACGGTCCACAGCCAACAACACCGACTCCCCAGTTTGTACGGCGACTTCGACTTCGACGCAGTCCCGTACCGGCTCACGACTGATCCGTCTGACGCCTCGGCCCTTCCGGCCCGCGTCGGCGACCGGCAATCGCTGCTCGACGACCCGGAGACCGTCGAGCTGATGAGCATCGCCACATTTCTCGGCGACATCCCGGCCGACAGCTACGCGGCGCTGTCGGCGTCGCACAGCGTGTCGCACCTGATCGCGATGCTGCGTACCGCGTGCCAGCAGGGATTGGACGCGGTGCCCGACGCTCCGCCAGAGCTCTCGTCGTTCATCCGTGCCCTCGAGGACACGCCCGACTGGATCGACATGTCGCTGGTAGCCGAGGGCGCGCGCCGCGCCCGAGTGGACGCAGCACTGTTGGCGCCCTTCATCACCCGCGGCGCGTTCATCGCAACGTTCACCAACACGTACGCCGCCCTCCCGATGGCTCTGACCGGCGCGTTGTCGGGCAAGCGGGCGGCCCATCGCGTCAACGAGACGACAAGCTTCTTCGCGGTCACCACGATGCCGGGTGCGCTCGACCGCTTCGGCCCGGGGTTCGAGGCGGCGGCGATGGTGCGTCTGATGCACTCGATGGTCCGTTTCCACGCCCTCACGAAGTCGGACGTGTGGGACACCTCGGTGTACGGACTGCCAGTTCCGCAGGTCGACCAGATGCCCGCCGGGCTCATCGGGATGTACCTGCTGTCCCAGCGGGTGATCCGGGCCGGCCGGTCGTCGTTCACGCCGGGCGAACGTGCGCTCGTCGAGTTCTCTCGATACCGATGCTTCCTCCTCGGCCTGCCCGAGGAGTTGGTGCCGTCGGAGCCCGACGACATCATTCGTCAGTTCCACGGCCGGGCCGCAGTGCTGCGTCACGGGTTCGACGAGACATGCCGGCGCCTGGTGAATTCCACCATGAGCGCCTATCTACGACCCACCGAGTCGTGGTTCGACCGGATCGCCGACGCCGTCGAGCGCAGTTACAGCGCAGTGGGTTTCATGATCGCGTTCTGCGGGGGCGACAGTCGAGCTGCGGCGCGCATGGGAGTCGACATCGGCGTCGCCGACTACGCCCGCATCGCCGCGACCGCGCCGTTCATCGTGGGTCGCATCGCCGCGGTCCGCACCGCGGTCCGGGTACCCGTTCTCCGTGACCCGGTGGATCACTATCTCGTCCGCCTGCTCGACCGACGCCTCGTCACGTACGGCAAGCCCGAGTACACGAGCGATTCGTCGACCTATACGCCTGCGGTCTGATCACGACCGCTCAGACGGTCCCCGTCCGCCGCGTGCCGCAGCCGACTCCGGGACCGCCAAGTAGTCGACCTGCCGCCAGAGCGCCATCGACCCCGGCACGACAGTCGTCCCGACCGTTGCGGCTTCACCGACGAGCGTCGACACCCGCGGACGGCCGTACTTGATCCCTCGCATGACCAACGTGGCAGCCTGACCGGCGCTGATGCTCGACGCCTTCCGGTACGCGCCCGTCGGTTCGATCATCGGAGTCCGCGTCAGCGGCATCTTGACCGACGTGACGGTCAAGCCACGACCCGCGACTTCGCCGGCCAACACCTCGCCGAACGCGTCGAGCGCGGCTTTGCTCGCGGCATACGCGCCGAAGCGCGGACCGAGGGCCTGAGTCGCGATGCTCGACACGTTCACGATCCGTCCGCGGCGGCGCTCGATCATGCCCGGCAGCACTGCCAGCGTGCAGGCGACGGCGCCGAAATAGTTCACGTCCATGGTCCGCCGGTAGTCGTGCATGCGATCGGCCGCATTCACCGTCGACCGACGAATCGATCGACCCGCGTTGTTGACGAGCACATCGATCGGACCGACAGACTCTTCGATGTCGGCCATCATCGACCTGACCGCGTGCTCGTCGGTCACATCACACTGGCGCACGTGGATCTCACCCGATCGGGACAGCTCGGCGCGCGCCTGCTCGAGTTCGTCCAGTCGCCGGGCGACGATGACCACGCGAGCGCCCTCGCCGAGGCACCGACGTGCCGTCGCGAGGCCGATCCCAGAGCTTCCACCGGTCACGACCACCACACGCCCGACCAGGTCGAGAGCGCCCAAACGCATGGCCGACGCAGCGTTCTTGACGACATAGCGCTCGATCCCGCGCCGCGCTCCCCACAGCCTGTCCAACGGTCCCGCGCTCATGACTGGACTCCGTCGCGCACCGCGCCGTCGAAGGCGAATTCGACGCCGGTCATCTTCTCCGACTCCGTCCACAGCCGTGCAGCGAGGCGGGAGTTCCGCGAGAGGCGTGTCGAGCGTGATGGCCGCACCGGCCCGCGGGACCCGATGAGCAGCCCCGTCGGTCCCCAGAACACGTCGGGATCGGCCGTTTCCGTCGCCGCGAACAGAGTCGACTCGGCCGCCTTCTCCGGCGGATGTCCCACCAGGCTCGCGCCCAGCACGCCAACGCGATCGAAGACGGTCTCCGTCCGAGCGAACAGATCGGTCCCCGACACGCCCGGATGGACTCCGTATGAGCGGACCGAGCTCCCGGCGTCGCGGAGCCGTCGTTCCAACTCGCGAGCGAACATCAAGTTCGCGAGCTTCGACTGCGCGTATGCGAGGTTCCGCTGGTACCTGCGGTGTCGATAGTCGAGGTCGTCGATCCACAGCTTGGGCGTCTGACTGTGGGCGATGCTCGACAGGGTGACCACTCGGTCGGTGATCTTGTCGAGCAGCAGCCCGGTCAGCGCGAAGTGCCCGAGATGGTTCACACCGAACTGCATCTCGAACCCGTCCACGGTGCGGCGGAACGGGATGTTCATCAACCCGGCGTTGTTGATGAGGACGTCGAACTCCCCCTGCCCTGTGGCGAAGGATCGCACCGACGACAGGTCGGCGAGGTCGAGCCGAGCGACGGTCACATCACCGCCGATCTCACCTGCGACCCTCTCCGCTTTGGCGACGTCCCGGCACGCCAGGACAACGGCGCCGCCCTTGTCGGCCAGTCGCTTCGCCGTCACCGAGCCGAGGCCGCCGTTGGCTCCCGTGATGATGAAACGCCGCCCGGTCTGATCCCCGATGTGATCCGCAGACCAACTCATGTGTGCCTCCCTGAGCCGTTTCGACCTCAGAGTAAGCGTTACCGGCGGTTACGGCAATGGTTGTCAGGCGGCGAGCAGTACACCGACCAGCGCGATCGCGGCCACGAGGACCGTGCCCGACGCGGCGAGGACGAGGGGGCGAAGTCCAACACGACGCATGACGTCGATCCGGATTCCGGCGCCGAGAGCGAACATCGCCGTGGTGAGGGCGATCTTCTGAAGGTCACCACCGATCGAGAGCGCCACGTCCGGCAGCACACCGGACGACCGCAACGCGACGAAGCCGAGGAACCCGAGCACGAACAGCGGGACCAGCGGAGGACGCTTTCCGCCGTCACCGATCTCCTTGCGCTGCCGCACGCTGATCACGGCGAGCACCGGCGCGAGCATCACGACGCGTGCGAGTTTGACGACCACCGCCACGGCCAACGCGCTGCCGCTGATCATTCCACCGGCCGCGACGACCTGTGCGACCTCGTGGATCGAGCCGCCGGCCCACATGCCCGCGGTCGAATCCGACAGACCCATCACGCTCGACAGGAACGGCACTGCCGGAATCATGAGAGTGCCGAAGACGACAACACATCCGACCGCGGCCGCGACGTCCTCTTCTTTGGCGTCGATCACTCCGTCGACGGCGGCGACCGCCGCTGCACCGCAGATCGACATGCCACACGCGATCAGGAGCCGCTGGGCGAAGGGCACACCGAGCAATTTGCCGATGTAGAGGGTGCCGACGATGCCGCCGCCCACGATCGCCACGACCACCGCGATGACACCGACGCCGAGGCCGAGGATGTCGCCGACGACGAGCTGCAGGCCGAGGAGCGCAACGCCGATGCGCAGCAGCGTCTTGGACGCGAACGTTAGACCCGGACGAAGTGTGGCCGGCAGGGTGATCATGTTCGCACACACGGCGCCGAGCAGGATCGCGATGAGCAACGGGCTCATCGCTGGGAGCACGGCCGACAGACTGACCGCCACGGCCGCCCCGAGACCTGCGAGTGCGAGGCCGGGGAGGACTCCGGCGGTCTGCGGCTTGAGGATCGTCATACGTCCACTGTGGCCGCGGATCGGTGCACCCGGTACCCCGATCCCGAGCATGGATTCATATCTACTTGATATGGGTGATCCATATCTGAACGACATCTCCGCAGGTTATGGTCATGGCATGGATGTGCGATCACTCGACCTGGGTGCGCTGGAGCTGCTCGTCGGCGTCGACGACCACGGCAGCCTGAGCGCGGCGGCCCGGATGACGGGCGTCGCCCAGCCGAACGCGAGCCGATCGATCTCACGCCTGGAACGTCAGCTGGGTGTGCCCTTGATCAAACGGGCGACCGCAGGCTCCACGCTCACTCCCCAGGGAACCGTCTTGGTCCACTGGGCCCGCCAGATCGTCGACGGCGCCACCGAACTCCTGGACGTCGCAGAGGGCCTCAAGTCCGATCACACGGCGGAACTGACCGTCGGCGCGTCGATGACCGTCGCCGAGCACCTGCTGCCCCGCTGGCTCGGCACATTCCGCGCCAAGTTTCCCGAGGTGACCGTCCATCTACGTGTGCAGAACTCGTCGACCGTATTCGTGTCGTTGGCGAACGACGCCTGCGACCTCGGTTTTGTCGAGTCTCCGTCTGTGCCGTCGAAGCTGTGCAGCACCGTCGTCGCCCGCGACCGGCTCGTGCTCGTGGTTCCACCCGATCATCCGTGGACGCGGCGCCGACGGAAGGTCAGCGCAGTAGAGCTCGCTGCGACTCCACTCCTGGTCAGAGAGCCCGGGTCGGGCACCCGCACCACACTCGACGACGCGCTGTCAGCGTTCCCGCGCGCCGAGCCGATCCTCGAACTGGGGAGCAGCGCCGCGATCCGAACGTCGGTCGCCGCCGGAGTCGGGCCCGCCGTGCTGAGCAGCCTCGCGATCGCCGACGACGCACGCTCCGGTGCGGTCCGGCCGGTCGAGGTGGACGGCCTCGACCTGTCCCGTGCGCTCCGCGCCGTGTGGCGACCTCCACGTGAACTGCGGGGCCCCGCAGCCGAACTCGTCCGCATCGCCCGAGGGAGCAACACATGACCGCCGAACAACTCGGCTACGACAAGATGGCGCAGACGTATGCCGACCTGATTCCCGACACGTTCGGATCGCCGCTCGAACAGGCCGCGGTGGACGCGTTCGCTTCGGAGGCACGCGGCTCGGACCTCGGCTCGACGATCGTCGACGTCGGCTGCGGCATCGGACATGTCGCGGCGTATCTCACCGACACCGGCTTCACCGTGCTGGCGGTCGACCCGAGCACCGGCATGCGTGAACAGGCCGAACTCGCGCACCCCGACCTGGAGTTCTCCGCCGACGACGCATCGCTGAGCACCGTCGACCTGTCGGCGGTCGCCGGGGTCGTCGCCCGGTACAGCCTCATCCACGTACCGCCGATCGGTGTGCGCGAAGCTCTGGCTGACTGGGCGTCCCGTCTGCCGTCCGGGGCGTGCGTCCTCCTGGCCGGACAGTCGAGCGATGAACCCGGCGTCGCCGAGTTCGATCACGCAGTCGCCCCCGCCTGGCGATGGCATCCCGACTCGATCGCCGAAGCCGTCACAGATGCCGGTTTCACTGAACTGTGGCGGACGGTGAGCCGACCGGCGGAAGGATTCCACCGTTTCCCCGAGTTCCACCTGTGTGCGAAGAGACTCCGGTGATCAGCGTGACGGCCGACGACGGCGGCCTGCGCTCTTCCCCTTGCCCGGGATCTTCCCCGCGGCTTCGCGGTTTGCGCGCTTGGCTGCGGCCTTCTCCTTGGCCGACCGTTTCGGAGCGGGTTCGGAGCCCCCACGCGACGACGTGGCCTTGCGGCCCCGGACGATGCCGATGAACTCGTCACACAGCTCAGACGTCGGTGCCGACCAGAGGAGACCGACAGTGCTCGTCGGTGCATCCGTCACCGGCCGGTAGACGAGGTCTTTGCGGTGATGCAGTCGCGCCAACGACTGCGGGACCAACAGGAGTCCGATTCCGGCGGCGACGAGCTCGATCGCGTCGGCCACCGTGTCGGGTCGATGTTCGACAGCCGCACCCGGACGGTCGGGCACCACAAGCGGCTCGTCGAGCGGCCACAGGAACGGCTCGTCCGCGACGTCCGCGAACGTCAACTCGTCACCCGCGGTGAGGCCGTGGTCCCTCGGCAGCACCACGACAGTGGTCTCCTCGTACAGCGAGATCGTGTGGTGGGGGCCGGGATCGCCGTGTGCGAGAGCATCGGGCAAGCGCGTGATCGTGACGTCCGCGTCGTCGGAGGCGACCGCTCCAGCGGTGTCGGCGACGTCGAGGGCGACGAGGTCGAGCGGCACTTGCGGAAGCCGCTCTTTCCAGATCCTCACCCACTTGGCCGGGGTGACGCCGGGCACGTACCCGAGAGTGAAGCGGCGCGGCGTTTCGGGCGAGGTCACGGTTCGAGGCTACCGCCCGATACCCTGGACTCATGAGCTCGCAGTCGATGAAACCGGCCACCGCCGCCAAGAAGTTGGACGTCTACCTGCCGGCGACCCCCGCAGAGTTCCGCGAAGGCCTGATCACCCGCACCGCACTCGAAGCCCTGCAGGCCGATCCGCCGCAGTGGCTCCGTGACCTGCGGGCCAATGGACCGCATCCGAAGAACCTGGTGGCGGGCAAGCTCGGCATCTCGAATTCGGCACTCGTCCGCGGCGAGATCACTGAAGCACTGACGACTGAGCAGATCAACGCCTTGCTCGAAGAGATGCCGGAGTGGCTGGCCGCAGAACGCGCCCTGCACGTCGAGGTATTGCGCGAAGAGCGCCGTGTGCGGTCGCTGCACGGCGATCGCCGTCGAGCTCGGGAGCAGGCCGAGGCGGAGGCAGCCGCCGAATCCGACGTCGAGGCAGATCCGGCCGAGTGACCACCGGGCAGACTTCGGATCCGCTCCCGCCACAGCGGCCCGCGATTCGAGGTGTGCTCCTGCGCCGGCCGTCTGCACGCGGACGATGGGCGCCCGCCGCTCGGGCCGGCCTGTCGCTCGCGCTGCCCGCAACGATCCTCGCCCTCTGCGGTTTCGGCACAGGCTCGCTCCTCGCCGCCATGGGCGCGTTCGCCGTCCTGTATGGGGAGCGGCGTGCGTATCTGGTCCGATGGCGAGTGATCCTGACCGCCGGGGTGCTGCTGACGGCGATGGCCGCGCTCTTCGGCGCTCTCGGTTCGCTCGCAGGCCCGGACGCCTCGACCGTGGTGGACCTGGGTGTTGTCGGCGCCCTCGCCGTGTGCGCGGGCATCAGTGTGTTCGCAGGAAACGCGCTGCGCCTCGGTCCTCCCGGACCGTTCTTCTTCGTCCTCGTCGCGGGGGTCTCCCAACTCGTCACTCGTCACGGCGTCGACGTCGGTCATCTGGTGATGTTCAGTGCGGCGGGGGCCCTGGCCTCGCTGGTCGTGGGAATGGCGCCCGTGCTGTCGCACCCGCGTGGACCGGAGACGGCCGCGACGACTGCGGCGCTGGAGGCGGCCGAAAGTTACCTCGCATCGAACTCGGGCGCCGATCCCGCGGCGCGACACGGCGTTGCACTCTCGACCTTGAACGCGTGGACGGTCCTGCACGATGCGGCCGCCACCGACAGCGAGCTCGCGCAACGCTTGTGGGCGGCGCATCAGAAGGTCCACGACGCGCAGGTCAGCAGCTTTGTCGCCCCGCTCCCCCGGCCGAGCGTCGCCCGCCGCCTGGCGTTCGCCGCGCGACTCGACAGCCACGCCGCGGTGTCGGCGTTCCGTGCGGCAGTCGCCGCAGCACTCGCGGGGTCGATCGCCGTGCTCTCCGGACTCGGTCGACCCGATTGGGCGATCCTCGGCGCCGTGCTCGTTCTGCAACTCGGCCCCGATCGCGTGCACGGTTCCATCCGCGGCGCTCAGCGTGTGCTCGGCACAGTGGCGGGCGTCGCCCTGTACGCGATCCTCCACGTACTCGACCTGCACGTTGGTCCGCTGATCGTCGTCCTCGCGATCCTCAACGTGCTGATCGAGTTGACGGTCGCGACGAATTACGCCGTCGCTGTCCTGTTCATCACCCCGTTGGCGCTGCTCATGGGCGGTCCGAGCACGCCCCTGCCAGTACAGATAGGCGAGCGGATCGGCGAGACCGTTCTCGGCGTGGCCGTGGCGATCGCCGCCGTCTGGCTGCTATTGCCCCGCATCCACCGGCGGACACTGCACAGTGCCGACTCAGCCGTTCTACACGCGGGCACCCGAGTGCTCACCGACGGCGCGACGTCGCCCGTCGACGCAGACGGCATGCGACAGAACCGCCGCGACCTGCAGTGGCAGCTCGTCGAGGCTGAACTCGCCGCCACCGACAGCGCATGTGACGAGCCCGCGTGGGCTCGTGAGCAATGGCCCGAGCACACGCGTATCGCGGCCGTCGGCTACGACGTGCTGGGCGCGTGTTGGCGGACGCCGCTGGGTCAGCCGATCGGCGACGGAGTCCGGGCCGAGCTCTCTTCCCGCATCACGCACTGACGCGGCACCGCCCAGCACAAGAATCCGGCGACGACACACAGGACCGCCGCGGTGTAGAACGCCGGATCGTAGCCGCCGGACGCATCACGGATCGCTCCGGCGCCGAACGCCGCGACGGCCGCTCCGAGCTGATGAGCAGCGAAGATCCACCCGAAGACGACAGGGGTCGCGTCGCCGAACTGCTCGCGAGCCAACGCCATCGTCGGCGGCACGGTCGCCACCCAGTCCAGCCCGTAGAACAGGATGAACACCCAGACGCTCGGAGTTGCCGTCGCCCCGAGGATCGATGGAAGTCCGGCCAGCGCGATGCCCCGTCCAAGGTAATAGATCACCAGCAGGATCCGCGGGTCGACACGATCGGTGAGCCATCCCGACGCGATGGTTCCGACCACGTCGAAGACTCCGACGAGCGCCAGCAGCGACGCCGCCGTCGTCGCGGGCATGCCGTGGTCGCCCGCCGCCGGGATGAAGTGCGTCTGCAGGAGTCCGTTGGTCGTCGCTCCGCAGATCGCGAAGCTGGCCGCGAGCAGCCAGAACACGGGTCGTCGTGCGCCGAGCGCGAGTCCGCTGAGTGCCGCACGCGCCATCCCGCGGTCTTCCCGAACCGGTGCCGTGACCTCCGTCGACCCGAACGCAGCCATTCCCATGTCCGACGGCCACGACCGCAGCAGCAGACCGGCGACCGGCACCACCGCGAGAGCGACGGCGGTGACAACCAGAACCGACGTTCGCCAGCCGTGCGCGTCGGCCAGCGCCGCCACGATCGGCAGGAAGATCAGTTGTCCGGTGGCCGAGGCCGCGGTCAACACTCCGGTCACGAGCCCTCGCCGCTGGACGAACCAGCGGGTGGCGATCGTCGCGACGAACGCGGTCGAGAGCGCGCCGGTGCCCAGCCCGACGAGCACACCCCACAGCAGCACGAGCTGCCAACTAGCCGTCATGACAACCGCGAGTCCCGTGCCCGCGGCGATCAGAGCCAGCGCCGCCGTCACCACCGGTCGGATTCCGAACTTGTCCATGAGCGCGGCGGCGAACGGTGCGGTGAGCCCGTAGAGCGCCATGTTGACGCTCATCGCAGCACCGATGGTGCCGTGCGACCACCCGAACTCGTGGTGCAGCGGATCCATCAGGACGCCGGGGACCGACCGGAAGCCTGCCGCCCCGAGAATCGTCAGGAAAGCCACGCCCGCGATCACCCAGGCGTAGTGGATGCGAAGTTTCACGTGAATCAGAATGCCCGGCGTCCAGGCGCAGAACCAGTGGCATGAATGCCAATGAATGGCAGAATAATGCCATGCACACCGTTGCCGTTCTGCTCGTCGAACCCGTCATCGGATTCGACGCGACCATCGCACCCACCTGTTTCGGCAAGGCCGACGACGAGGACGGGAATCCGCTGTACGAGGTTGTCACCTGCAGTGTCAGCGGAGACCCGGTCCAGTCGACGAACGGCTACGCGATCGCACCGGAGTCGGACGCGTCGGTTCTCGCCCGCGCCGACACCGTGGTGATCCCCGGGACGAAGTGCCCACCCGCACGTGCGTCAGGTGAACTGCCAGACGATCTGCGCGAGGCCCTCACCCTGATACGGCCGAGCACCCGACTGGTGTCGATCTGCACCGGTGCCTTCATCCTCGCGGCCGCAGGACTGCTCGACGGCCGTCCCGTCACCACACATTGGCAGGCAGGCGCCGATCTACATCGGCTGCATCCGACGGTCACGCTGATAGATCACGTCCTGTACGTCGACGACGGCGACATCCTCACCTCGGCCGGAGTCGCATCGGGTATCGACCTGTGCCTGCACATCATCCGTGGTGACCACGGCACCGCCGCCGCGGCCCGCGTCGCCAGGTACTGCGTTCTGCCGCCCGCCCGCGAAGGGACTCATCCGCAGTTCGTCGACCGCCCCGTGCCCGCACGGGGCGAAGGAAGCACCGCCGCGGCGAGACGGTGGGCGACCGAGAATCCGGCGGAGAACTTGTCTGTCGACCGTCTGGCGCGGCAATCGGAGATGAGCGTTCGCACGTTCAATCGGCGGTTCCGCGAAGAGACCGGCCAGACGCCGGGAGTCTGGGTGCAACGACTGCGACTCGACCACGCGCGCGAGTTGCTCGAACGCAGCGACCTCTCGATCGACGCAGTCGCCGAACGATCGGGGCTCGGCAGCTCGGCGAGCCTCCGCGTCCACCTGCGTCGTGACACCGGGATGCCGCCCGCCATGTACCGACGGGCGTTTCAGGCTCAGTAGCCGCGTCCGACCTCGACCTGCGAGATCAGGTCGTCACCCGCGGCGAAGCGTCGGAGGTTCTCGGCCAGAAACGGCGCCATCTCGGTTGTCAGACGCCCGGCCGGGTTCGCGACGTGCGGCGTGATCACCACGTTGTCCAAGCTGAACAGTGGATCGTCGAGCGACGGCGGTTCCGGGTCTGTGACGTCGAGACCCGCGCCTGCGATCACGCCACCGACCAGCGCCCGGTACAGCGCTTCCTGGTCGATCAATGGCCCGCGGGCGACGTTCACCACCCACGAATGGGGCTTGAGGAGAGCGAGAGTCCGGTCGTTGATCACGTGCCGCGTCTCCGCGGTGTCGGGTGCCGCCAACACCACGTGGTCGGCGAGCGTCAACGCCTCATCGGTCTTCGATGCAGGCAACGTGAGGTCGGCCCCGTCGACTTGTCGGCCCGATCTGTTGACGGCGATCACCGAGGCCCCGCACGCAGCCAGCATCGGAGTGAGCGCTCGGCCGATCCCGCCCGCACCGAGGATCACGACCGTCGCACCGCGCAGCGTGCGCACTGCGGGATCGACGGTGTCCTTCGCCCAGCGGCTCCGCGCAGATGCGACTACCTGGCGTGTTCCCGCAAGCAGGAGCGCAAGCGCGTGTTCGGCGCATCCCTGTGCGTAGAAACCGGACGCATTGGTCCACACGCGACGATCGTCGAGCACGCCTGCGTCGACGAACCGTTCGATGCCGGCGGTACTGAGTGCGACCCACTCGACGGAGTCCGGCAGTTCGGGAAAGCCGTCTGGCCCTCCCAGCCACACCAGGATCTGAGCGTGGTCCAGCGGGACGAGTTCCGCTCCCGCGTCGCTGACCGCTCCCACCACGTGAGGGTCGTGTTCCGGTTCGACGGCGACGCGCAATGAGCTCATGCGTTCATCTGTATCACTCCTCTTCACATCGATGAGCGCCCGGAGCAGGTGGGATCACGCTCAACTCGGCGACGGCGTCGTCGACCGTCCGAAGACGAACACCGATCAACTCCAGATCGGCGAGTCGTTCCGGCGTGGTCTGCGACGTCGCGTCAACGACTAGAACGGTCCGGTAGTCACGTTCCGAAGCGTCGAACAGCGTCGCGCGCGGACAGTTCGGGAGATTGCACCCGGCCACGACGACGGTGTCGATCCCCAGGTCGCGAAGCCTGCGGTCCAGCGGCGTCCGGTGAAACGCCGACCAGCGCGGCTTGTACATCACCGACTCGTCGGGGCCGATCAGCTGGATTTCGCCGCTCCGCAGCAGGTTCCAATCGAGCGTCAGATCGTGAGGCAGCAGCGCGGCAGGGATGTCCGCGCCCGTCGTCCCGGGCTGGACGACCGCGTCGCCCGACTCGATCGCCGCTCGTCGTACGAGGTCGACATCCGATTCCCCCGCCCGGTATGACCGGACCACGTGCACGATCGGCCTGCCCACTGCTCGGAACGAAGTCGCGAGGCGAGCGAGTCCCGGAATTCGATCAGCCGTCCCAGCGACCGCACTCGGCCCACTTGCGAAGTCGTTCTGGACATCGATGATCAGCAGGGCGGAGGTCGCCCAATCGGGATCGAGATACATACCCCGATCATGGCTCATGTCAGGAGGGCAGAGGAACGTTCTGCAGCCGCAGTTGCCCGCGGGCGAGAGTCTTGCCCGTCGCCTCATCCGCCACTTCGACGAGCCACAGTTGCTGGGTCCGGCCCTGTTGGATCGGCTCAGCGGTCACCGTCGCGCGACCTCCCGTCGACGGGCGGAGGAAGTCGGTGGCGTTATGGACGCCGACGGCGAACTGACCGCGGTCGGCGACGGCGGCGCTCGCACCGATACTGCCCGCGCTTTCGACGAAGGTTGCGTACACGCCGCCGTGCACCACTCCCCACGGCGTGTGATGGCGTTCGTCGAGATCGACGTATCCCTCCACACGAGTTCCCGTCACCAGCGTCGGTATCAGACCCGCGGCTCGGAGGAACTCGCTCGCACCGTCGAGGCCGACGTCTGGCATCGCATTGTCAGTCATTGGGGTTCTCCTTCACATCTGACTTCTGATTACGAAGCTAGATCGAGAGAACTCTGACTGTCAATAGCGAAGTCAGCTAGGCTGGACAAATGAAGTGGCTCGACATCGACCCGGGGAATTGCTCAGTGCAGCGGACCCTCGACGTGATCGGTGACCGGTGGAGCGTCCTCGTCCTCCGCGAGGTGTTCAACGGTGTGCGGCGCTTCGATCAGATCAAGTCACACACCGGCATCTCCGACTCCGTGCTCTCCGACCGCCTCCGACGTCTCGTCGACAACGAGGTTCTCCACGCAGTCGAGTACCAGGAGACAGGTGCGCGGCGACGCAAGGAGTACCGACTGACGCCGGCCGGATTCGACCTTCAACCGGTCCTGCTCTCGCTGCTGAGTTGGGGCGACGCGCATCGCGCCGATCCGACAGGACCAGCGCTGACCATGGTCCACGACGACTGCGGTGCGCCCGTCACGCTTGACCTGCGGTGCGCAGCAGGTCATCAGATCGAGAACCGGCGTGACATTCACGCCGAACCGGGACCCGGCGCCCGCATCCACGAGTGATGGGTCACCGGAGCCGGGGCGCCGGCCCCAACAGCCGAACTGTGACTGGCGGAAGATCCGGACACTGCAGATAGACGGTCCGCGGATGAATGTGGAACTCGGCGGTGCTGACCGACGTGACGCCGAACCTGTCCGATACCGCCGCGATCGCATTCAGCCAGGTCAGCGGATCGGGCACCACAACGGGCTCACCGTCGAACGCGCCCCAGAGATCATGCGGGACGGTCCCCGCCCCTTCGCTCAGAACCGGTGTCGAGTCCGCGCACAGTTCGGCCAACGCCACCGACTCCCGGTCGGCTAGACGATGACGGGCGTTCACCAGGACAACCCGACGCTCCGACTCCTCCACGAGCAGCGTCGTGTGCGCCGGCACCGGCACGTCGGGCGACGGAATCCGGATCAGGGCACGGTCGACTCTGCCGTGGACCAGTTCACCGACCGGATCAACCGCATGCCGCAGTTCGTACGACGGCCCCGCGTCGAGCGCTCGTTCGAGCTTCGGCGTCAGACCACCCCACGCGTATCCGATGGTCAGAGGGCCGTCCGAACCGCCGGTCCCGAACAATTCGTCGTACCCGTCGACGATCCGCCCTATCCCGACCAAGAGTTCGGCTGCGCCAGGCACGAGTCGAGCACCCGTCGACCGGCGGTCGAACAGCGGGGCCCCGAGGGCCCGTTCCACGTCGGCCACGGCACGGCTGACCGTCGGCTGCGACACCCCGAGGGCTCGTGCGGCCGCCGAGATTCCGCCCGCGCGGGCCACGGTCACGACGTACCGCAGCCTCTCTATCTCAGCCATACGTCAACTGTATGGGTATTGCGATCGTGGCACTCCCGACATCCCGCACCACGGGCCTACCGTCTCACCGGTGACCACGTCTCTGCGGCTCGTCGGCGAACCCACACTCCTCGTACTGCTCTGGTCGAGCGGTGCCGTCGCGATCGGCGTCGGACTCGACGGCATGTCGCCCCAGTTGTTCCTGACCGTCCGAGCCATCGGCGCCGCCGCCTGCGCCTGGGCCATCGTGCTCGCTGCCCGGTCTGCGCTTCCGACCGGTCGAGACCTGGCGATCGTCGTCGGCGCAGGGCTCCTCCTGCAGGTGACCTACCAGGGCGCGTACTTCCTCGCGATCGCCCATCACATCAGCGCCGGGATGATCTCGCTGATCATGTCCGCGCAGCCACTGCTCACCGTCGTCGCCGCGGGCGCCTTATCGCGCCGGACAGCCGCCGGTGCGGGCCTGGGAGTGGTCGGCGTCGGGGTCGCCGTGATCGCCGACACCTCGAGCACCGGCGCCGACGTCGTGGCGTTCGCCTTCGCAGCGGTTGCACTGCTCGCGATCACCGCCGGCACGCTCGTGCAGGCCAAGGTCACGTCGACGACGGGCTGGTCGTGCGTTGCCGTTCAATCGACAGTCAGCGCAACGGTGTTCGGCGGCGTCGTCGCGGCCGTCGGTCCAGGCGAGATCCACCTGACTGCGTCGTCAGTCGTGGCCGCCGCGTGGGTGACGATTGTGGTCAGCGTGATCGCCACGGCGCTGCTCTACCGGATCACACGCGAGCGCGGCGCCGTAGTGGTCAGCGGCCTGTTCCTCGTGGTTCCGTCGTGCGCCGCGGGTCTCGATTACCTCCTAACCGGCGCCACCGTGCCGCCCCTGGCGATCGTCGGCGGTGCGGTCGCCGTCATCGGGCTCGTGATGCTGCAGCAGCCGGTCCGTCGATCACGCCCATTGATCAGACGCGGTCGAGGTCGACGTCTCGTGTCTCCTTCATGACGATCAGCGCGATGAGTGTCGCGACGCCCGCGATCGCGAGGTAGACGCCCACCCACCCGACCCCGAAGTCGGCGACGAGCCACGTCGCGATGAACGGTGCGATCGCGGCACCGATGATCGACGCGAAGTTGTACGAGATGCCGCTGCCCGTGTAGCGCACGTTGGTCGCGAACAACTCTGGCAGGACAGCGCTCATCGGGCCGAACGTGAACCCCATCAGCGTGAGGCCGACGATGAGGACCGCGAGCATCGACCCCTGCGTGACGTGCGCGGGATCGAGGATCCATTGGAATGACAGACCGTAGACGATGATCAGCACCGTCGCGATGATCAGGACGAGTCGGCGACCGAAGCGGTCCGCGAGCTGTCCGGAGATCGCGACGAACACGGCGAAGAACACCACGGCGATCAGCTGCATCTGGAGGAAGTCGATGTAGGAGATGCCGAGTTTGACTCCCGACTTGTCGACGACCTTGCCTGTTCCATACGACACCACCCAGGTGGTGACCAGGTAGAACAGCGTGTAGGTGGCGACCATGACGAACGTGCCGATGATGAGCGGACGCCACGCCGTCCTGATCACTTCGCCGAGTGGGGCCTTGACCTTCTTGCCCTCCTGAACGGCCTTCGCGAACACCGGGGTCTCGGTGAGCTTCAGCCGGACGTACAGGCCGAGGATCACCATGAACGCCGACAGCAGGAACGGGATGCGCCAGCCCCACGTCATGAACGGATGATCCGCACCGGACGTCTTGGAGTCGTAGTCCATCACCGACATGATCACCAGGAAGGTGCCGTTGGCCAGGAAGAACCCGAACGGCGCGCCGAGCTGGGGCCACATCGCCGCCCACGCGCGTTTGCCCTTCTCCGCGGTCTCCGTGGCGAGGAGCGCCGCGCCCGACCATTCGCCGCCGAGCCCGAGCCCCTGGGCGAATCGCATCAGCGCCAGCAGCGCCGGCGCGAGGTAGCCGGCCTGGTCGAATGTAGGAAGCACACCGATGAGGAATGTTGCGACACCCATCGTGACAAGCGATCCGACGAGAGTCGCCTTGCGTCCTACGCGATCTCCGAAGTGCCCGAAGAGAATCGAACCGATGGGCCGAGCCGCGAATGCGAGACCGAAGGTCGCGAACGACGCGAGCAGTGCGGCCGTGTCGTCTCCCTTGGGGAAGAACAACGTCGGGAAGACGAGGACTGCCGCGGTCGCGTAGATGTAGAAGTCGAAGAACTCGATGGTGGTGCCGACCATCGACGCGATGATGATTCGCCTGCGATTCATTCCGTTGACGATAACGTCAACCGTTCGATCGACAGGCAGGAACCCGCCGACAGCCGTGTCAGTCGCAGTATCCGCAGTGCCCGGTGGCGGGCAGTGCGGTGAAACAGGTCGGGCACAGCCGAGGCTTCGGCTCTTCCCGGTCCGCAGCCTTCGCGGGCTTCGGCTTTGCGGCCGCGCGCGGCTTCGGCTCGGCCTTGGCTCGGGGTTCGGCCTTGGCCTTGGCCTTGGGAGCAGCCTTGGGCTTGGCCGCCTTGCGTGGCGATTGAGCGCGAGCGGCGGCTGCCCGACGCTCGGCTACGCGCGGAGCGAGGATCGGACGTGCTCCCGGCGGCATCGCGGCCCCCGCGAACACGTAGCAGTCGAATCGCGCGACGGCCGCGTCCCGCTCCGGATCCTCCGGCTTCTCCCGGCCCGCCACCTCGACGACGTGCAGGTAGGCGTCGCCGACACTCTCGTCGAGGCGAACGCAGAGCGACGCGAGGAGCGGCTCTCCCTCGCCCCTCAGGCGGGTCACCGCCGCGAGGAGATCGTTGATCCACAGGCGGACGGGACGGCCGGCGCGGATGCCGGTCTCGCTCTGCACCTTCGACGCGACCTCGGCTTGCGTGATGAGCGAGCCGAAGACCTTCGCCGTCTCGATCAGGAGGTCCCGCGCGACGGGAGCCCACTCGGCGAGCGCTTCGGTGAACGGAATGGGCAGTTCACCGGGCTCGCGAAATGCAGTGGTGGCGGAGTCGTCGTCGGAGTGCACCCAATGAAAATATTCCGGTTGCGCGACGGTAGTCGAATCGTGAGGTCAAGGTGTGACGGACAACCCGTTCCCAAGTCGTGACCAACCACCACTTGTTACTAGAGTGACTGGTGTAGTTCAGTGGGATTATTGTGACGAAACTTCTGCGCACCAATCTCCGCGCTGCGTCCATCGGCGCAGCAAGCATCGGCCTCGCCGTGACGCTGAGCGTTCCTGCTTCCGCAGCGGCTCTGCCTGCCCTGCCCGACCTGTCGTCGCTGTCGAACTCCTCGGCAGGCCTTCCGTCCGTCCTCGAGTTGATCCCAGACCTCTTGGACCGAGCGACCATCCCGAAGCCAGACGGGCGGACGCACTGCACGAAGGTGGTGCAGATCGGCGACTCGACATCGGTCTCCGCGGACTCCGCAACCGCGCTCCCCAGCGCGAACGACACCGCAACTGCGCAGTACGGCAGGGTCGGTGTCGGGGCCGTGACGGTCGATGCGCTGTCGGGCCGCGCGATCGTGGGCGGCCCCGGCGTAGACGCCGAGCATGCCGTGGCCGCGCGTTCCACTGCCGCAGGCGATGCATGTTGGGTGATCGCGATGGGCGTCAACGACGCAGGCGCCGTCAACGGCGGCAGTTCCGTCGGGGCGGACGAACGCATCGACCGCATCATGAAGCAACTCACCGGCCGAGCAGTGCTGTGGCCGACGATCGCGTCGTCCAACCCGTCGAATCCCGCCTTCGGCACCGCGTCGATGAAGGTGTTCAACGACGCTCTTCGTCGTGCGAGCGCCCGCTATCCCAACCTGGCCGTCTACGACTGGGCGGCCGCGGCCCGCCCCGAGATGTTCACCGACGGAATCCACTACACGGCGGCCGCCTATGCGGACCGCAACCGGAGGTTCGCCGATGCGCTGGCGGCCGCCTATCCGACGGGCGGAGGCGCGACGCCGACCAGGGCCTGGATTGCGGGCTGAATCGAGTGTCGCGTGTTGAGGTTTCTAGACGGTCGGCGGTGCTCCGCTGTGCAGCGGGGTGCCGCCAACCATCAAAGAACCTTCGACACGCGAAACCTGCCTACAGCGGACAGGTGATGTTCGGGTCCCGCTCACCGCGCACGGCCTGACGCAGCCCCTGCTCCACCGCGTCCGCGTACAACCGCAGGCCCGGGCCCACCGGATGAACGCCGTCCGCGCCCAGGTCGGCGGGGTTGGCCGCAGCGATCGAGCACCAGGGCGCGAGGTAGACGTTCGGCTTGCGTTTGACGTATCGAAGCACCTGATCCGCGGCCTGCGGTATGCCGTCGACGGGACCGAACGGAACCACGAGCACCACTTTTCGGTCCGGGCCGAGCATCCGGACGATCCGATTGAGCTGTCCCGGGAACGCCTGACCGTTGGTTCCGAACCCGAGGACGACGAACTCGCGCATCTTGTCGTTGGCCAGCAGGTCGGCGAGCACTCCTTCGCCACCCGAGTAGTGCCGCGACACCTCGGCGTCGATGTAGATGCCCGGCAGACGCCTCCGCAGCGCTTGTGACGACGCGAGCATCACCGAATCGCCGACCGCGGTCACCTCAGGCCCCGTCGGAAGTTCGCGCGACGGTTTCGGCGGCAAGACGACGGCGGGAGCCTCGTTCGCCTGGCGCTGCATCTCGGCCAAGTCGTCGAGTTGCTGTTCCAGAGCCGACTTCGACGGACTCGATCCGAGCGCCGAGCCTGCGAGCATCACCACGGCCAGAACCGCGGCCACACCTGCGAGCGGTGCAACCCGTCGAGCACTGGCGCCGACCGCGGTCAGCACACCTCGGAAGCCGAGCCGGCGGAACGGCGTCTCGATCCATCGGTACGAGAGTTCAGACAGTCCGACACTGACGGCGGCCGCGATCACCCCGACCATCCAGCCGGGCATCGTGTGCGTCGCGTCGATCCCACTGCCGTTGATCAGTTCGCGCGTGAAGATGAACGCGGGCCAATGCCACAGATAGAGACTGAAGGATCGCGCGCCGAACCACCGCAGCGCGCGGTTGCTCAACACCGTGGGGATCGGCCCCTCCTCGCGGACCGCGTTGTGCACGAGGACCGTCGTCAGCAGACAGGCCACGAGCAGGCCGCCGCGGTACGTGGCCGACGCCGTGTCGGGGAGGACGAAGAGCATCACGATGAGACCGACAAAAGCGACCGGCGCAACGATCAGTCCGAGCCATTTCGCGACCTCCGGGCTGCGTCGCAGCGGCCAGGAGTCGACGGCGTCAGACGCCGGGGCGGTGATGACCAAGGCGAGCGCGGCGCCGGCCAGCAGCCCGAACAGGTGCGTGTCACTGCCGAAGTACACCCGACTCGGGTCTGCGGCCGGGTCGTGCAGCAACGCCATCGCGGCCGCTGAAGCCAGGCCGAGGACGGTGGCGATCGCCGCCGCGACGAGCAGGCGGCGCCGGATCTCCAGCTTGCGCGTGAGCACCATGACGCCGAGGAACATCAGCGGCCAGATCACGTAGAACTGCTCTTCGATCGCCAACGACCAGTAGTGCATGAAGATGCGAGGTGTGGTCTCCGCGAAATAGCTCTGCGACTGCGCGATCTGCACCCAGTTGTTCACGAACAGCAGCGAGCTGAAGAACTGTTCCTTAAGTTTCACCGCGACGTCGCCGCCGATGAGCCCGGCGACCGCACTGGACACCACCAGCACCGCGACCGACGCGGGCAGGATTCGGCGAGCTCGACGCGTCCAGAACCCGTTGAGCGACACCCGTCCGCCCGCGCCGAACTCGCGGACGAGCAGGGACGTGATCAGGAAGCCCGAGAGGACGAAGAAGATGTCGACGCCGAGGTATCCACCGCGCATCACGTCACCGAACAGGTGATAGACGACGACGGACAGCACTGCGATGCCGCGCAGTCCGTCCAGTGCCGGGGCTCGACGGATTCCGCCGGGCTTGGGCCGCGGCTGCGGCGCGGGCTCCGGATCAGAGTCTGCTTCCGGCGTGGCCTCTTGTGCTGACCCGGCGGCCTGCTCCGCGACCGGCTCCACCGGAAGCGCTAGGTCAACGGGCTCTTCGACGACCGGGTCGGCGGGCTCGACCGCCGGCTCCGGTGTGGGCGAGGCGTCTGGCAGGGTCTCTTCGACGACGTTGACGACCTCGTCGGATTCGGGCAGCGCGACGTCCACGGCCTCTTCAACAAGCCGCGGTTTCCGGATGGCGACAGAATGGGCGCGCGGGCGCTCCGTGATCGTTCCCGTCATCGGATGCACTCCTGCCGCGCCTGTTTGTCGACGGCGTCAACGCAGAGCACGCGGCCCAGCATAACGGAGCAGATCGGCCACACCCGATCGGACGACAGGCGTTCGTCATCCGTTCGATGCACGTCACAATGAGGGCGGCCGTGAGCGGCCGTGGACGAGTCCGGTTCGCCGCGGCTGCTAGAATCACAAGCTGCGAACCCGGCACCTGCCAGGGGAAACGCGGTGTCCACCCGACTGCGGGTCGGAGCAGGAACGGGAGACGACGATGGCGAATCCGGCGGTGAGCGGGGCCGGGAAGTCGGAGTCGTCCGGAAAAGCCGAGGCCCCCGCCTATCGCACCGATCTCGACGGATTGCGCGGCATCGCGATCGCCCTCGTCGCCTGCTTCCACGTGTGGTTCGGTCGGGTCTCGGGCGGCGTCGACGTGTTTCTCACTCTGTCCGGGTACTTCTTCATCGGATCACTGGTCCGACACGCAGTCCACAGCCAGTCGAGCCTGATCGGTTTCGGCGAGACGATCAGTCCCTGGCCGAGGCTCAAGCGACTGCTGCGGCGGCTGCTGCCCGCGCTCTACACCGTGCTCGTCGTGGTCGTGCTGCTGACGATCGCGATCATCGCGCAGACTCGTTGGCTGAATGTCGGGCGAGAGGTGATCGCGAGCGCGCTGTACTTCCAGAACTATCACCTGGCGAAGAACTCGCAGGACTATCTGGCCGCGAGTTCGGCCAACAGTCCACTCCAGCACCTGTGGTCCATGTCGATGCAGGGCCAGTTCTTCGTCGGCGCCCTTCTGGTCCTGCTGACGGTCGCAGGCATCATCAAGATCCTCGGTTCACACTTCGAGTTGTTCACTCGGGCGGCCGTGGTCCGTGCGATCTTCGCAGTGCTCGTCGGCTCGGCGGCGATCGCATCGTTCGCCTGGGCGCAACACCGGCTGCACATCGATCAGCCGTACAACTACTACGACACGCTGTCGCGACTGTGGGAGCCGCTGGTCGGCGGCCTTCTCGCGATATGGATGCCTGCCTGGCGGGTGTCGACGCGGATTCGCAGCGCCGTGACCGTCGCCGCGCTGATCGTCATCGCGACATGCGGTTGGTGGATCGACGGCGTCGCCGAGTACCCCGCTGCACTGGCGTGGGTCCCCGTCGGGGCGACTCTGCTGATCATCTGGTCGGGCCAGGTCTCCCCCGGTCAGGACCGGCCCGCGGTGAACGGGATGCTCGCGAGCCACCGAGCCGTCTGGTTGGGCGGCTTGTCGTACTCGCTGTATCTGATCCACTGGCCGCTGCTGATCTTCTACTTGACGTGGCACGGGACCGACCATGCGACGTTCGTCGAGGGCACCGCGATCCTCGCCGTGTCCCTCGGTCTCGCGTGGCTGATGAAGCGGTACGTGGAGGATCCGATGAGGGGCGGCGGACGGTCGTCCATCACACACGTGCGGTGGCGGTCGCACCCTCGCGTCACCTACCCGGCGATCCTGACGGTGGTGCTCGTGGCGGCCTCCGCGGGCACTGCGGGCGCCATCACCGCGTGGGACCGTCACATCTCGGGTGTCCACGTCGACACCGCCAACCTCGATCCGGCGCTCTACCCCGGTGCTCGCGCTCTCCTCAACGGCGTCCCTGTTCCCGCCGTCGACCCGCAGCCGACGCCCCTGGCCGCCGCGTCCGACCTGCCGCAGACGTTCTTCGACGGCGTGATGGTCGAGATGGACGTGACAGCTCCCAGCGTCGGCGTCTACGGCGACGTGAACGGATCGAAGACGATCGCCCTGGTCGGCGGTTCGCACACGGAGATGTGGCTGGGTGCAGTCGATCCCATCGCGAAGGCCAACGGCGTCAAGATCGTCACGTACGTCAAGCGCGGCTGCCCGATCACCGTCGACGAGAACCCCGCCTATCTCGAACGCGTGCCATACCCCGAGTGTTACGAGTGGAACCTCGCGGTGATGGACGATCTCCTCAACACCAAACCCGACGCCGTCATCACGAATTCGACGCGCCCCGCGGAATCCGGCCCGGGCGATTTCCTCCCGCAGGGCTACATCACCGCATTCGAGGAGCTGACGTCCGCGGGCATCCCGGTGATCGGCATCCGCGACACCCCGTGGCCGCACAATGACCAAGGACCGATCGACACGCCGAACTGCCTGTCCGGCGGCGGCACCGCGACCTCGTGCGGCACTGATCGGGCGAGTGCGTTGAGCTCGGTCGACCCCGCACGTTCGCTCGCCGCGCGCGATCCGCTCTTTCACGCGCTCGACTTGAGCGACGGCGTCTGCAGTGCGGACTTCTGTCCCGCGATCGTCGGCAACATCATGGTGTACCGCGATCCGCATCATCTGACTCAGACGTATGTGCGGACGCTGATTCCCGAACTCGAGCGTCAACTCGCCGAGGCCCTCCCCTGGATAGTGCCGCCGCCTGCACAATGACGCAGGTCAGTCCCCGTCCGCAGAACTCCATTCCCACACGAGCGGCCGTCTCCCCGGCTTGCCGACGTCCGGTGCCTGAGTGGACCGCAGTCGCGAGTGTCCTGCAAGAGCGCGCCGAAGATTCGATTGATGCACCGGCTGTCCGGTGACGTCGCTGGTGAGGCGCACAGCGTCAGGCGTGGAGAACCACGGTCCGGTGAGAGCCCGGGTGGTGTCGTCGTCGGACCACAGGCGTTGTCGGATCTGAGTCAGCGCCACCGCCACGATCGCGTTGTGATCGAACGGCAGAGCAGACTCCTCGTCGGCCCTCGTCCACGACACCTCGGCGGCCCCGCCGTCCACCACGCCCGGATCGATCACCGCGACGAAGGCCACCGAGATCGCATGACGACGCGGTTCACGGTCCGGGCCGTCGAACGCGCCGATCTGAAACAGGTGCCGCACCGAGGACGCGCCGATCCCCGCCTTGCTGTCGAGCGCTCGGCCCGCCGCGTCGGACAGCCGTTCACCGGCGCCGAGGAGGACGCCGGGCAGTGCGAACCGTCCGATGAACGGTTCGAACCGTCTGCGGGCAGTGCCGACGACGAGCCCGGCCTGTGTCCAGGCGACCGGGACCACGTCGACGGCGATCAACGGCTGGTCGGTCATGCGAGCACAGTCTGTTCTGCCCACTCCGGGGAGTCGAAACGACACGCTCTACGCCACGCCGCGTCGATGGTCGCGATCGCGTAGTCGAGACGCTCGGCAGGTGATCCCCGCAGGAGAACCCACGAATGCCCGGCGGCGGTCAGCTCGTCGACGAACCAGTCGTGCATCGTGGCTCGGATGTGTTCGCCATCGCGCCAACCGTCCTGCTCGAACGGGACGCCGACGTGATCGGTCACCAGGTACAGCGCGCGCCTGGGCAGTTCTGACGTCGCGGCGGTGAGCGCCCCCGTACTGTGCGAGCCGACATACCGCCGCTCCCACAGCATGGTCGCGAAGGCATCTGTGTCGGCGATGACCAGCGGATGTGCGCGAGCCGCGTCGTTCTCGCGGCGCGTCTGCTCCGCGGCGATCGCGGTGAACTGCTCAGTGGTCCAGTGGAGGTCGTCGAGTGTCGGAGTCGGTCGTCCGGCACGTGCCGCCGCGTCGCACGTCTGGCGGTACAGCGAGTACGTGAACTCGCGGCCGTACTCCTCGACTCGCCGCATGCCGTGGTGGCCGGGCAGCGATCGGTAATGGTCGACCAGTCCAGTGGCGAGGGTCGTCGTGCCCGTCGATTCGGCGCCGACGACGATGATCCGCGTCGCCAGCCCGAGCCGCACGGGTTCCGGGAGCTGTTCCCACCGGCCGACCACGTCGGCACGGACCGCGGTGCCGCTGACCGAGACGCCCGAGCGGGACGGGTCGTACAGGTCGGCGGCAGCACCCAGTTCGGCTGCGAGCCGTTCGCCGTAGCTCTCGCTCGAGACGACCACGTCTGGCAATGGCATGCCGTTCACCCGCAGTGCCACCACCATCGCCTGCACGTGTGCGGTCCACGCGACGGACGACGTGTAGTCGACCGGTGCGTCGTCGAGCACGCCCACGACAGTCACCTCCGGCATGTGCGCGGCCGCCTGCCGCAGCCAGCCGACTCGGTCGGCTAGCGGAATGGACTCCTGCGCCGTCGCCATCACGAGGACCACCGCGCGACCGTATCGTGCGGCGTGCTCGATCAGCGCGAGGTGACCGTTGTGCGGCGGGTAGAACTTCCCGATGACCAGTGCCGTCGTCATCCCACGACCACCACGTCGGGCGTGTCCGCCTGGGCGGCGAGATCACGACGCCACCGTCGCAGGCCGTCGATGCACAGGCAGAGGAAGCCCGCGTACAGGATCGCGGTGAGCCACAGTCCCTTGTGCACGTACAGCGGGATCGAGACGATGTCGACGACGATCCACACCCACCACTGCTCGATGATCTTCCGCGCCTGCCCCCACGTGGCCAGCAGCGATGCGGCGAGGATGAAGGCGTCCGGCCACGGCACGGTGGAGTCGGTCTGGCTGTGCAGAAGCAGGGCGACGGCGACGGTTCCGGCTGCTGTCGCCAGCACCCCGGCCGCCGCCTCGGGTGCCGTCACACGCCGGACCGGCAAGTCTGTCGCAGTGCCTGCACGCCGCCACATCCACCAGCCGTACAGGCCGAGCAGCACGAAGATCACCTGTAAGACGGTGTCCGCGTAAAGGCCGGCGCCGAGGAACAGGACGATGAACACAACGTTGTTGGCGATGCCGATCGGCCAGTTCCACCACCACTGACGCGTCACCGCCCACACGCAGAGGGCTCCGGTCACGAAGCCGAGCACCTCGACCGCCGTCAACGGTTGATTCCCGATCGTGAACACCGTGGTGTTCAGCATGTCGATGACGTTCATGGCACTTCCCCTCGAGGTTGTCGTGCCATGACGTTAGATGAAAAACTCAGTTCGAGTCAATTACTTTTCATCCGACTCACTGCCGCACATCCACAACGCGAGCAGGCTCTCTGATCGTCTCCGGGTCGGTGCCGTCCCAGCATTCGACTCCGGTGAGTCCGGGGATGTCGTCGCGGTGGAACACCGGATCGAGGCCGCGCGATCGCTGCTCCGAGTAATTGCGCAGCAGCAGGACCGCGACGCCGCCGATCGCGAACAGTCCGACGACGTTCACCGTCGCCATCACTGAGGAGAAGAGGTCCGCGAGATTCCAGACCAGGGACACCTTGGCGATCGCACCGAAGAAGACGAACCCGACCACGATCAGTCGGAACACGTTGAGCACCCACCGGCGCCGCGTGAAGAACGCGATGTTCGTTTCGCCGTAGTAGTAATTGCCGATCACGGAGCTGAACGCGAGGAAGAACAGGATCACCGCCAGGAGCGGGCCCGCCCAGGATCCGATCTGCTGCGCGAGCGCCGTCTGCGTCAGTTGCACACCTTCGAGGTCGCTTCCGTAGTCCGGGTTGGACAGCAGAATGATGAACGCCGTGGCCGAGCAGACGATCAGGGTGTCGAAGTAGACGCCGAGAGTCTGCACGAGACCTTGCTTCACCGGATGGGACACGGCCGCGGTCGCGGCGGCGTTCGGTGTCGATCCCATGCCCGCTTCGTTGGAGAACAGTCCACGACGCATGCCCTGCATGATCGCCGCCCACACTCCGCCGCCGACGAATTCGCGCCACCCGAAGGCCGACTCGACGATGTCGCGGACCACACCGGGAAGCTGCGTCAGGTTGGTCAGCACCACCAGCAGTGCGAGCCCGACGTACAGCACCGCCATCGCCGGGACCAGCACCTGGGAGACACCGGAGATGCGGTGGACTCCGCCGAAAATCACCGCCGCCGTCAGAACGGCCAGTACGCCTCCGATCACGTACGGGAGCCACTCGCCGTCGACGTCGACAGCAAGATCGACCGCCGACGTGATCGAGTTGGACTGCACCGCGTTGAACACGAATCCGTAGGTGAACGTGATCGCCATCGCGAACACGAACGCCATGGCGATGCCGACCTTCCGGTTCTTGATCCCTCGGCTCAGGTAGTAGGCAGGACCGCCGCGATAGTCGACGCCGTCGCGGACCTTGTAGAGCTGCCCCAGAGTCGATTCGACGAAGGCGGTCGCGCCGCCGATGATCGCGAGCATCCACATCCAGAACACCGCGCCCGGTCCACCGATCGTGAGCGCCACGGCGACACCTGCGACATTGCCGGTGCCCACGCGGGACGCCGCAGAGATGCAGAACGCTCGGAACGCCGAGATCTGAGCCGCACCCGACTCCGCTTTGGGCGGCTGCTCCTTGATCGCCCGCGCCATCTCGGGCGCCATCCGGATCTGGACCAGCAGCGTCCGCGTCCCCCACCAGAGACCCGCTCCGACCAAGAGAACAATGAGCACGTAGCCGTAGTGGTCGTTGAACCACACAACGGCATTGTCGAGAGAGTCCATTGGCGGGAGTCTATCCACGATCGCCGCGGGCACCGGGCGTCACCTGTTCGGCGGCATGTCGGCGGACTACGCGCCCACAGCGTCCGACGACTCTCCCACCGGACGCACGAGGGTGCCGACTGGCGCGGCGGCGACCAGTCAAGTAGCCTCGCCGTGTCCTTACCGTATCCAAAACGTTACCTACCGCTGAATGGACAGGCTGTGTCTCGACACCGCGCGACTGCTGAAAACACTGTGACCCTCGCCGACCTCGGCATCACCTCGCGGACCCGTGAGGCGGGCCGCCACCGGGTGGCCCAGTCAAGCCGGACCAAGGTGCCAGTACGTATCGGCGCCGTCGTCGCCTTCGCCGGTGCGATCGGCCTGGCCGGTGCGACCGCCAGTGAAGCCGCTGCCAAGCCTTCGTCGCCGATCACGCTCCCGAAGGGCGTTGAACTGCCGAAGAACCTGCAGGTGCCCGAGAATCTGCCGAAGGACCTCGACAACGCGCTCCGCGACTTGTTGCCGACCGCGCCCGGCCAAGGGAGTGCCGTCAAGCCGGTCAGCGGCACGGTCACATCGACCTACGGCTCGCGCTGGGGCACCCACCACAACGGCGTCGACATCGCCAACAAGACCGGCACCCCGGTGTACGCCGTGACCGACGGCGTGGTCCTCGAAGCAGGCCCGGCCTCCGGCTACGGCCAGTGGATTCGGGTCCGACAGGACGACGGCACCACCGCGATCTTCGGTCACGTCGAGCAGATCTTCGTGCACGCGGGCGAGAAGGTGAAGGCGGGCGACAAGATCGGCACCGTCGGCAGCCGCGGTAATTCCACCGGCCCGCACCTGCATTACGAAGTCCACAACTCTGCTGGAACCCCGATCAACCCGCAGACGTGGTTGAAGAAGCGCGGCGTCCAGCCCTGATCTGACGGTGCCGTCGACCACTCATCCGAACGAGACCGAATAGCTCCTGGCGCGAACACTCGACACGGATCGGCATCGGCCCGGTCGGGGCCTTGGGTAAGGTCGCACTGTGGGCTGGTTCTGTGGGTCGCTGCCGCAGCAGCTGCGCTGAGGCCGGGCACTCACCGTCTGCGCTCCCACTCGACGAACCTCGTCGACTTTCGGCCCGGCTCCTTCGGGTCGTACCGGATCCAATGCCTGCTCCCGACGAGCGGCTTGTGCGTGCGCGTTCCGGCCACGTGCGAGCGCGTGGTACCCGTGGAGTCGGTGAACTCGAGTGTCACCGTGTAGTAGTCGTGCACGTTGCTTCCCCTGGAGCGTCGCACGTCTGTCACAACCGCACGCACCTGCGGGCCGGTGAGACGGACGCTCCTTGCTCGCAGTCGTCGGCGTCGCCGCCACCCGAACATCGTGTCGAGCACTTTCACATCACTCGCCCTCCTGCTGCTGCGCGCGATACATCACCCGGTGACCGTCGGGGTCGACAAGGACGTGCAGCGTCTCTCGCACGACGGCGAGGTTGGGACTCGGTCGCTGCAGCCCCGGCACGCCGTGCCCGCCTTGGGCGTGGAATCCCTTCTCGATCTCGTCGGTGAGGATGTGAAATCCGTCGGCGCGACAGGGGTCGTCCACCACCACATAGCCGGCATTGTCACTATTGGACTTGGAGTACTGGATCCGCATCCTCGCGATCTCGAATTCGTGCCCGTTCGGAACCCTCATCCGGTCCGACGTCAGTGTGATTCCCGGCTTCGGGTCGTGTGTGCCGGGAAAATCGACACGATCTCCACGGCTCAGGCGGGCCAGGGTCTCCCGCACGAGAATCGGCTGGGCGGCGGCCCGGATCTCCGACGGCACTTGAATGAGCTCGCCCTTCCACGGGGCAGTGAGAAGCCCGGGGCCTTCGTCCGGGTGCGGGGACGCGAATAGGGCCCTGCTCGGGTCGATCACGCCACCCGCGAACGGCATCGCCTGCCGGACGGCGCCGAACCTCGATTCGACGACACCTTGCTCATACACATCGACTGACCAGCCCACCTGCCGCCACGCCAAGATGAGGCCGAGGAGCTCCGGCACGCTCCACAGCAGCACGAACCACGCGGCGAGGAGCGGCGGATAGATCCACCACGGCGGTACTCCTCCGGGCGCCATGGTGCGAAGAAGCCATGTCATGACCACAGCAGTCACCACCACCGCGACGACGACGAGCAGCGCCCAGCGCACGGTCCGCTTCCGCACGGTGTGAACGGGATTCTCGGCGTGGAACACCAAGTCGCCGTATCGAGGGAAGCAGCCACCTCGGCCATCCAGTGAAACGCCAGTCAAGACGTGAACTCCCATGTCGAGTCCTCGCGAAGGAACGGTGACCCAGGGCCCGGCTTGATCGGCCCGCTCTCGCCGCCGATGCGGACGCCGTCGAGTTTCCACCCGGCACGCCACACGTCGTCGTGCGTCTGGGTGAGGAACACGACCGTGTCGGCGTGCGCGACGTCGCGGAATGCGTACACCTGCCAGCACGAATTCGGCGTGAATCTGTCTTGGTGCGACCCTTCGATGATGTCCGCCAACTGCGCGCTGTGCATCACGCCGTCAGCGCCGCGGTATTCGACGAGAATCGTCTGTCCGCCGTCGGCGTCGTCGGCGTTGAGGACGACACGTGCGGTGCGCGGAGTCCGGTCCAGCGCAGGCAGCGGGCCGCGTGTCGCACGGCGCAGATACACGAACGTGGGGATCGTCAGCAGTACGCTGACCAGCCCGATTGCGATGACGATCCCCATCAGCGTCGGCGCCCAACCTTGGATGATTGCGAGCACGATGAGCGCCACGAACCCGCCGCAACCGCAGAGTACGACGACGGGAATCGCCCAGTCGTGCCGGATGAGGAACGATGTGTCCGGCCCCGATCCTACGAACAGCCGGTGCATGATTCGATCGACCATGCGACGAGTGCCACTCGGCACCGTTGCGGTCTTGTCGAGGTCTCTCATCACCCGGCCTCCTTCGCTGTCCAGTCCGGCAGGCGGTCGAACCGCGCGTCGGACAGGTCGTCGGGGTCCTCAGTGTTGTGTCGGAAGCGGATCGTCCGGCCGGTCCAGGTCTCGTCCGGGTTCCCGTTGTCCCGCTCCCAGACCTCCATGCGCCGTCGCAGCACGAGCTCTTCGGAGATCCGCGCGGTCACGTTGACGTGAAAGACGGTGACGACATCACCCTCGCCGCCCGTCTCCTGCGTTGTCGTGACACTGTCGACGACCCCTGCAGCTGTGTTCGCATCCGCATACTTGGCCTCTTCGAGCCGACCGCTGACCACGACCTCCGCTGTCGCACCGAGGACGACGACTCCGAGTGCGATCCCGAACCCCCAGAGGAAGACGTCCGGACGGTTGATGTGCGCGATCGCGAACCAGACGGCGAGAACGATGCTCACGCCGATCATGAGGACAAAGAGGCCCATCCCGACCAGGAGGATGCCGCCGGAGACATCATGAAGCACTGATAGGCAACGTATCCGCGTCCGAGTCTTCGGCGTCTTCGCTCGGCTCGCCCAGAACTCTGCGGACTCGTCACGCGGCCGATTGCTCCCGAACCCGATCACAGCGCGCTCCGGTGATCTGCCTTCCGGCTGAGCCTGCGCCGGATCCGTGCGAGCTTCTTCGGCTCCGGTATCGGTGTGACGATCACATCGTCGGCGGCGCGTCGGGGTTCGGTGATGAGAACCCACCTGTGCCCGGTGTCGCTGCCGGCGACCCTGGACATCGGCGGGTGAAGGATGAAGTAGCCACCTTTCATCTGTGGCCCGAACAGTGCCGCCGAGGATATCGGCGCAGAGCCCGACGGAGGCAGTCCCGTACTCCGAAGCCACTCCTCGAACGCGCGGTGGATCGTCTCAGCCTGCTTGTCGTGGACGCGATGATCGAGTGCGATGTACGTCGCCCACGTGTCTTCGCCGTCGTCGTAGTCGATCGAGGCGCGGTGAATCGAATGAGCCACGCCGTGTTCATAGATCCATCGGTTCTCCGCTTGCAGGTCCCGAAGGATGCTGAGACGGAACAGGAGCACACCGATAGCGGCGAGCAGCCAGACGCTAACACCGATCCAGGCGCCGCACGGGACCCACGACGGCCAGGTGTCGCGGCTCTCGCCGTTGAAGGCGATGTTCCAACCCGCGCCCGTGGGGTCGGTGACTGCCTGGTGGACCAGGAACGCGATCGCCGCAAGAGGGAGCAGCACCCAGAACGCCGGCGCGTACACCAGCTCGGTGCGTCGAAGGTCTTCACTGTCGGCCCATCTGCCGACCTCAACAGCCGACTCCGGCCCCGGCACGACACTCGGGCGTTCGAGGCGAGCCGCATCCGAACCGGGAGCGTTCGGCCCGGTTCCGGGCTGCGGTGCCCGCGTGGCGCTCGTCGAAATGTGCTCGTCCATCCCGACTCCCTTCACATCGGGTCAGCGGAAGTTCAGGAGCGAGATTGCTCGTTGCGCTCCCGACGGACCAGGTACGACGGTCATCTTGTCCTCCATACTGACCCATAACTGACGTTCCCGACCACTGGGTTGGACAAGTGGTGTAGGTCAGGAATCCCCGCTCGTGGAGAGCTCCGGATCGCTCCACAGGCTGAAATGCGTCTGCATAGATTGACCGACAGCCCCGACCACAGCGAAGGCGATATGACGACGTCGGCGGACAGCTGACTCAGCGCCTGTCCGCATCAGCGAACGAGACCTATCCAAAAACGTCCCGACCCGCACTAACCGGTCAGGACGTCCTGCGGAAGCGGAGGGATTTGAACCCCCGGTGGTTTTACCCACGCTCGCTTTCAAGGCGAGTGCATTCGGCCGCTCTGCCACGCTTCCCTAGCGGACCACGTTAGCGCACGTCATCTGACGTCGGTCCACGTGCCCGGGCTGTCGATCGGTGGAACACTGGGTTCATGCGCGCGATTGCAGGATCCGAGCCCCTCGACGTCACCGACCTGCCCGAGCCGGAACCGGCCCCGGGCGAGGTGATCGTCGACGTCACGGCCGCGGGGGTGAACCGGGCCGACATCCTTCAAGCCGCAGGCAATTACCCTCCACCGCCCGGGGCATCGGACGTCCTGGGACTGGAAGTGTCCGGGACGATCTCCGCGATCGGAGACGACGTGTCCGGCTGGTCGATCGGCGACGAAGTGTGCGCGCTCCTGGCCGGCGGCGGCTACGCGGAGAAGGTGGCCGTTCCGGCACCCCAGTTGATGCCGGTGCCCCGAGGCATCGACCTCGTGTCGGCCGCTGCCCTGCCGGAAGTCGCCTGCACGGTGATGTCGAACGTCGTGCTGACCGCACACCTCAGTCCGGGCGAACTGTTTCTCGTGCACGGCGGGAGCAGTGGAATCGGCACCCATGCGATCCAGTTGGCGCACGCCCTCGGCGCGCGGGTCGCCGTCACCGCACGCAACCAGGACAAGCTCGACCGCTGTCGAGACCTCGGTGCCGACATCCTCATCGACTACTCGACGCAGGAGTTCGAGCAGATCATCGCCGCAGAGGGCGGGGCAGACGTCATCCTGGACATCATCGGCGCCAAGTACCTTGCGCGAAATGTGATAGCACTCGCGACGGGCGGACGACTCGTCATCATCGGCATGCAGGGCGGGGTGAAGGCCGAGCTGAACATCGCGGCACTGATGTCCAAGCGCGCCGCGATCGTCGGGACGACTCTCCGTGCCCGCCCGGTCGTCGGTCCGGGTTCCAAGGCGATGATCGTCGCCGAGACGATCGCCCGGACGTGGCCGCTCGTGGCCAGCGGGGACGTCCGGCCGGTCATCGACTCCGTCTTCGACCTCGCCGACGCAGGCGCCGCGCACGATCGGCTCAATTCCGGCGAGGCCGTCGGAAAGGTGCTGCTCACCATCTGAGACGTGTCAGCCGGGACCCTGTCCCGCTCCGGTCAGAGGTCTTCGGCGACGATGCGTTCGCCGATCTTGCCGAAAGTTCGGCAGAAGGCCTCGAATTCGTCAGCGGTGAGCGATTCGATGACAAGCCGGCGGACGGCTCGGTCACGCTCGTCGAGGATGGGCTGGACGATGGCCCGACCCTCGTCGGTGATGCGGACCCACTTCTGTCGTCCATCGACATCACCGGTGTCGACGCGGTCGACGTAGCCCTTGTCGATGAAGCGCCCCACCTGGCGCGACACGGTGCTCACCGGGATCTGGGTGGCTTCGGCAAGATCACTGATGCGCATCTTGCCGTAGCTGCCGAGAACCTCGAGCACACGCCAGTCGGCACTGGGCAATGCGGAGGACGAGTCGATCTGCCGAAACAGCGACCGGTACAGAACCCAGCCTCCGGTCACGAACTGCTGCCACAATTCGCGTTCGCGGCTGTCGAGAATCGTCTCGACCTCTTCGGCATGGGACAACCCTCGCACCTCCTCGGGAATGTTGCACTGCCAACTTTCTACGCTCACCATACGGTCGGAGGCGGGCGGCACGGCAATCACCGTCGATCGGTCAGCCGAACGACCCGAGTACTCGGACGAGTTGATCCACTTCGTAGGGCGTCGAGTACATCCCCAGACCGACGGACACCGCGCCACCCGCATCGCTGACGCCGATCGCGTCGAGCGCGCGGCTCGGCACGTCGAACGCCGCGCTGATCCCGTTGTCGTTCAGCCTGCCGCACACCTTCGAGGCTGCGACTCCCCGCACCACGAAGCTGACGAGCGGAACACGGTGGGTGTCGACGCCGATCACGTGCACGTGACCCAGGCTGTCCAGCGAGGACACCAGATAGAAGGTCAAACGCTGCAAGTACTCGTACGTGGCGTCCATCGACATCGTCAGACGACGACGCCTGGTCCCCGCCGCGTTCGTCTCCAGACCCGCCAGCAGGTCGACCGAGGCGACGACACCGCTCAACAGTGCCGCCGGGGCTGCGGCGACTTCGAGCCGGGCCGGGCCGACAGCGTGCGGATTCAAGGACACGTTCGTCAGTGAGTCCATCACGGCACGGCTCGAGAAGACCATCGCGGCCATCCTCGGTCCGCCCCACCGTTCGGCGCTGACGATCACGACGTCGGCGCCGAGTTCACTCATGGTCAACGGCACGAACGGCGCCGCATTGGTCGCGTCGACCACCAGCAGCGCGCCCGCCGCATGCGCGTGGCCAGCGATCTGGCCGATGTCGGTGATCGCGCCGGTCGTCGACGACGCCAGCGTCACTGCGACGACGGTCGTCCGATCGGTCACCAGATTCGAGTACTGCCACGGTGGGAGTGTGCCCTGCTCTACGTCCACTTCGGCCCACCGCACGACTGATCCATGACGTGCGGCACCGCGCAGCCAGGGCACGATGTTCTCCTCGTCGTCCAGCCGCGACAGGACGATGCCGTCGCCGATCCACCGGGTGACCGGCAGCGCGTCGACGAGGGCACACACCACAGCGGCGCGCGACGGACCGAAGACGACGCAGTCCGGATCGGCGTCGAGGAGGTCGGCGATCGCGGAACGCGCCTGAGCAGTCATCGCGGCGGCTTCGACCGACTGACGCGAGAGTCCTCCACCGGGAACGGGGAACGAACGTATGCCCCTCGCCACGGCCGATCCGACGGCATCCGGGATCTGCGTCCCGTTCTGCGAATCGAGGTGAATCCAGCCGTCGCCCAGTGAGGGGAACAGTCCCCGAACGGAGGCGATGTCGAACGGCATGGCACCACGATAGTCAATGCGGACCACACCGAACGTCGCAGGACGTCCGCCCGGCACAGGCACAATGGAGGCATGCTTCCCGAGATGTTCGGCACCTCATTCCCCGGCAATCCGATGGCACCCGGACCGTCGAACCCCGACGACGAGCCCATCGTCGAGTTCGGAACGCCTGCAGCCTCATCGGAGACCGGCGGCGACCCGGTCACGGCGATGGTCGAGCAACCCGCGAAGGTGATGCGGATCGGGACCATGATCAAGCAACTCCTCGAAGAAGTTCGCGCCGCTCCGCTCGACGATGCGAGCCGACAGCGGCTCGCGGACATCCACCGCACGTCGATCGGCGAGTTGCAGGACGGTCTCGCCCCGGAGCTGAGGGAAGAGCTCGACCGTCTGGCACTCCCGTTCTCCGACGACGCGACACCGTCGGACGCCGAACTCCGCATCGCTCAGGCTCAGCTCGTCGGGTGGCTCGAGGGCGTCTTCCACGGCATCCAGACCGCGCTCTTCGCGCAGCAGATGGCCGCCCGCGGGCAACTCGAACAGATGAGGCAGGGTGTACTGCCGCCGGGCGTGGGTGACATGTCCGACAACCACAGCACCGGCCAGTACTTGTGACCCGCCGGTATGCTGTGACGTTGTGTCAGCCGTAGCCAATGACGGCGGAGCACCCGGCCGGACCATTCCGCCGGCTCCGCCCACCTCGGATTCGCGAACCTTCGCACGAGGCGTCCAAGATCTCATCGAGGGCCTTCGCACCTCCGAACTCTGGCTGCATCTCGGCTGGACCGACATCAAGCAGCGTTACAAGCGCTCAGTGCTCGGGCCGCTGTGGATCACCATCGCCACCGGTGTCACGGCTGTCGCGATGGGCATCCTGTACGGCGAACTGTTCCACCAGGACATCAAGACGTTCCTGCCGTATGTGCTGCTCGGCTTCATCTTCTGGGGATTCATCGAGACCACCGTCCTCGACGGTTCGGTGGTGTTCTCCACCAATGAAGGCCTGATCAAACAGCTGCCCGCACCGATCAGCGTTCACGTGTACCGGGTGGTGTGGCGCAGCCTCATCATCTTCGCGCACAACATCGTCATCTACGCGATCGTGTTCGCGATCTTTCGGCCGCCGATCGACTGGTCGGCGCTCCTGGTGATCCCGGCCGTCGGCCTGTTCGTGCTGAACGCTATCTGGGTGACCGTGGTGTTCGGCATCCTGTCGACCCGATTCCGCGACATCGGCCAGTTGTTGACCACTGCCGTCCGCCTCGTGTTCTTCATGACGCCGATCATCTGGTCGGCGAAGACGTTGAGCGACGTCGGCGACTCCGGTTCGAGCAAGCTGAAGTACGTCGAGCTCAATCCGATGTTCCACTACTTGGAGATCGCACGCGGTCCCCTGCTCGGCGACCACGTCGAGTTCTATCACTGGGGAATCGTCCTCGGCTGCACGGCGGTCGGCTGGATCGCGGCACTGCTGGTGATGCGCAATTTCCGTGCCCGCGTGGCGTACTGGGTTTAGGAGCAGCCGTGGCAGACAACACCGATATTCGCGTCGACACGTGGGACGCGTGCGTGGACTTCCCGATCTTCGACGCCAAGACCCGCTCGCTCAAGAAGGCCGTCGTCGGCGCCGCAGGCGGCATCATCGGATCGAACGGCTCGAAGACCGTCGTCGTCGAAGCACTCCGCGACATCAACCTGCACCTGGAGCACGGCGACCGCGTGGGGCTCGTCGGCCACAACGGCGCAGGCAAGTCGACGCTGCTGCGACTGCTGTCGGGCATCTACGAGCCGACTCGTGGCGCCACCAAAGTCACCGGCCGCGTGGCCCCCGTCTTCGACCTCGGCGTCGGCATGGACCCGGAGATCTCCGGGTACGAGAACATCCTGATCCGCGGCATGTTCCTCGGCATGAGCCGTCGGGAGATGCTCAAGAAGACCGATGAGATCGCGGAGTTCTCCGAACTCGGCGACTACCTCGAGATGCCGCTGCGCACCTACTCGACAGGCATGCGCGTCCGCCTCGCGCTGGGAGTCGTGACCAGCATCGACCCCGAGATCCTCATCCTCGACGAAGGCATCGGCGCAGTGGACGCCGAGTTCATGAAGAAGGCCCGCGTCCGCCTGCAGGCCCTCGTGGAACGGTCCGGCATCCTCGTGTTCGCGAGCCACTCGAACGAGTTCCTCGCCCAACTGTGCGACCGCGCCCTCTGGATCGATCACGGCCAGATCCGCATGGACGGTGGAATCGAGGAGGTCGTGGGCGCCTACCAGGGTCCGGACTCCGCCGCGCAGGTCCGCAAGGTCCTCGCCGAGATCGGCAAGGACGTCGCGAAGTGACCACGATCGTCGGCGTCGTCGTCACGCATAAACGACGCGAACTGCTCGCCGAGTCCCTCGCCGTCCTCTCGAGCCAAGATCGGCCGCTCGATCATCTGATCGTGGTGGACAACGCCGCGGAACCCGAGGTCGGGGAACTCGTCACGAGCCAGCCGATCCCCACGACGTACATCCCGTCACAGCACAACCTCGGCGGCGCGGGCGGTTTCGCCCTGGGAATGCTGCACGCGTTGGCGCTCGGAGCCGACTGGGTGTGGTGTGCCGACGACGACGGCCGCCCGGAAGGCCCGGCCGTCTTGTCGACGCTGCTGGCCTGCGCCGACCGCCACCGGCTGGGTCAGGTGTCGCCGGTGGTGGTGAACATCGACTCGCCCGACGATCTCGCGTTCCCCCTGCGACGCGGCCTGGTGTGGCGGCGGAAGCGGTCGGAGCTGTTCTCGGGCGACGGCGAGTCGGCGTCGGACGATCTACTGCCCGGCATCGCATCCCTGATGAACGGCGCCCTGTTCTCGGTCGACACGCTCGAGAAGATCGGCGTCCCCGATCTCCGCCTGTTCTTCCGGGGCGACGAGGTCGAGATGCATCGTCGTCTCGCCCGGTCGGGCATCGCCTTCGGCACGTGCCTGACCACTGCGTATCTGCATCCGGACGGCAGTGACGAGTTCCGTCCCATCCTCGGCGGACGCATGCACACCCAGTACCCGGACAACGAGGTGAAGCGCTACTTCACGTACCGGAACCGCGGTTACCTGATGAGTCAACCGGGCATGCGCAAGCTCCTCCCCCAGGAGTACGCGCGCTTCACATGGTTCTTCCTCGTCCAGCAGCGCGACGTCGCGGGGTTCCGCGAGTGGATGCGGCTACGGCGACTGGGCCGTTCCGAACGCTTCGAGCGTCCCTGACCAGCACGTCGACGTCTAAGGTTCCCCGATCCGACCCGATTCTGGCCGGACAGCACGGTTTCAGCCGGAATCGGGGAACCTTAAACGCCCGCACCCGCAGGCCTTCGTCCGCTCGGTGAGCGAGCGAAACGAACCGAAGCGCCCGATCCCCTCCCCAGAAATCTAGAACATGTTCTAGTGTGGCAGTCATGCGATTCACGTACGCCGAGGCGATGACCGACATCAGTTACTACGCGCCGCTCGCGCAGGCGGCCGAGTCCGTCGGCTTCAACGGCATCACGGTGCCCGACTCCGTCGCCTATCCCGAGGAGTCCGACGCGACGTATCCGTACACACCCGACGGCGACCGTGGATTCCTCGAGGACAAGGACTTCGTCGAGACGTTCATCCAATGCGCTGCTCTCGGTGCGGTGACGACGACGCTGCGCTTCCTTCCCTTTGTGCTGAAGCTTCCGATCCGCCCTCCGGCCCTGGTCGCGAAGCAGGCGAGCTCCATCGCCGCGCTGACGAACAACCGCCTGTCCCTCGGTGTCGGCACCAGCCCGTGGCCCGAGGACTACGACATCATGGGCGTCGACTTCAAGCGCCGCGGCAAGCGCATGGACGAGTGCATGGACATCATCCGCGGACTCACCTCTCCCGGATACTTCGAGTTCCACGGCGAGTTCTACGACATCCCGAAGATCAAGATGTCGCCCACCCCGACCGAGCCGATCCCGCTGCTCGTCGGAGGCCACGCCGACCTCGCGCTCAAGCGCGCCGTGATCCGCGGAGACGGCTGGATGCACGGTGGCGGTCCGGGCGAGGAACTCGACGCCCTGCTCGACAAGATCAACAAGATCCGCAAGGCCGAGGGCAAGGAGAACGACCCGTTCGAGATCCACGTGATCTCGATGGACGCCTACACCGTCGACGGCTGCAAGCGCCTAGAGGACAAGGGCATCACCGATGTCATCGTCGGATTCCGAGTGCCCTACATCCGCGGCAACGACACCGAGCCGCTCGAGGCGAAGATTCAGAATATGACGTGGTACGCGGAGAATGTGATCGCGAAGGTCAACGGCTGACACCGACTCGCTCGTTACCCTTCGGTAGAATGGTTCCTCATGACAATCACCGGATCTGAGCGCGTCCAGGCCATCGAGGCAGCGATCGGCCAGACGTACACCACCCAGGACTATTACGAGGTGGGCCGCGAGAAGATCCGCGAGTTCGCACGGGCGTTGCACGACGACAACCCGGTCCACTGGGACGAGGCCAAGTCTGCCGACGCCGGGCACGACAAGCTGCTGGCGCCGTTGACGATCGTCGTCCTCGACGGCACCAAGGCGCAGGCTCAACTGTTCGACACGGTGGTGCCCGGCGACCTGCTCAAATCCGGTGTCCTCCAGGTGGAGCAGAGGTTCATCTTCCACAAGCCGATCACGGCGGGCGACCGCTTGAAGTCGGACGTGTCGATGGACTCCTACAAGTCGGTCGCTGGTGCGGAGCTGTTCACCGGCAAGACCGTGATCCGCGACCTCGACAAGGGCGTCATGCAGGAGTCGTGGACCACGCTCGCAGGTCCCGGTGAGACCGGAGACGGCCTCACCGCCGAGTTCATCTCGATGGTCGACGACGTGATGTTCTCGCCGACCGCGTCGCATGAGCTGCCGCTCGTGCCTGCCGAGGCCGCCGAGATCCCCGAGCCCGGCTCGCATGCCTTCGCCTACGGCGCGATCCCGTTCGATTCGGTCAGCGAGGGTCAGGAGATCCCGCCGCGCACCCAGCGCTTCACGCGCGGCGATCTTGTCAACTACGTCGGTGTGGCGGGCGATCCGAACCCGATTCACCACAGCGACGAGCTCGCCGCGGCGGCCAAGCTCGACTCCGTCGTCGCCCAGGGAATGCTGACTCTCGGCACCGCCGCGGGTTACCTGTCGGCGTTCGTCGGCGATCCGGCGGCGTTCATCGAGCTCAGTGCGCGTTTCTCGAGCGCCGTGTACGTGCCGCCGACCGAGGCCGCGGTTGTCGAGTACACCGCGAAGATCAAGACGCTGTACCCGGAGACCAAGCGCGGCCTGATCACGTTCGGCGCTTCGGTCAACGGCAAGCGCGTGTTCGGCAAGTGCACGGCGCTGGTCCAGTTCTCCTGACCTGCACCACTCGTCGATCGATCGGATGAGCCTCCGCGCGCGAGCGGCCGACCTGCACTAAGTTCGTTCCATGTTCGGTCTCCTCACGCCCTGCGGGCATCTTCTGGACGACGAGTTGCGCGACGAATGGCGCGCCCATCTATGTGGGCTGTGTCTGTCGCTGCGCGACGGGCACGGGCAGTCGGCGAGACTGACCACCAACACCGACACGGTGATGCTCTCGGTGCTCGCCGCCGCGCAGCGGGTACCGGTGGCCGATACCCGGACGGCGGGGCGCTGTGCTCTGCGCGGCATGCGTCGGGCCGATGTCGTGGTGGCCGCCGATCCCGGCGTCAGGCTCGCTACCACAGCATCGTTGACCTTGGCGGCGGCCAAGGCACGCGACGTTGTCGCCGAACAGCAGTTGGGCTTGGCAGCTCGGTCGCCGATCAGATCCCGAGCTGCACGGGTGGCGTCGAAGGCGCTGCGGGCGCGCGCGGACCGTGCGGAAACCGCCCTCGACGTCGACTCCGTGTTGACTGCCCTCGATCGGCAGGCCGGTCTCGAAGCATCACACGCGGACCTCAACGCCCTCACCGAACCGACGGCCACGGCGTGCGCCGAGGTCTTCGCGGCGAGTGCAGACCAGGCCGGTGCTCCCGAGAATCGGGACGTGTTGTCCGCGATCGGCGCCGACTACGGGCGGCTCGCACACCTGCTCGACGCCGTCGACGACCGCGACGATGATGCGCGGGCCGGAGCGTTCAACCCGCTGATCTCAACCGGGACGTCCGACGAGCAGGCCCTGCAGCACGCCGGGATGCTGGCCGACCGAATCGCCGAGCGCTATGAGCAGCTCGCACTGCACGACGACCGGCTGCTCCGAATCCTCCTGGTGAAGGGCGTCGCCCAGGCGGTCCGGCGCAGAGGTCATCTCCGGGCTCATCGCCACATCGAGATCCTCGGTGCCGGCCAGACGACATGGCCGCCGTTCCGGCCTCCGACGTGGCCGGAAGGCTGGCCGTATCCGCCTCCGTTCCCGCCGAACCGGAGGTTCCACCAGCGGATCCTGCCGTTCGTCGGCAACTCGTTCTGCGGTGCGGGCTGGTTCCGCGACCACTGGAATCACTGCAGCGACAAGTGGGTCGATCCGTCATGCAACGACTGCGACGACTGCTGTGATTGTTGCGACTGCTGCGATTGCAGCTGACATCAGTCAAAGGAGTCTGCCTGCGATGAGGGCAGTCACGACTGTCAGCATCGGACCACGAAGCTGTGCAGTCAGCAGCGCCGGTTGGAAAGTCGCACCGGTCAGAACGCCGTCTGTGACGGCAGGCGAACCATAGGGCAACGCGGGCCGCGTCGCCCGTCGGATCACCGCTGCGACCGCCCCAACCACCAGGACGGCGCCCGCCGCAGGCCCGATGCCAACGCCGAACCCGACGCACAGCGCCGACAATGCGGTCGCCAGGCCTGGAATGACGCAGTGCGCAGCTGTGATCTCGGCATCCGACACCCCCGAATGCCCGACGGAGCGCACGGTCGGACGTCGACTTCAGGCCTCCGGACGTTGCGTTTCCCGCACAGGTCACTGCAATGGTCGACACCAATAGTGGGACGTGATGGAACTCCAGAACGATCGGCACCAGCACTGCGACTGCGGTCCAGGCCGCCCACCGAACGAGTTGTTCAGGGTGCCGGGCGAGTCGGCGCAGGTCCGCCGTCACGAACGCAGAGAGCGGTCCGGACGACAGGCGGCCCGCGGTGGCCGCCTTCCGTGACTTCCACCGCGTGACACGCGCATCGTCGATCCAACTGCCGTCCATCATGGTGACCGCGAGTCCAACGGCGCCCGCGTATCCGTCGCGCGGTGCGAACGTCCGACGATGGAGCCGCCCCGGAGACCAGGCCGTCCGGCGAGGCCTGCGACCACCGATTCGACTGTCGCGCGAGAGCTGAGCGGCGTACGCCGCCCCGACACCGACCAATCCTGCACCGGCGCCCAGTGGCATCAGAATCCACACGTGTGACGGCATGACCAACACCGCCGCACCAGCGGCTCCCAACGACACCGTCGTCGCCACAATCACTGATGCCGCCGCCCGCCGTGCGAGCACCGGCACTCGCGAAGCAGGGCCGGACAGCGCCCACTGCGCTGCCTCCCGGCTCACCCGGACCGGTCCCCATGTCGCCGCGAACCGTCCGACTACCAGCGCGATCACCACGACGACGACGCCTGTCACCAGCCCCGTGTGGGAGTCGGCCCACGCCGACAGCTCGACAACCGTCGCCACTCGGGCCGGTGCGAGGACCCAGGATGCGATGCCGCCACCGACCCCGACGATGAGAACCAGATCGATCACCGACACATCGTTCCGGCTCATCCACGACTTTCGGCGGGCGGTCATCCGAGATCGACCAGTACGTCGGCCCGGTCAGCGAATTCCCGGCTGTGCGTCGCCATGACCACGGCTGCCCCGCGCGCTGTCGCAGCAGCCACGGCTTGGGCGACCCAGGTCTGGCCGTCAACGTCGAGGCCGCGTTCGGGCTCGTCGAGAACGATGAGCCCGGACGGCCTGATGAGCGTTGCCACCAACGCGAACCGCTGGCGCTGCCCGGTCGACAGGGTGTGCGGGAATCGATCAGCGAGGTCGCCGATGCCGGCATCGATCAGTGCTGCGTCCACGTTGGGGCGAACTCCGTGCGACGCACAGAGCAGGTCGAGATGTTCACGGACCGTCGAGTCGTAGAAGACGGCCTGGTCGCCGAGTTCCGCGGCGACGATCGCTCGGAAGCCCTGCGAACGGTCATTCGGGGTTCGCCCGTCGATGAGGACTGTGCCCTCATCGAGATGGTCGTCGTCGACGATGATGCGCAACAGCGAACTCTTGCCGACACCGTTGGGGCCGACAACGGCAGCGCATTCGCCTCGTTCGACGGTGAAGGTCAGTGCAGTGAACAGGGGCTGGGCGCCGATGCGCCGGGTCGCGTACGTGACGGACAGCATGTGGTTCTCCTCCGGATGGTGTGATGAGCGGTTACGCCCACACCCCCGGGGCCCGGGGTCCGGAGAGGAACACCGCATCCACTTGCCGACTCGGATGTGACGGGATGCGTGGTCGCGACAACGGACGGGGCCGCGGTGTGACCCCTGCGACCAATGCGGTCAGTATTGCCCTCACGGCAGCGATCCGAGCAAGCCCGAAACCTGCTGCCAAAGTGCCGACGGCCACGACGACCACAGCTGCGGGGAGAAGTCCGCCCGGCAACTGGGCAGTGAGATCAGCCGCCATCGCGGCGATCGACGAGACCGCAGCGAGGATCACGAACGCCACAATCGATCTAGGCGTCCCGGTGTGATCTCTCAGCAGTCGGTCCATGGTCACTTGATCTTGAAGATCACTGCCCGCTGGACGATGAAGTTGATGGCGGTCGCGACGCCCTGCGCGATGCAGAAAGCGAGCGCGACCATGAGGAACGCGGTCCCCCACTCGTGCATCAGCCAGTTGTAGAGACCGACGTTGACGAAGAACGTCACGGCGTACAGCAGGACGACGGCGACGAATCGGGCCTTGCTCGGTTCCGCACGGAACGTCCACCGACGGTTGATGAGGTAGGCGATCGTCGTGCCGAGGATGAAGCCCGCGGCTTTCGCCAGCCAGAACGGGGCGCCGAAGGCTTCCTGGAGCAGCAGAGTGAGACCGAAGTCGAACACCGCAGACAGTGCGCCGGTCGCGACGAAGCGGATCAACTGCGTCTTGAGGTCGACGCTTGTCGACGCCTCCTCGTCGTCGAACGGCAACTCGATCGGCATCGGGGCATGGCGAGTCGCGAAGTCGTCGTGCGACAGGTGTTCACCAGGTGTTGAGTCGGGCACCGATTCAGGGTAGCCGCCCAAACTGAGCGGATCCGTTATGAATGCGTTGTGACGCAGGTCTAATGTCAATCGCTATGAGCTTCTCCACTCGTTCTCGGTTCTCGCGTGCGCTTGTCGCCGCAGCTCTCGCGGTCGTCGCGGCGGCGAGCACCGCCCTTGTCGCTCCGCAGGCGCATGCGGAGGACGCTGCGACCGGTGCGCCGGTGTGGTCCGGTCTGGACGCGAGGGCCTACAACGGTCCGATCGGCGCGCACGGCACCCTGATCTCGAAGACCCCGCTCGAGCAGTCGGTGACACTGCCTGCCGCAGGCCAGGCCTACCGTGTCCTGTACGCGTCGACCGACGTCCACGGGAAGCCCGCGGTGAGCACGGGCGCGATCTTCCTGCCGAAGCGTCCCGCACCGAAGGGCGGATACAAGGTGCTCGCCTGGGCGCACGGCACCGTCGGCCTGGGCGACAACTGTGCTCCGTCGGCACAGCCCCGAAGCGAGCGCGACGTGGCGTACCTCGGACACTGGCTGAATCAGGGATACGCGGTCGTCGCCACCGACTACGTCGGCCTCGGCACTCCCGGACTGATGAGCTACCTGAGCGGCGCAGTGCAGGCGTCGTCGACCGTCGACTCCGTCATCGCCGCACAGAAGGCGGGCCTGCCGCTCAGCCGGACCTGGGCGATCGTCGGACAGTCGCAGGGTGCCAGCGCCGCCCTCAACGCGGCTCGACGCGCGACGTCGATCTCGCGAGGCTCCGGCCTCGACTACCGCGGAGTGGTCGCGACCGGCACCCCCGCCAACATCGAGCACATCGTGTGGCAGGCCGGTCCGTCGTTCCCGCCGATCGGCATGCCTGCCGGACTGTCGACGTACTCGGCGTACATCCTCGCCGGATTCGGCGACGCGCGCCCCGACCTGCACCTCGACCGCATCTTGAGTGCCAAGGGACGCAGCGTCGTCGCCCAGGCGAAGACCCTCTGCTACCCGGAACTGCACGCCACGATGGCCGGCGCGAAGGTCAACACCTGGTTCACCCGCCCGATCTCCTCGATCCCGGGCGTCCAGGCCGCCCTCGTCAAGTACATGAGCACGCCGTACTCGGGCTACGACCGCCCGATCTTCCTCGGTCAGGGGCTCAAGGACATGGACGTCCCCGCACCGTCTGCACTGTCGCTGTACGCCCAGATGCGGGCCGCCGGACAGCCCGTCGACCTGCACGTCTACCCGACACAGGACCACTCCGGAACGGTCCTCGCGTCGATGAAGGACTCCACACCGTTCCTCGCTCGCATCATGCGCTGACCCTGCTGGCTGCTCCTTGAGCGAACGAAGTGAGTCGAAAGGTCCTTCGTCACGACCTTTCGACTCGCAAGCTCGCTCAAGGAGCAGTGGGTCGCGCCTCGCGCAAAGAGCAGAGAGGGACCTTCACGGAGCAGTGGGGCGTGTCTCGGTCAGGGAGCAGTGGGGTCCTCGGGCGCGGCGTCCACCGGCGCCGCGGTCGCTCTGTTCGGCTTCACGACCAGGATCGGTTTGCTGCACTCGATGAACAGGTATTGCGACGTCGACCCCATGAAGAGTTTCCCGACCTGAGTGCGGCGGCGCATCCCGATCACCAGGACGTCGGCGTCGTCGGCGTCCATCGCGCGCAGCAGTTCCTCGGACGGGTCTGCCCCGATCGGCTGCCTGATCTCGAACTTGATGCCCGACCGGGTCAGGCGCGCCTGCACCTCGGCGATCTCATCGGCGTCGACCATCCGCTGCCCGCGTCCGGTCGACACCGCGTTGATCAGCAGCATCGACGTGTCCCGGACGGTTGCTTCGACGATGCCCTGTTCCAGGCAGGCTCGGCCCGCTGAACCGCCTGCATATCCGACGACGATCATGCGTTTCCTTTCGAACCCCTCTGATCAAAGAATGTAGACGACCGTCACGACAGGGACCTTCTGACGTGACGGGCGGGTAACCTCTACTTCGATGACGAACACAGACCTTCTCCCGATCCAGACCCGCACGCTGATGGGCTGGGGGCGGACCATGCCGACGCAGGCGCACGTGCTGTCGACGCCGTACCCCGAGGTCATCGCCGACGCCGTCGCACGCGTCGCGGACCACAACGCCGACAAGCCGTCGTACCTCAAGCGCGGAGTCATCGCGCGTGGTCTCGGTCGCTCGTACGGCGAGAACGCTCAGAACTCGGGCGGCCTCACCATCGACATGACCCAGCTGACGCGGATCTACAGCATCGATGACGAGACCGCCATCGTCGACCTCGACGCGGGCGTCGACCTCGACACGCTGATGCGCGTCGCCCTGCCGCACGGCCTGTGGGTTCCCGTTCTGCCAGGCACCCGCCAGGTGACGATCGGCGGCGCCATCGGCTGCGACATCCACGGCAAGAATCACCACAGCTCGGGTTCCTTCGGCAATCACGTCGTCGAGATCACCCTGCTCGTCGCGTCCGGCGAGATCCTCACCCTCACACCCGAGGGAAGCAGCGACGACCCCGACGCATCGATCTTCTGGGCGACGGTCGGCGGCATCGGCCTCACCGGCATCATCCTCCGCGCCAAGATCAAGATGACGCGCACCGAGACCGCCTACTTCATCGCCGACGGCACCGTCACAAAGAGCCTCGACGAGACCATCGCGCTGCACATGGACGGCTCCGAGGAGAACTACACGTACAGCTCCGGCTGGTTCGACGCGATCAGCAAGCCCCCGCGCCTGGGCCGTGGAACGTTCTCACGTGGCAGCCTCGCCCGCCTCGACCAGCTGCCGGACAAGCTCGCGAAGGATCCGCTGAAGTTCGACGCGCCCACACTCGTCAACTTCCCCGACATCTTCCCCAACGGCTTGGCCAACAAGATGAACTTCTCGATGGTCGGCGAGGCGTACTACCGCATGGGCGGCAACTACCAGGGCAAGATCCAGAATCTGACGCAGTTCTATCACCCGCTCGACCTGTTCGGTAACTGGAACCGCGCCTACGGTTCGAAGGGCTTCCTGCAGTACCAGTTCATCGTTCCGCCGGAGGCCGTCGAAGAGTTCAAGGGCATCATCTACGACATCCAGGCATCCGGACACGTCAGCTTCCTCAACGTGTTCAAGCTGTTCGGCGAGGGCAATCAGGCTCCGCTGAGCTTCCCGATGCCCGGCTGGAACATCTGCGTCGACTTCCCGATCAAGCGCGGCCTGCACGAGTTCGTCTCCGAGCTCGATCGCCGCGTCATGGAGATCGGCGGTCGGCTCTACACAGCGAAGGACTCGCGGACCACCGCGGAGACCTTCCACGCCATGTACCCGCAGGTGGACGAGTGGATCGCGACCCGTCGTCGAGTGGACCCGAATCAGGTGTTCATGTCCGACATGGGCCGTCGTCTCGAACTCGTCTGACCGCTGCACAACACAAGAAAGCAGATCCACATGTTCAACGCCGTCGGCGTTCCGCAGTCCATCCTGATCCTCGGCGGGTCGTCTGAGATCGGCCTGGCCATCGCATCGGAGTTCCTCACCAAGGGACCGATGCGCGTGGTCCTGGCGACGGTCCCGAACGATCCCGCGGCGCAGGCCGCTGTCGCGCAGATGACCGATGCCGGCGCGTCGTCCGTCGAGCAGATCGACTTCGACGCCCTCGCCACCGACTCGCACCGCGACGTCATCGAGAAGGCGTGGGCGAACGGCGACATCGACGTCGCGATCGTCGCGTTCGGCATTCAGGGTGACGACGAGCAGGCCTGGCAGGACCAGAAGCTCGCCGTGCTCGAGGCGAACATCAACTACACCGCGGCCGTGTCGGTCGGTGTGCTCCTCGGCGAGAAGATGCGCGAGCAGGGCCACGGCCAGATCATCGCGATGAGCTCGGTCGCCGGTGAGCGCGTCCGCCGCTCCAACTTCGTGTACGGCTCCACCAAGGCCGGACTCGACGGCTTCTACCTCGGTCTCGGCGACGCACTGCGCCCGGAGGGTGTCCGCGTCCTGGTGATCCGCCCCGGTCAGGTCCGCACCCGACTGTCGGCGCACGTCGCCGAAGCGCCGTTGACCGTCAACAAGGAGGACGTGGGACGTCTCGCGGTCGCCGCCGTCGACAAGGGCAAGGAGATCGTCTGGGTTCCGGGCCCGTTCCGGTTCATCATGATGGCGCTGCGCCACATCCCGCGCCCGGTGTTCCGCAAGCTGCCCATCTGATCACCCGTGCAGTCCACCGCCCCGACACAGATCCTGAAGAACCGCCGCCTGCGCGACGTCGTTGAACTCGGCGGCGCAGTCGTACTGGCCGCGATCGCCGCCTACGTCGGCCTCAAGGTGATCGGGGCGGTCGGATGGCCCGCGTTCAACACGTCGAATGTGACGCGGGCCCTCACCACCCTCGGCCAGGGTGTCACGATCGTCCTGGCAGCAGTAGCCGTGATCGCGTACCGGTACGGCCGGTCTCCGCTGGTCACGTCGCTGGTGTCGTCCTTGGCGTCGGCATTGCTGGTGGTCGTCACCCTCGGCATGCCGCTCGGCGCCACGAAGCTGTATCTGTTCGGTCTGTCGGTCGATCAACAGTTCCGGACCGAGTACCTGACCCGTCTCACCGACAGCCCGCATCTCGCAGACATGACGTACGACGGTCTGTCGCCGTACTACCCGGCGTCGTGGTTCTGGTTCGGCGGACGGTTCGCGAATCTCGTCGGGCTGCCAGGGTGGGAGGCGTACAAGCCGTGGGCGGTCCTGTCGATCGCGGTCGCGGCGGCCCTGGGCACCGCGTTGTGGAACCGGATGGTCGGCGTCGGCGTCGGCACCGCAGTCGGCCTCGCGTCGACTGCTGTCGCCATCGCCTACGCCTCCCCCGAGCCGTATTCGGCGACGCTGATCCTCGTCGGCGTGCCGATGATGGTCGTCGCCGCGTCGACGATCCGGGGTCGCGGGCGTCTCGCCGACGGCCCGTCGACGATCGGTGAGACGAATTGGCTGGCGGTGGCTGCCGTCGGGGTGTTCCTCGGTGTGTCCGCCACCGTGTACACGCTGTACACGGCGTTGTTCGCCGGAACCGTCGTGCTCATGGCGCTCGGCGGCCTCGGTCAGATCTTCCTGTCGACCCGGAACTCCGCCGTCGACTCCTCCGCGGACGCCCGCCCGCGCTACCTTGCGGTGATCGTGCGTCTCGCCGCCGTCGGCGTCCTCTCCGGGCTGATCGCACTCATCGTGTGGGGTCCGTACCTGCTGGATCGCATCTCGACCACCGTCCCGGTGTCGGGGAGCGCCGAGCACTACCTGCCGGAGAACGGCGCGATCCTCGGTCTGCCGATGTTCCAGACCAACCTGATCGGCCTGCTCACCCTCGTCGGTCTCGTCTGGGTGCTGCTGCGTGCACGGCAGCGGACCGTCGCCGCCTCGCTCGGTTGGACCCTGTTGGGCGTTGTCGGCCTGACCGCGATGTCACTGGCGTTGACGGCGATCGGCACCACTCTGCTGTCATTCCGTCTCGAGCCGATCACCGCTGTTGTGCTGGCCGCGGGCGGCACGTTCGGGATCGTCGAACTGTCGCGGCTCGCCGTCCGTCGTTTCGGTGATGTCCGCACGGTGATCGGTGTGCTCGCGGCGGTGTTCGCGATCGCCCTCACTCAGGCGATTCCCGCGCACCTCTCGTCGGAGATCACCACCGCCTACACCGACACCGACGGGTCGGGACAACGCGCCGACCAGCACCCGGCAGGCGCCGAGTCCTATTACCCCGAGATTCACCGGCTGATCCGCGAGCAGACCGGCCGTCCGGCGAATCAGAACGTGGTCCTGACCGCCGACTTCGGTTTCCTCTCGATCTACCCGTACTGGGGTTTCCAGGGCCTGACCTCGCACTATGCGAATCCTCTCGCCGAGTTCGACAAGCGCGCCGCAGCGATCGAGGGATGGTCCAAGGCCACGTCGACCGCCGAACTGATGACCAAGATGTCGGCCACGCCGTGGCGCAAGCCCGACGTGTTCCTATTCCGCTACAGCGCCGACGGCTACACGCTGCGCCTCGCGAAGGACGTGTTCCCGAACGATCCGAACGTCAGTCGTTACAACGTCACGTTCTCGCCCGTCGTGTTCGACGATCCGGCCTTCACCGTCACCGAGGTCGGGCCGTTTGTGCTCGTCGTGAGAAAGGGCTGACACCGTGGCCTCGTTGACCGTCTCGTCGATCACCAACGGCGACGTCCGGACCCACTTCGTCTCGACGGCGGCGGTCAACTGGGTGATCCTGCAGGACGATTCCGGCGTCACTCTGATCGACGGAGGCTACCCGGGACACGCGTCTGCCGTCGTCGAGTCGCTGACACAGATCGGGAGCGCTCCGGAGGAGATTCGGGGTGCGCTGCTGACCCACGCGCACGTGGACCATCTCGGCGGCATCGCCGCTCTTCGGCGCGGTCATTCGTTCGACGTGTTCGCCGACCCCGAGGAGGTCGGCCACGCACGCCGGGACTTCCTCGAGCAGGCCTCACCTGCGGACATCGCCAGAATCGCGTACCGACCGAGCGTGCTGCGGTGGTTGAGTGAGATCGTTCCGCTCGGCGCGCTCGACAAGTCGGGCATCGCGGATGCGCTGCCTTTCACTGATCTGTCAGCACTTCCCGGCGCACCGGTGGCGGTGCCGACCCATGGCCACACACGCGGCCACAGCGCGTTCGTCGTCGGCGGCGGCGAGGTCGCGGTCACCGGAGACGCCCTGGTCAGCGGCCATATGATCTCGACCGTGGCTGGACCTCAGTGCCTAGGTCACGTGTTCACTCACGACGTCCCTGCGAATGAGGACGCGGTGGCGTCCCTGGCCGCCCTCGACGCGACGGTTGTGATGCCGGGCCACGGCCCACTGCTCCGCGGCGACATCGCAGTCTTCGTCGAGCAGGCGCTCACCTAGTCGTCGCTTGACTCGCTTCGCGCGGCGTTCGACGACACACGCGGAAGTCCGCGGGGCAGAACGCTCGTGAACCCAGCACCACACCCCTCGATCAGTGCTGGGTCCACGAGCGACGTTCTCAGCGGGCGGCGGGAGCGCCTGCGGGGCGACGCGCGCTGCGCCGACGGCGCGGGTTGCCGGCTGCGGTGCCGTGCTCGCGGGTCGATGACTGCTCGCCGCGTCCACTTCCCTGACGCTGCCCCTGGCTCTGACCCGAGCCCTGCGACTGCCCCGAACCGCCACGACGACCACGACCGGTGCCACGCGAGCCGCGACCCTGACCGGACCGCGACTGGTTCTGGCCCGAACGCTGCTGCTGGGCCGGAGCCTGCACGGGGAGGTGGCGCAGTGGCGCATGCTCGCCCACGAGGTCTGCGACGACGTCCGACGTCGCGGTCACCTGCTGGCCCGGCACCTTGATGGCGGCCTTCTGCAGCAGCTTGCGCAGATCGCCCCACTGCTCGGGCAGGCAGATCGTGACGACGTCACCCGACGAACCGGCGCGAGCGGTGCGACCCGAACGATGCAGGTACGCCTTGTGCTCGGCGGGCGGGTCCACGTGAACGACGAGTTCGACACCGTCGACGTGCACACCGCGGGCCGCGACGTCGGTGGCGACGAGGACCTTGGCGCCGTCCGGGGCCGCGAACGACGCGAGGTTCCGGTCGCGCTGCGCCTGCGAGAGGTTGCCGTGCAGGTCGACGGCCGGGATGCCGTCGGCGGTCAGCTTCTTGGCGAGCTTCTTGGCCTGGTGCTTGGTGCGGGTGAAGAGGATGCGACGGCCGGTGCCGGACGCGAGGACACGGACCAGCTCGGTCTTCTCGGCGGTGGTCCCGACGCGGAACACGTGGTGCGTCATCTGCGCGACGGGCGAGGTCGCGTCCTCCAACGAGTGCGTGACGGGGTTGTTGAGGAAGCGCTTCACGAGCTTGTCCACGCCGTTGTCGAGCGTCGCCGAGAACAGCATGCGCATGCCGCCGGCCGGGGTCGCCGCGAGGATGCGGGTGACGACAGGGAGGAAGCCGAGGTCGGCCATGTGATCAGCCTCGTCGAGCACGGTGATCTTCACATCGTCGAGGGAGACGATGCGCTGCTTCATCAGGTCTTCGAGGCGGCCGGGGCAGGCCACGACGATGTCGGCGCCTGCACCGAGAGCACGCTCCTGACGAGCCTGCTTGACGCCGCCGAACACGGTGGTCACGCGGAGTCCGACGACGTCGGCGAGCGGTTCGATCTGAGTGGCGATCTGCGTCGCGAGTTCACGGGTGGGCGCCAGGACCAGTCCGGTCGGGCGGCCGGGACGACGCTTCACGCCCGCTTCGGCGAGACGGACGACGAGCGGCACCGAGAACGCGACGGTCTTGCCGGAGCCCGTCTTGCCTCGACCGAGCACGTCGCGGCCCGCGAGGGTGTCGGGGAGCGTGTGCTCCTGGATGGGGAACGCCGAGGCCTTGCCGTCGGCGGCGAGCGCGTCGACGATGGGTGCGGGCACGCCGAGATCGGCGAATGAAGTCATGAAACAGCCTTTACGGGCAAGGATCACAGCACAGCAGAGCCCTGCCGATGTGATCGGTTGGCGAAACGCGCGAGGTGGCGTGTCGGTTCGCCGTATGAATTTTCACGCACCCAGCGATCAAGCTCATCGAGATGATCGGGGTCTGCGTGGAAGCGTTCTACGACGCACGGCGCGGCGCGCCGAATGAGGCCAGTCTACGCCACAACCCGACGGGGACCGTCATTCATGGGATGAATGCGACGGGGGACACATCTCGACTCGACCGTGCCGATGGGCGCAAGGGCATGGGTCAGCGGGCCAGGGCGGCGGCGCGGCGGACGGCGAATTCGTAGCCGTCGACACCGAACCCGGCGATCACCCCGGACGCGATCGGCGAGATGTACGAATGGTGGCGGAACGCCTCGCGGGCGTGCACGTTGCTGATGTGCACCTCGATGATCGGCACCTCCGGGATCACCAGGGCGTCAGCCAGCGCGACCGAGGTGTGCGTCCACCCGCCGGGGTTGATCACGATCGCCGACACCTCACCGCGGGCGGCGTGGATCGCGTCGATCATCTCGCCTTCGTGGTTCGTCTGAAAAGCGCGGAGACCGAACCCCTCGTCGGACGCCGCACGCTCGGCGAGGGTGACGACGTCGGCCAAGGTGTCCGACCCGTAGACGTCCGGCTGACGCGTTCCGAGCGTGTTCAGGTTCGGCCCGTTGAGCAGCAGAATCGGCAGATCGGTCATGCCGCCAACCCTACTGCGTCACACCTCGTCGGCGTGAGCGCGCAACGCGTCCGCGATCGGGTCGGGAAGCGGCGCGGAGGTCTCCGTGTCGCGGGCGATGTTCACGTACGTGATGTCGACGTCGCAGACGGGCGTCGCCGAACACGACATCGCATACCGAAGGGCGAAGCTCGACCGTCCGACATGGCGGCAGGTCACGTCGACGTCCACGACGTCGTCGAAGTGAGTCGGCTTGCGGAAGGCTATCTCCGCCTTCACCAGCGACGGATCGAACCCGATGGCGCCGAGGTCTTGAAAGCGGTGGCCGAGTGCACGTAGGAACTCCGTCATGGCGACATCGGCGATCTCGAGATAGCGGGCGTTGAACAGGAATCCCTGCGCATCGGTCTCGTGATAGCGGATCTGATGGCGGTAGACGTGCATGACGTCCTTTCGTCGGCGGGATGCCCCGATCGGCGGGCTCTGGTAGCGGTGGAGGGTGGGCTCGACAACCGTCGAGATCCGAACGCCTCTGGAAGGGAGGATTCCTTGACCACTGCGAATGACACAACCACGGACCCATCGACGCGCGCCACGCGTTCGACGAACGTGCACGATCGCTATCCGACGCGGCTTCACGAAGCCGCCCCGATGATGCGACGACCCGACCCCGTCGTCTGGGGCTCGGTCGACGGCCCGTTCACCGCGGACGAGATCCACGATTACAGCGCCAAAGGCTTCCACATCGAGGACGGGCTCTTGACGCCCGCTCAGGTCCAGGAATGCTGGACCGAGTTCGACCGGCTCACCGGCGACCCCGATGTCGAGGCGTCGGGCGCCGTCGTCCGCGAGTCGAACGGCGACGCGGTCCGCTCGATCTTCGCCGTCCACCGACACAGTCCGGTGATCGACGCCTTGGCCCGCACCCCGCGGATCCTCGACCGAGCGAGACAGATCCTCGGGTCGGAGGTGTACATCCACCAGTCCCGCATCAACGCGATGCCCGGCATGGTCGGAACCGGATTCGGCTGGCACTCCGACTTCGAGACGTGGCACGCGGAGGACGGGCTGCCGACGCCGCGGGCACTGAGCGTCTCGATCGCACTCACCGACAACTTCGCGTTCAACGGCGGACTCATGTTGATGCCCGGCGCGCACCGCACGTTTGTGCCGTGTGTCGGACGGACGCCCGATGACAACTTCCGCGAGTCCCTGCAGCGGCAGCGGGTCGGGGTCCCCGACGACGACACGGTGTTCGAGCTCGGCTACGAACACGGAATCGAGCAGTTCACCGGCGCCGCCGGCTCGGCCCTGTTCTTCGACTCGAATTCCATGCACGGGTCGAGCAACAACATCACCCCGTACTCGCGGGCGAACGTGTTCCTGGTGTTCAACAGCGTGCACAACGCGCCGACCGCTCCGTTCGCCGCAGCCCGTCACCGGCCGACCTACATCGCGGACCTCGACACGACACCGCTGACGCCGTTGCCGCACACCGTGTTCGCCTGACGTTCTCTCGGGACTCCAGTTCCGGGTCCGGTCTGCGGGGACGACCGGACCCGGACATCGGGGCAGATAGGATGACGTGCTGTGCCAGCCTTCACCGTCCGTAAAGCCCAGATAGTCGCCGTCGTCACCGGCCTGCTGGGTCTGGTGTTGGCCCTGGCGACTCCCCTACTGCCGGTGAAGCAGACTGTGTCGGAGATCAGTTGGCCGCAGAACGGCACGGTGAACTCCGTGTCCGCGCCGCTCATGTCGTACACGCCGATCGACCTGACCGTGAGCGTCCCCTGTTCGGCCGCGAAGGCTCTGCCCGCGGGCAAATCGGTGCTGTTGGAGACCACAGCTCCGTCTGCGGCGAAGTCCACGCAACGCGGCCTGGTGATTCGGGTGACCGGCGAGCAGGCGACCCCGGCCGCCAAACGCAGCGTCGAAGTGATCAACCGCAACATCCCGTTGGTGTCGGCTCCGCTGAACGACGTCCTGTCGTCGTCGTGCACCAGCATCGACGTCCACGCGACGTCGGACGCGGTGACCGCAGAGTTCGTCGGGCTGACGACCGGGTCAGGCGATCCACGGGAAGGCAGCACGGTCGAGACTCCGGGCGGCGATCAGCGTCCGCAGCTGACCGGCCTGTACACCCAGCTCGCCGGCCCAGCCTCCGCACTGCCGGGGCTGTCCGCTCATGTCGTCATCGACTCCCGCTACACGACCACACCGACCGTGCTGAAGTGGGCGGCGATCATCGTCGGCGTCCTCGCGATGCTGATCTCCCTGGCCGCACTCGCGCGCCTGGACGCCACCGACGGCCGTCGGCACCGCCGGTTCTTCCCTGCCCGCTGGTGGCGACTGAACCCACGCGACTACGTGGTGGTCGGACTGCTGCTGGTATGGCATTTCATCGGTCCCAACACCTCGGACGACGGCTACCTGATGACGATGTCGCGGGTGGCTCAGGAGAGCGACTACACCGCGAACTACTTCCGCTGGTTCGGCGCACCTGAGGCGCCGTTCGGCTGGTATTACCAAGTGTTCGGCCTGCTCAGTCACGTGAGCGTGGCCAGTCCGTGGGTGCGTCTGCCCGCCTTGGCGTGCGGCGTCATCTCATGGCTGATCATCTCGCACGAGATCCTGCCCAGGCTCGGTCGAGCGGCGATCACCCGTCCCGCCGTGGGATGGACCGCGGCCGCAGTGTTCCTCGTCGCGTGGTTTCCGTTCAACAACGGCCTTCGTCCCGAACCCATCATCTGCCTCGGCGCACTGCTCACCTGGTGCTCGGTGGAACGCGCGATCGCCACCGGACGACTACTCCCCGCCGCCGTCGCCTGCGCCGCGGGCGCGTTCAGCATCGCCGCGGGTCCGACGGGCGTCCTCGCGGTCGCGGCCCTCGTCGCAGGCGCCCGCCCGATGTTCCTCGCACTGGTCAAGCGTGCGCGCGAAGTCCAGCGCCAGGCCGGCCGGAGCCTGGCACTGGCGTACGTCAGCCTCCTCGCGCCCATCGTCGCCGCGGGCACGTTCGTGATCTTCGTGGTGTTCTCCGGTCTCACGCTGACCGCGTTCACCGAGGGCTCGACGATGAAGACGGAGCTCGGCCCGTCAGCGCACTGGTACAACGAGATCGACCGCTACTCGTCGTTGTTCGCATTCTCCGCCGACGGCTCGGTGGCGCGCCGATTCGCGGTGGTCGCCATGTTCTTGGCGATGGCCGTCGCGGGCGCAGTCCTGATCCGCAAGTCGCGCATCCCCGGAACGGCGATCGGCCCCTCGCGCCGCATCGTCGGCATCACATTCGGGTCGCTGCTCTTCCTCATGTTCACGCCGACCAAGTGGACCCACCATTTCGGCGTCTTCGCCGGATTGGCTGCGGCCCTCGCCGGCCTCGCGGCGATCGCGATGAGCTCATCGGCCACCCATTCGCGGCGGAACCGGACGGTGTTCGCGGCACTCGTGGTGTTCGTGACCGGCCTGGCGTTCACCGCCCCGAACTCCTTCTACTACGCGTCCGCGTGGGGGATGCCCTGGTCGACCTCACAGGTCTCGATCGGCGGAATCCTGCTTCCGCAGGTGCTGCTGTACGCCTCGCTCGCCCTGCTGCTGCTCGCGCTGTGGTTCCACTTCCGGGAGCCGTTCACGGGAATCGACCCCGTCGTCAAGCACCCGCGAACCATCCGACACCGCGTCGGCGGCTTCCTCGCCTCTTCGCCGTTGGGGATCGCGGCTGCAGCTGTAGCCACGTTCCTGCTGGCCACCGCCGCGATGACAGGCGTCAAGCAGAGTCAGTCGTTCTCCGTCCCGCGATCGAACCTCGAAGCGCTCGCCGGACAACCGTGCGGCATGGCCGACAAGATCTGGGTCGAGGCCGATCCGAGCCGGTTCCAGCTGAGTCCGGTCGACGCCACCCTGCGCGACCCGCTCCTCGGTCCGACATCACAGCCTGCGGCCTCAGAGCACGGCGCGACATCCGGATTCTCCCCCGCAGGTGTCCCGGATGATCTGACGACGAAGGCGCCCGCGGGCACCCTCGGTGTTCTCGCCTGGAATGCAGGCGCCGATCCGGACGTGCTGATCTCGAACAGCGGCGGCACCGGCGGCGGCACCACCACGACGCCCGGCGCGAACGGCTCGTTCGCCAAGCTGCCGTTCCAACTCGATCCCTCCAGGACCCCGGTGGCGGGCAGTTACATGAAGGACGAGCAGACTCCGGCCAACCTGACGTCCGGCTGGTACCGGATGCCCGCCGACTACAAGGACCGTCCGCTGCTGACGTTCTCCGTCGCGGGCCTGTTCGGTTCCGATGATCTGCGCATCGAGTTCACAACGGATCCGATCACCGCGTCCACGCGCGAGGCCAATCTGACACCGTCGAGCGACATGACGATGATCGATCCCGGTCCGCGCCCGTCATGGCGCAACGTGCGCATCGACACCCCGTCCTTGCCGTCGGACGTGACCGCGGTGCGGATCGTCGCCAACGACTCCAATCTGACCGATGACCGGTTCGTGATCGTGACTCCGCCGCGTCTGCCCGAGATGACGACCCTCCAGGAGACTGTCGGCGACACCGATCCGGTCCACGTCGACTGGACGTCCGGACTGGTGTTCCCCTGCCAGCGGCCGTACAACTTCCACGCAGGCGTGGTCGAGATCCCCAAGTGGCGTGTGAAGCCGGGGGCCGACCTGTCGGCGGCGGTCAGCACCTGGCAGGGCGCACTCGGCGGCGGCCCCCTCGGCTGGATCGAGGTGTCCCAGCAGGCCGACACCGTCGCGACCTACCTCCGAGGCGACATCGGCCGCGACTGGGGCGCATTGGAGAAGTACACACCGTTCGACGGCGCCGTCCCCGCGGAGATCGACTACTCCACCGCCACCCGCAGCGGACTATGGAGCCCCGCCCCCATCCGCCACTGACTTTCCCGACCGAACGTCAGCCGTAGATCGACAGATCTGTTCGGGGGCCACCCGGAGTGTCAGCTCCGTAACGCTTGATCTCCGCGTCGAGGTCGAGAGGCCGAGTCGGCGGGACGCCGGGGTACAACTCCTCTCGGACGTGCGCGTCGGGCACCAACCAGGTGACTTCGAAGTCGATCCCGTCGGGGTCGACACCGTAGACCGCCTTCGTCGCCGCATGGTTCGACGCGCCGGCCATCGCGTCGGCGGCGATCATCTTGTCGCGGACGGCGGCGAGATCGGCGAGGGTCTCGACTTCCCACGCCAGGTGATACAGACCGACTGCGCCGGTCGGTCTCCGATCGGCTCGAGCCTGGAACAGACCGAGGTCGTGGTCGTTCGCCGAGTCGCCGCAGCGGAGGAAAGCACCTCCGGGGAAGTCGACCGGAAGCTTGGTGAACCCGAGTACCGAGGTGTAGAAATCAACACTTCGCTGCACGTCACTCACGAACAACACCGCGTGATTGAGACGTCGTACCGACATCGTTGAGCCTTTCTGCCCTGTCGCCGAATCCATGCCGACCGCGCGGACGGGGTTGGCACCGCCTCCACTGTGACCTATGCTGACCCGAGCCCATGAATTAGAACATGTTCTAGTTACTGCGACTCCCGAGACGGGTCGCGCCACGTCGGACACATAGAGGATTCACATGAAGGTCGCCGTCACCGGAGCCGCAGGTTTTGTCGGAACCAACCTGATCAACCAGCTCGTCGCCGACGGCCACGACGTCGTCGCCATCGACCGGGTGTCGCCTGCGCACGCGATCGATCACGCGCAGGTCACCTGGCTCTCGGCCGACATCTTCGACCAGCCTGCACTCGAGTCGGCGTTCGACGGCGTCGACACGGTATACCACCTCGTCGCGATGATCACGCTCAAGCAGAAGGACGAGCTGGCCTGGCGAGTGAACACCGAGGGCGTCGCGTCCACGGCCCGCGCCGCACTCGCCGCAGGCGTCCGCCGCTTCGTCCACTGCAGCTCGATCCACTCGTTCGACCAGTACACCGACAACGGGGTCGTCGTCGAGACGTCGCGCCGCTCCGAGGATCCGGAGCTCCCCGTCTACGACCGCTCGAAGTGGGCGGGCGAGCAGGAACTCCGCAAGGTGATCGCCGAGGGCCTCGACGCCGTCATCTGCAACCCGACCGGCGTGTACGGTCCCGTCGATCACGGGCTGTCGCGTATCAACGGCATGCTGCGCGACGCCGCGCAGGGCAAGGTCCCACTGTTCCCCGAGGGCACCTTCGACCTGGTCGACGTGCGCGACGTGGCACTCGGGCTCACGCTCGCCGCGGAGCACGGCGTGACCGGCGAGAACTACCTCCTCGGCGGCGAGCAGGTCCGGCTGTTCGACGCGATGCGCATCGTCGCCAAGGACTGCGGCCGCCCCCGCCCGATCGCGGCTCTCCCGCTCGGCGTGTTGAAGGTGTTCGTACCGCTGATCGAACCGATCGGGCACCGTCTCGGCTCCGATCTCGTGTCGAAGGCGTCGATCGCGGCGCTCGTCGCGCAGCCGACAGTCGACATCACCAAGGCTCGGACCGTGCTCGGCTACCAGCCGCGTTCCTCCGCCGACACCCTCTCCGACCTCGACGCCTTCCTCGCAGATTCCCGTCAGATGGGCTCGGCTCGCCCGAAGTCGGGCCGCCGCTTCACATCCGTGGTGCCTGCCTGACGGGTCCAGCCCTCAAGCCGCCCCGGCACGGTTCGACACGCCTCAGCTTCCGCCACCCGAGGCGTCCGACTCGTAGCGTGACGAATGCGGGTAGAACTCGATCGGCGTCGACGAGTCCAACTCGACCAGCGGTTCACCGTCGGTCATGACGTACACGGTGACGGGGGTGCCCGGAATCGGAATGGTCGACGCTGTGGCGTGCAGCCGCACGCGTACCGACCGGGTCCGTCCGCCGTCGTCGTAGCGGATCGGCACGTCGCCCCCGAAGTTCCATTCGCCGGGGTCCGGCAGTGCCGCGATGACGCCCGCGCATCTGCGGCCTGTCCGCCGACCGTCGATGATGCGGCCCATCTCGACGCGCGCGTCGCGCACCTCCCGCGGCGCCGTCAGAGCCGCCCAGGTCGACACCGCCGCCGACACGGCCGCCGGGGCCCAAAGGCAACCCGCACCAGCGTGCGACACGGCAGGCAGAAGCCACGCGCCCACCAGGCCGACCAGGGCGCCTCCGCATACAACGCTGATCAGTATTCGCCCCACGGCACGCCCCTGCATGAGTCGTTCCGTGCCGTCCACCCATGTCCCGACGAGCAGAAACAGCCCAGCCGCCCCGGCCGGGACGATGAGGAGGAGCCACCACCACGCCGAGACGCCGTCGACATCCTGGACCCGAGCGGCGAGCGCGATTCCCCCGAACACCGCCAATCCGATGCCGACCGTCGAGCCTCCGGCGATCGCTGCATATCCGGCAGTCAGTGGTGGAATCTCGGACGTCTCCGGCGGAACTCGCACCAACCGACTGTTGCTGACCCCCGGAGAACTGAATTCGATCCGGTCGCCCAACCAGTACCACTCGTCGTCCGCCATCATTCCTCCGTCCCACCTCCTCGCATTCTGCCCGAACAACGCAAGTGTCGTTTGGGCAGGTGACGGCACCGTCGACTAACGTCAACAGGCGTGCCAGTGTCGACATCCGCCCCAGCCGAACGTCCGGACGAACCGTCCGAACAGCCCGCGTCGAGTCCGCTCTCCGCGGGGATCGCGAGACTCGTCGCCGTCATCGCCGGACTCGTGGCCGTCATCGCCGCAGTTCTGACGCCGCTGCTGCCGGTGTCCACGACTACCGCGTCGGTGACCTGGCCGCAGGGCCAGACGCTGAGCGCCGCCGATCCGTCCGTGGTGGCCCCGCTGATCGCGCAGACCGCGCAGTCGCTCGACGTCACGATTCCTTGTGCCGCGCTCGCCGGACTCCCGCAGGGCGGGTCGACCGTTCTCGCGACGATGCCGGCCAAAGCGCCTGGCGCATCGCAGAAGATGCTGACGGTCACCGCGTCCGACACCGCGATCACCGTGCTCATGCGGGCGAACATCGCCGCTACGGCCTCCCGCGCCGACATCGCGGCAGGCAAGTGCACCGCCTTGCGGATCTTCGCTTCTCCGGAGCAGACCGGCGCACAGTTCATCGGCCTCGGCCCGGCGAAGATCCTCGAGGCGAGCAAACGCCCGCAGGTCGAGGGCTTCTACACGACACTGACCACCGCGCAGATCGAGCAGCTCGCCGCGAAGGGCCTGCATGCGCGCATCGACGTCGACAACCGGTATGAGAGCAGCCCGTCGGCTCTCAAGGTGATCGCGATGGTCATCGCCGTGCTGGCCACTGTCGTCGCCCTGTTCGCACTGTGGTGCCTGGACCGGATCCACGGGTACGTCGGTGGACTCGTCCGCCGCACCGGCTCCTGGCTGTCGCTGCTGCGTCCTCGTGTCTCAGACCTCATCGTGACCGGCGTCCTGGTGCTGTGGACGTTCCTCGGGGCGGCCGCCCCGGACGACGGATACATCCTGACGATGGGCCGCGCGGCCGACGCATCGGGCTACATGTCGAACTACTACCGCTTCTACGGTGTCGCCGAAGCGCCGTTCGACTGGTACTACAGCTTCTTGTCCCTGTGGTCGCAGGTGTCGACGGGCATCGTGTGGATGCATCTCCCTCAATTGGTCGCAGGCCTGCTGACCTGGTTCGTCCTTTCCCGGGTTGTGCTCCCCCACCTCGGTGTCGCCCGAGGGTCCAACCCATGGGCCACCGGCACCGCCGCGGCCGTCCTCCTCGCCTTCTGGCTGCCGCTCTGCTCCGGGCTGCGCACCGAAGGCGTGATCGTCCTGGGTTCTCTGCTCACGTGGTGGGCGACGGAGGCGGCGATCACCCGACGTCGTCTGCTGCCCGCCGCCCTCGCCGCGACCACCGCGGCGTTCACTCTTGCGCTCGCACCGCAGGGCGTGATCGGCGTGGCGATCCTGCTGGTCGCCGCCCGGCCTCTGCTGCACATCCTCGTCGATCGGCGACGTGAGGTGGGGCTTCTGCCACTGCTCGCGCCGATCGCCGCCGCCGGGACCGTGGTGGCCGTCGTCGTGTTCCGCGACCAGACGCTCATGACGATTCTCGAAGCGGTGAAGGTCAAGTATCAGACCGGGCCGATCGTGCCGTGGCACCAGGAGTTCCTCCGGTACTTCTTCCTCACCGTCACCACACCGGACGGTGCTCTCGCCCGCCGCATCGCCGTCCTGTTGATGTTCGTCGCGGCGATCATCACCGCGATCGTGCTGCTGCGCCGCCGCACCATCGACGGTGTGAGATACAGCCCGGCGTGGCGTCTCGTCGGAGCCTTCGGCGTCACCCTCCTGCTGTTGTTCCTGACTCCGGTCAAGTGGACGATCCAATTCGGCATCTTCGCGGGACTCGCCGCTGCGCTGTCGGCGATCGCATGCCTGGCGATCGCTCAGGCGGGTGCCCGTTCCTCTCGCAACCTCGCGGTGCTGACCGTCGGCCTGCTGTTCGCCTTGGCCGCCGCCGCGGCGGGCAAGAACGCCTGGCCGTACGCGTACCGCTACGGCATCGTGTGGTTCGACATGCCGCCCGCATTCCGTGACATCCAGGCGTCGTCGGTGCTGCTGTTCCTGGCCGTCGTCGCAGTCGCGGTCGCACTGTGGCTGCACCTGCGTTCGGACTACGTCGCCAATCGCGGGCTGGCCCACCACGACGCCGGAGAGCCCGACTCGCCCGCCGACAAGCGACGTCTCGCGCTCGCATCGACTCCACTGCTCCTGATCGCGTCGTTGATGGTCGTCGCGACGCTTGCGGCGTTCGGCAAGGCCGTGGTGACCCGCAGCCCCGCGATGACCGTGTTCAGCAACAACGTCTCGTCCCTGACCGGCGGCACATGCGCGATGGCCGACAAGGTCCTCGCCGAACCCGACGCGAACGCAGGCATGCTCGTCCCCGTCGGCGGTGTGTCCGCGACGAAGGCGCTGACCGGCGACAAGCCTGTCGGATTCACGCCCACCGGCATCCCTGGTGACCTGACACCCGATCCGTCGAGCGCCCGAGCAGGGCAGATGCACGTCGGAGGCTCGACGTCGAAGCCTTTCGCCATCGTCGGCGGACTCGGCGCGGGCTCCGACGGCGGCCTCGGCCCGACCACGGTGAACGGCTCGAACGCGGCGCTGCCGTTCGGCCTCAAACCGGAGTCGACACCCGTTCTCGGCAGCTTCGGCTATCAGGCGAACGCGTACCTGACGACCGGCTGGTACCAACTCCCGAGGCGCGACGCGTCGCCGATCATCGTCTTCTCGACGGCGGGCGCGGTGTCGACGTTCGACATCGACGGCAACCGGGGGCCGGGCCAGATGGTGGTCGCTCAGTTCGGCAAGACCGGACCAGGTGGCGAGTTCGTTCAGGTCGGAGCCGACGTGACGCCGATCGATCCGGGTCCGGTCATGCCGAACAGGCCGTGGCGAAACCTCCGCGTGCCGATGGCAGACGTCCCGCCTGCCGCCACGGTGATGCGCCTTCATCTCGCCGACACGAACCTCGGCGTCTGGCAGTTCATCGGCATCACGCCGCCGCGCGCCCCGAAGCTCGTGACGCTGCAGGAGATGGTCGGCTCGGACGCTCCGACATTGATCGACTTCTCGGCGGCCGCGCAGTTCCCCTGCCAGCAGCCGATGACGTTCACGCACGGTGTCAGCCAGGTGCCTCAGTGGCGGATCAGGCCCGACTTCGTGACCGCGAACTCGCAGTCGCGGACATGGATGACCGCCAAAGCAGGCGGTCCGCTGTCGATCGTCGAATCGACCACCAAGCAGTCGACCGTCCCGACTTACCTGAAGGACGACTGGCATCAGGACTGGGGTTCGCTCGAGAAGCTCACCCCGCTCAGCCCTGACGCCACGATCGCCCGCGTCCACACCGCACCGGCCACCGCGTGGGGCTGGAGCCGCACTGGAACCATCCGTCTGGAGCAGCCGCAACAATGACCGACTCTGATTCCCCGCGCCCCGAGACTTCCCGGTACCGCCTGGCGAAGATCACCGCGGTCGTCGCCGGCCTCCTGGGTTTCCTCATGGCGGTTCTGACGCCGATCCTCCCGATCAACCAGAAGACCGCCGAACTGCAGTGGCCGCAGAACGATGCGATCACCAACGTGACGGCGCCGATGGTGTCGTTCGTGCCGATCGACATGACGGCGACGGTTCCGTGCGCGCTCGCGAAGTCGTTGCCCCGCGAGGGAGGCGTCCTGCTGTCGACGCTCCCGACGAAGGGCCGGAAGGCGACCGCCCGCGGCCTGTTCGTGCGCGCCACCGCAGACACAGTCGACATGGTGGTCCGCGACGTGGTCCTGGTCAGCGCCGACCGGAAACTGGCCGAGTCGAGCGCCGACTGCGCATTCACCCTCACCGGCAGCGGAGACGGCGTCACCGCAGGCATCTCCGGTGTCCCCGCTGGTGACACGACGTCGTTCACCACCGACGATCCCGACATGCGGCCGCAGATCACCGGCGTCTTCTCCGACCTGCCGTCGACGGCGTCGCGCGACGGGCTGAACCTGAATGCGACCGTCGACACCCGCTTCATCAACTCGCCGACACCGCTGAAGCTCGCATGCATCGTCTTCGGCATCCTGATGACCCTGCTGTCGCTGATCGCGCTCGGAGTCCTCGATTCGCGTGACGGCCGCGGCCACAAGCGGTTCCTGCCCGCCGGATGGTTCACCATCCGCGGACCGGACGTCGCCGTGTTCGCCGTGCTGGTGCTGTGGTGGCTGATCGGATCCAACACCTCCGACGACGGGTACAACATCACCGTCGCCCGCATCACCAGCGAAGCCGGATACGCCGACAACTACTTCCGGTACTTCGGCGTCCCACAGGACCCGTTCGGATGGCACTTCCAGGTGCTGTCCTGGATGACGCACGTGAGCGTCGCGACTCCGTGGCTGCGTCTGCCGTCGCTGCTCTTGGGGCTGCTCGGCTGGTGGATCATCAGCCGCGAGGGCATCCCTCGTCTGGGCCGCGCGGTCCGCAACTCCTCCGCCGCCGTCTGGGCGGGCGCGATGGTGTTCCTCGCGATCTGGATGCCGTACAACAACGGCATCCGCCCGGAGCCTGCCGAAGCCGTCGGCGCCCTGCTGACGTGGGCCTGCGTCGAACGGGCGATCGCCACCCGCAGACTGCTGCCGTACGCGTTCGCGACGATAGCGGCCGCGCTGACACTGGCGCTCGCACCGGGCGGTCTGATGGCCGCCGCCGCGCTGATCGCCGGTCTGCGGCCCGTCGTCAAGGGTGTGGTGGCGCGCCGCAAGCGCGACGGCCTGCTGCCGATGATCGCTCCGATCCTCGCTGCCGGTTCGGCCGTGCTGTTCATGATCTTCTACTCGCAGGCTCTCGGCCCGCTGTTGGAGGGCAATAAGGTCGCGACCGACGTGGGACCGACCGAGCAGTGGTGGCAGGAACCGCAGCGCTACTACTGGTTGGTGTTGAACACCGGTGATGGGACGTTCCCCCGCCGCTTCGGCATCCTCCTGATGATCCTCGCGCTGGTGGTGGCGATCTTCCGTCTGGTGTCGAGCCGTCACCCGGCCGGAGTCGCGAGAGCTCCGTTCTGGCGTCTGATCGGCATCATGATCGGCACGATGTTCTTCATGTCGTTCACGCCGACCAAGTGGACGCACCACTTCGGCATCTACGCGACGATCGGCGCCCTGCTTGTCGCGGGCACCACCGCGATGATGGCTCCCGCTTTGCTCCGGTCACGCCGCAACCGCACGTTCTTCGCCGCCGCGGTGCTGCTGGTGACCGCGGTCGCCACCGCGGGCAGCAACATGTGGTGGTACGTCGGCTCCTACGGCATCCCGTGGTGGGACCAGCCGATCGCGATCGCCGGCGTGAAACTGAGTTGGCTCGCGCTGGCCGCGACGTTCGTCGTCGCGGGCGTCGGTCTGTGGTTCCACTTCCGCGACGACTACGCCGACGACGACGTCCGGACCGGCGCGAAACGCTCGGGCCTGATGCGGTTCACGTTCTCTCCGATTCCGGTGATCGCCGCGCTCGTCGTCGTGTTCATGCTCGGCTCGTTCGTGAAGGGCGCGTGGGTGCAGCGCGACAGCTGGTCGTGGGCGAAGTCGAATGCTCGCGCGTTGACCGGCGACGAGTGCGCTCTCGCGAACGACATCCTGGTGGAGTCCGACCCGAACGCTGCCGTGTTGAAGCCTGCCGCCGTGAACGGCCGTCCGGCCCCGTCGGCCGCTGCCGCCCTCGGCGCAGAGAACTCCGGGTTCACCGCGGACGGCGTTCCGTCGACGGCGATCATCGATCCCCTCGACCAGAAGAAGGACGACACCGAGGAAGAGGACGCGACCGCGCCACCGACCGCGGGCGGCGACTCCGTGGACGAAACCGAGACCTCTTCCGATGAGTCGGATACGGCCCCGGAGGAAGTCGCGGAGAAGCCCACGACGAAGGTGAAGCTCCCGTACGGCCTCACCACTCCGATGCTGGGCAGCTACGGTTCCAAGCAGGTCAGTGAGCTGACGACCGGTTGGTACGAGATCGGTTCCGCAGCCGGCGAGACTCCGGATGACCGGCCGCTGCTGAGCGTCGCCGCGGCAGGCTCGATCGCCGCGTTCGACGATCACGGTGTCCTCACTGAGGGACGACGCGTCGTCGCCGAGTACGCCCGCCGCGAAGCCGACGGCCGGGTGACACCGGTCGGTGCGCCGCAGGTGCCGGTGGACGCCTTCGCGAAGTCGTTGAACTGGCGCACACTGCGGTTCGCATTGGCCGACGCGCCGCCGCGCGCGTCCCTCGTCCGGATCCACGTGCTCGACGACGGCGCCGCCGTCAACGAGTGGGTGGCCCTCACGCCGCCGCGCGTTCCAGCCCTGCAGACGTTGAACGACGTCGTCGGACGCACCGATCCGGTGTTCATCGACTGGATGCCCGGCCTGGTGTTCCCGTGCCAGCGGCCGATGGCCGTCCGCAACGGGCTCCTCGAGCTTCCCAAGTGGCGGATCATGCCCGACGCGGAGGCGACACGGAAGAACACGCAGACCTGGCAGGACGGCGTGAACGGCGGCCCGCTCGGCATCACCGAGGGCCTGCTCTCGTACACCCTGGTCCCGACGTACCAACGCAACAATTGGGCCCGCGACTGGGGTGGCCTCGAGCGTTTCACCCCGCTCGTCGACGCCCAACCCGCCGAGATCGTCACCGGTACCCAGAAGGTGAGCGGCCTGCACAACCCCGCTCCCATGCGGTCGAAGGGCTACTGAGTCGTGTCCGCCAGTTGTGTCACGTATGTGGTCACAACTGGCGGATGGAGCAGTTCTTCGAACGGCAGGGATGCGGAACGTCGAGCCAGCCAAGCCGATTCAACACAAGTCCGACCTTCTGCGCGGTGGTGCATGCGCGGTCGAACGCCTGGCCATAGCCGACGCGAAGAGTTTCCCGCCTCTCCCATACCGCGGCATCGAGATCTCGTTCGAGGTCGGCGTCGTGGCCAGTCGCCGTGTCGTGAAAAGTACGGCCGTCCAGTTCAACGATGAGGCCGAACTCCTCGTACAGGACGTCGCGCAACCCTCGCCTGCCTGAACGCGTCTCGGCCTGCCTGGTCGGCTTCGGTAGGCCGTGTGGACGCTCGACTCTCGTCAGATAGCCGTGCTCGAGCACAGACAGGCTGCCATCGCGCACATCGATGAGGACGTCGCGCAGGAACGCACTCCGGGCGATGCGGGGCCTTGCTTCCAATGCCGCGAGCAATCGGTCTGCCGTCGTCAATCGAGCCTGGACGGCGTCGGACAACCTGGCGATCACCGCTGCTTCGCTCTTCGCCGACGCTGCGAGATCGATGATCGCCTCTTCAAGGCGTATGCGCGGCGGATGCATGTTGTACATCGACACCGCAGCAGCGTCAGCGCGATAGTGGACCACGACGCCCTTGCGCTTGGTGACGCTCCGATGCACGTCCACCAAGATGTGGATCGGAAGTGAGCCTCCTCCTTGAACCGCCTGCAACGCAGACTCGTGACTGAGAACCGACGGAGAAGCGTCGAGCACAGCCACCCAAGCACGCTGCCTCCACGACAACGGCCCCGTATGCGTCACGTACACGCCGCGGACCGCGACAACCCATTCCCGGCGTCGGAGCTTCTGCCGCACGAATCCCGAGTCGAGACCACACTCCAGAACTTGTGCCCTCGTGAGAACGCCGTCCTGCTCACGGATCAGCATGTTCAGTCGGTATGTCGCGTCAATGTCCCCCATGCCCGGACTGTGCCACTGATCCCGGCGATCGCGGTAGCGGGTTGTCCACAGCGCCTGTGGACAACCTTCTGTCCGCCAGTTGTGTCACGTATTTGGTCACAACTGGCGGACAGGGAAGGATGTATGACTCAACCACCCCAGACTGAACGGGCACCGGAGTCGCCGGCTTTGTAGACCAGGTAGAGGGCGGCGACGGCGGCGGCGACGGAGAGAACCCGGGCGACGACGTCGACGATCTTCAGGACCGGCTCCGACAACGGAAGTCGCTCGACGACCGGCGGCAGGGTCACGAGGTACATCAGCAGCGCGGCGCCGAAGAGACACCCGACGCCGATGATCACGACGTCGCCCGCTTCGGTGTGCGTCGCGACCGGCCCGGACACGCCGTCGGGGTATCGCTGCTCCTCCAGTGCCTCACCCGCCGACATCGCGACCCACGTGGCGATGAGACCGAGGAACGCGATGATCGACGGCAACGGGCCCATCTTGGTGCGGGCAGCAGGCCACACCGCAGCCGCGATCGCCACCAGCGCGGCGACCGGGACCGCGACGACCACAAAATGCACGACGAGCGGATGCAACGGCAGACCGTTGAAGGTGTCCGTAACCTCAGAATCCTAGGGTCACGACGCCGACTTCGCCGGGTAACGTGAGACGTCACCAGATCAACCGACCGGAGGGGCACAGTGGGACTACCCGACGGTGGGCTCCTGGCCCTCCTGATCGGCGGTTCCCTCGTCGCAGGCTGGATCGACGCGGTCGTCGGCGGCGGCGGCCTCGTCCTGATCCCACTGATGCTGATCGTCTTCCCGACCATCCCGCCCGCGACGGCGTTCGGCACCAACAAGCTCGCCGCCATCTGGGGAACGGCCACCGCCGCGTTCATGTATCTGCGCAAAGTGGACGTCGACCGCCGGATGGTCGCTGTCAGCGTCCCCATCGCAGGCGGATGCGCGGTGATCGGCGCACTCGCCGCGTCCGCCGTCAGCTCCGACGTGATGCGGCCGTTCGTCATCGTCTTGATGGTGACCGTCGGCGCATTCGTCGCGTTCCGGCCCCAGTTCGGCGCGACACACGAATCGTCGGAACCGGTCTCTCGCACCCGCTTCGCGATCGCACTCGGGATGCTCGGCGTGATCGGCTTCTACGACGGCGTGTTCGGCCCCGGCACCGGGATGTTCCTGATCATCACCCTCACCGCCCTGCTCCATCAGAGCTTCCTGCAGAGCGCAGCCATGGCCAAAGTCGCCAACACCGCGACCAACGTGGGCGCGCTCATCGTCTTCGCTTCCCAAGGCCATGTGATGTGGCTGCTCGGGGCGATCCTGGCGCTCGCCAACGTCGCGGGTTCGGTCCTCGGCTCCCGGCTCGTCCTCGGACGCGGAACCGCGATCGTTCGATACGCGCTTCTAGCCGTCGTCGTGGTCATGGCCGTGAAACTCTCCATCGACCAGTTCGCATAGCCTCGCATTGCTTGTCGCCGCCCTCTGCGGGGGACAAGATCAACGCATGACGACCGAAGCCACGCACCCGCACGAACCGCACGCCACCGGCCTGGCGAACCGGCTCAACTGGCTGCGCGCGGGAGTACTCGGCGCGAACGACGGAATCGTGTCGACTGCGGGCATCGTCATCGGTGTGGCCGCGGCGACCTCCGAACGAGGCCCGATCTTCACCGCCGGCATCGCAGGGCTGGCAGCAGGCGCCGTGTCGATGGCGCTCGGCGAGTACGTCTCAGTCAGCACACAACGGGACACCGAGGCCGCACTGCTGGCAAAGGAGAGGTGGGAGCTCGCCAACCAACCCGAAGACGAACTCGACGAGCTGACTCAGATGCTCGTCGCACGCGGACTGTCTGAGACGACCGCCCGCGAAGCGGCCGAAGAACTCACCGAACACGACGCGTTCGCCGCCCACGCCCAGGTGGAGCTCGGCATCGATCCCGACGATCTGACCAATCCGTGGCAGGCGGCGGTGTCGTCCGCCGTGTCGTTCACAGTCGGCGCACTGCTCCCGCTGATAGCGATCCTGCTGCCACCTGACACCTGGCGAGTTCCAGTGACGTTCGTCGCCGTCCTCGTCGCGCTTGCGGCCACCGGCGCCCTGGGCGCGTATCTCGGACAGAGCTCACCCGTCCGCCCGACAGCCCGGATGGTGATCGGCGGCGCCATCGCCATGGGCGTCACCTACGGCATCGGCGCCGCGTTCGGGCAGGTCGTCGGCTAGATCTGCAGCTCGCCCATCGCGTCCCAGCCATCACCGTCGACCTGGCGAGAGATGATGCGCGGCGTCTCGACGAGATGCGGCCGCATCGCCTCCAGACCGGCAGCGAAGTGAGTACTCGTCACATGCGGACCCGCACCGTCGTTCGTGAACGCCTCGACGAGGACGAACTCGTTCGGATCGTCCAGACTGCGCGACCACTCGAACCACAGGTTCCCCGGTTCCGCGCGCGTGGCGGCGGTGAACTCCGCCACCGCAGAGGGAAATCCCTCCACACTCTCCGGCTTCACTTTGAACTTCACAACGATGAAATACACGAGAACCTCAGATCGGCATCAGGAAGTGCTTGCGCGGCGAGCGGATCATCTGCTTGTCGCGGAGCTGCGCGAGCGCTTTGCGGAGTTGCAGACGCGTCTGAGCAGGCTCGATGACGGCGTCGACGTAACCGCGTTCGGCCGCGAGGTACGGCGTGGCCATCATCGCGTTGTAGAACGTGATGAAGTCCTGCCGCACCTTGTCGGCGTCGTGGGCGCTCAATCCCTCGGTCTGACGACGCGTCAGGATCGCCGCCGCCGACTCCGCGCCCATCACCGCGATCTTGGCCGTCGGCCACGCGAAGTTGACGTCGGCGCCGAGCTGCTTGGAACCCATCACCGCGTAGGCGCCGCCGTATGCCTTGCGCAGCACCACGGTCACCTTCGGAACGTCGGCCTCGACGTAGGCGAACAGGAACTTGCCCGACCGGCGGATCGTGCCCTTCTGCTCCTCCGCCAGACCGGGGAGGATGCCGGGCGTGTCCACCAGGAACACGAGAGGAATGTTGTACGCGTTGCAGATGCGGACGAAGCGGGTCGCCTTCTCCGACGAGTCCGTGTCGATCGTGCCTGCCATGACACTCGGCTGGTTGGCGACGATGCCGACGCTGTGGCCGTCGACGCGCGCGAATCCGGTGAGGATGTTCGGAGCGAAGAGCTCACCGACCTCGTGGAATGCACCATCGTCGAACAGGCGCAGGATGATGTCCCGCATGTCGTAGCCCGCGTTGTCGTTGTCGGGCATGAACTCGTTGAGGCTCAGGTCCGACTCGGTGACCTCGGGCTCGAGACCGGGGTTGATCACCGGCGGCTGCTCGAACGTGCTCGACGGCATGTACTCGAGGTACTCGCGCACCCACTCGAAAGCGGCCTTCTCGTCCTCGGCGACGTGGTGGATGTTGCCCCACCGCGCCTGATTGTGGGCGCTGCCGAGGTCCTCCGCGGAGATCTCCTCACCCGTCGTCTGCTTGATGACGTCGGGTCCGGTGACGAACATGTAGCTCTTGTCCTCGACCGCGACCAGGATGTCGGTGTTCGCCGGTGTGTACACCGCACCTCCGGCGCACTTGCCGAGGATCACCGAGATCTGCGGCGACAGACCCGACAGCAGGTCGTTGCGACGTCCCATCTCCGCGTACCACGCGAGAGACGTCACAGCGTCCTGAATGCGCGCGCCTGCCGAGTCGTTGATGCCGACCATCGGGCAGCCGAGCTTGCCCGCCCACTCCATGAGTCCGGCGACCTTGCGGCCGAAGATCTCGCCGACAGTGCCGCCCATGACGGTCTGGTCGTGACTGAATGCGGCGACCGGACGCCCGTTCACCAGGCCGTGACCGGTGACGACACCGTCGCCGTATCCCGTCTCCGACGATCCGGGCGTCTTGGCGAGCGCTCCGACCTCGACGAACGTTCCTTCGTCGAACAACAGCTCCAGGCGCTTGCGGGGCGACAGGATGTCCTTCTTGGCCCGCTTGGCGATCGCGGCGTCGCCACCGGGCTCCTTCGCGAGCTCCAGCTTCGCGCGCAGGTCGGCGAGCTTTGCGGCAGTCGTATCGGTCACGGCGTCTCCAGTTCTACTTATCAGCGCTCAGGTCGGCGACACGGCGAGCCAGATCGGCCGCGACCTTCGCCACATGCGGTTCGTCGACGATGCCGAGATGATCGCCGCCGATGTGCAGGATCTCCAGATCGTCCACGACCTCGCCCCAGCGGCCGTCCTCGTCGATGACCGCCCACTGCGGTTCGAGTTCGATCGCACCGTCGTGCATCTTGTCGGCGCGGTACAGGACCACCTTGCCGTCGTACCGCGACGGGTTGATGTTCGTGAGCACGCGGTTGTCGATGAACGACGTCCGCTGATGCTCGATGATTCCGCCCGGGATCTTCTGGTCGGACATCGACATCATCTCGAGGATGATCGCGAACTGCTCGTTGTCGTCAGCAGCCATCAGGCGATCCATCGGGATCGGGATGTTCTCGTCCAGGCCGTACGTGCGGACCGCGAAGTCCTTCCACCGCTCCAGGCGAGCTCGCTTGTTCTCCGGGGTGTCGGCGACGTCCTCACGCGGACGGACGACGTCGATGAGACCGACGAACGCCACCTCCTCGCCCTGCTCGATGAGCAGTTGCGCCGCACCGTAGGCGAGCGCGCCGCCCAACGACCAGCCGACGAGCACGTAGGGACCGTGAGGCGCGATCTCGCGGAGCTTCGGAAGGTACTGCTTCACTCGCTCCTCGATGGAGCCCTCGACGCGGTCGAAACCGATCACCGGCATGTCGTCGGGCAGACGCTTCACCAGCGCCTCGTACGCCGACGTGTTGCCACCCGCCGGGTGGAACACCAACATCGGAGTCGGATCTCCCGCGGAGGTGTCGAAGGTGTGCTGCGGCTTCCCGTCCTTCGACGGCACCTGCAGGTAGCGCACGAATCCGTCGATGTCGGCCGCATCGTCCATCTGCTGTCGGACGTAGTCGGACAGCTCCTCGATGGTCTCCGAATCGAGGACGTCCTCGATGTCGACCTCTCCGCCCGTCCGCTCGTTGAGACGGTCGGTCAGCTTCTGCGCCGTCTCCTCGTCGAGGACCGGCAACTTGTTGAAGATGCCACCCGCGGACTTGCCCGTCACCACCGCGTACGCACCGAACGTGAGACGCTCCGCGGCGTCGCGCGGCGGCACGTCCGTGCCCGCAGCCTCCGCCGCAGCCGCCTGGCTGTGGATGTCGACGGAATCGGGTGCCGGGGTGTCGGTGTCTGTAGTCGGCTCGGGCGTGTCCGTCACCTCAGTCGCGTCCGGCACCGAGGTCCCATTGGCCGCGTCCGTCACCTGGTTTCGACCCTTCGACTCGCTGCGCTCGCTCAGGACGGCGCTCGGTTCCTCGCTAGCGCTCGGACCCGGCTCAACCTGCTCCGATGGAGTCGGAGCTTGCTGCTCCTCCTGCATCGCAGCATCGATGTAGGCGTTCAGCGCGGCGGTGTCGAGTTCGCCGCCGTCGGTGGTGCGGGACGACAGGTCGTCGAGCTGATCGCGGTGCGTCACGGCGAAGGCGACGAACTTCTCGACGTCGCCGAGATTCGCCTGGCGCATGGCCTGAAGCTGGAGCTGCGGGATGTCGAACTCGTACTCGACGCGGTTCTTGATGCGGACCGCCATCAACGAGTCCAGTCCCAGCTCGATCAGTGGGATCTCGCGCGGCAGATCCTCCGGGTCGTAGCCCATCGACTCACCGACGATCACTGCGAGCCGGTCCCCGACGGTCTCGCCGGAGTCCGGACTCCACTTGGCGCCCGCCCCGATGTCGTCGACGATCTCCGGCTCCTCGACAACCTTGTCGTCGGAGGCGACAACGGCATCGGGAACTGCGGCCACGACAGCCGGCGCCACGACAGCAGCCCCCGTCACGGCAGCGGAGAACAGCAGAGCGTGGCCGCCGGCGGCGTCGGCGTGGACAGTGATCGCGCCGCCGCCCGGATGGGCGGTGAACGTCGTGGTCACGGTTCCCGATGCGGGGAACGCACCGACCGACTCGGCCGCGGCGACACTCGCGTCTGAGCCGAGCACATGCTTCGCGGCAGCGAGGACGAGTTCACGCGGATCGGTGACCGCGGACGCGTTGACCTCCCACGCATGACGACCGTCGGGCAGGCCGACGTGTGACCCGGGGATCGTGCCAGCACCGGAGCCGCTCGTGAGGACTGCGGTCAGCCAGTACGGCTTCCGCTCGAAACGGGTCCGCGGGATGTCCGCGAACTTGGCGCCCTGCCCGCTGCCGAACAGCGCTGCGACGTCGACGGGATGACCGTGGACGTACAGCTTCATCAGCGCGTTGACCAGGCCGTAGCTTTCGTCTTCCTTACGGCGAAGGGTCTCGATGAGCTCGGCGTCGAGCACACCGGCACCGAATGTCGTCGCGGCGACGGAGATCAGGACGGCAGGGTTCGGCGACAGTTCGATGAACGTGCGATGCCCGTTCTCCACCGACTTCGCGATCGCCTGCGCAAACCACACGCTGTGGCGCAGTCCCTTGAGGAAGTACTCGATGGTGTGCACCGGCTCGTGACCGGGGCGGTAGAACACCTCGCGGTCCACCGAGCTGTAGAAACCGACCGTCGGGCGGGCCGGCGTGATGCCGGTCAGCTCGTACGACAGTTCGCCGAGGATCGGATCCATCTGCGACGTGTGGCTCGCGCCCTTGGTCTGCAGCTTTCGGCCGAGCTTCCCCTCGGCCTCCGCGCGGGCGACGATCGCGTCCACCTGCGGCCCGGGGCCGCCGATGACGGTGTGCGTCGGCGCGGCGTACACGCAGATCTCCAGATCGGGGAAGTCGACGAGCACATCGTTGATGTCTTCGGCGCTGTACTCGACGAGCGCCATGAAGCGGACGTCGTCGCCGGTCAGCATCGACTCGCCCTCGCCCATGAGGCGCGACCGCTGGCAGATCACCCGGGTCGCGTCTTCGAGCGTCAGGCCGCCGCTGATGTAAGCGGCCGACGCCTCACCCATCGAGTGCGGCACCAGCACGCCCGGCTCTGCGCCGTAGTGACGCATGGTGTCGGCGAGTGCCACCTGAATCGTGTAGATGCCGATCTGCGCGGTCTCGATCGCGTAGGTCTGTTCGTCGTCCAGGAAGATCTCGACCATCGAGTAGCCGAGTTCGTTCTGGATGATCGCGTCCACGCGGTCGGCGTACTTCGCGAACACCGGGTTCTCGGTGTACAGCTGCTTGGCCATCTTGCGATGCTGCGAACCGAAGCCCGACAGCAGCCACACGGCCGACGCGGCGTCCGGGGCGTCGCAGGTGTAGACGAACGGCAGCACCTTGCCCTCGGCGACGGCGCGCACACCCTTGACGGCGTCCTCATGGGTGCGGGCCATGACGACCGACCGGGTGCGTCCGTGATTGCGGTGCGCGAGCGCGCGACCGATCTCGACGAGCGGCGTCGCGCCCGCGTCGGCCTCGAGCCATTCGAGGAGGTCGGCGGCGGCCTTGCGGCGACGAGACGCGAGGAACCCGGAGATCACCAGCGGGACGACTGCCCCGGGGACGGCGGCAGGCGCAAAACCCTCGGCCGGATCCGCCTCGGCGACCGGTACCGTCTCGACCTTCTTCGGCGCCTGTGCGGCGAGCACGGCGCGCTCGGCCTCGGTCAGGAAGTCGTCGTCATCGTCGTAGTCGTCGACGGGCGCAGGCTCCTCCGCGACGGGCGCCTGGGCAGTGACCTCGACGAGATCGGACGGCAGCACCTCGCGCACGACGACGTGGGCATTGGTTCCGCCGAAGCCGAAGCCCGAGACGCCCGAGACGGCGTGCCCCGAGTACCGCGGCCACGCGGTCGACTCGGTGATCACGCGGAGATTGGTGGCCTCGAACTGGATGTACGGGTTCGGGCCGACGTAGTTCTTCGACGCGGGAAGCACGTCGTTCTGCAGCGACAGGACCACCTTGGCGAGCGCACCGGCGCCTGCGGCCGACTCCATGTGGCCGAAGTTGGTCTTGGCCGAACCCAGCAGCATCGGCGACTGCGGCTCACGTCCACGTCCGACGACGCGACCGAGGGCGTCGGCTTCGATCGGGTCGCCGAGCACGGTTCCGGTGCCGTGCGCCTCGACGTAGTCGACGGTGCGCGGGTCGATCGCGGCGTCGGCGTACGCCGAGCGCAGCACCTCCACCTGGGCTTCCGGGTTGGGCGCGAAGATGCCGTTCGACCGGCCGTCGGAGTTCACCGCGCTGCCCGCGATGACGGCGAGCACCGTGTCGCCGTCGCGACGGGCGTCGGCCATCCGCTTGAGGACGAACACGCCGCCGCCCTCGGAACGGATCATGCCGTCGGCGTCGGACGAGAAGGCCTTGATTCGACCATTGGGCGCCATCGCGCCGATCTGGTCGAAGCCGAGGGTCGCGGCAGGCGTGATCAGCATGTTGACGCCGCCTGCGATGGCGACGTTCGAGTCACCGTTGCGGAGACTGCGAACCGCTTCGTGCACTGCGACCAGCGACGACGAACACGCCGTGTCGAGCGCGATCGACGGGCCGTGGAAGTCGAAGAAGTAGGACACGCGGTTCGCGATGATCGACGTCGCGGTACCGGTCAGCGCGTACGCCGCGGTCTCGCTCGCGCCCTCGCCGAGTCCCATCGTCGCGAGCAACTGGTAGTCGTTCGTCGACGTGCCCATGAACACGCCCACCTGGCCGCCGCGCAGGTCGCTCGGCGGGATGTGGGCGTGCTCGAGGGCCTCCCACGTCAACTCGAGCGCAAGACGCTGCTGCGGGTCGACCATCTCGACCTCGCGCGGGCTCATCTGGAAGAAGTCGGCGTCGAAGCCCTTGATGTCGTCGAGGTAGCCGCCCTGGACGTTGCCCTTCTCGATCAACTCGGCGAGACGTGGCTCCGCCTTGAACTCCGTCCACCGATCCTCGGGGAGGTCGGAGATGCCGTCGTTCCCGTCGATCAGCGCCTGCCACGTCGACTCCGGCGTGTGGCCTGCACCCGGGTACCGGGTCGAGAGACCGACGATCGCGATGTCGTCGTTGCTGTCGCGCTCGCGCTCCCAGAAGCGGTCGGTGTCGACGTCGAGTCCTTCGTCGGGATCACCTTCGATGACGCGCTTGGACAGCGACGCGATCGTCGGGTGCGTGTAGACGACGGTGGCGGTGAGGATGACACCCGTCCGGTCCTCGACGTCGGCAGCCAGCGCCACTGCGTCGCGGGACGACAGCCCGAACTCCTCCATCGGCCGGTCCACGGCGATGTTGTCGACGGGCTGCGCGGTGGCCTGCGCGACCCATGCGCGCAGCCAGTCCTGCAGTTCCTCGACGGTCATGTCGCCCGCGGTCTCGCCTGCGGTGTCGTCATGGGACTCGGGTGTTGTGTTGTCAGACATCGTTCACCAGCCTACTGATCGGTTCGATCGTTGGTAGCACGCAAGCCCGGTACGCCTCTGAACGAGGTCGTACCGGGCTCGCATTCGGGAGTTCTCTCGCTATTCGCCTGCGTCCGGGAACGCGGTCTGCTGGTATCCCCCGCGCAGCGTTCCGTCGATGTAGGCGGCTTTGGTCGCGCGGCGCGCGATCTTTCCGCTCGACGTGCGCGGGATGGATCCTGCGGGAACCAACAGCAGGTCGCGGACCATGACACCGTGCCGTCCGGCGATCGCGGCGCGGACCGTGTCGGCCACTTCTTGCGGGTCGGTGCGACGGCCCGGGCCGCGCTCTGCGACCACGACGAGCTGCTCCGAGGCATCATCGGCGTCGTACGTCAGGCCGCTGTGGCCCTGCTCGAACACCTCGGCGGGCAGCTGGTTCGCGGGCACCGCGAATGCCGCGACGAAGCCGGGACGCAGTGCGTTGCTCGCCTCCTGCGCACTGAACTCGAGATCCTGCGGGTAGTGGTTGCGGCCGTCGACGATCACCAGGTCCTTCACGCGACCCGTGATGTAGAGCTCGCCGCCGTACCAGACGCCGTAGTCGCCGGTGCGCATCCACTGCGCGTCGGCCGGGGCGCCTGCCGTGTGGCTGCCTTCCGCGAGAGGCACGTCGACCTTGTTGTGGAAAGTCTCGACAGTCTCGTCGGTCTTGTTCCAGTAGCCCTGGCCGATGTTGATGCCGTGCAGCCAGATCTCTCCGACATGACCGTCCGCCTGCTCGGTGCCGGTCTCCGGGTCGACGATCGCGGCCCATTGGCTCACCGCGACCTGACCGCACGACACCTGGGCGACTGCCTCGGGGTCGTTCTGGTCGATCGAGACGAATCGGCCGGCGTTGAGTTCGTTCCGGTCGACGTAGCTGATCTTCGCCGCGTCGTCACGCTGAGTGGCCGACACGAACAGGGTGGCCTCGGCCATGCCGTAGCAGGGCTTGATCGCCTTCGGCGACAGTCCGTAGGGAGCGAACGCCTCGTTGAACTTGCGCATCGAGCTGACGGTGACCGGCTCAGAGCCGTTGATCAGGCCGATCACGTTCGACAGGTCGAGATCTTCGCCCTCTGCGGGCAGACCGCGGGCGGCGGCGTGCTCGTAGGCGAAGTTCGGCGCGGCGGCGTACGTCGCGGCATGATCGTCGACAGCCGCGAGTTCGCGAATCCACCGCCCGGGGCGTCGGACGAACGCCTGCGGGCTCATGATGGTCACGTACTTGCCGCCGAGCGCAGGCAGGATCACCGTGACCAGGCCCATGTCGTGGAACATCGGCAGCCAGGTGACACCGCGCGAGTTGCGGTCGATGTTGATGCACTGCGCGATCTGCACACAGTTCGCGGCGACAGCGCGGTAGGTGATCTCGACACCGGCGGGGACGCGGGTGGAACCCGAGGTGTACTGCAGGTAGGCGACCGAATCCACGTCGTGGTTGAGGCCGAGGACCGGTGCGGTCCAGGAGGAGCCGACCGAGTCGGGCACTGCGTCGACCGCGATGACGCGGGGACGGTCCTTCGCCGGACGGTCGGAGAAGAAGTCGCGGACCGCTTCGGCCGACTTGGTCGACGTCAGGATCGCCGTCGGCCGGCAGTCGCCGAGCACCGCGTGCAGGCGGTCGGTGTGCCCCGGCTCGTCAGGGCTGAACAGCGGGACCGCCACATTGCTGGCGTACAGCGCGGCGAAGAAGCCGATCACGTACTCGAGCGACTGCGGTGCCAGAATCGCGACACGGTCACCCGGTTGCGTCACCTGCTGCAGGCGGGCCGCGACCGCGCGCAGGCGCTTGCCGAACTGCGCCCAGGTGAGGTCGATCGCCTCGCCGTCGCGTTCACGGCTGTAGTCCATGAAGCGGTAGGCCAGCGTGTCAGCGTGCATCCGCACGTTCTGCTCGACGTAATCGACGAGGGTCGCATCGTCCGGGAAACGGATCTGGCCGTTCTCGTCGAAAAAGCCCTCGAGTTCCGTGTTCAGCATCCAATAACTCCTGTGTCCGCAGCGTCGAACCGCGGTCCGTGTGCCATCGTTCCGTGCTCGGTCACGCGCGAACCGCGTGAACCGTCCCCCAGCGCACCTAAAACCTTGTTGATTCTACTCTCCTCGGAGAATAGGGATGACGGGTGCAAAAGCATCCATCTGAGTCGGGAAGATCCCGACATAACTCATTGACGTGCGGCGACGCACTTCTCGGATCTGTTCCGCGATCTCCTCGAACGTTCCGAACGCGAGGTACGGGGACGCCAGAATGTCGTCGACGGTCAGTTCCGCGTCGACAGCGATGTTGGGCGGGTAGCCGCTCGCGATCGCCTGCAACGCCATCTCCGCGGTCGCCTCACGATCATCGGTGATGACGATCGTCGCAATGGTCCAGTTCAACTCGATCTGGTCGAACCTGTCGCCTGCCGCCTGCCGAATCCGATCGACGCGCTCAGCAGTCTTCTCGATCGTCATGTCGGACAGCCGCATCCGGCCGTCCTTGGTCGATCCGGTGGCGACCGAGATGATGTCGGCATGCTTCGCGGCGAGCGCGAGCATCTTCGGTCCGCCGCCGCCGACAGCGATCGGCGGGCGTGGGCCCTGACGGGGACGCGGAGTGCCTTGGAGGCCGTTGATCTGGTAGAACTCGCCGTCGAAGTCGACGGTCTCGCCGCGCATGAGCCGGTCGAGGATCGTCAACGACTCGTCGAGCTTGCGGATCCGCTCGGCGGGCGTGCCGAACTCGAGGCCCGCCTTGTCGAACTCCTCTTTCATCCACCCTGAGCCGATGCCGAGCTCGAGGCGCCCCTTCGACAGGACGTCGATGGTCGTCGCCTCTTTCGCGAGGATGGCTGGATGGCGGAATCCGTTGGCGAGGACGGAGGTCGCAAGGCGGATCGTGTCCGTCGCCTGCGACAGTGCGCCGAGAGCTGCGAGCGGTCCGACCTGATTTCCCAGGTGGTCCGGGATGGCGAACGTGTCGTACCCGTACTCTTCAGCGGTCTGTGCGAGCTTCACGAACTTGCGCGCGCCGCCCTCGTCTTTGTTTCCTTCGCCGCCCGCGCCGAAACGGAACTTGCGCAGTCCGTCGGCGTTGTGCGTAGACGAGTCCGGTGTGGTCACGTACGCCTCTCCTCGCTCGGGTCCTCGCCCCGGCGTGTACACCGTGGCCTCAACCCGAGCAGATTACCGCAGGTACACCGTCGATTCCCAAACCTGCGGGCACGTTCCACCGAGCGATCGGCCCGCTATCGCGTTCCTCTGATCAGATCACCCGACCAACCGAGCATCCACTCGGTGGCCGTCTGCCCCTGGTAACTCCAGTACTTGGACGTCGCGTACATGGCGTGGACCGGATTGTTCACAGCGTTCGCGAAGTCCGTGATCGCCTTGACCGGGTTGGTCACAGTGGGGGCATCACAGATCAGATCACCCTTGGCACAGATCGAATACGTCCGGTCGCGGAGCGTCCCGAAACCGCCTGCGCGCGCGCCGGTCATCGTCGTGCCGGGAACGAGTCCGCCGAGTCCGCCGATCGACACTTCGGCCCCGACCCCGTCCGGGCTCGGCCCGACGTCGTTCTGCTCTCCGGACTGGCGTCGACCGTCGGCGATCAGCCCGACTCCGAGGACGAGGTCCTGGTCCTGCGCGGACAGCGGTCCACGACCGTTGCCGATGTCGGAGGCGACGTCGCCTGCGATGACGGCGCCCTGGGAGAAGCCCATGAGGACGAACTTCGTCAGCGGGCAGTGCTCGTTGACGGCCTTGATCTTGGCGACTGCCCGACGCTTGCCCTGCGCCCGGGAGTCGTCGTAGGTGGCCTGACGATCGCCGAGGTTCGCCGGGTTACGGAACTTCGCCTTGTAGGGCAGCGTGTAGACGTCTGCGGTCGACTCACCGAACTCGTCACGCAGTTTGGAGCTGACCTTGAGCATCAGCGAGCGCTTATTGGCCGTCGGGTTGTACGGGTCGTCGTCCGACTTCGACTCCCAGGTGCCGGGAATCACGAGGGCGAAGACCTTCGAGCAGTCGGCGGGCTGTGTGGTCGGTCGCTTCGTGGTGCTCGTCGGTGGCGTCGTGGGGCCGCCGGGCGGTGCAGGCGTCGGTTTGAGCCACAGGTAGACCAGCGCGGCGATCAGGACGATCGCGACGAGCCCGAGGGCCGCGACGACCAACAGGAGCCTGCCGACCCTGCGCCGCGGCTTGCGGTTGGCGCTCACGCGGTCAGCAGAGGTGTTCGTCGGCCGCGGCGATCACCTTGTCGGCCCTGACGCCGGCGTCGGCTTCACTCTTGGACATCGGCCCGATCGCGGCGCGCATGTACGCCTTGATCATGGTCGGGTCGGTCTTCTGCGCGCGCTGGGAGCAGACGTATGCGCCCATCGTCAGGGCGATGTTGTTGTCGGAGTCGCCCTTGAACGAGACGTTCTTCCGCTTGAGTTCGGCGAGGTACGCCTTCTCCTTGTCGGAGAGCTTCACGCCGGTGGGCGTCGGAATGCCGCCGGGGAAGTTCTTCGGCACCTTGGTCGACGAATCGGGGCTCGTCGCAGGCACCGAGACGCTCGCGTTCGACGCGCCCGACTCCGCCTCCTTCGACGCCTCAGATTCCGCCTCCGCCGAGTCGGAGGCGTCCATCGACGTCGTCGTGACGGCCTCCGTGCCGATGGGCGCGCTCGCGGTCGTGGAGTCGTTGCACGCCGCCAACGCGGTGGCCCCGACGAGGAGGACGCCGACGGTGGCGAGGACGCGTAAGAACTTCACACTCATGCTCGAGACTTTACCGGCCGAGTTCATCTGTTCCGGCCTCTCGTCGCGTTCCCGTGTCGAAGCCACGGGGAGTTCTCAGGCGTTGTTCAGAGAACCCGGCCCACGGCGTGGTCGACGTCACTCGACGCGTGCTCCGGCCTGCGGAGTCCACGTGATCTTGCCGCGTTCGAAGGTGTTGAACTTGACGCCGTCGCGACCTGTCAGCTCGTCACTCGTCGGCAGTCCGAGCCGTTCCATCGCCGGGACGTACGCCCCGCCGATCGCCCCGCCGACCACACGCGGACCCTTCGGTCCGGTGAAGATGCGGCCGTTCCGGAAGTCCTGTGCGCGCCCGCCGGGAACCGCGTACTCCGGGGTGAGGCATCCGCCGAGGCCCTTGACCTGAGGGGCCTTCTTGAAGGCGTCGCCCACGACGCACGCCACCTTGTCGCCGGACAGTCCGAGGGCGCCCGCAACCTGCGGCCAGGCCTGAACCATCTCGAACTGCCAGTACGGCCACGTGTGGGTGCCGGACGGACGGTAGACAGCCTGACCGTTGATGCCGAGCTTGTTGAGCTTCGACGCGAACTGCTGGCTCGTCATCCGCGAGAGTACTTCCAAGCCGACACCGGAGTAGTTGGTGGCGAGCAGCGGAATGTCGGACGGCTTGTCGTGCGGGCCGACGACGCCGTTGCCGGAGGAGATGTACAGGCTTGTGCCGCGCAGCTTGTCCGCGAGCAGGTACGGGTCGTGCTCCTTCCACGCGGGATCGCTCGGCGGGCCGAACATCTTCGCGGCGTCGTAGCCTCCGCCGTCGCGCAGTGCGAACTGGATCGCTTCGGGCATGCCGTAGGACGTCATCTGCAAGATGCCCGAGAACGAACCGGCGAACTTGTAGAAGCCCGGGTTGCGCGCGGCGAGCATCATCGCGGCGGTGCCGCCCATCGACAGGCCCTGGATCGCGCGGACCTGCGTGGACCGCCAGTCCTTCTCGAGGATCGTGGGCAGTTCGTGGATGAGGAAGCTCTCCCACTTGTAGTTCTTGCCGCGGTCGGGTTCTTTCCAGTCGGTGTAGAAGCTCGACTCGCCGCCGACGGGGAGGACAACATTCACGTTCTTGTCGGCCATGAACTGCTCGACGTTGGTGTTGATGATCCAGCCGTTCTGATCGTCCTGCGCGCGCAGACCGTCGAGCATGGTCAACTGCGGGAACTTCATGTCGGGCTTGGCGAACCAGTCGCGGGCCAGGAGCAGCTGCACCTGGATGTCGGTGTTCATCGCCGGCGAGTGCACCCACACTGCCACGCGGTGCGACGAGTACCAGGCCACCTTCGTGACCGTCGCAGGCGGCGCAGGCTTGGCGGGCGGAGCCTTCTCCGCGGGCTTGGCACTCGACTTCGGCGCAGGCTGCTTCTTCTTCGGTGTCACCTGCGTGGTGGGAACCGGGTTCGGCGTGGCATGGACGGGCGCCGCCGTCAACGCGAGCGATGCGCTCGCCGCGACCGCGACCGCGGCCACCGCCTTGCGCGGCGTCGTCGTCTTCCAGATCTTCACTGCGTGCTCCTCGAGGGACCGGGTCTACTCCCCGCGCAATACTCATGACGCGGGTTCCTGAGAAATTTCTACACGTCCGGTCGAGGGTTTTGTGCGCGCCACGCTGTGACGCGTGTGAATTGTGTGACTAATGTGTCTCGATTTCGCTGGTCGGCGGCGCTGAACGTCCGCGCGTGTGACGTCGACCGCCCATCCGCTCCCTCCGGCTACATCCGCTCCCTCCGCGGAGGGAGCGGATGTCGTGGGAGGGAGCGGATGACAGGGCTGTGGACAACGCGGGTGCGCTTTCTGCGACTCCGGTGTCTACTTCGTCGCATGTGGCCGACGGATCAACACGGGATAGTTCAACGAGACGCCGCACTGGCGCGAGGAATCTCGCCGCGACGCGTCGACGATGCAGTGCGATCGGGTGCGTTGATTCTCTTGGCTCGCGGGCGCTACCTCCCGCGTGAAGCGATCGCCGACGTCGACGCGCCGCGCGACGAGCTATACCGATACCGGAGCATCGCGTCGGCCCTCGGGTCCGGGCGACCCGTTCTCAGCCACGACTCCGCCGCCGCGGTCCTCGGACTCAAGCTCCTCTACCCCGATCAGAAGAACGTTCACGTGACGAACGGCAGGGGGAGCGGAGGCTCGCGACGCCCGCAACGGATGGTCCACGCCGGGCTGCTCCCGGACGACGACCTCGTCGACGTCGACGGGGTACTCGTGACTGGGCCGGCCCGGACCGCCGTCGACGTCGCCCTCGCGACCGCCACATTCCCGCAAGCGCTGACCGCCTTCGACGCAGCGCTCGCGGTCGGAGTCGATCGCGAGGATCTCCGCCGGAGGCTGGCAACCTCACGTCGAGGCGTCGGCCTCGCCCGCCGGGCGCTCTTGTTCGCCGATGGCCGGGCCGAGTCGCCCGGAGAGTCCTGGAGTCGTGCGCAGATGATCGAAGCCGAGCTCCCCGTCCCCGATCTTCAGGTGGAGTACATCCTCGCGTCCGGCCGGACAGCGCGATGCGACTTCGGCGTCGACGACGTCTTCGTCGGAGAGTTCGACGGCCTCGTCAAGTACCGCCGATCGATGCGCGCAGGCGAATCACCGGAGGACGTCGTCATCCGCGAGAAGATCCGCGAGGACGAACTTCGAGACCTCGGCCTGGACGTGGGGCGCTGGGTGTGGCGAGACCTCCGCGAGGCGACGATGGTCGCCAAGTTGAAGCGCCGCTACGACCGGCTCGGTATCCGGTACTGACACATTCGCTCCCTCCCACGACATCCGCTCCCTCCGCGGAGGGAGCGGATGCGGCCGGAGGGAGCGGATACAAGAATGCCCCCGCACTTGATGTGCGGGGGCATTCTCGACGAGCGTGTCTAGGCGACTAGCGGAAGAATCCGCGGTTCAGCGCGTTCCACGCCATGTCCTTCCAGTAGCCCCACGCGTGGGTGCCGTTGGCGTAGTAGGTCATGGTCGGGACGCCCTGGACCAGCGCGCTGACCTCGAAGGCCTTGGCCTGGGTGAACGCGAGGAGCTCCAGCGGGGTGCCCTTGATGAAGTCGTCGATGACGTTCTGCGGGTAGTTGTAGCGACCGAAGAGGCCGTTGCCCGAGCCGACGAAGACCTTCAGGCCACGCATGCGGTTGATGAGCATGGTCGGGTCGTTCTGGGCCCAACGCGGGCTCCACGGCGGGCCCCACATGGCGTCGACGTTCCACGGCGCCGGTGCGACGTCGAGCATCGCCATACGGAGTGCGGTGCGCATACCGGGCGCGGTCAGCCAGTTGTAGCCCGAGAGCGATGCGGCTGCGTAGTAGAGGTCACGACGCTGCGCGGCGTGCGTCAGAGCGGCGCCGCCACCCATCGACAGGCCCATGATGGCGTACTTGCCGCCCTTGCCCTTGAAGCCGCGCGAACGCAGTGCCGGGACGAGGCGGTTGTCGATGACACAGCCCCACATGTAGCGCTTCTTCTGACCGTTGAAGTTCGAGGGAGCGTCCCAGTTCGTGTAGAAGCTGTTCGCACCGCCGACCGGCTCAACGACGTTGACGCCGCGGTTCACGAAGTTCTGAACGTTGGTGTTGATCTCCCAGCCGCTGCGGTCGTACTGCGCACGCATGCCGTCCAGCAGGATCACAGTGCGCTGATTGCCGGCCTTCTTCCAGGCGCGGACCTTCACCTTGCCGGGAGCCATCGACTTGTTGCCGAAGGCGCCGTTGGTGGGCATGCCGCAGGCGTCGATCCAGAACTCCTGGAAGCCCGGGGCCGCGTCGGCCTTACCCGAACCGATCGAGGTACCCATCAGGCCCATTGCGGTGACGACCGCGAGGACGACTGCGGTCACCTTGCGACCGTAGCGCCGCGTGCTCTTCGCTTCACGCATTGACTTGAAATCTCCCTAACGTTGTTCCGGCGCTTCGATGGAATCTCCATCTGCGCGCCGCTGTCGACCCGAGTCGACTCACGATTCACACACGCCACATCCGCATCGGATAGACGGGAGTCTATCGAGAGCGACACACCTCCCCACACATCATGTGAGCTGTCTCACATTCGCAGGTCAGGCGGGCCTACTCGTTCGTAACCCTCACCGAAGCGGTGGTTCCTACTGAGTTCTATCGACTGATCGAGAGCTGACGTTACCGTTCCGAGATCAGCGTCAGCAAGCTGCTGTTCCATGTGTCACTTATCTGGCGCTCATGTAACACTTTGCTACTTCTCATTCCCGGCGTCGGGCAGCGTCAGACCGCATCGAGCGATCTCGTACTCCGGCACACGAGAGATCCGATAGCTGTTGAAGCCCGCCGCCTGCCGCAGATTGTGCCGGAAACGCGCAAAACTCCAGGTGTCCTTGTACGACGCGAACCTGTCGACGGTGTCCGGACAGGTGAGCGCCAGCTTCGCCAGCATCACTTCCCGCTTCGGGATGAACGCGGGCAGACCCGTCCCCGAACTCACTCCGCCGCTCTCCGCGACGACCCACGAACTCGGCAAGTTCTTGTCGTGCCCGATTCGGCCGTCCGGCAGGCGAGCAGTGTGCGCGGCCAACGGGTAAGCCAACCCCATCTGGTCGATCACCCGGACGTCGAGCGGCGCGTTCATGCTCGTCATTCCGAGGTTCAGGAAGTACACCGTCACCTCACGCGGCTTGCCCTCGGGCATCTTGTCCGGGAGTTTCGCGACGTACCACTGGTCGTAGTTGGCCGAGGGCAGGATGATGCCGCCGGTGGCGTGCAGTTCGTTGATCCGGTCGACCATCGCCCGCATGCGCGGGTAGTCGAGGTAGTCCTCCGCCGTCACCGGGTTCTCATTCCCCATGTTGGTGACGTAGAAGCGACGTTCGTCGACGATGCCGTCGCGCCCGATGTCCATCGGAGCGTTCGACAGGACCTTCTCATGGGCCGAGACACCCCACCACACGGTGACGCCCCACGACACGACGATGCCGATCGCCGCGGCGAGACGCAGTTGTCCACTGCGAGTCCGGACCGTGGCCGGCAGCACCGCAGGCACCACCATCACCGGGAGCAGCAGGATGAACATCGGCGTCAGCAGGACGCGGCCGTGCATGAAGTCGCCGCCCTGGCGCAGCCAGTACACGCTGAGAATCGCACCGGCGAGCAGCATCGTGATGACTACCGTTCGCTGCGACTGCATACCTGCCGAGAACGAGGCCCAGAACGAAGCCACCCGCTCGCGCGTGGTGGCAGGCTCGTGGGCGTCCAGGATGTCCGGCGTCTCGGTGTCGAGAGATGACTCGGCGTCGAGAGACGACAGGGCCTCGGCTTCGCCCGGCGAGCTGATGGACTCGCGGTCGGCGCGAGCCAGAACGGCCAGCAGGATGCCGACGACCACGGCGAGAATCACCGGGAGGATCAGCGTGTACGGGGAGAAGAGATTGCCGAGGTAGGTGAAGCCCTGCGACCACTTGGCGCCACTGGCGTCCTTCGCGATCGCCGGGTTCGGCACGAGGACGGCGTAGTAGCCCATCCGGAAGATCTGATAGCCGACGGGCAGAGCGCCCGCGACAGCCGTCATCGCCACGCGCATCTTCCAGCCGATCGGCGAGCAGAACAGCACGAGCAGGACGAGCACGCCGACGACCGCGCCTTCCGGGCGGACCAGCGGTGCAAGGCCTGCGGTGAACGCGAGCGCCAGGAACGCAGCGCGGGTGCGGCGCGTCGGTTCGGCATCCCGTCGACGAGCCCAGGCGAGGAGCTGGCACCACAGAGCGGCGACCCAGAAGATCGTCAGACCGTTCTCCAGGCCCGAGGTCGCGAAGTCACGCGCAGGCGGGATCGTGATGTAGACGACGGCGCCGAGCGGGAGGAGGAGTCCGACGCCCGGTCCGGTCACTCGACGCCCGTAGAGTCGCGCAGTTCCGTACATCGCCAGCGGAATCGCCGTGACCGACAGGATCAGCGCCACCCACAGGGCGACGTATTCGGTGTGCTCTGCGCCGGTGATCCAGGAGAAGAACCACATGACGTACGTCCACAGGGTGGACGTGTTGGCTTCCACCCGCTCCCCCGCATTGAACACGGGACCGTTGCCCGCCAGCAGGTTCCGGATGGTTCGCAGAACGATCAAACCGTCATCGGCGATCCACCGGCGCTGCCAGGCTCCGATCGCGAAGAGTGTGGTCACGACGATCGCGCCGATCGAGAAACTCGCGATCGGCGCGATCAGACGTGCGCGTGAAGAAGGTGCGGCCTGCTCGGAGGCCGTGTCAGAACGGGGCATAAACGGCCACACCTACGAGCACGACCCACGCGACGGCCAGCGCCTGCAACACGCGGTCGCCGAGAGCGACCTCCTCCGGCTCGCCCGCCTGACCGCCGTCGACGTCGACGGCGTATCGAAGGATCGCGATGGTGAACGGCACCATCGAGATCGCGTAGAAGACGTTGTCACCCTGCGTGCCGTCGAACGCCCACAGTCCGTAGCAGAGGACGACGGCGGTGGCCGACAGCGTCCAGACGAAACGCAGGTACGTCGTGGTGTAGTACTCGAGCGACTTGCGGATCTTGGCGCCCGTGCGCTCAGCGAGCTGCAGTTCGGCGTACCGCTTGCCTGCCGCCATGAACAGCGAGCCGAAGGCCATGACCAGCAGGAACCACTTGGACAGGGCGATCTCGGCGGCGACGCCACCGGCGATCGCGCGCAGCAGGAAGCCGGACGACACGATGCAGATGTCGATGACGGCCTGGTGCTTGAGTCCGAAGCAGTACCCGAGCTGGATCACCAGGTAGACGGCGATGGTGACGGCCGTCTGCCAGTTGGCGACGAACGAGATGCCGATCGACCCGGCCGCGAGGACCGCCGCCAGCACGAACGCCAGGTTGCGCGGGACCACACCCGCGGCGATCGGACGGAAACGCTTGGTCGGGTGCTGGCGGTCGGCTTCGACGTCCAGTGCGTCGTTGATCAGGTAGATCGACGACGCGACCATGCAGAACGCGATGAAGGCGATGCCGACGGACGCCATGCGGCCACCGTCGGTGAGAGTGTCGGTGCCCGCTGCCATCGGCGCGGCCAACACCAGGACGTTCTTGACCCACTGGCGGGGACGCAACGCCTTGATCAGCCCGGAGGCCAGGTTCTTCGGCGGACCGGCCACACCGGTCTCGATCGGCTCCTCGCTCATCTACTGCTCCTCGATTCTCGTGTCTGCGGCAATGACCGCGCCTGCGGTCAGCGCTCCGACGAGTGCTCCGGCAGTCACATCGGAAGGGTAGTGGACGCCGAGCACCAAACGTGAAACGAGCATCGGCGGGACCACGAGTGCCGGCAGCACCGCGGGCGGCAGGCCTGCGGCTCGTCCGAGCAGGATGGCCGCAGCCGTGGTGGACGTCGCATGGCTGGACGGGAAGCTCAGCTTGCTCGGCGTGCCGACTCCGACATTGATGTCGGGGTGATTCGGACGCTTGCGGCGGACCACGCGCTTGATGACGACCGACGCGGCGTGCGCGGTGAACGCCCCGACCCCGGCCTCGATGTAGCGGCGACGCGCCACCAGATCACCGCGGCGGTGTGCGGCGAGCGCACCCGCACCGGCGAGCGCGAACCAGCCGAGGGAGTGCTCGCCGAAGTGGGAGAGTCCACGAGCGGCGGGCAGGACACCCGGCCGACCGCCGATGGCGCCCTGGATCGCGACGAGCGCCGCGGCCTCGCCCGACGCCGGGCCGATCACATCAGTCGATTCCGAAGACACGTGCCCAACTCTCCTTGCTCACCAGGTCGTCGTGTGCGGCGCGGTACTCCACGCGCATCTCGTCGAAGCGTTCCCGCAGTTCACGGACCAGCGCGGCCGATTCGCGACCGAGCTCGACCATCGTGTCGCGATCACGCTTCCGGTAGACCACGCCGCGGCCGTCGGCGGTGGTCACGGTGACACCGTCCACCCGGCCGAGGGAGAACCAGCGCGCCTCGATCGGCGGGTAGTTGGCCTGCGGAGTCTCGTGATGACGCGGATCGGCAGGCCGGGCGTTGTTCAGCAGCACCTTGGCGAGGGTCCGCACCTTGGCGACCGCGCCCTGGGGACCGTTGACACCGAGTGCGGTGGCTTCACCGCTGGTGCGCGGCAGATCCTGCGCGGACGGCAGGACGACGGCGTCCGGGTACTGCTTGCGGATCCCCGCCACCTTGCCGAGCGCCGTCGGCAGGATGGAGCGAATATGGTCGGGACCTGCGAGAAAGTCGCGGATCGCCTCGTTCTGGATCGCGACCGTCGAGTACTCCAGGCACATCAGATGCTTGGCGGTGGCCTTGGCCATCGACGTCAGGATGCCGTCGATCGAACCGTCCTTGTACATCGAGGCGACCACGAGCCGGTTGCGGAGATGGAAGTACGCCTGCCAGTCGATGGCGTCGTCCTTGTCGCTCCACGCCATGTGCCAGATCGCGATGCCGGGGACCGTCGCGGTCGGGTAGCCGGCGCGAGCGGCACGAAGCGCGAACTCCCAGTCGTCCCACTTGATGAACAGCGGTAGGGGCAGTCCGATGGTCTCGGCGACCTCGCGGGGATACATGCACATCCACCAGCCGTTGCCTTCGACGTCGATGCGCCGGTGCAGGTTCTTCGAGTTGTCTCGGTCGGTGAGCGGGTACTTCGAGAAGTCGTGGTCGTACTCCACGAACGGTGCGGCCGTCCACATGAATTTGTGGTGGTCGATCACTTCGCCCATGCAGTGCAGATGACTGCGTTCCTGGAGGTTGAGCATCTGACCGCCGACGAGCATCGGCGCTTTGGCGAAACGCGACAGCGCGAGCGCACGCAGGATCGAGTCCGGCTCGATCATGATGTCGTCGTCCATGTACAGGATGTACGGGCTGTCGGTGAGACGAAGCGCCTCGTACAGGATGCGCGAGTAGCCGCCGGATCCACCGAGATTGCCCTGGTCGAAGATGTGCAGACGGTCGCCGAGCGCGGCAGCGGCCTCGGTGTAGCCGGGTTCGTCCTTCACCTTGCGGGTGCCCTGGTCGGGCATCAGGACTGCGTCGATCACCTCGTTGACCAGCGGATCGGACGTCAGCGCGGCCAACGCCGCGACGGCGTCGGTCGGCCGGTTGAACGTCGGGATTCCGACGGTCACGTTGTCGGAGCCGTGTTCGGGTTCGACGGTGGCGTACCAACCGGCGGACAGGATCTCGGTGGCCGAGTCGGTGGTGACGTCGAACCAGATCCACCCGCCGTCCTCGAACGGACCGAGATCGGTCTCCAGCTCGATGACGCCGGTACCGGTCTCCGGGTCGATCTCGACGAGGTCGCCGCCGATGCCGATGCGCGAACCGTCGATCTTGGAACGGTAGAGATCGACGCGGGCGTCGCCGCGGATCTCGACACGCAGGACCACGGACGTCAGCGTGCTCCAGCGTCGCCAGTACGACGCCGGGAACGCGTTGAAGTACGTCGCGAAGCTGGCTTCCGAGTCGGACCCGAGACTGACGCTCGTACGGCTCGACGCGTGGGCGCGTCCGCTGTTGGTGGACGCCTCCTCAAGATAGAGGGACCGCACGTCCAGGGGCTCTCCCTGGCGCGGGAAGATGACGCGCTGCAGGAGGCTGACGGCTGTGGTGGTGGTGCTCATTTACTCCGCTTCCGACGCCAGCGGCGCACCGTCGCGCAGATGCGGTGCCAGCGTGTTGTCGAACATGGTCAGGGCACTGGCGATCGCCATGTGCATGTCGAGGTACTGGTAGGTGCCCAGCCGTCCGCCGAAGAGCACCTTCGCGCTCGCGGTCTCGGCCTTCGCGAGGTCGCGGTAGGCCGCGAGACGCTCGCGATCGTCCGGGGTGTTGATCGGGTAGTACGGCTCGTCACCCTGGTCGGCGAAACGGCTGAACTCGCGCATGATGACCGTCTTGTCGGTCGGATAGTTCGTGCGCTCGGGATGGAAGTGGCGGAACTCGTGGATGCGCGTGAACGGGACGTCGGCGTCGTTGTAGTTCATCACCGGCGTGCCCTGGAAGTCGCCCGTCGGCAGCACTTCGGTCTCGAAGTCGAGGGTGCGCCAGCCGAGTTCGCCCGCCTGGTAGTCGAAGTAACGGTCCAGCGGACCTGTGTAGACGACGGGAGCGTCTGGATTGGCCGCGCGGAGTTCGTCGCGGACGTCGAACCAGTCGGTGGAGAGCCGGACCTCGATCCGCTCGTCGGCCGCCATGTTCTCCAGCCACGCGGTGTACCCCTCGACGGGCAGTCCCTCGTAGGTGTCGCTGAAGTACCGGTTGTCGAAGTTGTAGCGAACCGGGAGGCGAGTGATGTTGCCCGCCGGGAGGTTCTTCGGGTCGGTCTGCCACTGCTTGGCGGTGTAGGCCTTGATGAACGCCTCGTAGAGCGGGCGCCCGATCAGGCTGATCGCCTTCTCCTCGAAGTTCGCGGCGTCCTTCGAGTCGAATTCGGCGGACTGCTCGGCGATGAGCGCACGCGCCTCGTCGGGTGTGTGCGACTTCCCGAAGAACTGGTTGACCAGCCCGAGGCCCATCGGCAGCGGGTACGCCTGGCCCTGGAACAGGCCGAACACACGGTGCTGGTAGCCGGTGAACTCGGTGAACTGCGTGACGTAGTCCCACACCTTCTGATTGGAGGTGTGGAAGAGGTGCGCCCCGTACTTGTGGATCTCGATGCCGGTCTCGGGCTCGGCCTCGGAGTACGCGTTGCCGCCAATGTGGTCACGTCGGTCGAGGACGAGCACCCGCTTGCCGAGCTGGGTCGCTGCTCGCTCTGCCACGGTCAGGCCGTAGAACCCGGAGCCGACGACGATCAGATCGTAATTGTTGTCCGTCACGGCTGTTCAGCCTATCCGACAGAAGCTGAGTATTCGCCCAGCGTCGGCACACGATAGCGCATGTCACGCTGTGAGCTTGGTCTGCGACCAACGCAACGCGACCACCCGCCCAACGACCGGCTCCCCGAGCGCCACCCGCCGCTCGACCGTCACCACACAGCGCGTCTCGACTGCGCTCGACGAACCGGAAAGGTCCCGACGCCAGGCGAACCGGCGTCGAAGTTCCGACGCCAGGCGAACCGGCATCGAAGTTCCGACGCGACGCACCCACCCGGGTTCCCGAGCGCAGTCGAGGGGCGCACGACGGGACTGGAGGGCTAGCGCAGGCCGTCGACGGTCGGGAAGCCCAACTTCGCGAGGCCGCCCGCGTTCAGGAACTCGGTCAGAGCGTCGCCGAAGAGCGCGTGAGCACCGGTCAGCGGACTGAAGTACAGGACGCCGTTCTGCAGCACCTGCACCAGGCCGTGCATGCCGCGACCGTCGGTGATGAGCTGCGGTGCACTGACGGTGCCGGTGGAACCCTGCGAGTTGTCACTCTGCTCCTCGCTCACCAGGCCCTTAAGCGAGTCTGCCTTGAGGCCGAGCGCAGCCGTGCCCTGAGCGATGATCTGCTCGATGATCGGCCGCAACTGCGCGGTGATCGACTCCAGGTCGGGTGAACCGAGCGCCGACAGACCGGGGATCACCTGATTGAGGACGTCACCGATCGGCCCGAGGTCGAGGAGGCCACCGCCCGCGGCAGGCGGAGCCACCACCGGCTTCACGATCTTGGGCATCGACTTCTGCCCTTGGATCGAGAACCAGTCGGACTTGAGCTGCAGCTTCACGCGAGCGTCGTTGCCGCTGGCTTCGACGGTGCGGGCGGTGCCGACCACACGCACCTTGACCACTCGACCGCTTCCCGCGCCGAGACCGTTGGCCTCGATCACTTCGAAGCTCTTGAGCGAACCGACGCCGAACGCCGACGCGATGCTGCCCGCGCTGACCTCTGCCTTCCAGTTGTGGGTGGGCGACAGGGCGTCACCCTTGTCTTCGACTGCGGGAAACAGTCCTCCCGCGGTGTAGCCGCCGGTGGACGCGGAGAACTCGGTGAGTGCGGGCTTGCCTGCGAGGAGCCGGATCTGTCCCGCAGTCGCATCGGCGGCGCGCGAGGTGCGCGGATCCTCGCCGGATGCACCGTGGTACATCTGCGACGACTGCGTGTTGTCCATGGCTCGGCCCGACTGCAGACCGGACAGGACGTAGGAACGAGCCGCTACGGCCTGCGCCTTGAGCGCTTCGAAACCGCCGGTGTCGGCCCACGACGGGACCGACTCCTTCGGGATCACACCCTTCACGTAGTCGTCGACGTGGAGTTTGTTGATCACCTTGCCGCCCGCGGTGCCGATGGACCCGCGGTACTTGTCACCGCTCGAGCAGAAGGTGAGGAATTCGTTTGCCGGCCGGTTCGGCGCGGTGTTGATCGGGTCGACCTGTGTGGCGGGGACCGTCTTCACGACGGCGCCTCCGCACCCCTGGGTGATGGTGGCGTTGCCCCCGGACAGGCTTACAGCCTGCCCGGGAGCCACCGTCTGGCCGCCTACTCGCGATCCCGCTGCCGCATGGACACTGACAGACGACTTCTCGCTGAGCGAGACCGTCACCTCACTGGCAGTGCCCACCTTCCCCGCGGTGGTGTTGCTGTAGTAGTGGCGCAGGATCCGATCCGCCGACCAGCCTTGTTTGGCATAGCCGTACGCACCCCACTGACCCAGTCCGCGTCCGTGCCCGTGACCGTGGCCGTCGAGCACATAGCTGCTGTCTGCGGCCAGGCCGACATCGCTGTTGAGGATGTCGGATCCGCCGATGACAAGACCGCCGGCGAGGAGCGCAGGCGCCAACCCCAGCGCTGCAAAAGTGAGCGTTCGCTTCTTGGTACGACTGGGACGGACGTTGGGCACTGCAGAACCCCTTCGGGCGGGAACCCCGGGAGCGCTCCTGGGGCCCGTGTGACTAGTGGGACTCCTGTGACAGTAGTGAAGATCCGTGCCGGACGACAACCTCACGCGGTCACAAGCGCGTCACGGTTGTCGGACGAGTGTTCGAATGTTGCTTGGCGATTGCTGCGGCACCCACCCATCACCGCCCACGTGACCACACGCTTCCCGAGCGCAGTCGAGGGAACCGGGCCGGCACGTCTCGACTGCGCTCGACGAACGGAAAGGGACGGTGCGAACGGAAAAGGAACGCTGCGAACGGAAAGGGACGCTGCGTCAGAACCAGCGGTCGAGAACGTGCGCGATCCCGTCGTCGGCAGCCGAACCGGTCACCTCGTCGGCGGCGGCCAGAGCGAGCGGATCGCCGTTGCCCATCGCGACGCCGTGCGACGCCCAGCGAAGCATCTCGACGTCGTTGGCCATGTCGCCGAACGCGATCGACGCCCCACCGTCGACGTCGGTGTTGGCGAGGAGCCAGGTCAGACCGGCCGCCTTGTGGACGCCGGGCACCGACAGCTCGATCAGTCCGGTGTCAATGGAGAAGGTCACCTCGGCGAGATCCCCGACCAGCGGTGCGACGGCCGCGGCCATCTCACGTGACGACATGCCGGGCTTGCGAGCCAGAAGCTTCACCGCAGGCGCCTCGACGAGTCTGGAGTCACTGACCTCGACGTGATCCGGATTGAGCCACGCATGTTGGTAGCCTGCGGTCGCGACGAACGACGACGTGGCGGCGTCGTGCGCCGACGTCCCGGCCCGCTCGGCGGCCAGACCCGCCCCGGGGACGGCCTGCATGCAGATGTCGCGGAGAGTCTCGAGCACGTCGGTGTCCAGCTCGGCCGCGTGCAGGATACGGTCGGCGAGCACGTCGTAGACGATGGCGCCGTTGGCGCACACCGCGAACCTCACGGCGGCGGGAGTGCCCGCGAGCTGCTCGGTGATCGGCGGCACCCACCGTGGCGGCCTGCCCGTCGACGGGATCAGCTCGACACCTGCGGCGCGTGCCCGCACCAGGGAGTCGACGGTGCGCGGCGAGATCGCGTCGTCTCCGACGATGAGGGTCCCGTCGACATCGGACGCGATCATGGTCGGTGGACCGAAGGTCACTTCTTCCCCTGCTTCTTCTCGAGGTTCTTCGCACGCTTCGCGGCACGGCGAGCCGCCTTCTCGGCGGCGTCGGCGTCTTCCAACCCGAGCGCCTGCTCCGGAGTCGGGGCCGACCCGCCGAGACGGGCGGGCACCCAGTCCGCGCCCGCGGGAGCGTCCTGGTAGTCGTCCTGCACGCGGTGCAGTTGCTCGGCCATCACCTCGTGCATCGCGGCGGTCGCGTCGTGCACATCGCTGTCGGCGTCGAAACGGATCGGCTCGCCCACGTCGACGCGGATCGGAATGCGGTGACGTCCCATACGGCGAGTGGCACCCTTGGTCCATTGTCGGTGGGCGCCCCACACGATCACCGGGATCACCGGAACGCCTGCCTCCAGCGCCATCCGGGCCGCACCGGTCTTGAACTCTTTGAGTTCAAAACTGCGGCTGATCGTGGCCTCCGGGTACACACCGACGAGCTCGCCCGACCGCAGGTCGTCGACGGCGACCCGGTAGGCGTCTGCGCCGGCCGACCGGTCGACCGGGACCGCCCGGCAGTGTTTGACCAGGAACCGCATGATGCCGATGTCCATGAGCTCGGACTTCACCATGAACCGCGCCCGCCGCCGGCGCTGCCGCAGTGCCAGGCCGAGCGGCATGAAATCGGTGAAGCCCGTGTGGTTGACGGCGATCACCGCCCCACCCTCGGCGGGAATGTTCTCCAGTCCGGTGTACGTGCGCCGCGTGCCCTGCACGCCGTGAATCGACGCGGCGATCAGCTCGAGCGTGCGGTAGACGGGCTCCATCTCACTCCCCGCGCTTGCGGGCCTTCTCCTGCGCGTCCGCGGCGTCCATCGCGTTCGCCTCCTCGAGCGTCGGAGCACCGCCGCCACGAGCAGCGGGCACCCAGAACTCGCCGGGCGGGTACGGGCCGTAGTTGTCCTGCAGTTCGGTCAGCTTGGCGCGCATCGACTCGTGCAGTTGTGCAGTGAGCTGCTCCGGGGTGCCTTCCGGCGCGATCGGCTCGGCGACGCCGACCATGATCTTGTAACCGTTGCGGCCCATGCTCCGCGGGTGGCCCTTGGTCCAGATGCGCTGCGCGCCCCACACGATGGTCGGCACCAGCGGAGCACCGGATTCGAGGGCCATCCGGGCGGCGCCGCTCTTGAACGACTTCAACTCGAAGCTGCGGCTGATCGTGGCCTCCGGGTAGACGCCGACGAGTTCACCCCGCTTGAGGTAGTCGACCGCGTCCTGATAGCTCTGCGCACCGTTGGCCCGGTCGACCGGGATGTGCTTGAGCGACCGCATGATCGGGCCGCCGACCGAGTTGTCGAACACTTCCTTCTTCGCCATGAACCGCACATACCGGCGGCCCTGCAGGAACGCGGGAATGCCCGCGAAGGTGAAGTCGAGGTATCCGGTGTGGTTGAAGGCCACCACACCGGGTCCGTCGGCGGGGACGTTCTCGACACCCGAGATGTCGAACTTGAGGCCCTGCGCGAGCCACAACATGCGGGCGGTGGAGATCACAGACGCGTACACGGGTTCCATGCGACAAGCCTAGTCGGTGAGCCATGCTCTGCCCGCGGACGAACGGGTCACGCCAGCGAACGGCTGATGACGAGTCGCTGGATCTGGTTGGTCCCCTCGAAGATCTGGGTGATCTTGGCCTCGCGCATGAGCCGCTCGGGCCGGAAGTCGCGGGTGTACCCGTTGCCGCCGAGCACCTGGACGGCGTCGGTGGTGACCTTCATCGCGGCGTCGGTGGCGATGAGCTTGGCGACCGACGCGTTCCGCGAGTACGGGAGGCCGGCGTCGCGGCGACGTGCGGCGTCGAGGTAGGTGGCGCGTGCCGAGTCGACCGCGGCGGCCATGTCGGCGAGCAGGAAGCCCAGGCCCTGGTGATCGATGATCTTGCGGCCGAACGTCTCCCGTTCTTTGGCGTAGGCGACGGCTTCGTCGAGCGCCGCCTGTGCGATGCCGGTCGCGACCGCGGCGATGCCCAGACGCCCGGAGTCCAATGCACTGAACGCGATCTGCAGGCCCTGCCCCTCGGTGCCGATGCGCCGCTCATCCGGCAGGTGGACGCCGTCGTAGCGAGCGGAGGTGGTGGGCACCGCGGTGAGTCCCATCTTCTCCTCGGGTCGACCGAAGGTGAGGCCGTCCACGCCGTCGGGGACGAGGAAGCAGGAGATGCCCTTCGATCCCTCGCCGGTTCGCGCAAAGAGGTTGTAGAAGTCGGCGACGCCGCCGTGGGTGATCCACGCCTTCTCGCCGGTGACCGAATACCCGCCGTCGACCTTGGACGCCTTGCACGCCAAAGCCGCTGCATCGGATCCGGCTTGCGGCTCCGACAGGCTGTACGCGCCGATGGTCGAGCCGCCGAGCATGTCTGGCAGCCACTGCTCCTTCTGCTCCTGAGTTCCGAAGGCGAACAGCGGATGGCACGCGAGACTGTGCACACTCACCGCGACGCCGACGGCCGCCCAGCGGGACGCGATCTCCTCGAGAACCTGCAGGTACACCTCGTACGGCTGACCTCCGCCGCCCCACTCCTCCGGGTACGGCAGGCTCAGCAGCCCGGCCTCGCCCAGGGTCTCGAACACTCCGTCGGGGTACTTCTCGGCTTTTTCGTGCTCGTCGACGATCGGCGCCAGGACCTTGTCGGCGATGTCACGAGTCAAGTCGATGAGGTCACGCGCCTCTTCGGTCGGCAGCAGGCGGTCAGCAGGCACGGCGGGGCTCCTCGCGAGTTCGGACAGTACTGAAGATGCGATCAGAGTACTGCCGTCGTGGCAGTACTACAAGAGCTTCGCCAGTACTACTGTGGTGCCATGACCTCGTCGACGTTCGCCACCGCGCGCCACGCTCAGCTGTTCGACGACCTGCTCTCCCTGTTTCTCACCGAGGGCTTCACGCACCTCACCCTCGACACGATCGCCGCTCGCCTCAAATGCTCCAAATCCACGCTCTACAACCTCGCACCCAGCAAAGACGACCTGGTCCGGGCGACGACGATCGGCTTCTTCCGCCGCGCGACGCGCGATGTGGAAGCCGCCGTCGAAGCCTCCGACGGCCCGCGCGAGCAGATCACCGTGTACCTCGCCGCAGTCGGGCGCGCACTGTCGGGCGCCTCTCCGCAGTGGCTCGCCGATGTGGCGGCGTTCCCGCCCGCGCGCGAGGCGTACGAGCAGAACACCCGCATCGCCGCGGACCGCGTCAAGGAGTTGATCGACGCAGGCGTCGCCGCGGGATGCTTCCGTGATGTGCACGCGGCGTTCGCCGCCGATCTGGCCGCGACGACGATGGTCCGCATCCAGCAGGGCGCCGTGCGCGACGCGACCGGCCTCGCCGACGCGGACGCATACCGCGAGCTGGCCGCCATCCTGACCGCCGGGATCAGCGCCTGACGGGACTTAGGTCATACCGGCGACGCACAGAACCGGCCCACTCGGCGATATCCTCAACGTAGGAGGAGTCGCCGACGTCGTACTCCTCGCAGCGCTCATCACCGCCCAACCCGGCAGGTGACAGTCTCGACCGAAAGGCACCAGCTCCGTGCAGATCACCAGCATCGGCCACGCCGGATTCCACATCCAGACCGCGGCCGGCTCCATCGTGTGCGATCCCTGGGTGAACCCGGCCTACTTCGCGTCGTGGATCCCGTTCCCGGACAACACCGAACTCGACTGGAAAGACATCGGGGACTGCGACTACCTGTACGTCTCGCATCTTCACCGTGATCACTTCGACGAGAAGAACCTGCTCGAGAACGTCAACAAGGACGCGACCGTCCTCCTCCCCGACTACCCCGTGCCGGATCTCAAGCGCGAGCTCGAACGCCTCGGATTCACCAAGTTCGTCGAGACCGACGATTCGAAGAAACATCGAGTCTCCGGCCCCAAGGGCGATCTCGATGTGATGATCATCGCCCTGCGCGCACCGGCCGACGGTCCGATCGGCGACTCCGGGCTCATCGTCGACGACGGCGAGACCGTCTGCTTCAACATGAACGATGCCCGGCCGATCGATCTCGACGTGATCCGCGAGGAGTTCGGGCGGGTGGACGTCCACCTGCTGCAGTACTCGGGCGCCATCTGGTACCCGATGGTCTACGACATTCCGCGGAAGTCGAAGGCGAACTTCGCGATGCAGAAGCGTCAGCGCGGCATGGATCGTGCTCGGTCGTACATCGAGCAGGTGGGAGCGACCTGGGTGGTTCCGTCAGCTGGTCCGCCGATGTTCCTGGACGACGACCTGTACGTCCTCAACGACTTCAACACCGGCAGCGACGCCGACAAGGCCAGCATCTTCCCCGACCAGGCCGACTTCCTGGAGCAGATGCGGGTCCACGGGACCGACGACGGCGTCAAGCACCGCGGCTTGATGATGGTGTCGGGCTCGAAGGCCGACTTCCGCGCCGACGAGCTGCTCGAGATCTCGCATCCCTACCCGCCGGAGCAGGTGTTCGGCGAGGGCAAGAAGGCGTATCTCGACTCCATGAAGGCCAAGTTCGCGCCGATCATCGCCGCCGAGAAGGCGACGTGGGCCGACGCCGACGGTGAGCCGCTCCTGCCACAGCTCAAGGCGCTGTTCGAGCCGATCATGGCGGCGTCCGACCTGATCTCGGACGGCATCGGCTACCCGGTCGGCCTGATGGTGGGCGACGAGACGTTTGTGCTCGACTTCCCGAAGCGCATCGTGCGGATGAAGGAGGACGGCGACGGCAAGTACCGGTACGGCTTCCGCATCGCTCCCGAGTTGGTCCGCACCGTGTTGCGTGACAACGAACCTGACTGGGTCAACACGATCTTCCTGTCGACCCGCTTCACCACGTGGCGCATCGGCGGCTACAACGAGTACCTGTACACGTTCTTCAAGTGCCTCACCGACGAGCGGATCGCGTACGCCGACGGGTGGTTCAACGAGGCTCACGACGATTCCGCGTCCATCGAGCTCGACGGCTGGAACATCCAACGACGATGCCCGCATCTGAAGGCGGATCTGAGCAAGTTCGGCGTCGTCGAAGGAGAGAAGCTGACCTGCAACCTGCACGGATGGCAGTGGGACCTCTCGAGTGGGCGCTGCCTCACGTCAAAAGGCCACGAATTGCGGTCCGAGCGCGCCCGGGCCTGATAGGAACTACTCCCGTGACGTCCGACGACCCGACCCGACCGTCTGCCCGCTCGTATCGCGGGCAGTCGTTGGCGGATCGTCGTGCCGATCGGCAGGCGCGGTTCAAGGCGGCAGGTCTGGAACTTTTCGGAACGCTCGGCTTCGCGAGGGTGACGATCTCCGCGCTGTGCGCCGAGGCCGGCCTGTCGCGCCGCCAGTTCTATGAGGAGTACTCCGGCAGCGAGGAATTGCTCACCGAGATCTATCAGGGCATTCAGACGACCGCATTGGAGCGGGTGTCCAATGCGATCGCCGACAGCGATCACACGGACGTGTACGGGGTCGCCCAGAATGCGATGCGAGCCTATCTCGACGCGGTTGCCGGAGATTCGCGGATCGTGCGGTGCGCGTTCATCGAGATCGGCGGCATCTCCGAGGCCATGGAATCGCATCGCATCCTCAGTCGCGACCAGTGGGCGCGGTACATGGGCACGATGATCGCGTCGCTGCCGGGCACGACGTCGAAGCCGATCGACTACAGCGCCACGGCGTTCATCGGGTCGATGACGGCGGTGGTCCACCGTTGGGCGACGGCCGATCCGCAGCCAGATCGCGAGATGGTCGTCGATTTGCTGGCCGATCTCCTAATTCGCATTGCGGTCGATCCTGACTGATTCAGCGGTATGTGTGCCCGGTAGGCACGTTTACAACGCCCAATGTCACACCAGCTCTATGCGGGACCGATAATCGCGTGATAGGTTCGTTCAGTCGGTTGTGAGACTGCGAAGTCTCACAACAAGCCGCCAGGTTCCGAGAGGAGCAGCGGCAGACAAAGCTCGATCCGGGTGGAATCGGGGCTCTTGGGAGGGAGCTGCTCGGATCGTTGGAGCGCGGCGAGGATCGCGGGGCCTGTCCCCAGCTTGATCCACGCCGCGCTCCCCCCGTCTTCGCTCCCGTCACAATCCGAGCCAGCCGAGGTGGTCGGCGAGCAGCGCGTACCCGACGAACGCGAGCACATCGATGAGCGTGTGCGCAATGATCAGCGGCCACAGACGATTCGTCTTCTGATACCAGCGTCCGAACACCAGGCCCATCACGACGTTGCCGACGCCGCCGCCGATGCCCTGATAGAGGTGGTAGCCGCCACGCAGCACGGCCGACGACACGAGTGTCGCCCCCTCGCCGACCCCCAACTGGCGCAGCCTTGTCATGAAGTAGGCGACGACGATCACCTCTTCGGCCACAGCATTGCCCGCCGCGATGACGCAGAGCAGCAGAATCCGCCACCACGGACTCCCCTCCGGAGCGGGGATCAGGTGCGCATTCCAGCCGACGGCCGTTGACGCGGCGACAAGGGCGAGCCCCGGGATTCCGATGACAGCGGCCAGCCCGACGCCCGGCACCAGATCGCGCTTCGCCGGCCGTCCCAGCCCGACGTCTTTGAGTCGGATTCCCGTCCGCCACAGCAGATATGCGCCGAGGGCCCCGATCGCGAACAGGCGGACCGCGCGCATCGACTGCCGAATCACATCGATGACCACCGACGACGACTCGGCAGGATTCAGCGCGACTGTCGTCTCCGAGATGCCCGCGCCGAGTCGGGCCTCGATCAGCGACAGGATCGCCGAAAGAGCAGAGAAGCCGAAAGTCAGGATTCCGACGATGACAAGTTCAACGATGATCGCCCGCCGCTGCCTCGGATCCTCCACTCGCACAGCACGACTCTAACGTCGGCGACTTCTCCCGCTCTCAGACCGAGAAGAGTCGCCACAGTTCCCGCGTCACATCAGATGATCGAGAGAAGGGTGCATGGCCAGCGCGTGAAGGGCCGCCGACAGGTCGGCGACGCGCGCGACGGGTCGACTGAACGGCAGGCGGACGTCGTCGTCGGAGTCGGCGGTCTCGATACGGAAGGTGATGCCGAAACGATCCAACCGCAGGGGCCGCACACGACCGGTGCGGAGCGCAGGCGGAAAGCGCCGCGCGAGCTGGTGGACGAGATCAGCGTGGTCGGACTCCAGGTGTGCCAGCCAATCGCCCTCGAAGGCCCAGAAGACGTCCGGCTCGGCGCAGGCGAGAGTCTCCACGGGCACCGCGCCCGCACCCGAGGTGGAGGCGATGACGGCCGATTCGATCGCCATGCGAATCATCGTGTAGCCGTGCCCGATGTCGAGGAGTCGTTCGTCCGGATGATCTCCGGCGATCTCGACAGCGAGTTCGCGCTGCATGTCGGCGGGCACCTCGAAGAGCTTTCCGGTGAGCCAGATCAGCGACCGGACCCGTTCGCGGAGCTGTAGCGGCGCCGTGTCGATCACCTCCAACACGGCCGACGTCTCGCCGTCGCCGTGTGCCACGCCGATCGCGGGCGCGTCGTCGGACAGCAGGAGGAACGCATCACCCTCGAACAGGTGAATCATGGTGACGGAGTCGCAGGCGGCGTCGGAGCCGTCGACCGAGAGGGTGCCTCCGGTGGCACGCCGGCACGCCGTCTGGATCTGCTCGGCGTCGCACGGCGCGGCGATGGTCTGCGTGGAACCGTTCGGCATCTGCACTCCTCGAATCGTTGATAGGCAACCCTAAGTAATGTGACCCTAACTTAGTGCGCCGTGCGGCGTCCGTCAACGGTGGCGATCAGGCCGAGCCGAACTCTGTGATGCTCGGTTACTGTGGACCACGTGCCAGTCTTCGCTTACTTCGGTCCCGCAGGCACCTTCACCGAGATGGCCCTCGACGAGATTCTCGCCAGGGCGCCGCACGACGAGACCGTCGAGAAATCACCGCTGGCCAGTCCGCTCGCTGTGATCGCCGCGGTACGCTCGGGCACAGCCGACTTCGGCTGCGTGCCGATCGAGAGCTCGCTTGAAGGCGCCGTCCCCGCCACGATGGACGCCCTCGTCCCCCACGACGGTCAGCGCCGTGTCCAGGCGTATGCCGAAGTGTCACTCGACATCGCGTTCACCATCGCCGCACGCACACCGATCTCCGACGACGCCGTTCGCACAATCGCCGCCTACCCGGTGGCGTCCGCGCAGGTGAGACGCAGTGTCGGCGAACGATTCGGCAACGCCGAGTTCGTCATCGCAACGTCGAACGCAGGCGCCGCCGCAGACGTCGCAGCCGGTCGAGCCGACGCCGCCGTCACCACGGCCGCCGCCGCGAGACTGCACGATCTGACGCCCATCGCCGAACACGTGGCCGACTCCGACGACGCCGTCACCCGATTCCTGCTGATCGGGCCGCCCGGGCGACCGACACCGGCGACGGGCACCGACCGCACGAGCGTGATCCTCGATCTGCCGAACGTTCCGGGCTCCCTGGTGACCGCGATGAACGAGTTCGCCACACGCGGCGTCGACCTGACCCGCATCGAATCCCGCCCGCGGGGCGCCGGCGCTCCCGGCCAGTACCGCTTCTACCTCGACGCCTGCGGTCACATCGACGACGCCGCCGTCGGAGAGGCTCTGAGGGCACTGCACCGCGGATCCGAGCGGGTGGTCTATCTCGGTTCGTGGCCCATCGACCGGGGCATCCCCGACGTGCCGCCGGACCACAGCGAATCACACGACTGGTTCGCACGACTGCTGGAAGGGACCGACTGACATGGCGCGACTACACCTCGTCCGGCACGGCGAGACCACGTCGAACGTGATGAAGATCCTCGACACGGCTCTCCCCGGCGCGTCCCTCACCGATTTCGGCGCCCGCCAGGGTGTCCGCTTCGGGCTCGACAACCCGGACGGCAGAGGAGCAGTGCTCGCCCACTCCGTGGCGAACCGTGCGCGGCAGACGGCCGACATGATCGCGTCGGCGTGGGACGGCGACACCGTCGCAGTCGACGGCGTCCACGAGATCCAAGTCGGCGACTTCGAAGGCCGCTCGGACCGTGAGGCGCACGAGGTGTTCCACGATGTCGTCACCCGGTGGCACAACGGCGACATCGACGCACGTCTGCCCGGAGGCGAGTCGCTGGAGATGCTCCGCGACCGCTACCTTCCGACCGTCGACGACCTGACCGAACGATTCATCGTCGGAGAGGACCGCGACGTCTACCTGGTGTCGCATGGCGCGGCGATTCGCCTGATCGCCGCGCACCTCTCCCAGATCGATCCACAGTTCGCGATGGAGAACTACCTGCCCAACACCGGGTCGGTCGATCTCGAATACCGGGACGGCCTGTGGGTCGTCCAGCGGTGGGGCTCCGCCGACCTCCCCACTCCGGGCGCCGTCGTCGATCCGATGGGCTGACTGGTCAATCCGGACCGGGGACCCACGGTCTATGGCTCGACTCAGGTGCCACGCGCTGCGACAGCTGAGACTCCCTGTCTGCGCCAACGAGTACGGATCCGGAACTCCCGGGTGGCGGTAGGTGATCGAGCACCAGCCCCATTCGACCTCGATGCAGCCCGGCGCTTCCCCTATCGGGTGAAGCCCCTCGCCGCGGCAAGGTCCCGGGAAGATTCGACCCGCCGAACGTTGTCGCGTTTGGCCAACTCGAAATCGAAGCGAAGGTTGGGGAGTTCGACGGCGTCATCAGGCAACGGTGCCACCTCCGCATGCTCCTGACATCGGTCTGATCATCAGTCTCCGACGGCATAGTGACGCCCGAGCTCGATGAAACGACGGATCTCAGGCCTATCCCCACCCGTTGACGTGAAGCCATTCGTCGTCGATGCCGAAATGATGACCGACTTCGTGGAGCACGGTCACCGCCACTTCGTGCCGAACCTCATCCGCCGAATGGCACATCGCCAGGATCGGATCGCGGTAGATCTCGATGGTGTCGGGAAGAAAGCCCTGGTAGTCGAAGGTTCGTTCGGTGAGGGCGACACCGTGATACAGCCCGAGGAGCGTCGGCTCCTCCGGATTGTGCGGCCGCACCAGGATCGCGATGTTCGACATCGCGTCAGTGAACTCGGTCGGCAATAGGTCGAGGGCGTCCCCGACGAGATTCTCGAACTCGCGGTTCGACATCACCACCGGCACGGCTCAGCCCCCGGGAGCCGGGATCTCCCGGTCGTCGACGTTGTAGCCGGGCGGAAGCGGCACCGGAGTTCCGAGTGAGCGGCCGGGCGGCCCCTTCTTCGGCGGCACCGGAACACGGCCGTTGATCAGGAGTTCGCCCTGACGTGCGTCACCGACGAGCGTCGCGAATCCGCCGCGGTCGGGCAGAGCGACGTAGCAGGCCACGCGTCGACTTCCCGTCAGCCAGCCGACTTCCGCGGTGACCGACCATTGGACGTTCAACGTCGTGTCGGCGAACTTGTCGGCTCCGCCGAAGAACTTGTTCGTCTGGGACGGGCAGATCCGCTTCAGATAGTCGTTCTGCGTCTCCGTGTTCGGCCACGGCTTGCCCGAGTTCCGGCCGCCGAATCGCTGGGACAGGTCGATGACGCCTGTCGTCTGGAAGGCGTGCGGCTCCGCGCAGTTCACCACCTTGCCGGTCGGCTCCCGCGTCTCCTTGTTGATGCCGATGCACGTGCCGACCGGCCACGCGAACGACTGGTCGACGTCGGCGACGCGCCCGGTGAACTCTTCCTGCACACCCTTGGCGCCCGCCTGCTCGATCCCGCAGCGCAACACCCGAGCTCCGCGCTCCCACTGCGCGCGGCCCGGACGCATCAGTCCGACGGAGAATCGGCCTGCGGGGTCGAGACCGCCACCGAGGTAGCGGTCGACGACGGCGGGGCAGTTCTCGTCACGTATCGACGCGAAACGCTCCTCCCCCGGCCACGGTGCGTCAGCGGCGAACTCCGATGAGGGAAACGCGGACGTGTCGAGTGTCCCGGCGACTTCGAAACGATGCGGGTCGGCACAATCGACGATGCTCGCCTGACTCGGCGGATTGACCGTCCACTGCAGGCAGTCGCCGGGCTCCGAACGGCTCAAGTCGTCGTCAATCGTGCTGCTCTCACCGATCTCGGTCGACCCGACCCCACCGCCTTCAGCGAACGCATCCGTCGCGAACAGCACACCTCCCGCGACAACGGCGCCGACCAGAACTGCACCGAGCACAAACCGCAGGCGATGCCGAGGACCGCGCGACGTCTCCGCGTCCGTGCCGGACGTGGCATCGTTCGGCAGATCGGAGGCGTCGCCTTCCGCTGGAAGTGTCGTGAACTCGTCGGCGTCGTCCAACGACGGCAGCCGTTCGCTGCCGTCCCCGCCGGTGTCGCTGTCGGAAGTCATCACAACCATCATGCCTGGTCGGTTGAGCCTGTGTCTTCCTAGTAGGGTCGAGGTGTGATCGATCTGAAGATCCTGCGTGATAATCCCGACCTCGTCCGCGCGTCACAGCGCACTCGCGGCGAAGACCCGGCGCTCGTCGACCAGCTGTTGCAGGCCGACGTGGACCGTCGTGCCGCCATCGCCGAGGCCGACGCCCTGCGCTCGGAGCAGAAGGCGCTCGGCAAACAGGTGGGCAAGGCGTCCGGCGACGAGAAGACAGCCCTCTTGGCGCGCGGCAAGGAACTCGCCGAGCAGGTCAAGGCCGCCGTCGCCCGTCAGAGCGAGGCCGACGAGACCGCGACTCGGTGCCAGCGGGCCATCTCGAACATCGTCTCCGAGGCCACCCCGCCCGGCGGCGAGGACGACTATGTCGTCATCGAGCACGTGGGTGAGCCCCGCGAGATCGTCGATCCGAAGGATCACCTGGAGATCGGCGAACGCCTCGGCCTCATCGACATGGCGCGCGGTGCGAAGGTGTCGGGGTCACGCTTCTACTTCCTCACCGGCCTCGGCGCGCAGCTGCAGCTCGGCCTGCTCAACATGGCGGCCGCCAAGGCCACCGCCAACGGATTCACCCTGATGATCCCGCCGGTGCTCGTGCGGCCCGAGGTGATGCAGGGAACCGGGTTCCTCGGCTCGCACGCCGACGAGGTGTACCGCCTCGAAGCGGACGACATGTACCTCGTCGGCACGTCGGAGGTGCCGCTCGCCGGCTACCACTCCGACGAGATCCTCGACCTCTCCGACGGCCCGAAGCGCTATGCCGGCTGGTCGACGTGCTTCCGACGCGAAGCCGGTTCGTACGGCAAGGACACCCGCGGCATCATCCGCGTCCACCAGTTCGACAAGGTGGAAGGCTTCGTCTACTGCAGGCCGGAGGACGCCGAAGCCGAGCACCAGCGGCTTCTCGCGTGGGAGAAGGACATGCTCGCCGCGATCGACGTCCCCTACCGCGTCATCGACGTCGCAGGCGGCGACCTCGGCAGTTCTGCGGCCCGCAAGTTCGACTGCGAGGCGTGGGTCCCGACGCAGAACACCTACCGCGAGCTGACGTCGACGTCGAACTGCACCACCTTCCAGGCTCGCCGCCTGCAGGTCCGCTACCGCGACGAGAACGGCAAGGCGCAGACCGCCGCCACGCTCAACGGAACGCTCGCCACCACCCGTTGGCTCGTCGCGATCCTCGAGAACCATCAGCAGGCCGACGGCTCGGTGAAACTGCCGGAGGAGCTCGCACGCTTCGTCGGCGTCGACGTCATCGCACCCAAGTAGCGCAGAAGCCGCGATGACTGTCGGCGTGATCGCCGCGGTCGTCGCCGCTCTCGCGTTCGGAACGGCATCGGTGATGCAGGCCCACGCGGCCACCAGGGCGAGCATCGACGCATCACCCCTGGCCGCGATGATCCATCCCGTCTTCCTGGCAGGCATGGCTCTGGACGCCGTCGGCTTCGTGTGCACGGCGGTCGCGTCTCGGACGCTTCCACTGTTCCTGTCGCAGCCGATCATCAGCTCGAACCTGCTGGTCACCGCGGTTCTCGCTGCCGTGGTGCTCGGCGTGACCCTGTCGCGGCGAGACCGGTTCGGGATCGCCGTCGCCGTCGTGGCCCTGGTGATCCTCGGGCTCACCGCGGGCGCCGAGGGACGTGACGATCCCGGACTCGCACTGCACTGGGGTCTGCTGGTCGCCGGCGTCGTCTTGCTCTCCGGCGGGTTGGTCGCGGTGGCCGCGGGAGGTCGACGCACCGCGCTGCCTGCAGCGATGGTCTCGGGGGTGTTGTTCGGCTTGATGACCGTCGCCGTCCGAGTGGTCGACGGGGTCGATCCGTTCCGGCTCGGCGAGATCCTGACCGACCCGGCCGCGTACGCGGTGGTCCTGTGCGGGGCAGGCGGCTTCTATCTGTTCACCGCCGCATTGCAGACCGGAGCCGTCGCGGGTGCCGCAGCAGCCGTCGCCGTCGGCGAGACCGTGATCCCGGGCGTCGTCGGCGCGGTTCTGCTGGGCGATTCCGCCCGCGCGGGGTGGGGCCCGGTCATGGTGATCGCCTTCGTCGCCGCGATCGGCGGCGCCGTCGTCGTGGCGCTGTCCGACGTGGTGGCGGCAGTCGAATAGCCGACGGACTCAGGTTTCGGCCAGGTGCCACCGGTACGGTTGCCAGGATGAACGACCAGCCTGAGCCGCCGATGATGCGCAGGCCGCCGCCTCGAGGCCAGCGGCCGGGTCCGCCTCGCCAGGAGCCGTATCGACCGCCGCTCGCCTGGTCGCAAGAGCCGTCCCAGCCCCGCAGGCACGCACCAGCACAGGGTGACGACCGACTGCAGGGTCGCCCCGGGTACGCACCGCGCCAGGAGCCCGAGCCGATCCCCCGTGACGATCGACGACGCCCGCCGGGGCCTCCTCCTCGCCGCCCCGCATCTCGTCCGCCTGCGCAACCCCCGCGACGGGCCGCATCCGCCGCCCCGCCGAGCAAGCCCCGACGGAGCCGAAAGCCTCGCCGGTGGCTGCGCATCGCCCTGGTCGTGCTGCTCGTCCTGCTGATCACGCCGATCGCGTTGCTCTTCTACTACGACACCAAGTTGAATCGGGTGGACGCGCTCGCCGACTACCCCGGCCGCATCGGCGACACGCCGGGCACCAACTGGCTCATCGTCGGCACCGACTCCAGGTCCGGCCTCAGCCAGGCCGACAAGGACAAACTCGCCACCGGCGACAGTGACGGCGCGCGCACGGACACGATCATGCTCGCGCATTTCCCGACGTCGGGCCGCCCGATGCTCGTCAGCGTCCCACGCGACCTGTACGTGCCGATCCCCGGGCAGGGCAGCCACAAGATCAACTCGGCCTTCAACACCGGTGGCCCGAAACTGCTGGTCCAGACCATCGAGGAGTTCAGCAAGGTCCACATCGACCACTACATCGAGATCGGTTTCGGCGGGTTCGACAGCCTGGTCGACGCCGTCGGAGGTGTCGAGATGTGCTTGACCAAACCGCTCCGCGACCCGAAGGCCGGACTGCGGCTCAAGGCGGGTTGCCAGGAGTTGAACGGTGCGCAGGCGCTCGGCCTGGTTCGCACTCGGGCGTTCCCCAACGCCGACTTGGAGCGCGTGGTCAATCAGCGGAAGTTCTTCGCCGCGTTGATGTCGAAGGCGACCAGCCCGGGTGTGCTGCTCAATCCGTTCCGGCTGATCCCGTTCGCGAACGGCGCCGTCGCCGCGGTGACCGTCGCCGACGGCGACCATCTGTGGGATCTCGCGTGGCTCGCCTACAAACTGCGAGACCCGCTCACCACTACCCTCCCCACCGACGGGGACCAGGTGACCGACGACGGCGACTCGCTCATCCCCGGATCGACCACGACGTCGTTCTTCGAATACGTCAGCAAGGGCGTGGAGGTCCCGAAGGATCTCCTGAGCAGTTCAGACGGGTCGCCACTCCGCTAATCTGGTGCGCATGACCGACACCGCTGCGCGTACCCCGTTCCAAGAGCTGCTCCACGAACAGATCAGCAACGAGTTCTCCGCTTCACAGCAGTACATCGCGCTCGCCGTCTGGTACGCCGCGCACGACATGCCGCAGATGGCGCAGCACTTCTACGAGCAGTCGGTGGAAGAGCGCAATCACGCGATGATGATCGTGCAGTACTTCCTCGATCGTGACATCGACGTCAAGGTGCCCGCCGCCTCGGCTCCGGCCACCGAGTTCAGCGAGTACCGTGAGCCGATCGCACTGGCGCTCGCCCAGGAGAAGCAGGTGACCCAGCAGATCGTCGATCTCGCGAGCTCGGCCCGCGAGAGCGGCGACTACCTGGGCGAACAGTTCATGCAGTGGTTCCTCAAGGAGCAGGTCGAGGAAGTCGCCTCGATGACCACCCTGCAGACCATCGCCGAGCGGGCCAACGGCAACCTGTTCGATCTGGAGAACTTCGTCGAGCGTGAGCTCAACAGCAAGACTGGCCAGAACGACGTGTCGGCCCCCATCGCCGCAGGCGGCAACCTCTGACTCTCCCACTGCTCCTCGAGTGAGCTTGCGAGACTCCCACTGCTCCTTAAGCGAGCTTGCGAGACTTCCCCTGCTCCTTGAGCGAGCTTGCGAGACTTCCCCTGCACCACAAGGAGCAGGGGACTCACGGCTCCTCAAGGAGCCGTGGTCAGCGCAGGGTCACCTGGCGACCGATGATGCCTGCGCGAGAGGAACGCTGGGCCGCAGTGAGATCCGACGTGTCGGCGAGCGCCTCGGTCAGAGCCGCGTCCAGGGCCTCGAGCCCGTCGTGCCACTCCTCATGGTGTGCTTCGACGTCGAGGTCGAACACCGGGACCACCAGGCCGTGGGTACGGAACGACCCGGCGAAACGAGAGTTCTCACCCATCGTCAACGCTCCGGCGGCGTGAACACGAGCGAGCGCGTTCATCAACGACTCCTCGTCTTCGGGGCGCACCCACCGCAGATGGGCGCGCTCGCCCGCGTCGACCCACCACGGAGCTCCGACGCCGCTTGCGGGGTGTAGCCGCGCAGTCGGGAGGATCGTGTCGTTGGCGCGCTGCAGCATCGCCTTGACGTGCGAGTCGGGCTCGGCCCCCTCGGCGAACCACCAGTCGAAGCTCTCGTAGACGATCACTTCGAGCGACGCCGTCGGGTCGACGATGTCGGTGAGCGCGGCCTCGACCGCGTCCCCGGTGTACTCGGCGCCGGGCTCGGCATTGCCGGCCCAGGCGAGGGCCGCCGACAGCGACGCACGCAGATCGGCGGGCTCCGGGTCGGTCTGGAGAGCGACCAGGCCCTGCGCGCCCGTCGGCCGTTCGCGCACATCGGCGAACACCGCGCCAGGCAGCACGGTGGCGAAGTCCGCCTCGTGGGCGGCGCCGAAACCGTCGGTGAACGTCACCTGTGCGGTGGCCGACGCGATGAACGACCGCATCGCGACCAGGTCGCACTCGGCGGCGAGTCCGTCGAACGGGCGGGCGGGGGCCTCCAAGGACGCAGCCTGCCTGGCCTTGCGTGCGGCCACCCGCTCCGCACGATTGCTACCCGGGCGCGGACCACTGCCGCGCTTGCTCTTCTTTGCCATGGGTACCAGTGTCGCAGAGTCCAAGGACGTGTCAGTCGACGGTGACGAGCCAGTCCCTGACTCGTGCCGGATGGTTCGTCGCGACCCAGCGGACACCGAGGTCGGCGCAGAGTTGGACGTCGGGTTTCTCGTCCACCGTCCAGCAGTAGGTGACGCGGCCGGATGCGGCGGCACGGTCGACGAGCTCGGGGTGCAGTCGCAGCGTCTCGATCGAGGGGCCCACGCCGGTCGCTCCGACGGCAGTCGCCGCGGTGCCGCCGATGATGCGGGCGGTGTCGCCGAGCAGGATGGTCGGAAGGATCGGCGCGCTGCGGCGGATCCGCCAGACGCCTGCCGACGAGAACGAGATGACAACGGCTCGGCTGTGATCGGCCGAAGGCGGGGACGCCACGCCGAACTCGTGGAGCATCTCCAGCAGTGCTGTCTCGACGAGGCTGCCGTAGCGGACCGGATGCTTGGTCTCGATGAAGAGACGGACGGGTCGATGCCAATCGAGCGTGAGGGTCAACAGCTCGCGCAGCGTCAAGACCTCGGCTGCCGTGCCGCTGTGCCACGACCCGAAGTCGTGTTCGCGGAGCTGCGCGAGGGTCATCTCGCTGACGACGCCCGTGCCGTCCGACGTCCGTTCGATCGTGCGGTCGTGAATGCATACGAGTTCGTGGTCGGCGGTGAGCCGCACATCGCACTCGAGACCGTCCGACCCCTGCTGCAGGGCGAGTTCGTATGCGGCGAGGGTGTGTTCGGCCATTTCGCCCGACGCCCCGCGGTGCGCGACGACGGCGGGCTTGCCTGAGCGGGAGACGTCGCGCGCGCTCATGCCGCCACCAGCCGCCGGAGCGGACGCTCGTCTACGTCGGAGTGTGTCCCCGCCAGTCGTTCGACGCGAGTGACCGCCCACCGCGCGAAGACCGCCGAGACAGCGAACGACGCCGTCACCAAGGCGAGAGCGTCGGCGTCCACCTGCAGGGATTCCGTGCTCCACGCGCCAAGGCGGTAAATGACTGCAAGCACCGCCACGCCATTGACGATCGCCCAAGCCACGGCCAGCCTCAGGCGGATCCGCGCGAGCCGTCCACCGTCGTCGACGTCGCTCACTCGGGCGGCCTCGTGCAGCATCCACGGCGCTCCGACGACGTTGACCAACGGTGTCACCGTCAAGGCGAACACCACCCACGCAGGTCGAGGGTCGAGGAAGCCTGCACTCGCAAAACTGCGGATGCGGACCTCACGGACCCATCGGCCGAAGGTCACGATGGCGACGACGACGGCGATCAGTGACATCACCCCGAAGACGAGGACCGCGATACTGCTGAGCCAGTCGATCCACGCCGAGATCGGGCGCGTCCGGTTCACCACGGCGATCACGTAGCGCGCGCCGTGGACGACGGCGGAGGCTCCGAGAATCAGACACGTCAGCTCCATGGCGCGAGTGAGGGCAGCAGTCGCGACGGGCACCCGGTCATCGGCTTCGGCCGCCTTGTCCGGGACATCGATGAGGCCCCAGCCGGGGTTGTACGCATACGACGGCGTCGGTCCCTTGTCCGGACGCTTCGGGCCACGCGGCGACGGCATCGCCTCGCGCGGACGATGCGCTGTCCACCGCAGCGCGGGTCGACGAGGCGGCTGCGGCGACTGGCGGGCAGGCACGGACTGCGTGAGCGGTCCTCCGCAGCGGGGACAGACCGTCCTACCCTCCCGGTGCGGGGCCTGGATGCGGCAGGACGGGCAGATGTCGAGGTTCACCGGTGCGGTCACGGAGCGTCCGGTCCACCGTCGACGGGCTTGTCGGCGGCAATCCAGGCGACCATCCCGCCGGTCACGACGGTGCCGTCGATGCCGCGGTTGAGGAGATACTCCATGATCCGATACGACCGCCCACTGGTCCGGCACACGACGAACAGTTCACGGTCGAGATCGATCTCGTCGATGCGACCGGGGACCTCGCCGAGCGGAATGTGGAGTGCGCCGCGGACGTGCGCCTCGTCCCACTCGTAGTCCTCGCGGACATCGAGCAGGATCCGTTCCGGGTCGTCGGTGAAGTCGTCCGGAAGTTCGGTGACGCCCACCGACTCGATGTCGCCCATGCTCACGTTCCCCAGTTTTCCACACCTGTCGATCGCAGGTGCGCCAGCTACACATCCGCAACAACACTCCGAACAAGCAGACGCAACTATGCATACCTGCATAGAGATTTCCACAGGCGCCGTGGAAAGCTTCGTTCACAGGGTGTTCGGGATTCACCAACAGGCATCACGACCCTGTGGACAACCCTGTGGAATTGTGGATAGACCTAGGAAAACGGGGCCGATTCTGTGACGGCCGTCTCGAATTTACGACAGATTCGGGCCCACGGCATCCCTCCGACGCATTACCGCCAAGTAGATTTCATCCACTTGTCCACATCCACAGTTGGGGACAACCTGGGGACAACACGCCGATCGAAACTCTCCAGGAAGACTTGACACCTGCTGATCCGGCACTCACTCGTACGCGGTGTCGCGCACTAGAATCGTGGCGTGCATGTTCGCTGGCTGACCGCGTTCCTCGACTTCCCCGCCGCCGAGTTCGGATCGGAAGTCACCTTCTGGCGCGCGATCTCGGGAAGCACGGTCTCGCCGCCCCGCGGACCGTCGAAGGAGTTCGCCTCCCTCGACCCGTTCAACGGCGATGCTCACCTCCGGGTCCAGCGGATCGCCGCAGGTCCCGGCGGGACGCACCTCGACATGCACGTCGACGATCCTGCGTCGGCCGCCCTGGAGGCCGTCGCACTCGGTGCCAGGGAGATCGCCGACTACGGAACTCACCGAGTGATGGCGTCCCCCGCAGGCGGACGGTTCTGCCTCGTCGAATGGGCAGGCGAGAAGCGACGGTCCCGCCCGATCCGGTGGCCCGGCGGGACCATCAGCATCATCGATCAGATCTGCTACGACGTCCCGGCTGCCAAGTTCGACGCGGAGCTCGCCTTCTGGACCGCACTGACAGGCCAGGACGCTCCGGGCGACGTCGACCGCCACACCTTGACCCGCGATCCGGATCTGTCGTTGCAGGTCCTGCTCGTCCGATCGGACAACGCGTCCGGGGCCACCTACCTGGACGTCGCCGCGAGCAACCTCCCGGTCGAAGTGGAGCGGCACGAGGACTGGGGAGCGACGGTCGTGGAACGTCGTCACGACCAGGTGGTCATGGCCGACCCCACGGGCCGCCGGTACTTCATCTCCGCGCGGAATCCGAGGACCGGGGCGTAGCGACTGCGATGCGGGAACCGGTCAGGACTCGATCATCGCCCGGACCACATCGACTTCGCGTTCGACGCCCGCCCGCTCGTCACTGGTGAGGTCACGAAGCTCCTTCAGGGCGACACCGCCTTTGGTCGGCTTCCACGTGGCGGCGAGCCGCCCGTCGACGAGCACGAACCCCGGGAACTGTCCGTTCGGCGTCCACAGCGCCTGATAGAGGTCGGGATCGGCCACCCGGATCCGGTCGGCGTTGGCGACGATCAAGTTGTCGTAGGGGGCGACGCACCGAATGGGCGCGGGGACGTCTCCCTCGATGATCGGCAGACCGTCGAGGTCGTACAGCGTCTCACCTCCCGGCCCGGTGTAGATCACGAGTTCCCAGTCCGCCTCCATAGCCGCCATGATCGGTCCGAGCCCGGTGAGGCCCGACCACGTCTGCACGGCCGCGACGGACGCCGGCCCGAACCCTCGCAGATAGAGACGGATCAGGTCACGGCGCGCCTCGTCTCCGGTGACCGCGGGCTCGCCTTCTCCGATCCAGTCGTCGAGCAGCGCGTACGTCGGACCGCCTGACCGCTTCCACAGACCGCGGGGCGGCGTCTGCACCACCGGCAGCCGCAGTCGCGCGACGGCCGCCATGTCGGACGCGGGTTCGTCCGGCCACCGCTCGGCAAGCGAGGCTCGAAGCGCAGCGGCACTGAGCGGACCGTCGGCGAGCCGGTCACGAGCGTGATCGGTCACCTCGTCCGAGGTCACGTCGACCAATCTGCGGCCGTGGTTCGTCTCGACTGCCGACGACAACATCGGCTGCATCAGTTCACGAATCCACCGCGCGTCGAGTCCGTCGGCGAGGAACACCGTGCCGCGTTGCAGGGTGATGCGCACGAGTTCACGCTCGGTGAGAAGCTCGTCGACGTCGGCGGGGTCGAATCCCTCGACGCGGCACGCGAGACCGTAGAACGCGGCCTGCGGATCCTGCGACTGCAGGCCGACGATCCGGTCGACCACTTCGACGACGTCCTCGTCGACTCGTTCGAGCAGATGTTGACGCTCGAGCAGGGTGCGGTTCCACTGCTCGAGGGTGATCGCCTGTGGCATCAGGCGGGGAAGGTCAGCCCGGTCGAGACGTGGCAGCGGTACCCGTTCGGGTTCTTGTGCAGGTATTGCTGGTGAACGTCTTCCGCGTAGTAGAAGACGCCGTCGCCCGCATCCGCCATGGCGGAGATCTCCGTTGTGATCGGGCCGTACCCCGCATCGGTGAGGGTTGGACCGAACTTCTCCACGGCGCCGACCGCCAGGTCGAGATCGGCGTCGTCGAACGTGAAGACCGCCGACCGGTACTGGGTGCCGATGTCGTTGCCCTGACGCATCTCCTGCGTCGGGTCGTGCGAGGTGAAGAACAGCTCGATGAGAGCCTTCGCACTGGTCTGGGCCGGATCGAAGACGACAAGAACAGCTTCGGCGTGCCCGGTCTGCGCGGTGCACACCTCCTCGTACGTCGGGTTCGGGGTGTAGCCGCCCGCGTAGCCGACCGCCGTGCTGTAGACGCCCGGTTGCTGCCAGAAGATCTCCTCGACTCCCCAGAAACACCCGCCCGCGAGCACGATCGCTCGCAGATCCGGTCCCCAATCACCGATTCCGGCCGGGCCGTATCCGCCGTCGGACGACGCCGCTCCCCGCATCGGCCGATGCAGGACGATGTTCTCGTCCCGAAGCGGCAACGGCGTGGAGCGGCCGGGCAGTGCACGGTCGCGGGGAACCATCGCGGTCTTGACGTTGGAGGCGGCCATCAGGCGATCGAACAGGCTCATGCGACCAGGCTACGGCTATCGGCGGCACAGGCGGTGGCAGGAATCCCACGGTGACCTGATCTGTTGCAATAACCACCGGTCTGCGGAAATGTTGTTGACTGGACCCAGTACGGATCTTTCGCGAATCTTTGAGAGGAACATCGTGGCTGACTACACCCTGCCCGAACTCGATTACGACTACGGCGCCCTCGAGCCCCACATCTCCGGCAAGATCATGGAGCTGCACCACAGCAAGCACCACGCCACCTACGTCGCAGGTGCCAACACCGCGCTCGCCAAGCTGGCAGAGGCCCGCGAAGACGGCACCATCGCAGGCAAGGTCTACGGCCTGTCGGCCAACCTGGGCTTCCACCTCGGTGGTCACACCAACCACTCGATCTTCTGGAAGAACCTCTCGCCCAACGGCGGCGGCGAGCCCACCGGCGACCTCGCCGAGCAGATCGGCGTCGACTTCGGCGGCTTCGAGCAGTTCAAGGCTCACTTCACCGCTGCGGCCACCACCCTGCAGGGCTCGGGTTGGGCCATCCTCGGCTTCGACACGATCGGCCAGCGCCTCGTCATCGAGCAGCTGACCGACCAGAGCGGCAACACCTCTGCCGCCCTGATCCCGGTCGTCATGCTCGACATGTGGGAGCACGCCTTCTACCTCGACTACCAGAACGTGAAGCCCGACTACGTCAAGGCCTGGTGGAACGTCGTGAACTGGGACGACGCCTCCGAGCGCCTCGCTCGCGCGAAGACCCAGGGCTCGGGACTCATCGTCCCCGCCTGATCCACCCGCACACGGACAGCGGCGGTCACCTCACCGAGGTGACCGCCGCTGCTGCCTTCTTCCCCTGCGCGTCAGGCGCGCGGCCCGGATTCGGTGCAGAATCGGCGCGACACCGGCAACCACAGCACGATGACGGCCGCAACTCCACAGAGCACAGCGATGTCGGCGGCCGGCCCGAGGAGCAACGCCGGTAGCGAGAGCACCGCGAACACGGCGCCCAACTTGCGAGGCCAGGTCCGGCCGCGCCGGGCGCCGATCGCCACAGCAACATACCCGGCCACGACGACCATCGCGACCACGGCCAGCACGCCGACGACCACCAGCCGACTCTGCGCCATCATGTCCGCCTCACCGGTCTCCGCCGACACCAGCGCACTCGCGAATGAGAAGCCGCTGACAGCACGATTGAGGAGCAGCCCGACGAGAATGATCTGCAGGACGACGAGCGCGGCTGCCGCGCCGAGCAACCATGTCGACACCGTCACTGCGACAGGACGAACACCGGATGCGCGGTCGGTTCTCGGCATCGACGCCACGTCGATGTCCGCGACACGCGCCTGCACTTGTCGGCCCACCATCCTCGCGCCGTCGACCGATTGTCCGACGATCCGGCGCCCGAACCCCTGAGCCGAGGCGATGGCGTCATCGCCGATCCGGTCACGCACGTAGCCGATGCCGCGTGCGGCGGACACCGCGACTCCTCCTCGCGCGGCGGGCGTCGGCGACTGGACGGGCGTTTCCGGAGATCTCGCCTGCACCGGCGGAAACTGTCGACGCACCGGTGGTCTCACGATGGGTATCTCGCGCGGTTCGTCTGCAGAACGATGTCCGTGCCGCATGTCATTCATGGTCTTCTCCTCGTCTGTCCAGGAGAAGCTAACGCCGGTCACCGCTGGTATCGCCGTTCTCTGGGCGCTACCACCCAGAACTGTTCATTCTCGCCATCTGTGCCGTTTGACTGTGTTCAGTCCCAACTGCTCGGGCAGATGCTGCCCCATATGATCGAGAGGCTTCATGTCGACCTTGAATCCGGGCGATGCCTTCTCAGGACTCCGCGTCGTCGCGGCAGTCGAGACCGGCGAATTCGTCAATCTCCACCTCGTCGAGAACAGTGCACTGGGACGCGAAGAGATCCTGAAGACCGTCCGATCCGATCCGGCGGACCCCGGACGACGCGACCGTTTCGCGCTGAGCACAAAAGCCTTGGCGAGCCTCGACCACGCCGGCATCGTGGAGGTCTACGACATCGGAGTCACAGACGACACGACGTGGATGACGATGGCTCGCGTGCCCGGCACTCCTCTCGGGGGCCGCCCGCTGTCGGTCCGAGCGGCCGCGCGAGCCGTCCACGACGTAGGCGCAGCCCTCGATCACGCGCATCGCCGAGGCGTCGTGTACCGCGACGTACGACCAGCGAACATCACCGCCATCATCGGTCCGAACGATTCCGTGGACCGCGTCGTTCTCATCGATTGTGGGATCGCAAGCCACGTCGACGACGCTCCGACAACACGTGATGGAACATTCATCGGTTCGCCTGCATACTCGGCCCCCGAACTGTTCATGGGCGATGCGGCGGCACCTGCCTCCGACCAGTACGCGCTGGCCTGCACCGCATTCGAACTGTTCACCGGAGAAAAGGCCTACGGACAGCGATCCCTTGATGCGGTAGTCGATGCGCACGTGAACGGCAGGGCGCCAGTACCCTCCGACATCCGCCCCGAGCTTGAAGTCCTGGACAGCACGTTTCGTCGCGCGCTCGACGCCGACCCGACTCGACGTTTCCCAACGTGCTCAGCATTCGCGGAGGCTCTCGATTCCGCCCTGGCTCCGGCCGCGCCGACCCGGCGAATGGCGCCCACGACCGCCCCGCTCGCTGACGAGTTCTCGCGATCGACTCAGGTGATCCACTCCGCCGCACCGAATCCGACTCGAGGATCCAGGCGGCCACGAGTCGCGAGAGTCTTGGCATGGACGACGGCCGCCGTCGCGGTTGTCGGGGTGGCCGGGGTGGCGTTGGCCGTCGCCGGCGGATACCTCACTCCTTCACCGCCGTCCGATTCTGCGAGCGAGGGCACCGCGGTCTGGTACCAGGAGGCGTCCGACCTCCCCAGTGCCTATACGAGCGCAGGACTCCAGCTCCCGACGACGGAGACTTCCTCGACACCTGGCGCGATCGTCGCAGCCGCCGATTCCTGCGATCGCGACGCGATGGCGAGATCGCTGTACGCAGATCGCGTCGCCGGCGAAGGGTGGGCAATCACCGTCTCCGAGACCGTGTCGTCGGGTGTCGGATTCGGGCAGCTCGGAGACTACCTCGACACGCTCTCGACCGCCGTGACGACGGTGCCGATCGAAGCAGTCGCACACGGCCGCGACTTCCGGACCACCCACGCAGTCCTCGCCGAAGGCATGGAAGTGCTCGTCGACGACGGCCAGCCTGTCGTGCTCTGCGGATCCGGGCACATCCTGACCCCGGTCGCGGAACCCTCGACCACGGTCACCGGCCTTCCCTCTGACCGCACGGTGACCGACATCGTCCTGCTCGAGGGTCGGCACACCCCGTTCATCGGGTCCACGACCAGTGAGTCGGATGTACCGACGACGACGGAGTCGACCGACGACACCACCCCGTCGATGGAACGTTCGGCATCGGACTTCATGTCGACCACGTATGGCTTCGCCTTCCGCACCGAGTCTGACTTGGTGTGTCTGATCGGCGAGGATCTCGTCTGCCTCCCGCCCGTTCCGGACAGTTTCGACTGGAGCCTGCTCCCATCCTGCAGCGTGGACGCCGTCGGCGACCTGCTGCTGTGGGATCACGAGGAGTACACCCTGTGTCCAGCCGAGGGCACCGTCGTAAACGGGCACGACGTTCCCACCTACGACGGTGGATGGCCTTCTGAGATCCCACTGCTTCGCAGCGGTGAGAGCTTTGCGGACTCCGACGACACCTCGGGCTGGTCCTGTTGGATCGGCCCCGACGACGACACCCTCGGCTGCGAGCATGTGCCGTCCGACCACGGGTTCACCATCGGCGAGGACGACAGGGTCGAACTGTTCCGATGACGTCGCATCCACCGGGCACCGACCGTCCTCCCGACCGAGTCCTTGCACCCAAGAACTGATGAATCAGCCGATTCTCCGTCTACATTCCTGACATCAGATATCAGATCCCGACATTAAGGCATCGCACTGTGAACTCTGTCGTCTCGCAATTCAAATCCGTCGGAGCCGCCTATTCACGCGTCCGACATGAGCATAAGTACGGACATGTTCTCCGCTATGTGACCATCACGGTCGGATTCCTGGTGACCGCACTCGGCGTAGTCGCAATCCCGTATCCGGGCCCCGGATGGGCGATCGTCTTCTTCGGCCTACTGATCCTGTCGCAAGAGTTTGAATGGGCCGAACGACTGCGGATGAAGATCATGGGGCTGCTCAACGCGTTCTACCGCAGGTACATCGACGGAAACCGGTTGGCCCAGGCCGCGCTCGCCGTCGCCACCTGCGCGATCGTCATGGCGACACTGTGGGTCACCGGCGCATTGGACCTCGCCCAGGGTTGGTTCGGATGGGATCATCCGCAACTGCATTCGCCGCTGGCCGACTGACAAAATACTCCGATCACAAAGGACACCGTCAATGGACAACTATCCGTCACCAATTCGCAGGCTGGGGTTGAGCCGGCTAGCGGCCGCTGCCGTCGTCGCGACCTCCGGGTTCGTATTCCCGTGGTTCACGGCGCGCGGAGATTCACGAACGATTGAATGGAAACTGACCGGCACATCTGTCATCACCGAGAACGGCGAGCAGACATCGTCGTGGTATCCACCGATTCTCGCGGTTGCCGTGGCAATCGCGTTCTTCGCGGGACGTTACCTCACCAAACGCGGCGATCGACGGCCCGCCGAATCGGCGTCGCTTCAGGTCGCGATCAGCGGAGCCACGCTGCTGACGGTCATCGCGGCGTCGTTCGCCGCCCGCACCATGCTGGTGGCGGGCCCCGATGCCCGGTTCTCGGCCGACATGACGACGTCGATGGCCCCCGCGGCGTTCATCACCGCGGCCGTCGGACTGACACTGCTGGTCGTCGGTGCGGTGGAGCATCGGCGCGCGGTCACCGCGCTCGGCTCTCGTGACCCGTTCCGCCGCCCTCCGGCACGCCGCGTCGAGGTTGCACTGTACTTGCTGCTGCTCACTGCGAGCGTTGCCGTGATAGCCGCACTCCCGACCGCGGTGCACTCGATCGACGGTTCTTCCGTCGCGGAATCCGACGGGTTGACGGGAAGTGTCGTCGGCACCGGCACACTGCCCGACGGCACCGCGTCAACAATGTTCGACGGCTGGTCGGCGACTCCCGTGCTGTTGGTGATGCTCATGTTGATCGGTGCGATCAGTTGTGTCCACGACAAGAAGCTGCAGGGTGCACTGGCGGGTCTGCGTCCGACCGGTTCGGTTCCGTGGGGCGTCAGCGGCTTGCTGCTCATCCTCACCGCCGTCGTCGGATTCCTCGCGGCGACGCTGTGGGCCCTGGACCCGACCGACGTCGGTGTCGACTTCACGACGAAACCCGGGCTCGCCGTATGGGCGACCGGCGCGATCGGCGCGGTGATGTTCGGCATCGCGGTCGCTACTCGTCTACCCCGTCTACAGCTCGCCTTGACCGCTCGCCCCACCACCGACCTTGAACCGGGTCGACCGTTCTCGCCCGAACTCGTCGACGCGGCTCACCGGATCAACACGTGCGCCACGGCACTCATCGACGAATCCGTGTACGCGTACCGCGGTACCGAGGTGAGCGGCCGCTTCCTGCCGGTCGTCGACGTCGCCGCCGTGGTGTGGGCCGTCGAGGATCTCGCCGAGCGTGACCCGGCGATCGCCGACTCCATCGACCGGTACGGCACGGAGGCCGTCGTGGACGCGATCGCCACTCTGGCGAGCGGCCACGATGCGGAACGCCTACGGCTGCGATGGAGCATGAGCGAGCAGTTTCTTGAGGAACTCGCCTCTGTCGCTCCGACCACGATGTTTCGAATCTTCGAGCTATCCGGCGTCGGCCGACCGACTCACACGCCCGACGAGGTCGGCGACGCGGCGATCATCATGTCCAAAGACAGCGGTATCCAGAGCGACGAGCTTCCTCCGATAGAGCGGGTGTCGGCGATCCCCGACGGCGACGACCTGATCGTCGCCTATCTGCTCACCGACAGGACACCGGACAACGGCGTCCGCTTCACCTCGGTGGCCGTGCGCGTGTCCGCGGACACCAAGATGACGACGAGGATGTTCCGGTCCATCGCCGGCTCGGCTGCCATTCGGTACGCGGCGGCCGGATTCGGCTCCTTGACCTGGTCGGAGTGGTCGACACGGCCCGAGTTCCGAGCAGGTGCGGCGCCCACCACTGAGTTCGAACTGAAGTCGCGGCTCGTCGATTTCTGGCGGCACGTGGCCCTCGAACCGGTCGACGACGACGCTGCGGAACTACCCACGCGGGATGATCAACCCGTTGTCCTCCCTGTCGAACCCGAATGACGGGGCTCCGGTTCTCCCTGTAGTCGACGACTCCCGACTGCACCAGACCGGCGCGAACGACATGATCGCGTCGGATTCCGGATCGTCCTGGGGGCCGCCGCCGGGCGCATCGGCCTGACACACCCAGCGGCCGTCATCGGTATCGACGAACACACTGTGGGTCGACTCCAAGATCCGCGGAGTCGGCTGCCAGTGCCGGTCCTGATAGCGGGGAGTCTGCCGGCCAACGACGGCCACCGCGGCGCACGCGTCGGTGCGGCCACGTTTGATGACGAGGTGAGTGGGCGTTCCCCGGTCCGCGGCCGAACACCGGTCCACGAGCGTCCACGCCACATCGGTCGGATCCTTCGGGAAGCACATCGGCTCGTCGGCGAAGTAGCAGGCGAATCCACCGTCTTCAGTCCGGAAGGCGAAGCGATAGCCATCCAGCGCATACTCGCTGGCACGGTGAGTGACCGGCCGCCCTCCGGTGTCTCCGACATCGTGCGTCGTCGACGACTGGCCAGTCTGCATAACGGGTCCATCGCTGTCACCCGGCGGGTCCGATGCGGTTCCGGCGAAGTATCCGCCCACACCCGCGGCTGCTGCAACAATCACCGCAACGGCGCCGATCGCCCAACGCCGGCGATTCGACTTCGGACGGGCACGCACGCCTGCACGATCCACAGTCCGTCGTGTCGTGATGGCGGAATCTGGAAGGTCGGCGGATGCAAGCGCCTCGACGAACTCGGCGCATGTCGGAAATCTGCTCGTCGGATCTTTCGCCAGCGCCCGCGCGATCGCCTCATCGAAACGAGCCAGCCGAGGATCGATGTCGGACGGAACGGGAATCTCGCCTACGGTGTGCCGCTGCATCACCTCGCCGATTGAACCGCCCTCGAATGCGAGTGAGCCCGTCATCAGTTCGAACGCAGTGCAGGCGAGGCTGTATTGGTCCGACTGCGGACCCGACTGACCGTCGGCGAAGACTTCCGGTGCCGTGTAGACGAGCGAGCCGACGAACTGACCGTCGACCGTCGCGCGGGTGGCGCCGAGGAGCCGTCCCACCCCGAAGTCGAGGACAGCGACCCTCAGAATCCTCCCGTCCGTGTCTTCGACGACCGCAATGTTCTCGGGTTTCACGTCGCGATGGATCACTCCGCGGTGGTGCGCGTAGTCGAGTGCATCTGCCGCGTCGGCGAGTACTCGCAACACCCTGTCCACTGCGAGCGGAGCCCGCGCCGGAAGGTCGATCGTGTCAAGGAACGGCATCGTGAACCACGGGACGCCGTCGACTACGCCGAAGTCGTACACCGCGACGATCGAGGGGTGATCGAGCGATGCGACGAGCCTCGCCTCATTGGTGAACCGCATGATCAGCATCGGGTCGGTGCGGCCCGATGAAATCACCTTCAGCGCTTCGCGACGTCCGAGTTTGTCGTTCTCGACTAGGACTACCTCGCCCATCGTTCCCGCGCCGATACGCTCCACCACGCGATAGCCTGCGAATGTCTCCCCCGCCTGCAAGCCCACCTAGATCCGCCCTCCGCGCTCCGATCTACGTCCGGATGTCGATCATACGAGGCCGCGCAGACACTCCCAGCCAGGACACCGTTGGGTGCTCACACCCAAGAATCCGTCTCTGGTACGACAAATTGGACGCTGAACACCTGTCAACCACGAGAGAAGGACTCCATGAGACTGCGAAACGCGACTGCCGCCGCATCTGCGATCGGCGCCTGCCTGCTGGTCGCGGGCTGCGCTACCGACTCGGACACCGAAACTCCGATCACGAAGGACACCACCGCCGCTTCCGGCACCACGGCCGAATGCGATCCGAGTGCCGACCACTCCGCTGCGGTCGACGAAGCATTCGCAGCCCTTCCGTCCGGCTACACGTGGTATCGCCACGACCTCACATTGACCGATCCCTGCGCGGAACTGTCCGCGCAGACAGCACGAATCGACAAGCCGATTGTGTCGTCGCCCGAACCGGTCATGTTCTTCTCCCGAGGAGAGTTCGTCGGCCTCGCAACGGTATGTCCGATGAAACTCGCCGACCAGGTGCGCATCGACGGCACCTCAGCGACTGTCACCTACAGCTTCCCTCGCCCGGGCGAGACTACCGGCGCGGGTTGGTCCGGACGTGAAGCCGTGACCTACTCCGTCGACCCGAACACGAAGGCGATCACCAACTCCGGATACTCCGACGAGTTCCGCCGATCGAACCCGTCCTGCGACCCGGCGACCGGTCAGCCTCCGACGCAGACCTCGGCGGCCCCGGCGAACTGCGCGACAGACCTCGCCCTTCGCCTCGATGTCCCGACCGACGCGTACTCCAATGGGACGGAGACCGAGGGTGCGCTCGACTTCACCCTCACGATCACCAACAACGGTCAATCGCCGTGCCGCGTGGCGACCAACGACATCGTGTTGAATGTCTCCGGACCTACCAGCAACACGTGCACTCCCGAGGTCCAGGCGCCAGACATCGCGCCCGGCGAATCGATTGACATCGCCAGCAAGTCCGGAACGTGGGGCACGTGCGTGAGCGACGGACTGAAGTCCAGCGGTGAGTACACCCTCCAAGCGGCTGTCCTCGTCGACGGAGAGAAGGCAGCGGAATCCGACACCGGTTCCTTCACTGCTGCCCGATCGTGACTACGCCGAACGTCGCACGACCTGCTGGGCGGCGATGACAGACTTCCGACCTCGACGGTAGTCGATCACCCTCTCGCGACCTTCGGGGTCGACTGCGACGATCGGCCACCGCAGGAGTCCGATCGCCCGGAGCGCATACACGAAGGGCGTGACCACAACGTTCACGACGCCCGTTGTCGCGACTGTCGCGGTTCGTCCGAATCCTCCCGGGTCGGCGATGACCGCAGGCGCCCGCAGCGCGGTCACCTGCGGACGGACGTGGTCACGCCCCCGGATCAGATCCTTGAGCGCGTTCGTGTTCAGTTTCACCGATCCGGCGACGAGCCGATTCGTTCGCCCCTCACCGGCGGCCGCCTGCTCGACGGCGGCGATCACCGCCGGACGGTCCAACGGAAGGTCTGCCGCGATCTCGACGATTGCGGTGACCGGTCCCGCGTTCGGTGCCCGCACCACCCGCAGAACCTCTCGGGTTGTGGCACGGCCGCCAACAGACCTCGCCATATCGACCCGCAGGAAGGTCCCGTGGTCGGTCACGTACCGGTGGATGTCTCGAACCGCTCCCATCCACGGCGCATCCACGCCCGGCACACGGTCGACATCGACTCGGTGTTTATGGCTGGTCCGGGGAATCAGGTGAGACGCGAGATCGGCCGCCATGATCCCGTAGCGGTCGGCTACCGCATCGCGGAACAACGGTCGAAGCGCGTCGTACAGGTAGCAGAAGTCGGCCTCGTCGACGAGGGTCCGCACATAGCGGTTGTAGACCGACGCGCGGCTCCGCCCGGCCGTGAGCATGTCAAGCACCCTGTCGCGTCCCAACTCCGCGACGAGTTGGGTGAGCCGAGGTTCAGCGGCGCACAGGTCGACGAGGGTCGAGTTGATGACCTTTCGACCGAAACCGCGGACCCTCGGCTGCACCACATAGCGGCCGCCGGACACCACCCGCCGGCCCGGTAGTTGAACGGCCGCGATGTCGTACAGGACGCCAGGTCCACGGACCACACTGTCGCGCAGGTCGGTGGCGATCTGCTCCGCAGTCCGGAGGCGGCCACGACGCCAGTCAACCAGCCGTTCACCGTTCCCACGATCGGCGTAGCCGACAAGCGCGAGGAGCGCACGGACCAGCACCACCGGGATCAGCCCGAGCAACGCCGCCCCGGCGACGACGAGGAAGTAGATCATCAGGGTCCCGGGCCACTCCAACGGAGACTGCACATAGGCCAAGGTGAGAAGCCCGATGCCCGCGGAACCGAGCGGGGTGAGTAGGAGTGGCACCAGAAACAGCGTGTACCAGCCGATACCGCGGGCAAAGGCGCGGATCGACGAGAGCCACAGCCACACTCCGGCGACGCAGAGCAGCCACATGATCGCGGCCGCGACCACCACAAGAGATTCCGTCATACCGCGAAGCTATCGACACAACGGCGTGTCCATTGCCCCCATGGGTGCTACCGCCCAATGCACTGAACTGGCTCGATGCTCTCCGATTGACTGATACAAACCCACCCGACGACGGCGCCTGAGCCATTGCGCCTCACTGACAAGGACGTCACACTCCGTGAACTCACAACTCACCGCGGGCGACGAGTTCGCCGGCTATCGGATCATCAACCTGATCGGACGGGGCGGCATGGGCCGGGTGTATCTGGTCGACAACCCTCGGCTCGGACGCCGGGAGGCGCTCAAGGTCGTGTCGTCGCCGGACAGCGAGGCCTTCACCCACCGGTTCCTGCGCGAAGTGAAGACGAGTGCAGCGCTCGACCATCCAGGAATCGCGACCGTCTACCACTACGGCGTCGATAGCGGGCTGCCGTGGTTCACCATGCGTTATGCGCCGGGTGACATCACCGCCCGCCTTCCGTTGCGGCCAATGGATGTGGCGCAGATCGTGTCGTCGGTCGCGTCGGCGCTCGACTACGCGCACTCGAGGCAGGTGATCCACCGGGATATCAAACCGGCGAACATCTCCGTCGGACGGCGACCCGACGGCTCGATCGACCGCGTCACGGTCCTCGACTTCGGGATTGCCCGGTCCGCCGATCAGACCCGGCTCACCAGCACCGGGGCCTTCATCGGGTCCATCGCCTATTCGGCGCCCGAATCGCTCACCGGCGGGACCACCGGCCCGGCGACCGACCAGTATGCACTCGCGTGCACCGCGGTAGAGCTTCTCACTGGCGCGCCGCCGTTCACTGCAGCCAACGTCGGCGCACTGATGCAGGCACACATCACCACCCCACCCGAACGACTGGGCGGGCGACTCGCACATCTCGACGACGTCCTCCAGCGTGCTCTGAGCAAAGACCCCGGATCCCGCTTTCGCACCTGCGGGGAGTTTGCACACGCCCTGTCGACCGCGACCGGCGTCGCTGCGACGAGACCCCGGACACCGCCCGCCGATCCGACCGTCGTTGCGCAACGGCGGCCCGACGCCACGACCCCGGCGGCCAACCAAGTCGTCCCTGTCACCACGGCCGACACGCCGGATCGATTTTCGCGGGTACGCCATGCGCTCGCCGCCGCGCGCGCCAGCTGGCGCGAGGAGCATCCACTGTCCGACGCGGCGCTCGAACGTCGGGCGGCTGCGGCACACCTGGGGAACGCCCTGACCGTCGTCGTGGTGCGACCTGTGTGGAGTGTGGTGCGGCGTACGCCTGCACTTTTCGGCGTCCTGTCAGCTGTGCTCGTGGTCGCCGGTCTTATCGGCTTTGCTGCGGCCGGAGATGTAGTGGCGCGCGGCACGGACTCGATTCCCGCTCAGAACTATGCGTATTCGTCGACACTCGCCCTGCAGTGCGCCGGCCTCGGCGCGGGAGCTGTCGCACTCGGCGTGGTGCTGTTTGCGCTGCATCGTCGGTACCGCGCACGCAAACCCGTTCCAGACGACCGACACCACTGACGGGCGACGAGACCAGGAAGCGACGATGCCCCCAAAGGGCATCGCCGCTTCTCCCAGGTGAGAGTGGTCAGCGGCGTCCCGGGACCGCGGCGACGAAGGCCTGCTTGTTGGACTTCACGACCACGCCGTCCTGCTTGACGAATGCCTGAATCTGGTAGCTTCCCGGTCGCTTCACAGCATCGGTCACGCAGTGTCCCCACGATCCGTTCTTGCTGCTGATGACCTCCTCGCGCTTCGGTGCCAGCGTCAGGTTCTGCACGATCGGTGTGCACGTCTTCGAGCCCGCACCCGTCACCTTCAGGCTGATGCTGTCGGTCTTGATCGTGCACGTCGATGAGCCTGCGTTATGGATGCGGACCGTGTACTCAACGCCCATGTCCTCGTTGCCGTTGGGGAGGAACCCGGCCGGTCCGCCCGGCGACGACGGGATGTCGAGTTTGATGTTCTTGATGCAGCTCGCGGCGCCAGACTCCGAGTTCTGGCCGCCGTCACCGAGGGCACCGTCCGGCACGGTCGGCGCATCGTCGTCGAGACCGGGGAGGGTGCTGCCGGGTCGATCCTGCTCGGAGCCATCCTGATTCGGCGCCATCGTGGCCGGCGGATTGTTGTATGCCGGGTCCTTCGTTCCACCCGCGTGTGCGATTGCGGGCGCTCCGAGTGCGAATGCGGCCGCAGCGACCAGGGCGCACCCGGCGAGCGTCCGTCGAGTTGTCGTCATCGAATGCCAGTCCTTCCTCGTTCGGGGTCGTGTCGAGATCCCCGGAGACTGCGCGATCTGCGCTGTCCAGCCGAATCTACGATCGGTAGTCCCCTATTGCGCACAATCTGGGTGCTACCTCCCATACCGTTGCGGACACATCTATTCGTCGATTTCAGATACTGTCTCGACGCTCAGAGGCGATCGCACGTCGAGCACCCGCAGTCCGCCACGGTCGATCACGCCCGTTCCGAGCGCCCACTCGACGAGCCTGAGTCTGCGACGCGACGCGGGTACCACCGAATCCGAGACCAGCCCAGCCACTCCCGCGTCGTCGAGCTTGAAGCACAGGTAGTCGAGCTTGCGCCGCAGCTTCGCCGACGACCAGCCGAGCCGTTGCTCGACATCTCGCATCGACGCGATCTCGCTCACGCTCACACATGTGCTCCGCAGGATCGGTTCGGCAAAGGCCACCAACATCTGAATCTGTTCCAACGTGAGGGCCCGCGGCCCGATCGTGACTTCGGTACTGACCTGCGGCGGCGGTGCGACGTGATGATCGTCCTCGACGGGAAGCCGGACGACTACCTCATACTCGGTCCGCGATGCCGCGAACACGACGTGAGTGTCGCCGCCCGGAAGGACAATCGACCGGCCCCGGCCGAGCAGGACGCCGATCGGTTCGGCTCGTGAACCGAAGCGCACCGTCGTCCATGACCCGACGTTCTTCATCCACCATCTGCCCCCACTCCAGCCGATCTCCAGCACGCGGCGATGAAGATACGGGTTGTCGGGAAACGCGAGATCCCCGGCGCGCCCGACCGTCGTGATTCGAGCTCGGTCGAGCGGGACGACCATGCCGACGAGGTCTTCGACGTAAGGCAATCGCAGCCGATTCATTCCACGCATCC
>NZ_BAOP01000009.1 GCF_000344135.1 Gordonia malaquae NBRC 108250 | reverse complement strand
CCCCGGCCATCATCGCGAGGATGTCCGTCTCCTCGTGAATCGGGATGACGATGTCGACCTTCTCCCGTTCGACGATCGCTGCGAGTTCCCGGCAGTATTCCTGCGGAGCGAACTTGGGCGGCGGCACCTTGTGGAAGCCGCTCACCGCGTTCGAATACCTGCTCACACCCACCGCGAGACTGTCGACGACGGTCACCCGGTGACCCGCAGCCGCCATCAGTCGCGCCAGGTTGAGCGTCAAAAACGACCGCGCGAAAGTGATCAGGACATGTCTGCTCGTACCAGAGGCCACAGATACACACTAGACACTCCTCACCTACGGCCGGGTAATGTGGGCAATCGATCAACAGCGGGATCGTCACTCGCACGGTGGGATTGGGGAATTCTTCGTTGTTCGCAATCGGGGTCATCGCGGCAGCCATGGCGGCAGTCGCGTACGGCGTGTCGACCGTGCTGCGCGCACTGGGTGCACGTCGCGTCGCGCTCGAAATGCGCGAAGACGGCAAGAACGACGTCCATCCGCTCGAAGAGGGCGGCGCAGCGCCGTCGGTCTCGTCGACCATGTCGACCATCGCCGACCCGGCATTCATCCTCGGCACCCTGATGGTGATCGTCGGCTTCGGCGGCGGCGCCCTCGCGGCACGTTTCCTGCCGCTGTTCCTGGCGCAGTCGATCGTCGCGGCCAACCTCGTCGTCACCGCACTCCTCGGCACCCTGCTCCTGAACATCACCCTGCACACCCGCGACTGGGTCGCGATCTGGCTTGTGGTCCTGTCGCTGTTCATGCTCGGCGTCTCGTCATCACCGCACGCGCACGACGAAGCGTCCCGCGACTTCCACTGGGGCCTGCTGATCGCGACCTTCATCGTCGCGGCGATCGCCCTGATCGGTGTGTACAAGCTCGGCAAGTACGCGGCCATCGTCGGCGGCGCCGCGTCGGGTCTCCTGTTCGGCATCATCGCGATCGCAGTGCGCGTCCTCGATGGCCTCGAGCCGTTCGACCTGGTCACGATTCTGACAGACCCGGCCGCATGGTCGATCGCTGTCGCGGGTGCCGTCGGCTTCTTCGTGCAGACCGTCGCGCTGCAGGTCGGTGCCGTCAACGGCGTCACCGCGCTCCTGGTGGTCGGCGAAACGGCGGGCCCGAGCCTCATCGGCGTCGCATTTCTCGGAGACGCCGCACGCGAAGGTCTCGGATGGCTGGCGGTGGTCGGCTTCGTCGGCGCAGTGGTGGGAGCTGTTCTCGTCGCCTGGTACGGCACCGGCGACCCCGACCACTTCGGTGAGGCTCCACCAGAGAAGGGCGGCTGGCGCCGCGGCCGCCAGCAGTCAGAAGCCTGACTCAGTCGCGATCGGGACTCGACGCCTGCGCCCAGAAGCGCTTCGGGATGCGCCCGGCTTGCGATGCGAGTCGCCCGGCCTTCACCGCGTGCGCCATCGCCTCCGCCATCACTTCCGGACTGTCCGCCCGCGTGACGGCACTCGCGAGAAGCACGGCGTCGCAACCGAGTTCCATCGCGAGTGCGGCGTCGGACGCCGTCCCGATGCCCGCGTCCAGGACAATCGGCACACTCGCGCGAGACACGATCATCTCGATGTTGTGCGGGTTCGCGATCCCGAGACCGGTCCCGATCGGTGCACCGAGCGGCATCACGGCAGCGACACCAACGTCTTCGAGACGAAGCGCCAGCACCGGGTCGTCGTTTGTGTACGCCATCACCGCGAAGCCGTCGGCGACAAGCGCGGCCGCAGCATCGACGAGTTCAAGCGAGTCGGGCAGCAGAGTCCGGTCGTCGGCGACCACTTCCAGTTTCACCAGATCGGTCTCGACCGCCTCGCGGCCCAACTGCGCGGTCAGCACGGCTTCGGCTGTCGTATGACATCCGGCGGTGTTCGGAAGCACTGCGATGTCGAGCCTGCGCAGCAGGTCGAGGACACCGGTCCCGGCTGTCGGATCCACCCGACGCATCGCGACGGTCGTGAGTTCTGTGCCGGAGGCGACGAGTGCGCGTTCGAGGACGGCGAGGTTCGACGCGCCGCCGGTCCCCATGATCAGCCGTGACGAGAACTCACGGCCTGCGACGACGAATCCGTCAGCCACCTTGCACCGCCGTCAGAACGTCGACCTCGGCGTAGGCGCTGATCTCTTCGTCCCAGCGCGTCTTCGGCCGCACCACGCCGTTGACGGCGACAGCGACGCCGGTATCGGGCAGATCGAGGTGCGCGAGCAGTGCAGGGACGTCGACGGGTCCGTCGAGGACGACGGTGTCGCCGTTGACTGTGAGTTCCACGGGGTTCTCCTTCGTTGGGGTTCTCAAGTGAGCAGACCTGCGACGCGGTTCGCCGTCCACGGCGCGAGGGCGATTCCGTTCCGACCGTGGCCGGTCGCCACGATCACGCGGTCGTCGATCCGACGGACCACGGGCAGCCCGTCGGCAGACGACGGTCTGATGCCGGCCGCGACCTCCACCAGCTCGTACGTCCGCAGTCCCGGCATCAGTTCTCCCGCGTCGGCGAGCAGGTCGGCGACTCCACCTGCCTGCGGCGCGCGGTCGTCCGGCCCGACGGCCTCGTATTGGGTGGCGCCGACGACCACCCCATCCGCACGCGGGACGACGTACAGCGGTCTGCCGTGCCAGCGGGCTCGGATCACCCGAGCGGGCGGCGGCACCGCCCACCGGGTGCGGCGCAGGCGAAGGATCTCGCCCTTCTCGCCACGCATCGGAAGCTCCCCCACGGACGTGACCTGCGGGGTTCCCAACCCGGCGGCAACAAGCACCTGATCGCCTGGAACCTCGGCGGCATCGGTGATCTCGGCAGTCACGAACCGGACTCCCGCCTCCTCCGCAGCGGACCGGAGCGCGTCCAGCAGACGCCGGTTGTCGACTGCACCCTCCCCCGACGCGAGGTATCCGCCCGCGATGTTCCGGGTGAGCGTGACCTCCGCACGTCGCATCTCCGCAGCCGACTCGGCGGTGATCGTCGCATCCGGCAGCTGGGCACGGACGAACGAGACCTGGTCGTCGAGTTCGGCGAGGTCCGCGCTCGACGCGGCGACCAGCAGACTGTCGTCAGCGACCCGAACGGCGGGGTCACCGAGACGCGCGAGGAAATCCGGCCATGCAGACGCCGACTCCGCGGCGACAGCGAGCAGAGCGTCCTCGCCGGGTCTGCCCTCGCCGAAACAGCCGAGCATTCCGCCCGCGACGTGAGCGGCACGACGCTGCGCCCCGGCGTCGAACACCGTCACCGACCAGCCGCGATCTGCCGCCGCCAACGCGCACGACAGCCCGATCACTCCGCCGCCGACAACTGAGAGGTCACGTCTCACGATGCATCCCTTCGCCGGCATTACCCGGATCAGGTCAGACGGTCAGCGACGGTCCGCGTCGCACTCTCAGCCCGGCGCCCCGGACTCCCGTGTCTTCACACTTCCGCCGCCCAGCCTACCGTTGACACCATGCCCGCCGACCCGCGCACCGCTCTCGCCGACGCCCGCCTCTACCTGTGCACCGATGCCCGCCGCGAGCGCGGCGACCTCCTCGAGTTCATCGCCGAAGCAATCGCCGGAGGGGTCGACATCGTGCAACTCCGCGACAAGGAACTCGACGCGAAGGAGGAACTCGAGATCCTCGCCGCGATGCGGGATGTGGTGCATGCGGGCGGTGCTCTGCTCGCAGTCAACGACCGCGCCGACATCGCGCACGCCGCGCGCGCCGACGTGCTCCACATCGGGCAGGACGACCTGCCGCCCGCCGCGGCGCGCGCCGTCGTCGGACCGGATGTCGTCATCGGCCGCTCCACCCACGACGAGGACCAGATGCGCGCTGCAGTCGCCGACCCGGATGTCGACTACTTCTGCACCGGCCCGTGCTGGACGACGCCCACCAAACCCGGCCGCGCCGCCACCGGCCTCGGTCTCGTCCGGGCCGCCCACTCGGAGTCCAGCCGAAAGCCGTGGTTCGCCATCGGCGGCATCGACCTGGGCCGCGTCCACGAGGTGACGGCCGCCGGAGCGTCACGCATCGTCGTGGTGCGTGCGATCACCGGCGAAGCGGATCCACGCACGGCCGCTACCGCTCTCCGCGGTGCGGTGCTAGGCTCGTCGACACTATGACGTGGAAGCTCCTGGTAACCCGCCGCAGCGGGGTCTGATTCGACCGACCCCCCGCTGCGGGTTCGTCGTCTTCCACCACTTTCGTCGGTCACGAAATCTTCGACCGAAATGAACCGACGAGATGCGTTCCATTCAGATCCACCCGACATCGTTGACCCCGTACGGGCACGGCGTCCGCCGACTGCCCACCTGGTTTCCACCGGAGGCGGCCACGATGACCACTGCCAGCTTCAACAACACCTACGCCCCGACCGGCGCGATCTCCCTCGACGACCTGCGGATCGAGCCCAGCGCCGCCGACATGGTCCGCTGCACCGCGAACGTGACAGTCGCCGCACGCACAGTCAGCCTCGAGGCGACTGCGGCGGGCACGATCGGCGCGATGACGTCGATGCTCTACGACATCGGCGCAGGCGTCGAGATCATGTCGTTCTATCAGCAGACCGAAGGCGCTGAGATCATCACGTATCTCCTCTGCGACCGCGACGGCGACCGTTGCTGGAGTTACGGACGTGGACGCACCGGCGACGAGTCAGCCGTCAACGCGCTCATCTCCGGCGCCAACCAACTCGCCAAGAACTGACCCGGGTCAGAACTGCAGACGGTCCACGAGCGCCGGCCACGCCAGAGCCAAACCGGGATGCAACGGAAGGTCGGCGACCGACGTGGAGGGCACCCAGCGCAGTTCCGCCGACTCGCCGTTGGCGACAGTCGTGATCTGATGTGCGGTCCGAGCGATGACCGTCGTGTACGTCCATCCGCTCGACGCGCGGTGGGTGACGACCGAGTCGGTCACCTCGAGATCGGACGCAGCGATGCCGGCCTCCTCGTGGGCTTCGCGAACGGCGGCCTGTTCGACGGTCTCGTGGGAGTCGCGGGCGCCGCCGGGCAGCCCCCAGGTGCCGCCTTGGTGCGACCAGACCGCACGGTGTTGCAACAGCACTGCGATCCCGTCGACGTCGTCGCCGAGTGGTGCGGTGAGCAGCAGTCCCGCAGCCCCGTGACGTCCCCAGTAGCGCTGTCCGTCAGCGTCGAAGACCCAGCCGTCGCCGTCTCCCTGCACGATGTCTCCTTCGCCGTCTGCGGGTGATCGCCCGACTCGCCCATCACGCTACCGGGTCCTCCCATCCGTACGAAGGCACGCGGACTAGGCTGGGTTGAACCGAGGGAAAGGGACGCAAGTGACCGGCCAGGTTTCGGGTGTGCGCTCAGCGCTCTCGCATGCCGGTCGGACCGTGATCCCCGACCGGGTGGCTCCGGGTCCCACCCTGCGGCAGGTGATCGCAGACCGCAGGGAGATCGCCGCGATGACTCGGGAACGAGTGGCGTCGCCCCTGGTGACACTGCGTTTCTACGCGACGACGACTCCAGGGAAACTGGTCATCATCCTGCTCGCGATGATCGTCGCCTGTGGCCTCACCGGATGGTATTCGTCGGCCGCGTTGACCTCGCGCAGTTCCACCCTGTCGTCGTTGATCGACCGGAGTGAACCGCAGGCCGAGGCCGCCGAAGTCCTCTACAGCTCCCTGTCGGTGGCCGACGCGTCCGCCAATTCGGCGTTCATCTCCGGCGGCCGCGAAACGCCCGAACTGCGGGCGAACTTCATGAACTCGATCGCCACCGCGTCCACGGCACTGATCGCTGCCACCGACGGCTACCGCGAAGGCGCCGCCCCGCACTCCGAGGACGAGGAGTCGGCCCGCGCCGACCTGAACACCTTGGCGGTGAAGATCCCTGCCTACACGGGACTGGTCGAGACCGCGCGCACCAACAACCGGCTGGGCTACCCTGTCGGCTCGGCGTATCTGACGGTCGCGTCGTCGTTGATGCAGAACACGATCCTGCCCGCGGCGCAGCGGCTATACGAGCAACGTTCGGCCGCCATCTCCGAGCCGCAACGGACACTGACGGTTCCGCCGTGGGGTGTGTACGTCGCGCTGTTCCTGATCATCGGCATGCTGATCGCCACCGGCCGCTACCTCGCGAGACGGACGCGACGCCACTTCAACATCGGACTGATCGCCGCGCTCACGGCGATGGTCCTGGGCACGGTGTGGCTGCTCGCATCCGGTCTGATGTCGGTCGCCGCGGCCAACACCGCCAAGGTGTCGGGCGCCGACCCGCTGCACACCCTCACGAGCATGCGGATCCTGACCCAGCAAGCACGGTCGGCGGAGACGCTGTCGCTGGTGCGTCGGTCGGATCCGGGCGAGCTCGACCGCACGTTCATGGACGCCATGGACAAGATCCGCACCGAGGCGGACGCTCTGCGCGCCGACCCCGATCTCGCCGACGACCCCGGGGTGACCGACCGTCTCGAGGACGTGAAGTCGGCTGTGGTCCGGTGGCGGTCCGCGCACATCGAAGTGGCGCGTCTCCTGACCAACGGCGACTTCACCGGTGCCCGCGCACTCACCGTCGGCGAGGGCACGATCAGCACCGCGACGGCGTACTCCGAGGCGAACACCGCGCTGGTCGCCGCCATCAACGACGCCAGGTCGACGTTCCGGACCAACATCAACACCGCCCAACGAGTGCTCGGATTCACCGGAGGCGGCATCGCCGTACTCTGTGTCGTCGCCGCGCTCGCCGTGTTCGGCGGACTGTTCCCGCGGATCCGGGAGTACCGATGAAGCGACACCTCGTTGCTGCACTCATCTCCGTGGTCGTCGCGACGTCGCTCACTGCCTGCGCGATGCCGACCAACGAAGGCAACCCACCGCCGACGACAACGGCGTTCATCCCCTTGCCTCCGGATGTCACGTTCGACGACTCGGTCGACACGCGGATCCAGAGCACAACGTGCGACACGTCGAGCCTCCGGCCCACTGACAGCACACCGGAACCCGGCCAGATGCCGCCCGGCTCGACGATGGCGGCCATCGTCAAACGGGGCCGCCTCGTGGTCGGCACCGACCTCGGATCCAATCCGCTGAGTTTCCGCGACCCGCTGTCCGGCGACGTGAAGGGCTTCGACGTCGACGTCGCGCACTGGATCGCCGCCGCCCTGTTCGGCGACCCCAACCGCATCGACTACCGGATGGTCTCGACGGACAATCGGATCGACGCGCTCACCTCCGGCGCGGTCGACGTCGTCATCAAATCGATGAGCATCACGTGCAAGCGTCTGGAGTCGATCGACTTCTCGTCGCCGTACTTCAATGCCGCGCAGCGCATCCTCGCCTACCGGCACTCCGGGATCGAGACCGTCGCCGACCTGAAGAACAAGAAGGTGTGCGCCACCCGATCGTCGACGTCAGCGACCAGAGTGAAGGAGATGACACCGAGCGTCCGCTTCGTGTCGACGGTCAGCTGGGCCGACTGCCTGGTGATGATGCAGCAGGGCCAGGTGGACGCGATCACGTCCGACACTCCGATCCTCGCCGGCATCGTCGCCCAGGACCCCTGGGTGCAGGTGGTCGGCGACAGCCTCGGCACCGAGGACTACGGAGTCGGCATCGCGAAGGGCCATCCCGACTTCGTGCGGTTCGTCAACGGGGTGCTCGCCGCACGCCGCGGTGACGGCAGCTGGCAGAGGTCCTATTCCGAATGGCTGTCGGTCCTCGGACCGGGCAGCCCGCCGTCGTACTCCTACCGCGATTGAGATCATGGCCGACCACACCGACGAACCCTCGACCGAACCGGCGCAGACGATGCCGACGGACACTCCGCCGCGCGCGTCGGCGGTCGAGGTGAGCACTGCCGCCACCGATGAGGGCCCGGCGACGCAGGCCACTGAGACCGCGGCGTCGCTCGTCGGCCCGCCGACGGTCGGCACGATGCCCGCGCCGCAGGGGACCCAGGCGACCCAGGTCCGGCGGCTGTTCGACGACATCACGGCCTCGCGCCGCAAGACCCGCAAGGGCCCACACGTGCACGATCGCCGCCTCGGCAGCGAGCTCGTGCAACTCCCCGACGTCACCGACATCGATCCCGCCGACGCCGTTCTCGCCGATCCGAAGATCGTCGAGTCGAAGCGCACGTGTTGGCAGTGCGGCCGCAAGGTCGGCCGGTCGTCGGGCGAGGGCAAGGGGCCGATCCAGGGCACCTGTCCCAACTGCGGATCGCGGTACTCGTTCGTTCCGGGACTCTCGCGCGGGACGATGGTGGCCGACCAGTACGAGATCGCGGGCGCCATCGCGCACGGCGGCATGGGGTGGATCTATCTCGCGGTGGACCACAACGTGTCCGATCGCCCAGTCGTCCTCAAAGGCCTCCTGAACTCGTCGGACTCGCAGGCTCAGGCCGTCGCGATCGCCGAACGTCAGTTCCTCGCGTCAGTCAACGATCCCGGCATCGTGAAGATCTTCAACTTCGTCGAATGGGCTGATGAGGACGGCCGATTGTTCGGCTACATCGTCATGGAGTACGTGGGCGGTCACACGCTCAAGCAGCTGACGACGTCGGATTCCGGCAAGTCGAAAGTGATGCCCGTCGAGCAGGCCATGGCGTACATCCTCGAAGTGCTCTCGGCCGTCGGCTACCTGCATTCGGTCGGCCTGGTCTACAACGATGTGAAGCCCGACAACATCATGATCACCTCCGACGAGGTGAAGCTCATCGACCTCGGCGCGGTGTCGGCGATCAACGGCTACGGGCGCCTCTACGGCACGCCCGGATTCCAGGCGCCGGAGATCGTCGAGACCGGCCCACAGGTGGTCACCGACATCTACTCGATCGGTAGGACGCTCGCCGCGCTGACCGTCGACATGCCGATGGAGGACGGCCGGTACCTCGACGGCCTTCCCGACCCGGAGACCACACCGGTGTTCGTCCAGAACCCGTCGTTCTACTTTCTGCTGCACCGGGCGACGTCGACCGATCCGGCGGAACGTTTCGAGTCCGCGGAAGAGATGACGACGCAGGTTCTCAACGTGCTGCGTGAAACGGTGGCGCTGCACACCGGCGTTCCGCGGCCGTCGATGTCGACCGTGTTCACCCCACAGCGGTCGACGTTCGCGACAGAACTGCTGTTGGCCCCGGTCGACGGCTTCTTCGATCCGAAGGACGCCGCGATCCACGATCCCGCCGACATCGCGCGAGCTCTCCCGGTTCCGTTGGTCGATCCGACGGATCCGGCCGCCAACGTCCTCACCTCGGCCGCGCTGTCGTATCCGCGGCAGACGTTGGACACGATCAACGCCGCCCGCGCCGACGGTTTCGCAACGTTGATGCGCGGGCTGTCGGACGACGAGAACCCGCTCGACCCGGACCATCCGTCGTTGGAGATCGACCTCGCCGAGGCGCGGGCCCACTTGGAGCTCGGCAACCTCGACACCGCCCTCGAACTGCTGCGCGGCGTCGCCGATCATCACGGCGACTCGTGGCGTCTGCACTGGTTCCTCGGCATCTGTGCACTGCTGAACGCCGAGCCGGAACTCGCCTACGACCGGTTCCACGAGGTCCTCGAAGCGATGCCCGGCGAGGTGGCGCCCAAGCTCGCCGTGGCCGGCACCGCCGAGCTGATCGGGTACTGGCTGTCGGCGGACGACTTCATCACCAACGAGCAGGCCGCGCAGGTGGAACGCTGGTACGACATCGCACGGCAGGCGTATCACGATCTGTGGCTCACCGACCACGGCATCGTCACCGCGGCGTTCGGGTTCGCCCGAATGTTGTTGGCCGAAGGAGAGATCGGCCCGGCGATCGAACCGCTCGACGAGGTGCCGATGACGAGCCGCCACTACGGAACGGCACAGATCAGCGCGATTCTGGCGCTTGTCCACGGGCGACCCGGTGAGGAGTTGACCAAGGAGGAGCTGTTCGAGGCGGCGAACCGTTTCAGTTCGATCGGCTATGACGATCCGCGGCGCCGCAGGCTGAAGTTGATCATCCTCGGCAGCGCGCTCGGTTGGATCGACGCCAATCCCGACCCCGGCCAGTGCGGCGAGTTCCTCGGATTCCCGTTCACCGAGCAGGGGTTGCGTGCGGGCACTGAACGGTCACTGCGCGAACTCGCTCGCGCCACGCGCGACAACCGGGCACATCGCTTCCTGCTGGTCGACCTGGCGAACCTCGTCCGACCCGCGACGCTGTTCTGATCAGAACAGCGCGACAGGCGACGCCCCGGCGAGAGAGGCTGCGGCGAGAGATGTCGGCGTCAGTCCGGCTCGGAACGTCGTCCTAACCCCCGAGACGGACAGTCCACGCGCGATCCGCGACGCCTGCGCGGCAGTGAGACGCAGATCGGCGACGTCGATGCGACGGAGCGCATCTGTGCCGTTCATATCGGTGCTCGACGTGCGCATCGACAGGACTGCGCGGGTGCCGTTCACCCGGATGATCGGATCGGCGAGGGCGATCTCGAGGAGGTGGAACTTTGTGAACGCGACGACCGTGCCGCGGTAGCGGAGTTCACCACGGCCGTTGGCGATCGTGTTGTCCGTGAGCTCGAACGACATGTGTCCCGCGTCGTCGACACTGGAGCCGTCGCTGCCGGACAGCGAACCTCCACTGCGCTTCACCGACGATGCGAAGGCGGGAGAGAAGCCCCAGACCAGGTCTTTCACGGGCGCCTTGGGCGTGTTGGGACCGGGCTCGGTGGAATAGTTGATCGGGACGAACCGCTCCTGAGACGCGTTCACCGCGTCGGCGGCACCGTAGGTGTAGACGCCCCACCGCTTGCCTGCCGGGACCTTCTCCGGCGTCGCGAGGGTCAGTCGAGCGGTGAAACGGCCTGCGGAGTCGAGCGGCACCCACTGTTGGCGGACTGTGCGTCGCAGGTCGAACGGCACGTTCGGGACCTTCGCGAGGGCGCTGCGCGACAACGCCCACTTCGTCTTGGAGCGAACCTCCGCGCGCGAGGACGCGGGCGCTCCCTTCGACGGCTGCCACACGGGAGCGAATCCGCCGAACGTGACGAAGGTTCCGTGCGGAACGCCGGGCGGAACAGGGACGGGCAGACCCGACGTGTTGGCCCGTGGATCGAATCCGACACCCTTGACGACCACCTGGTCTCCGGGGTGCAACTCGGTGTCGCCCACCGGCGTCACTCCATCTGCGAGGAACACCGAGATCGCGGGTCTTGTGGGGGCTGCCGCCACGTTCCCGACACCGACGCCTGCAACCGAACACACGGCGATGACGACCAGAACCAGCACACTGCGCAATCGAGACATGAGTTGAGCCTAACCTAGTCGGAAGTTCGTCTCTTGGGCCGAAGGTCCCCGGTCGTTCTGCCGATTCGTACAAGAATCCGCTGCACCACAGGGGCAGGATCGTCACTATGAACACACGAACAGACACCAACATCTGGCCCGGCATTACCTGCGACGACGCACTCGCCGAACGCGACTGGCTCGAGAGTCTCGGTTTTCACCCCGGCATCCTCGTCGAGGGCGACGGTGACGGCGAGGTGATCCACTCGGAGATGCTGTGGCCCGACGGCGGACGGGTGATGATCCACTCGACCTGCAAGACCGACGCCACCTTCACCACGCCTGCGGGCAGCTCGAGCGTCTATGTCGTCGTGACCGATCCGGACGCCGTCTACGCCAAAGCACAGGCGGTCGGCGCACGGCTGGTGCGCGACATGGCCGAAGAGGATTATGGGTCAAGAGGCTTCTCCATCGCCGATCCGGAGGGCAACACGTGGAGTTTCGGGACGTACGCGGGCTGACCGCCGAACTGGAGCGGTTCGGTGTCGGCGTCTCGCCGTACACCATCTCGGGCGCCGAGCCCGGCACTCACCTGGGCCTGCCGTCACCGACGGTGACGTTGATCGTCGATCTCCAGGACGGACTCGACCTCAGCGGCCCGGGTCTGAGCAGACGCACGCTGTTCCGGTGCTGCATCGGCGGACTGCACACGACGCCGTTCACGATTCATCACGACGGTTCGCAGATCGGGGTGCAGGTGAGCCTGTCCCCTGGCGCCGTCCGACGACTGTTCGGCGTTCCCGCCTCGGCATTGGGTTCATCGTCGTTCGAGCTGGCCGACCTCGCCCCTCAATTGGCGGTACGCCTGTACGACTCGGTCGGGTCGGCAGATTCCGCCGACCGCGGTCGGGTGGCCGCGCAGACTTTGGCCGCCGGCATCGGGAGTCGGTTGGGACCGACGCCGCCCGGCGCGGATCCGGATGCGGTGCGCGCGTGGAGACGGATCCTGCACAGCACCGGCCGAGTGACCGTCGGTGAGCTCGTCGCCGAGTCCGGATGGTCCGCGCGTCGCCTCACCGGGGTCTTCACGGCCGAGTTCGGGTTGGGACCGAAGCAGGCCGCCCGACTGGTCCGGTTCGACGCCGCCCGCCGCGCCCTCGAATCGGGAGTCACACCTGGATCGGTGGCGGCAGATCTCGGCTACACCGACCAATCGCACCTGTCCCGTGACTTCACCGAGTTCACCGGACATCCGCCGCGCAGGTACCTGGCCGAGAGGCGCGCCGAGTTCGTCGCGCCGGCCGGTCACTGAGCCCGGGGCCGCTATTTCTCGACGCGGTTGCCGTCGGCGTCCCAGTTCTCGGCGACCTTCTTGCTGGGCTGCACGCGAGGCGGCTCGCCCGGCATCTTGGGGTACGACGGCGGGTACGGCAGATCGCCGAGGCCCTCCGCATCGTCTCGGTGCACCATCTCCAGGAGCGGTTCGAGGCCCTCTGCGTGATCACCGATGTCGGCCCACGGATCACCGCGCTCGGCGACAAGGCCAGGCACGGAAGCGATGGTCAGATCGTCAGGGTCGACGTCGACCAGTTCGTCCCAGGTCAGCGGCGTGGAGACGCGAGCTCGCGCCGACTTTCGGGCGGAGTACGGCGCGGCCATCGACCGGTCGCGGGCGTTCTGGTTGTAGTCGATGAAGATCCGATCGCCGCGCTCCTCCTTCCACCACGAAGTGGTGACGGCGTCGGGCGCACGTCGTTCGAGTTCACGTCCGAGAGCGATCACGGCGCGGCGGGTGGCGATGAAGTCCCACTCGGCGCGGATCGGCACGAACACGTGTATCCCGCGGCTGCCCGAGGTCTTGACGAAGCCGGTGAATCCCAGTTCGTCCAGGAGCGGTCGCAGCAGATCGAGCGCCACGCTGCGAACCGCGTCGAAGTCGCGGCCGGACGGCGGATCGAGGTCGATGCGGAGTTGATCGGGATGGTCGTTGTCGGGGTCGACGGTCGGCCATGTGTGGAAGGTGACCGTCCCGAGATTCGCGGCCCACACGACGTCGGCGGGAATCCGCGGGCAGAACGCCTGGCCGGTCCGCTTGGACGGGAACACGATCCGCGTCGACTCCACGTGATCGGGATGGTACTTCGTGAGGTGCTTCTGGTAGATCTCGTCGCCCTCGACGCCGTCGGGGAAACGCTGCAGGAACGTCGGCCGACCCTGCAGAGCAGCGAGCAGCGGACCGGTGGTCGCCATCGTCCGGTAGTAATCGACCAGGTCGCCTTTGCGGCCACCGTTCTCGCCGAGCTCAGGAAAGTAGATCTTGTCAGGGTTGCTGCGCTTGACCTCGACACCGTCGACGTCGAGCATCACAGGTTTCGGCTTAGGCATCGTTCGAACCCTCCAGAACGTCGTGGATGTCGTAGGTCAGCGGAACGTCGAGCTGGTCGTATCCGCAGCTCTCCGGATCCCGGTCGGGACGCCAGCGCAAGAACTTCACCGTGTGGCGGAAGCGACCGTTCTCCATCTGGTCGTACGCCACTTCGACGACGAGTTCCTGCCGGATCGGAATCCACTCGCCACTGCCCGCGGACCGCCAGCGGGACAGTTCACCTTGAGCGACGTTGTCGGGGTCGACCCTCATGGGCTCGAACATCTGCTGCAGCTCTTGGCGTTTGACGTCGGAGAAGGCGCTCGACCCGCCGACCATGCGCAGCTCGCCGTCGTCGCCGTAGAGGCCGAGCAGCATGGAGCCCAGGCCGGTTCCGCTCTTGTGCACGCGGTAGCCGAGGACCACGCAGTCGGCGGTCCGCTTGTGTTTGATCTTGAGCATCTCGCGCTTGCCCGGAACGTACGAACCTGTCAGCGGTTTGGCGACCACGCCGTCGAGTCCGGCGCCTTCGAACGCGGTGAACCAGTCTCGTGCCACGTCGGCGTCCTGCGTCACGCGACTGACCTGCATCCGACCGTCTCCGCTGATCGCTTCGAGCAGCGCCGCACGGCGCACGTCGAACGGCTCGCCGGTCAGGTCCGTGTCGCCGAGTGCGAGCGCGTCGAAGCCGATGAAGACCGCAGGTGTCTCCTCCGACAGCTTGGCCACACGTGAAGCGGCCGGATGGATCCGCTGACTCAGCGAGTCCCAGTCGAGGCGTCGGACACCGTTGATCTCCTTCACCACACCGACCTCGCCGTCGACCACGCAGCGTTCGGGAAGCTCCGCCCGTGCAGCGTCGACCAGCTCGGGGAAGTAGCGTGCGAGGTCTTTGCCACCGCGGGAGGCCATCACGACCTCGTCACCGTCGCGGAACACCAATGCCCGGAATCCGTCCCACTTCGGCTCGTACGACCACGCGGGGCCGTCGGCAGGCTGATCGGGAACAGCGGCAACGGCTTTCGCGAGCATCGGCGCTACGGGCGGGCTGATCGGAAGGTCCACCCGTTCATCGTCCACGACACCTACGACAGCGGCAACGGATTCGGCAGTCAGGATCGATTCGGCGGTGCGGTGGAGCGTCCCCAGCCGGAGTCTTTCGCCAGTTCGGCGAGTGGCGGGACAGACCGGTGCGGCAGCGGAGTGGTGAGCGTGAGCCAGGTGCTCGAGTGGACGACGCCGGGAAACGCGACGATCGTCGAGATGAGATCGAGCAGGTCGGGCTGGGTCGCGGAGGCGACCCGGACCAGGAGGTCTTCCCGCCCGGTGACGGTGTGGACTTCGATCACCTGGGGAATCCGACTGACTTCGTCGACGATCGCGGACAGACTTCCCTGGTGCGTCTCCAGTGCGACGAACGCGTGGACGACGAGTCCGGCTCTCGTCAGGTCGATCTCGGGTCGGTAGCCGGTGATGAGGCCACCGTCCTCCATCCGCCGCAACCGGGATTGCACAGTGTTGCGGGAGACGCCGGCCTTGGCCGCCAGTTCGACGACGCCGGAGCGGGCGTCCTTCTCCAACAGCCTCAGCAGTTCAACGTCGAGCTGATCGATGCTGAGCATTTCTGCCACCTCACTATCGCCGTCCAGCGCCTCAACTGATCAATCCGATCAGTAATCACGAATTCAGCAGACCTGATCGCAGGGTACGTCCGACGATGGTCGAGCAGACCCACAATGACCTGCATCACACTGCGGCACCGGCACATCCACCACGCCGCACCACCCGGCCACACCCCGGAAGGACCTCCATGACCCTCGCCGATCACCGCTCCGACCTCAGCGTGTTCTCGCATCCCGACATGACGATCGATCCCCCGCACGAGCAGATCGTGTTCTGTCGGGACGCGGCGAGCGGCCTGCGCGCGATCATCGCGATCCACTCGACCACGCTCGGACCGGCTCTCGGCGGAACACGCTTCTATCCGTACGCCTCCGAAGCCGACGCCCTCGGCGACGTCCTGCGCCTCTCCCGCGGTATGACGTTCAAGTCCGCCGCGGCAGGTCTCGACCTCGGCGGCGGAAAGGCCGTCATCATCGGCGACCCGACCGCGGACAAGACCCCCGAACTGCTGCGCGCATACGGCCGCTTCGTCGACACGCTCGGCGGGCGGTACATCACCGCGGGCGACGTGGGCACCACGTCGGACGACATGGACGTGATCGGCGAGGGCACCCGCTTCGTCGCATCGAAGACGCAGGCCAACGGCGGCTCCGGCGACACCGCACCGATGACGGCGCTCGGCGTGTTCAGCGCACTGCTGGCCGCAGCCGAGCAGGCCTGGGGCAGCTCCGACCTGACCGGCCGAGTGGTCGGCGTCGAGGGCGTCGGCAAGGTCGGCACCCAGCTCGTCGACCTGCTGATCGCCGCAGGCGCGACCGTGCTGGCCGCCGAGCGGAACGCCGCGGCACGCGAGGCGTTCAGCGCGAGGTTCCCGCAGGCGCGGATCGTCGACGACGTGCGCTCGGCGACGCTCGACGTGTACGCGCCCTGCGCGATGGGCGGCACCGTCACCGCCGAGCTGGCCCGGGAGACGTCGGCCGCGGTCGTCTGCGGCGCCGCGAACAACCAGCTGTCGACGCCCGAGGTGGAGCAGATCCTCGGCGGCCGCGGCATCGTATGGGCGCCGGACTACATCGCGAACGCGGGCGGCGTAATCCAGGCGTTCAGTGAGCAGCGCGACTGGACGCATCAGCAGATGCGCGACAAGGTCGAAGCACTCCGCGGCCGCACCGCCCACGTTCTCAGCACCGCGGCAGCCAAGGGGATCACCGCGGGAGACGCCGCGCGCCTCATCGTGGCAGAGCGATTGGCGTCTGCCTGACGCAACCACCCTTGCTGGATCAATCGATCCACTAGAGTCGCGGGGTATGGCCACCTCACCGGAGAACGTCTCCGAGCATTCGCGCAGGCATTTCCTCGGGCTGACAGCGGGTGCGGTCGGAATGGCGGGAGCGGCGTCGCTGCTCCCGCCGTCCCTGCTGTCGGCGGTCGCGCAGGCGCGTCCGGCGGGCTCGATCGACGACGTCGAGCACGTCGTGGTCCTGATGCAGGAGAACCGGTCGTTCGACCACTATTTCGGCACCATGAAGGGAGTCCGAGGCTTCGCCGACAACTCGGCCAAGCCCGGCGTCTTCATTCAGGACGGAATCCATCCATTCTTGGCCCGCGACGCCGCCAACCGCGGATCGCTGTCGGTCGAGTACTTGGCGTCGCTTCCACACGAGTGGGCCGACGGCCAACGAGCACTCCGTCACGGACACTGCGACGGATGGATCGCGGCGAAGGGCGCCGCGACCATGGCGTGTTACAACCGCCGGGACATCCCGTTTCACCACGCCCTCGCCGAGACGTTCACGATCTGCGACGGATACTTCGCGTCGTCGCCGACCGGAACCGGCACCAATCGCAACTACCTCTTCTCGGGGAAGTCCGGATACGAACCGTGGGGTGCCCGTTCGGTCGGCAACGAGATGTACGCCCCCGTGCATCCCGGCCTCACCTGGGAGACGTACGCCGAGAGCCTGCAGCGTGCGGGCGTCGACTGGCGCGTCTACCAGGAGTGGGACAACTTCACCGACAACAATCTCGACTTCTTCTCCACTTTCCGCGGGATCGGACGCGACGCGCTCCTACGTGCAGGCCAGCTCGGGATCGATCTCACCGGCTTCTATTCGCTGCTGATCGAGAGCGGCCGGAAGAGTCCGCACGGCGACGTCCTGCCGTCCGCAGACCAGCGGGCGCGTGTCGCGGCAGTTCATCGTGCAGCACGCGCCCTCGGTCGGCGTCAGGCCGAGCTGTACGACCGCGCCCTGTACCGCAGCGAGCCCGGGACCCTGATCTCACGCTTCAGGAAGGACGTGGAGCGCGACGGACTGCCCACGGTCTCCTGGATCGTGGCCCCGGAGGCGGACTCCGAGCACCCGCGGAGTTCGTCGCCTGTCCAGTCGGCCAACGTGGTGTACCGCCTTCTCGACGCCCTGGCGTCCAGCCCAGAGGTGTGGCGCAAGACGGCCGTGATCCTGAACTACGACGAGTTCGACGGCTACTTCGACCACGTGGTGCCGCCGCTGCCCCCTGCCGGCGAACCCGATGAGTGGTGGGAAGGCGATCCGATGGGCTTCGGGTTCCGGGTGCCGATGACGATCGTCTCGCCGTGGACGGTGGGCGGCCGGGTCTCGTCCGAGGTGTTCGACCACACGTCGGTCGTCCGCTTCCTCGAGCGGGTGACCGGAGTGCGATGCCCGAACATCTCGGCATGGCGGCGGAAGGTGAGCGGCGATCTGGTCTCAACTCTCGACTTCGGTCGCTCCGACGGTCTCCAGGTTCCCGAGACACCCGGTCCGCCGCCCACGTTCCACAAACGGTGGACGGCGAAGCCGGGCGGCGGTTTCCCCGAGCAGGAGACGGGTGTGACCACTGCGCTGCCCACGCAGTACCGCCTCTCGGCGAACGTGGTGAACGGGACTGTAGAACTGATCAACGACGGCGACCGATCCGCAGTCTTCGCCGTGTTCCACGACGGCGACGTCACGCACGCGACGGTGCGAGGCACCCGGCGGATCCGACTGCCCCGCAGCACGGACCACGTCGTGATCACCGGCCCCGACCGATTCCTGCGCGACCTGCACTTCGCCCCGGGCGGGTCGAGCGCGCGGGTTGAACTCGATCACGACGCACGGACTGTCCGCGTCGACGGCCGCGCAGTCACGCCGCAGGGCAGTTGGTACGAGGTCACCGTCGCCCACACGCGCGGCCGGCAGTACTTCACCGGCCGCCTCGAAAGCGGCCAGGTGACGACTACGTCTCCGTTGCGCCGCTGACGCCTCCCGACACAGCCGCGACAAGACTCAACAGGTGTTCGCGGGTCACCCTCTCCGCACGCTCCGAGTCTGCGTCCGCGATCGCGGAGACGATGCCCTCGTGGTCGACGGCGTCGTCGGCGGACACTGCGACCAGCGACAAGAACTCCGCCATGGCTGAGACGATTCGGGGACGAATACTGTCGAAAAGCGCTAGCAGGGGCGCATTGCCCGACGCTTTGACGATCTCCCGATGGAAGTCGACGTCGGCCGTCGCCAGAACTTCCGGTGCAGCGATCCGCATGCGATCCCGCTCGTCGAGTGCACGGCGAACGGCTGCGATCTCCCCCGCATCGTTACGCTCGGCGGCAAGAGCGGCAGCACGCGATTCGATGGCGATTCGCACCTGCAAGACGTCGGCGATCGCACTGATCTCCGCAAGCCGGTCCCACGAGTCGTTCGGCGTCGTCGACCTCACGAACACGCCGACACCCTGCCTGGTGACTAGCATTCCGCGTGCCGCGAGAAGCCGGATGGCTTCCCGGATGGTCGATCGTCCGACACCCAACTCGGCCGCGAGCGCGGTTTCAGACGGGAGTTGTTGGTCCCGCTCCCATCGCCCGCCGACGATCTCGTCGAAGAGGGACTGAGCTGCTCGCTGCGACAGCGGCGCTCGGGTCAGCGCGTCCATTCACGTCCTCAGTCGTCAGGTTGTCGGACTACTCCTGACACGGGTAGCCGGGCGCGTGGAGCGATGTTCGGCGACGATCCGGTAGATCTCGCGTACTGCGACAGCCAGCGCGAAAACGGCGAAGACGAGTCCCAAGACTTTGAGGTCGAGCGCCAATGCGACGAGCACACCGATGAGTGCGCCGGGTACCGCTCCGATGTTCAGAAGCGTGGCGAGCCTCAGGTCCGTCGTCCCCTGTCTGGCATGCACAACGGTTCCGACGATCGCATTGGGCAAGAACATGAGCAACGACGTGCCCTCGGCCGTCGTCAGATCCGCGCCGAAGACCAGCATCAGCGCGGGCACGGCCAGCAGTCCGCCGCCGAGACCCATCCCCGCCGACCACGCCCCAATGACCACACCGAGCGCAATCGACACCGGAACGGTGAACCACACATTCTCAATCAACGACGCTGAGACGACGGCCGACCCCTCGAGCGGATCAGCTCCGGCCGCGTCCAGGAACAGCTTTGCGCATGTGACCAGCAGGATACCGATGAACAGCCACTGCAACAGTCGATGCGATACCCGCAGGATCAGCCGCGCCCCGAAGACTGCGCCCACAGTCGCGCCGACAAGCATTCCGGTGCCCGCCCTGAGGTCGATCGACCCTCCCACCATTGCGAAGGTCGCCGCGCCCACACCACAAACCGCGATATTCGCCGCACCCGCGGTCCCGTGCAGAGACGGTCGGGGCAGCGAGGTGAGCTTCTCGAGGGCCGGGACATAGAACACTCCGCTTCCACCACCGAGCAGTCCCCCGATCACACCACCGGTGAATCCGACGCCCAATCGGGCCTGGGTCGACCCTCCGGAGTCTTCCGCCGTCTGCTTGTCAGCCTTCGTGACCACGCTCTCTCCTCTCGCCCAGGGCGCCTTCGCCACTGTTCGGCAAACACTAGTACTTGTCTGACAAGTACTCAACTGATTTCTCTCCTCATCGGCGCGCCGCTGATGCGCCGCTCACCCGCCACCCCGCCGACACCGCCGCGACACCCCACACTCCTAGCGTCTGGAGATCGTGGCGACATCCCCCGAAACGGTTTCCGAACACTCCCGCAGGCACTTTCTCGGACTGACCGCAGGCGCCGTCGGCGCGGCGGCCGCGGCGACCCTCCTCCCGCAGTCGTTGGTCGACGCGGTCGCCAAGGGGCGTCCCGCCGGCGGCCTTCGCGATGTGGAGCACGTAGTGGTCCTCATGCAGGAGAACCGGTCTTTCGATCACTACTTCGGCGCACTGCGCGGAGTTCGAGGTTTCGCTGACAACTCGGCGCTGCCCGGCGTCTTCGATCAAGACGGCGTCCACCCGTTCCTCGCGCGGTCGGCGGCGAACCGCGGCGATCTGTCCGTCGAGTACCTCGCCTCGCTCCCCCACAGTTGGCCCGACGGACACCAGGCCCTCAACGGAGGACGCTGCGACGGTTGGGTCGGAGCCAAAGGCAAGGCGGCGATGGCCGCCTACGACCGGAGAGACATCGGTTTCCACTACGCACTCGCTGAGACGTTCACCGTGTGCGACGCGTACTTCGCGTCGTGCCCCACGTCGACCAGTCCCAACCGGAACTTCTTGTTCTCCGGCACCACCGGATTCGAACCGTACGGTCCGCGGGCAGTCGGGAACGACGCCTACGACAGTGCACATCCCGGCTACTTCTGGACGTCGTACGCCGAGAGCCTGCACGACGCCGGTGTGGACTGGCGGGTGTACCAGGAGTGGGACAACTTCACCGACAACAACCTCGACTTCTTCGCGAGCCTGCGCACCATCGGGCGGGCGGCGATCGCGAACGCGGGCCTCGGCGTCGACGATCTCACCGGGTTCTACGGGGATCTGCTCGAGAAGTCGTCGGCCGGACCGGACGGCGTCTACCGGACGACTGCCGCCCAGCGTCGTGCCGCTCAATCGGTGCACGACTCGGCGGCCCGTCTCGGCGGGAAGTACGCCGACCTCTACAACCGAGCCCTGTACCGCGGCGAGCCCGGCAGTCTCGTGAGCCGTTTCCGAGAGGACGTCGAGAAGAACTCACTTCCGACGATCTCGTGGATCGTGACATCGGCCGCCGATTCCGAGCATCCCGGATCGTCGTCGCCGATCCAGTCGTCGACCATCACATATCAACTGCTCGACGCGCTGGCCTCGAACCCCGCAGTCTGGAACAAGACCGCCGTGCTCCTGAACTTCGACGAGTTCGACGGGTACTTCGACCACGTGGTGCCTCCGTTGCCACCGGAAGGCGAACCCGACGAGTGGTGGGCCGGCAAGCCGATGGGACTGGGCTTCCGCGTTCCGATGACGATCGTGTCGCCGTGGACGGTCGGCGGACGAGTCTCCTCGGAGGTCTTCGATCACACGTCGGTCGTGAGGTTCATGGAGCGGGTCACGGGCGTTCGGTGCCCGAACATCTCCCGCTGGCGACGCAAGGTGTGTGGCGATCTTGTGTCCACATTCGATTTCACCCGGTCGGACGGGTATCGCGCACCGTCGAAGCCAGGGAAGGTTCCGACGTTCGTCGAACGGTGGAACGCCGAGCCCGGCGGCGACGTCCCCTTCCAGGAGTCGGGCGACGCCGTCGCACTGCCGACACCGTATCGCTTGTCTGCGAACGTGGTGGACGGTGTCGTGACCCTGACCAATGAAGGTTCACGGGCCGCAGTGTTCGGCGTCTTCCACAACGGAAGGGCCGAGCACCACACGGTCACCGATCGACGACGGGTGACTCTTCCGTCGGGGACCGACCACGTCGTCGTGACTGGACCCGACCGATTCCTACGTGACCTGCACTTCCGTCCCGGTGGTTCGGCGGCCCGTGTGATGCTCAACCACGCCGCCGGACGGATCACGGTGAACGGGCGCGACGTGACGGCCACCGCGGTCCGGAACGGCTGGTACGAGGTGAGCGTCGCCGACACCTCCGGGCGGCAGTACTTCACCGGCCGTCTTGAGAACGGCCGTCGGACGCGCACCTCGCCGCTACGCCGCGACTAGCTCTACGTCGCGACTGTGTAGCCGAGCCAGACGGCGACGGCGGCGAGCGCTCCGGCGAGTTCAATCACGATCAGCAGGCCGACTGTCTTGGTGGCGGTGATGCCGCCGGTCCAGCCCGCCTTCAGGTCTTTCAGTCGGACGGCTTCGGCTACAACAGTGCCCACGATGAAACCGAGCGGAAGTCCGATGACGGGGACCACGAAGAACCCGATGATGCCGAGCAGTCCGCCGACGACGAGCGACCAACGCCCGACATCCGACTTCGCCAGCGATCGCCCGCCGATCACATACTTGACGGTCCAGGCGACCGCCATACACGCCACGGCCGCGGCGAACACCCACCACGCGGTGCCGCCGGAGAGGATCGCCCAGATCAGGATTCCGGCCGCGACCAGCACTGTTCCCGGTAGCAGTGGCACGACGATGCCGACGAGCCCCACCGCCATGAGGACGCTGACTCCGGCATATGCCCAGGTGTTCACATCGACCATGTAAGCAGGCCGTGGCATACGGTGGGGACCGTGGTTCTCGACGTCACGCCCGCCGGGCGCTTCGCTCCGTCGCCGTCCGGCGATCTGCACATCGGAAATCTGCGGACCGCGGTCCTCGCCGATCTGTTCGCCCGCACGTCGGGCCGACGGTTCCTCATGCGTGTGGAAGACCTCGACCGCGTGCGCGAGGGCGCCGAGGAGCGTCAGCTCGCCGACCTCGCAGCGCTCGGCATCCGGTGGGCCGAGCCGGTGATCCGTCAGTCCGAGCGCCGCGATGTGTACGCCGCGGTGGTCGACGGATTGACCGCGGAAGGTCGCACTTTCGAGTGCTTCTGCACGCGCCGGGAGATCCTCGACGCACCGTCCGCGCCGCACGCCCCGCTGGGCGCCTACCCCGGCACCTGCCGCGACCTGACCGATGCCGAGCGTGATGAGCGGCGCCGCACCCGCCCGGCGGCGATCCGGTTGCGTGCCGACGTCACGGAGTTCACCGTCCACGATGCGCTGCACGGTCCGTTCACCGGCGACGTCGACGACTTCGTCCTGCGTCGCAACGACGGGACGCCCGCGTACAACCTGGCCGTGGTCGTCGACGACACCGCTACCGGCGTCGACCAGGTGGTCAGGGGTGACGATCTGCTGAGCTCGGCGCCCCGGCAGGCCTATCTCGCGACTCTGCTCGGCGCGACGCCGCCCGAGTACGCGCACGTCCCGATGGTTCTGAACAGGTATGGAGCGCGTCTCGCCAAACGTGACGGTGCCGTCACCCTCGCCGACCTCGCGGAGCAGGGCGTCGACGCGGCCGGAGTCCTGTCCATGATCGCGACCTCGCTGGGCATGGCCGACCAGGGTGAGTCGGTCACGTTGGACATCCTCGCGTCCCGCTTCGATCCCGCCCGTCTTCCGCGCGAGCCGTGGGTGTTCGTTCCGGGGCATGGCGGTGTCCCCGCCTGAGCAACTCAGGCGGGGTTCCGCACCACGTCGCCCCCTGGTGGGGCCGGCGGTCCCGGCGGTGGTGCCGGGATCCGGCACGACAACCACTTCTCGACCGCCGACCCGGACTGAGTGGCACGGATGGCCGGGAGCAGCTTCTCCGGCTGCAACGAGTGGTTGACTTTCCACGGCTCGGTCGAGCCGGTGGGTCGCCATCCGACCCGGCCTTTGAACGGGCCCGAGGTGAGAATGGTGGTCTCCCACCCGCCGGGTGTCTTCGCAACACTCCGGTTGTGGGGACCGCAGGCCCCACCCAGGTGATCGATGTCGGTGGGTCCGCCGTCTTGCCAGTCGGGCATGTGGTGCGCTTGGGTCCGTGACCACGGGGTGGTGCATCCGGGTGCGGTGCAGCCGCGGTCCCGACCGAACAGCGCCAGCCTCTGGGCCAGCGAGGCCAACCGCTTGCCGCGACCCAGGTGCAGGATCTGTGAGGACTGGCCTTCGAACACTTCGAGCCACGGGGTGGCGTCGGCGGCGATGTCGACAAGGTCGGTGACCGGGAGGCGTGTGCCGGTGGCGGTGACCGCAACACCTGCCCGGTTCTCGAGGTCCTCGAGCGAGGCCGTCACGACCAGGTGGGCGGGGAGGGCCACGGAGTCGCCGAGGGCGCCGTTGGCGAGCAGGTGGTCGAGCATTGCCTCGAGTGCATCGTGGTTGCGCTGGGACTGCGAGCGCGTATCGCGCTCACGAGCCGCGGAAAGGGCCTCAGCGTCTGCACCGTAGGCCGC
>NZ_BAOP01000010.1 GCF_000344135.1 Gordonia malaquae NBRC 108250 | reverse complement strand
GCCACCACTTGCTGGTAAGTGGCATGTCGATCTGGCATTCAGGGTTGGGGCAGGTCACTGTGCGTGCCCAGATCCACGCGATTACCGTCGCTTCGGACCCGTCAGGCAGCTTCGCCTTGGGGTAGAGGTGGCCGATTCGCTTCTCGGCCTCGTCGCGCATCCACTGGCCGTACCGCCGAACGTCTTCAGCGAGCCCGGTGGCGCGTGGCCAATCTTGGATGGTCTCGTCCGCGGCGCCGGGGAACACAGGCGGCTGACCGGAGAACTTCGGCGGAATCTCGATGAGCGCTTTGTTGATGAGAACCGCGACCGGGTTGAGGTCGGAAGCGTGTGCCTCAAGGCCGAGACGCTGGGCTTCGAGGGGGATAGAACCTCCGCCGGCGAACGGGTCGAGGATCGGAGGCGGGTTCCCATCGGTCGATTCGAGGATCTTCTGATGTGCCTCGGCGAGAAGTGCTTTGTCGTTGGAGTTCTCCCAGACGACGAGTCGCTCCATCAGGTCGAAGAGCTTCTTCCGCTCGGCGTTCTGCTCGTCCGCGGTGGTGTAGAGGTCGGGTCGCGAAGCGGGGTCGTCGACCAACTGAGCGAACAACACGGCACGCGCAGTTGCCAGGGGCTTTCGCGACCACCACAGATGCAGCGTCGACGGGTGCCCGTGCCGGATCGACTTCTCGCGGGCCGACTCCTCGTTGATCTTCTGCAGCGGGATGCTGACCTCGATCAACTTACGACGAACAACCTGTTGTGCATCAGTGGACACATGAACCCCTTGGCGACTGTCGATGGTGAGGTGAACAGACCAGGCTCTCACAATGCGGTGTGCGTGGATGAAGTGGGTCGAGAATTTGTCCGAATGGGTATTGACCAACATGGTGTGTGCAAGTAGAATCGAACGTAAGTTCGATCAGGGGGTTTGGAAATGAGTGTCACACTGGAAGGTCAGGCGGGAGCCACGGTCACCGTCGAAGACGGCGACATCGTCGTTCGAATCGTGATGCCCGCAGTGTCGGATGGAGACGATGCCGACGATGCGGCGCTTCTTCTGTTCGCGGCCCGCGCCGACTCGTTCCAGGGCTTCATGATGTGGGAGCGCTACGCGGCCGCGCACAAGCTGTGGCGCCGGAAGGTGGAGAGCGTCTCGACTGCGCTCGACGACCAAGGGGACTTGCGTGAGGACCAGGGGGAGTACGACGTCTTCACTCGCGTATACGACCCGCTGTGCCAGACGGCGGCTTCGTACGCGACGGTTGCGGGCGTCAAGCAGTTCACTGCGGAACTGTTCATCGACCGTGCGATCTCGTGCATGGAGCGCGTGCCGGAGGTTGGCTCGCTGATGCGCGACGGTGTGCTCATCCCACTCTGGTTCCACGCCGCCCTTGAGCAGACCGAGGCAGTGACCGACGAGGAGGTCCTCGCTGTCATCGACGCCGAAGCTGCGACCGCGCTCCGCGAAGCGGGCCAGTTGTCGAAGACTCGGGTGATCGAGATCGTGCAGGCCATCGTCGCCGAGCACGATCCCGAGGCAGCACGCGTCGCGCGTGAGACCGCAAAGGTGGGCAAGCGCGTAGTCGTCGAGCCGGTCGATGCAGATCTCGCGGAACTGAAGGTCACCGCATCGGTGGAGGACACGACCCTCGCCCTCAACTCCATCAACTCGGCGATGGCCGGCGCGTGCTCAAAGGACCCGCGCACCACCCAGGAGCGCCGATCGGCTGCCGCCATCGCGCTCCTGACCGGCGCACTGTTCACTTGCGAGTGCGACGATCCCGAATGCGAGGCGCGCGGCGGAGTCGACGCCGCGGCACAATGCGCCAAGGTGGTGCTGCACGCCATCGTGCGCCGGGAGAGCCTGACCGGCGAGTCGGACACGCCCGCCTACCTGGACGGGCACGGACCGATCTCGGCCGAGCACGCCCGCGACATCGCCGCGCGTTTCGACACCACTGTGCGGGACCTCGACCTCGGGGAGCTGCTGGATCGCACGTCGCAGCCCTCGGACGGGTACCGGCCGACCGCGGCCTGCGCGGTGGCGGTCCGTGCCGTCCACGGCCGGTGCACCCACCCCGGCTGCGACATGCCCGCGTGGAAGTGCGACCTCGACCACGTCGTCGAATACGACCACGACAACCCGGCTGCCGGCGGGGCCACCTGCCCGTGCAACCTCAACCCGAAGTGCCGTTTCCATCACGGGCTCAAGACCCACGTCGCCGGGTGGGTAGACGACCAGATCGTCGATGCGAACGGCGTCATCTGGACTGAGGTGACCACTCCCGAAGGAGTGACGGTCCGCTCCCGCGCGCTCAACGGTTGGTTGCTGCCCGAGCTCGGGCTGATTCCGTGCAGACACGACGACGCGGCCGGGTCCGCTCGGCCCGAGGCCGAGCCGGAACCTCAGCGACGGCTCACTCGGGCGGCGGCGAAACACCGCTACCGCATGCGGATTCGGGCGCTGAACCGCCGGAACGGGGTTGTTCGGCATGCAGCCGTTGTCGCGGCGGGGGAGCCGCCGTTCTGAGTGGGGTTGGTTGTTGCGGTGGTTTCGACACGCGATTCGCCCTAGCGGGCGAATCGCGGCTCAACCAGCAGGGAAAGCGGCGTCTCGGTTCAACCAGCGGGGAAAGCGGCGTCTCGGTTCAACCAGCGGGGAAAGCGGCGTCTCGGTTCAACCAGCGGGGAAAGCGGCGTCTCGGCTCAACCAGCAGGAAGTGGCGCTCGAGTGCGCTCGACGAACGGGGTCAGTGGGGCGGGGTGGCTTTCCGCCATGCTTTGGACCAGTTCAGTTCCACGCCGCTGACGTCGGCGTCGCCGAGCTTCACGCCGTCGAAGTAGTCGGACAGGTAGCGAACCTCGTCGAACGACGGACCCGCCGGGCTCACCGACACCATGGCAAGACGGTGATCACCCTCGGTGTTCAGCGCGTGCATCACCTGGTTGTACGAGACGTAGAAACTCTCCGCACCCTCGACGCGGCCCTTCACCTCGATGAACACCGACCGCGGACGTGCACCGTCCGAACCGACAGGAGGGAGGGAGAGGATGTCGTAGCCGGGGTTGTTGTGAGCCATCTCCGTCGGAGTCCGCCCCAGCGCACGTTCAGCAGCGAGCACCGCGGCGACGGCCCGCGCATCGGTGAGGGTGGAATCCGACGCATACCTGCTCGCGTCGCCGCCGACCATCCCCGCCGGGATCACGACGAACGCCGATTCGATCTTCGGCGGTCGGGCAGACAATGCGCGGTCGTCCTCCAACTCGGTCAACCGCGCAGTCAGCCGTGCTTCCAAATCGTGCGCCTGCCGCGTGAGCCGTTCCGGGCTCAGACGGTTGCGTCGAGTGCTCCGACCGGAGTCGGCCTCTTCCCGGCGTTGCGCAGCCTCAGAGTGAAGAAAGTTCACCTGGTCGACGAGCCTCGAACGTACCGCGGCCTCCACCCGATCCACCTCGGGAACAATTCGGCGTCGAACGCTCGTCAGATGGTCGGGAACCGAGTGGCGCGTCAACCACCCGAGCGCGCTGTCGACGAAACGATCCTCGTCGAAGGCAAAGGTTCCCGCGACTGAATCGGGGAGCGGCGACAGGTCCAGTTGAGGGGCAGGCCCCGCGTCGGTCACCGATCCGTCGGCGTCGACTGCCACAAACGCGAACTGGCGGCTCACCACGGTTCCCGAACCGTCGACAACCTCTGACGTCGCGGCGACGACCACCCGAGGTGATGTGCCGGGATCTGTCGGATCGAATAACGTCGCACCCGCACGCAAGAGGCCGCCGTCTCGTTCCAGAACTCCGTCAAGAACCGAATCCAACAGCGGATGACCGGGCGCCAACAATTCTGCGCGCACCGGAGCAGACTGCCCGGCGACGGACGACACCGCTGCGGGTTCGAACGTCACCCGCTCGTACGACCTGGTCACCGGCCGCCACGCATGCTCTTTCCGGACTGACCTATTCCGCAGCGACGCAGGCACGTTCGAGATCTGGTATCGCGCTCTTTCCCTCTTCGCGAGGCGGCCGCCGAACGTAGCGAAGGCACGCGTGAAGAACTGCTCGATGTAGTGCGGTTGCAGGCGACGCGCGGTCGCTTCGTCCATCTCGCGGCGCAACCTGGCCAATTCGAGCGGATCCAACGTCTCCTTGGCGAGAGCCCGTTCGGACACCAGGGTCTCGCAGCCCGCGGCGACCTCGGCGTCGACGACCCGTTCGATCTCCTCGATGCGCGCGGGGTCGTCGCCATAGAGGATCGCGTCCCACAGCAGATCGCGGAGCGGTCGGCCCGAGAACGCCTCGTCGCCCAGAACGTCGAACAGCTTCCCGCCGTAGGCGGCACGTTGCTGTTCCATCTTCGCGAGGAGACGGGTGTACACCTGCCCCTCTCGAGTCTCGGCGGCGACGATGTTCCACAGTCGGCACACGTTCTTCTGGCCGATGCGATGGACACGTCCGAATCGCTGCTCGAGTCGATTCGGGTTCCACGGAAGGTCGTAGTTCACCATCAGATGCGCTGCCTGCAGATTCAGTCCTTCACCTGCGGCGTCGGTCGCGACGAGCACCAACCGATCGGGTTCGTTGGTGAACTGCTCACGGATCGCGACCCTGTCCGTCCTGCGGGTTCCTCCGTGAATCGTCACCACGGCGTCGTCGGACCCGAGCACGTTCCGGATCTGGGTCACCAGGTACTCGAGCGTGTCCTTGTGCTCAGTGAAGACGATCAGCTTGCGAGGTGTGCCCGTCGAGTCGCGGAGCAACTGGCGGTCGGTCAACAGGCTCCGCAGCTCCGCCCACTTTCGATCGTCGCCCCGGTCGCGGACTCGTGTCGCGAGTCGAACGAGGTCCTCGAGGATTGCGATCTCGGCATCGAGTTCGGCGACGGTGCGAGCCGCGGTCGCCGCGTCGACGACCTCCTCCTCGAGGTGCTCGAACTCCTCCGCGCTGAACTCGTCCGGATCGTCGAATAGATCGGGAGCGGGCAGGACGATCCGATCGTCTGCAGGTACCCGGCCTGCGATGAGATCGGCGCGTCGGCTCGCCAGCCGGTCGCGGCGCCGCTGGAGACTGCGCAAGACGGCGTGGGTGCTCGACGCGAGGCGGCGCTGCAGGACGGTCAGCGCAAACCCGACGGTCCGACGTTTCGGGGAGTCGGGCGACTTCTCGGCGCGATTCATCTCGACCCGGACATATTGGGTGACGGCCTCGTACAGTTCGGCCTCGCCGTCCGAGAGCTCGTAGGGGACGGTCTCGGCGATGCGCTCGGGAAACAGCGGACGTCCCTCGAACGTCAGCAACTCCTCCTTCACCATCCGACGCATCACCCCGGTGGTGTCCGTGGTGCCTGTGCGTCGCTTACGACCCGCGAATCGGTCCTCGTCGAGCAGCGACATGAACAGTTCGAAGTTGTCGTCGTTTCCCGAATGTGGGGTCGCCGACATCAGCAGGAAGTTGCGGGTGACGCCGCCGAGCACTCGTCCGAGCTTGAACCGTTCGGTCTCGCGGATCTCGACGTCGGAACCCTGCCACGATGCGGACATCCGGTGCGCCTCGTCGACGACGATGAGGTCCCATTCGCTTTGATCGAGATGTGCGACCAGTTCAGGATCACGCGCCAGTTGATCCATCCGCGCGATCATCAGCGGGTGCTCGTCGGTGAACGGGTCGCCGCCCGGACTCGCGTTGATCAGTTCGCGAGTGAGCAATGTGGTGACGATCCCGAACTTGGTGAGGAGTTCTTCCTTCCACTGTTCAACGAGTCCACCGGGCGCGACGATCAGCATCCGCTTGAGGTCGCCCCGCAACTGTAGTTCTTTTGCGTAGAGGCCGGCCATCACTGTCTTGCCTGCGCCGGGATCGTCGGCCAAGAGGAAACGGAGCGGGGTGCGGGGGAGAAGCTCGCCGTAGACGGCGCGGATCTGGTGGGGAAGCGGCGAGATGTCGCTGGTTCCGACGGCGGACATCGGATCGTGCGCCGCGGTCATCCGGATGCGGAGCGCTTCCACCGCGATGCGGTAGGCGGCGGGGTCCGCGTCGAAGGTCCATAACCGTTGCGACGTCGGCTCGACGACGAACGACGAGAGGTCGTCGGCGAACACCATCTCCTCGCGGACCCCGAGACGTTCATCGCGGACGACGAGGACTGCGGCTTCGCCGGACAGCGTGACGGCGATCAGCTCGACGGGCTGCCTCCACCGCCCGGATAGTCGTTGTCCGGGGCGGAGCTCAGAGAAGGAATCGACGGCCATTCTGCACACCATAGTGTGCAGAACCGACAGTCTCGGCGTCGGACGCCGTGGGGGACGCTACTTCCGACGGAACCAACCGCGTTTCTTAGGCTCCGGTTCGGCGACGACGGGCGCTGCCGGTTCTGCGTCGCCGAAGGTGAGTTGCATGACCTCTTTCCCTTCGATGACGACCGACGGCACGTGGTGGGCGACGACTTCGGCGTCGGTGGTACTGCCGAGCGTGTCGCCGTCGCCGATGACGGGTCCGTTCTGCAGGAGGTAGATGGCGATGTTCGCCAGTCGCGCGAACGTCTCCTCGGCGGTCTCCGGCGACTCCGGGATCTCGATGTCCTTGAGCCCGAGCATGTCCAGACCCATCGTGTGGCCGGTCATCACGCCGTCGGTGCGCGGCGCGACGTTCAGGGCGACCCATGCGGGCAGGATCGGCTCTGGCAGGGTCTCGATGGCCAGCTCGCGGAACAGGGACGGCAGGATCACGTGGTCGGCGCTGCCGAAGTACACGGCGATCACGGTGTCGGTGAGGGCGATCGTCGAGGCGATCACCTTCGACAGCAGCACGGCGTCGGCGATCGCGTGCCGATGGTTCGTGTCCTGGCCCGGTCGGAGCACGGTGACGATGGTGTGCGCGTCGTGGGTGCCCGGAACGGGTGAGGTATCGGGCCACAGGCGGCTGTACTGAGCGATCTCCGGCAGGTTGTCGCTTGCGGCTGCGGGAATGCCCATCAGCGCGATCATCGTGTCGCCGTACGACAGGGTGAGTGGTGCATCGTCGCCCTCGGACGGGTCGACGGTCAGGATCGACGCGTCCAGATCCGGGAAGTCGGCGAGCAACTGAGTCCGGAGCCGGGGGCCGTCGACGGCGGGATCGAGACGGTCCTGGAACAACATGGCGAGGCTGGGCACGGCTGCTCGGGTCCTTACGTTCGGTTACACGAGGGGAGTGGCTGTCACGGTACCTGCCGGCTCAGAACACACTGAAGGCCCGTCGAGATTCGACGGGCCTTCAGTGACTGTGCGCGATACAAGGATTGAACTTGTGACCTCTTCCGTGTCAGGGAAGCGCTCTCCCACTGAGCTAATCGCGCGGGATTGTGAAGTTGTCAGGCGTGGAGGTGGCGACGGGAATCGAACCCGTGTGCACGGCTTTGCAGGCCGTTGCCTCACCACTCGGCCACGCCACCAACGCGAGGGCAAAGCCCTCGTTCCGAGCGGATGACGAGATTCGAACTCGCGACCCTCACCTTGGCAAGGTGATGCGCTACCAGCTGCGCCACATCCGCGTGCCGCTGAACTGTTGTTCACCAGCGAGATGAAACTCTAGCGGGTCAACCCTCCGGATTCCAAACCGGGTCGACGAATCGGTCGCTCGTTGTGCCGACTGCCTGTCATGCGGGCGGGATGCTTGCGCGTGACGCTGTGAGCCATTCGCCGAGGTCCGCGGACTCTTCCCAGAGTTCGTACAGTTCAGATGTGTCACCGTCCGCGAGTACTCGTCCTGTCCAGTCGCGCAGACGTCCGAGCTGCTCGTCGGTGAGGCTCGTCGCGAATGCGACGGCGTCCACATCGGCCGGGCCGCCAGACCCCTCGCCACGACCGATCGTGACCAGGGCGCCCAACGCAATGGCGAGGAAACGACAAAGTCCCGGTCGCGCGGGCGACCGGGACTTGTCTCTGAGCGGATGACGAGATTCGAACTCGCGACCCTCACCTTGGCAAGGTGATGCGCTACCAGCTGCGCCACATCCGCGTGTGCCAGGAATCCTGGCCAATGAAATAACCCCTGTCAACAGGGGCTATTCATCTGGTGCGCGATACAAGGATTGAACTTGTGACCTCTTCCGTGTCAGGGAAGCGCTCTCCCACTGAGCTAATCGCGCGGGACTTGTGAAGTTGTCAGGCATGGAGGTGGCGACGGGAATCGAACCCGTGTGCACGGCTTTGCAGGCCGTTGCCTCACCACTCGGCCACGCCACCATCGCAAGAGGCAAGCTCTTGTTCCGAGCGGATGACGAGATTCGAACTCGCGACCCTCACCTTGGCAAGGTGATGCGCTACCAGCTGCGCCACATCCGCATGTACCGGCGAGCTTGCCTTTTGGGCGCCGCTCACCAGCGACATGAACACTATAGGTCTCGTGCTGTGATGACAAATCGCGAGGTCAGGGTCTTACATTGATGTGTTTTCGCAGGTGGCGCGTCATTGTTGCGTGCATGACGCGTGAACGAGGGGCCACCGACAGGGGGATTGGGCCTGGCTCGGGGGTGAGTTGGCGTCGCTCGACGTGAGTGTGTAATCTCATTCCTCGTGCGAACCGCTGCAACGCGGAGCGCACGACAACGCAATATCTGGTCCCGTGGCTCAGTGGAAGAGCGTCCCGTTCACACCGGGAAGGTCGCTGGTTCGATCCCAGCCGGGACCACAAGAAGAAACCCCCTGGTCACAGGGGGTTTTCTTGTGTCTGCAGGGTGGGTACCCAGCGGGTTTGGGTACGTGGTGGGTACGCGTACCCAACCGGCGGCGGTGGGTACATCGGCGGTTGACGGTCTCTGTCGGTTTCCGTACTGTTGTCGCCAAGCGGCCCTAGGGTCGCGGCCTAAACAGTTAACGGCAAGTGCGGGTGGTTAAGAGCTACCGTGCGACGAGCGACAGCGCCGACGGCGCTCCGCTGCCACCTCCACCTCACGGTGTCAGATTCCCGGTCATAGGGCGGTGCAGCGGGTCACTCGAAGGAACGATCCTTCGAGGTGACCCATGTCCACACCCATTCCGACGATCACTGTCGACGACGACCTGCGGGCGTACTCCAAGCGCGAAATCCAAGAGCGCCTGGGCATTTCTGAGCGGTCGGTCGACCGGCTGATCGACCGGGGCGAGCTCAAGACGGTTTTCCCCCGGCGCTCCGGCGTCCCTACCCGTATCACCGCCCGCTCGCTGCGCGCGCTCATGTATGGCGGTGCGCAGGGATGACGACAACAGAAAACCCCGCCGGTGTGACCGACGGGGCTCAGGTGGATGGGGCGTCCAGCAGCAACAATACCACCGCCGAGGTGGCATTGACAGCACTCACTGAGGCGCTGAGAACTGTCGGCGAGATCGACGCGTCGGGGAAGATCGTTGACGTCACCGACGACGCCCGCCTCGGCGCTCGTCTGATCGCCCTCGGCCCCGATGTGATCGGTCGCTTCACTGACGCGGTGCGGCGGCGCGAAATCGGGTACGACGGGATTCGTACTCTCGTGGCCGATCACGCGAAGAGGCAAGCGGCGTCCCTGTTGGCCGGTGCCGAGGCCGTCGTCGAGCCGATTCCGATCGGCCTCGACGCGCTCGGGGAGGTCGATCTGACGACGCTCACCGTGACCGCCGAACCGGCATGCGGCCCGTATCTCGATGGTTTGATCGCAGAGAAGGGCCTGACCCTGCTCGTCGGTCGCGGAGGCGTCGGCAAAACGTGGGCGGCCGAGGCGGCGTGTCTGGATGCGGAAGACGCCGTGTATCTCGACCTCGACGGCAACGGTGTTCCGGCCCTCTACGGCCGCCTTCAGCTGCTCGGCGCGAGCGACGCGATGATTCGCACCCGTGCGGTCAACATCGTGTCCCCGGTCGACGTTGCGGCGATGCACCGGATGTCCACGTACGACGCTCTCGTCGGAATCCTTCGGGGCCTCGAACAACACCCGCCGAAACTGATCGTCATCGACTCGTTCGCCAAGGCGATGGACGCGATGGGGGGCGAAGAAAATTCGGCCACCGACGTCAATCGGTTGTTCGCTCTCGTGGAGCGACTTCGCACCATCACGTCGGTCATCATCATCGACCACGTCGGGCACGAAGCGGCGACCCGTCCGCGGGGCGCGTCGGCGAAGATTGACACCCCCGATTTCGTGTTGCTGTTGACCCGTCCGACGACGCAGCCGGGCAAGGGCGAGGAACCCCAACCGGCGGCCGTCCCCGGACGGGTCGCCTGGGGCGACGTGGTGGCCGTCAAGGACAGGACGGGCGCACTCACCCACCACGTCGGCGGGGGTGCCGTCGAGGGCTTCCTCGGCCGCCTGACGGTGACCGAGGGCGATCCCTGGCAGGTGTCCCTGGCGACGGCCAAGAAGGCCAAGGCGGACGCCGACAGTGCCGCGTCGGTGGCGCGCATGAACGGGACCGATCCCGAGTCGCAGCGTCGCCGTCTGATCGCCGCACTGATTGACGCCTCGGACCCCGACGGGATCGCGCCGACGGCGCTCGCCGAGGCGGTCACCGACGCCGACGACGAAGCGGTCCGCATGCCGCGTGCGAAGGCGCGGGCATGGGTGAACGACGTGATCGATGAATGGACGGCCGCCGGTCGCGTCGGGACACGCCGCGAACGCGGCGGAATGCGGGTCGTCGGGATCGATCCCGACGACGACAACAACGACAACGACAACGAAGGGAACTGACAATGGCGTCACTGGCACAGGAAATCGCGAAGGCAGAGAAGGCGGAGAAGGCCGCTAAAGCACGCCTGCGGAAGGCGAAGGCGGCGCAGCGGGCGGCGGCGAAGAAGAAGGCCGACCGCGATGCAGTGAAGTTCGGTCGGGCGCTCCTGGCCGCCGTCGGCGGCGACACCGAGGCCGCTCGGAAAGTGATCGCCGACGCCGCCGAGTTGCGCGAGTTGATCGCCGAAGCGGAGGGGGCCGAGGAACCGGACCCAGCCGGTGAAGCTGAGGCCGATTCGTTGATCGATCTCGGCGACGGTCGGAACGTTCCGGCGTGGTCGCCGGATGACCCGCGTACCGCCCCCGGCGGTGCGTTGTGAATCCCGACGGAGGCGAGCGGAGCGAGACCGGAGTCGGGGCGCCGCATTTGGACGGGAAGGGCGAAGCCCTGTACGTACAAATGCTTTGGTGCCCTTGCAACCACCCACTGTTTCGACACCGCGTAGCGGGGTGGTTGCAGTGAGCACGAAAGCGCGGCGTTTCGAGCTCAGGCTCGGGGACGCCGAGGCCGACCAGCTCGCCGCCCTCGGGCGGCGGCTGGGTCTCGGCCGGTCAGCGACCGTCCGGGCGTCGATAGACGCCCTGGACGCGGTTACCGACGGCCGTCGGCCGTCGGTGCCGCTGCCGCCGTCGGCGGCCGAGCAGGCGGCCCTGGCCGAGCGGGTGGCGTTGCGTAAGGAACTGAACCAGCTCCGGGGCATCGTGAACCCGATTGCGCGTCGGATTCACTCGGGCGATCCCGACGCTGCCGCGCTCGTTGACGAGTTCATGGAGCAGATCGCCGGGGTGGTCGATCGGGTGAGCGAGGGGGCGAGGGCCGATGAGTGAGTCGAGCATCGACGGCGCGGTCGTCGTCACGCAGAAGATCGAGCCGGGTCGGATGGTTCCGTACGTGCGGTACATGGTCACGCCGAAGGGCGGCGACGGTACCGCTCGCGTGCTGTCGATCATCAACGACATGGGACCGGAAACGCCGGATGGATTGATCGCTGCCGCCGTGGAGATGGACGCGATCATGCGCCAGACAACGCGCAAGAACCACGGCGATGACGTAGTGATCTCGTTCAGCCCGAAGCGGTTCAATCCGAGCAACCCGGCGCACGTGGCCGAGGCCCGCGAGATCGTCGCCGAGACGTTGCGCCGGGTGGTGCCCGACACGCCCCACTTGGCCGTGCTCCAGGGCGACAACGGGGTGTTGCACGCTCACCTCGCGGTACCGAATCACATCGTCCAAACCGGCAAGGCTCGTCGTACCGGTTGGCACCACCAGGAATGGCGCGATGTGAACGACCAAGTGCTCCGTGAACACGGCATCGAACCGATTGTGCCGGGTCGATCCGCTCGGTCGGAAGTCGAGCGGGTCGCGGCAGCGCGAGGCCTGCTCGTACCGGATCACGACGCGTTGATCGCGATGGAGCCGAGCACGATTACGCCGAGGGAACTCGACTCGTTCCTCGCCGCACACATCGGCGAGGCGATCATCGACGGCCGCCTGTCGGCGGTGCCGGGACCCGGTGAGGCGGTCTCGGTGCCGATCAACGACGACACCGCGTTGTCGGTGCGGTGCGGCACCCGAGGCGGTCTGTCGTACGCCGTCACCGACAGCGACGGCGTACCGGTGCGGACCGCACCAGGTAAGCGCGGCGGCAAGCCGACGCCTATCGCGCGCAGCGCCGGGAAGCTCGACCGGGCGCACCACACCGAGGCCGACGGCCGCGACGCGCTGTACGGCTCGCTGTGGCTGGCCGATCAGATCGCCGCGATGTCGGCAGAACAGGAACAGGAGAAGGAAGATGACCGAGAAGCCGTTGAGCGCCGCCGAGAAGCTGAGGCGCTTGAAGCAGCAGCGCGCGCAGAAGCCGACCGAGCAGCAGCCGCCGCCGAGCGTGACGGCGTGCCCCTCGGCGACGACGCCGAGCGAATCGGCGAGCGAACCAGCGGCCGAAGTGGACTCGGAGTGGATCATCGACCTGTTGGGGCCTCGGCCGAACAAGGTGACCGATCCCAGCCGCTGGAGGTCGTGGGGGAATCTGCGGGAACAGCGGTTCTGGGATCAGGAGGAGCCGACGGAGACGGACCGGGCGGTGGTCGAGAAGCTGGGTCCGTGTCCTGGCATCGAGGCGGACCCGGCGGCGTGGAGCCGGTGGCAGTCCGCCGAGTGGCGAATGCGAAAAGAGCTGTCGCGCTGATGCACGCGGCAGCGATCGAAGGTGCCGCCGACGGGGCGGAACCGACGACCAACGTCGTCGCGGCCACGGGGCCGACGGTGGTGGGCAACCACGGGCGCACCCGTGAGGAACGGCAACACGGCGACAAGTAGTTGAATCCATCGGCCTGCCGCTTGCGGCCGGCCGATGGGCCGCCCCGCGAGGGCAACAGACAGAACACCCCTGGAACCATCGCTGGTTCCAGGGGTGTTCGCCGTTCGATGGGTCCGTAGGGGCACCCCGTTGACCTGCGGTTTCTATTCGACCGTAAGGGTGCCCTAAAAAACGCTCTGACCTGCGGTTTCTATTGCGCCGTTGTATCGCGCCGCGGACCAAAAACGGCGCGATTGAAAACTGGCTCTGACCTGCGCATACGATGTTGCGCGGAGGTATTGGACCATCGCGCCAGGGTGTGTACGAAGTACCACCCTGGCGGGAGGTCCAACACCGGAGCGCCACCAAGCCCGCGACGGCGGAAGAATGGAAGAGAAGTACTCAACGGGATCAGGGTAGATGAAGTGGGCTGCTGGGCGCTATCGCGCCGCGCTCCCGGGCCTTCGGCCCTCCCGCGCTTCGCGATGCGCCACGCGGGTGCAGAGGTTGGGGCTTTCGACGTGCTGGGATGGGTGGCTATGGTGCCCGCTGTCAACGGACCATCCCAACCCATCGTCTCCACGACGTCGACAGCTGCACACTCGCAACCGTGGTCACCCTCCCGACCTCCCTGGGCGCTGGTGAAGCGCGGGAGGGCCGAAGGCCCGGGAGCGCGGCACCACCGCCCAGGGAGCGCAACCAGCATCGTCTACGGACGCGCAGCGCGACGCGCAAGCTCGTCGTCGCGGGAGCCGCTGTGCTGATACCTCATAGCGGCCTTCGCCGAGCTGTGACCGAGGCGCGCCATCGTCTCGGCCACGGTCGCGCCCGACTGTGCGTACCGGGTGCCCGCATAGTGGCGTAGCGAGTGGAACGTGACATCGGGGCATCCGGCGGCCTTCCTGGCCTTCCGCCACGCGTTGTTCACCGACGATTGCGACACGTAGTTGCCCTGCGTATCGGTCCACAACAACGCCCCTGGCTTCATCCCCTCGACGTGCGCGGCGACGATCGCCGCATCGCCGCCGAAGAGGGCGATAACGCGTTGCCCAGCAGCGGTTTTCGTGGGTCCGGCTTCGCGGGCCAAGCCGGAACCCTCCACGACGGACCGCTCGACGACGACGCGGACAGCATCCACGTTGCCGTCGTCGTCCCGCTCCACGGCTACGTCGTCGCTGGTCAAGCCGAGCGCTTCGCCGTATCGCAATCCACCGGCAGCGGCGATGACAACGAGCGCCTTGTAGCGACTTTCGATGTGCGTGATGAGCGAATCGAGCTCGTCGTCGGTGGGCGGACGGACTTTCCGGCCGGTGGAAGTAATCGACCCGCCTTTCACACGGCACGGGTTCGCGCTCAATAGCTCGTCCTCGACGGCCGTCTTCATGATCGATTTCATGAGGTCGTAGGCGCGCGCTGTTTGGGTGAGCTTCCCGCCTTTCAGCAGGTCGGAGCGCCAATCGCGCACCATCTCGGGCGTGATCGCGTTCAACGGCTGTTCGGACCAGAAGGCAAGAGGGCCGGTATCGAGCATTCGTTCATACTCTTTGCGTGTCCGGGGGCGCAGCGCCTCGCCCTTGCTGTTCGTGCGCGTCTCGATCCAGCGGGCGGCATAGGTGCCGAACGGTGTGGCCGCTGCTGCTGCCGCTGCGGCGTGCTCGGCGGCCTGCCGCGCCGCAACGTCAGGGTGTACCCACGTACCGCTCGCGAGGGCCGCCTGCTGGATCGAAAGCCATTGCCGCGCTTCGCTTTTCGTCGCAAAAGTCCCTGGTGCGGTGATCCTGCGTTCGGCTGCGGCCTTCCCGCTGGTGCCGTGCGGGTCCGGTTCGGTGAAGCGGGCGCGATAGCGGCCATTCGGGCGCTTGTCGATCATTCCGAACGATTCGGCCATGGTGTTCCCCTCTCGTGTGGGTACGTGGTGGGTACCCAGGATGGCAGATTGTGACGATTCGTGGCGAGTCTAGACGGCTCTATAGGGCTATTACCTGCACAAACATGATTCTACCTTGATGGTGGCTGCTGGTTCGATCCCAGCCGGGACCACAACGAAAAGACCCGCAGGAAACTGCGGGTCTTTTCTGCATCCAGGGGAGGAGATGGGGTTGCGTACGGCACTTCTTGTGGCGAGGTGGGCCGCTCTGCTGGTCGTCACTGCAGGCTTCGTGTCTGCGGCGGCAGCGTTTCAGCCGAAGGCGGCTGATCACGATCAGTTCGCTCGCGACGTGGATCGTGGAGCCGTCGACATCGTGCTCATCGACAGTGCGGAGTCGGACGCGCTGATCTCGGCCGTCACGTGGTCGACAGGTCCCTTTCACTGGCGGACGGGCCCTGCGGCCGCAGTTTCTGTCGAGGTCGGTGAGTTCAAGCAGCGAATGCACGACAAGGGTCTTGAGGTCGACATCGCGCGCGATACCCCGAAGTTGATCAGCTGGCCTTCTCGTGCGCCCGGGTGGGTGGTCAGTGTGCTTGCTCTGGTCTGGCTCGTGACGTTCCTGGCGATGGTCTCGTCGACTCCCAGTTCGGAGTTCACCGCGGTGAACTGGCGCTCCGTCGCACGGTGGGCGTCGTACGCGGAGAGCATGTCGCGGGCGGCGTACACGTCCTCCGCGTGCGCCGTCAGAGACGACTGCGCGGCCCACTGCCTCTTCACGTGGGGACGCGCGAATCGCAGAATCAATGCGACGGCGACCGCGGAGATCGGGACGGTCAGGAACGCGATCATCGCGAAGAACCCGGACACCCAGATCAGCGCCGCCGACACCCCGACGATCGTCAACAACACGACCGGGAGTTGGACGAACACCGGACCGATCAGGGTCGCCACATTGTCGACGTCGACGGTGACGGCGTTGAGCACCTCGCCCCGACGTCCGCCTTCCAGGGCAGTCACCGGCATCCGGTGGAGTTTGCTCTCCACCCGTCGCCGAAGTCTCCGGATCGCCCGTTGAACGGCGGCGTTGAGAATCAGGCCGCCGCCGATGCGAGCGCCTGCGGCCAGGACGAATGCGGCAAGTGTCACGGCCGTGTATGTCCACAGCGGCGACCAGTCGATCCCGACTCCGGGCGTGGCGCCGATCGCCGAGACGATATTGGCCTGACGGTCGTCACCGGCTTCCCGAAGGGCTTCGACCATCTGGTCGTGGGTCGCACCTTCGTCCAGGTTCGCGCCGAGAGCTCCCGCGAAGATGATGTTGGTGACCTGAGCGAGGAGCCAGGGGACCGCCACCGTCAGCAGAGCGGACACGATCGCGAGGGCCAACGCCCAGGTGAGGCTACGACCCGCGCCGAGGAAACGTCGGACTTCGCCCAGAGCCCGGAATATCTTCATCGGGCCCGCACCGGGGCTTGTGCGTCTGCGATCTCGCGGTACACGCTGCATCGTTCCAGCAGGTCACGGTGCGAACCCTGGTCGACGACGCGTCCGAGCTCGAGCACGGCGATCAGGTCGGCAGTGCGCACCGAATGAATCTGCTGGGCCGCGATGAGGAATGTGGTGCGAGGCAGATGGGCCCGAACCGACGTGAACACCTGCGATGCGGTGGACCGGTCCATCGCGGAGAACGCGTCGTCGAGAACCATCACCCGGGGCCTGTGCAGGAGTGCACGGGCGATCGCGAGACGTTGCCGTTGGCCTCCAGAGAAGTTCGATCCGCCCTGGGACACGGCCGCGTCGAGGCCGCCGCGATCGGCGACGGTGTCGGCCATCTTGGTCACCCGCAGTGCTTTCCACACCAGGTCGTCAGTCGCGTCGTCGTAGGCGAGGCGCAGATTGGACGCGACGGTTCCGGCGATCAGCGCATGACGCTGGCCGACGTAGGCGACTTCTGATCGCACCGCGGTCAACGGCCAGTCGGCGATCGGACGGTCGCCGAGGGCCACTTCGCCTGCGGACGAGTCCAGGAGGCGCGGTACGAGGGACAAGAGCGTCGACTTGCCGCTCGACGTTCCCCCGATCACCGCTGTCACGCCGCCGGGGACGCATCGCAGGGTCACATCGGACAGTGTGAGTTGCTCGGCGCCGGCATACCGCACGTCGACCGAACGGAAGTCGACATCCAGCACACCGCGCGGTCGATCCGGAATGTCCGTCGGTCCAGGATCCGGGACGTCTTCGTCGAGGACCTCGCGGAGGCGGATGGCACTCGCCTCGGCGCGGGGGAGGACCGCGGCCAGGGCCACGAACAGCGACACTCCGCTCACGATCTGCATCAGGTAACCGGAGAACGCGGTGAGCCCGCCGATGGTGAGGTCGTCTGACTCGATGAGGTCCGCACCGATGACGTTCGTGGCGACCACCGCGACGTTGGCGATCAGCAACACCGAGGGCAACAGCAGGACCTGCAACGCCCCGACGCGCCGCGCGAGGACGGTCAGTTCCGTGTTCGCGATTCCGAACCTGTCAGACGCCGTGTGCTCCCGGCGGAACGTTCTCAGGATGCGAGTGCCGGTCAACTGCTCACGCAGCACTCGGTTCACCGCGTCCACCGCGCGCTGCAGCCGGCCGGCCAAGGGCGTCACCCGTGCCACGTACAGCCCGACGACCACTCCGAGGAGAATCGCCGTCACGACGATCACCGGCGCGAGCTGCACCGATTGGCGCAAGGACAGGATCACCGCGCCGACGGTCACGATCGGCGCGGACATCGCGACGCTGGTGAACGCGAAGACCGTGCGTCCCACGACTCCGGTGTCGGCGGAGGTCCGTGTGAGCATCGACGCGGTACCGAGTTCGTGGTAGTCGGCGGTCGACAGTTCCCCCGCGCGCCGATAGACGGCCAGCCGCAGATCCGCGGAGATCCCGGCGGCGATCGCCGAGCCGCACGCGACCGCCGCCATCGAGGCGACGAGGCCTATCAGAACGACGCCGATCATCAACGCGCCCATGCGCTGCACGTAGTCGACGTCGCCCGCGATCACACCCGCGTCGACGATCCGCGCGTTGAACGCAGGTTGCGCGAGCCCCGCTGCCATCGCCACCAGTTGTGCGACGAGAACTCCCGCGGTCAGGGCTTTACGACTCGAGATGGCGGGAACGGCGAGCGAGACGATAGCCCATGTCCGCCGCCGCTCGGCCCGTCTGCCTGTCACACGCCCATATTGCACGGCGGCCGCTGCGGGCGTGGGCGGACCGGTGGGTTTGGCGCAGCAGCACGCGTCGTGCACCGACATCGAAGGAGGTCGGACGTATCATCTCCGAGTGACCAGACCCGCGCCGATACGTTCGGTGACAACCATCATGCTCGCGATCGCCGCCGTCGGAGCTGTTTTGGTCGTGTGTTGGCACATTTGGGTGGTGCCGTTCACCGATCCGGTCTACGGGTTGTTCAACATGGGCATCGACACCCGCGTGTACCGCGGTGGCGCGATCGCCGTGTGGGACGGGCTGCCCCTGTACGCGAAGCCGGTCTACGAGGTCTGGGAGTTCACGTACCCGCCGTTCGCGGCGCTTGTCATGGTGCCGCTGGCCGGACTGCCGATCCACACCGCGAAGTTCCTGTGGAACGTCGGCAGCGTCATCAGTCTGCTGCTCCTCATCGGGTTGTCGCTGCGCGCGCTCCGATTCCGGTTCGACGCGAGGTTCGTCGCCTTCACCGTGCTCGTCGCCGTCTTCGCGACAAGCCTGGAACCGGTCCACACCACACTCTGGAACGGTCAGATCAACCTGGTCCTCGCGCTTTTTGTGGTCGCCGACCTCGCGTTGCGGAATCACCGGCTGCAGGGCCTCGGAGTAGGACTCGCGGCGGGCATCAAACTGACGCCGCTGTTCTTCGTCGCCCACCTGGTGACCGTCCGCAAGTTTCGCGCCGCGATCGTCGCGGTGGCGGTGTTCGTCGGGACCGTGCTGATCGGCATCGCAGTCCTCGGACGTGAGGCGATCGACTTCTGGACCGGGGACATCTCCGACACCAAGCGCATCGGATCCATGGCGGCCCCCGCGAACCAGTCGTTCAACGGCTTCTTCGCCCGACTCGGCACGATGGACCTCGCGCATCCACCTACGTGGTTGTGGGTTCCGGTCGGGCTTGTCGTCGGACTGCTGTCGCTGTGGGCCGCGTACTGCGCCTACCAGGCGGGAGGCAGGCTTCTCGCGGTGGCGATCACCGGTATGGCGTCGTGTGCCGTGTCGCCGTTCTCGTGGGGTCACCACTGGGTGTGGATCCTTCCGCTGCTGCTCGTCGCATTCGTCCACGCCTACGAACAGACCCGGAGGGAAGATCCCCGCACCTGGCTGTGGTGGCTCGCGCCCGCCTCGATCGTCACGCTGACCTTCACCTATTGGCAGGCGATGCCGCTTCCGGTCCCGGGCCACCCTGGCAAGGTGTTCCACGGGATGGCGTTCGGATCGTTCCGCGGATTCGGCTCGGTGGACGGTCCTGCGTGGCAGGTGCCGTTCCAGCTGATCGGAAGCGGGGCGTACTTGATCGTGTTGTTGGGCACGATCGCGGTCACGCTGTGGTGGACGCGTCGCGTGGAACCGATACGATCAGCGCAGCGCCTCGTCGAATCGGACGACGCGCTGCCCAGCTGAGAATCGAGGAGTCACCCCGTGTCCGACAATGTCGCGTCCGCCGAAAGACCTGTTTCGAGCGCAGTCGAGAAGGTTCGTCTGCCCGAGATCGTACGGGTTCCGGCGGGCACTACCGCGGGCGCGGCGATGCGAGACGCGGAGCTCCCCGACGGCGTCGAACTGCCGAACAAGGGGCCGCAGGCGGTCGTGGTGGTCCGGGAGGCGGACGGCACACTCCGCGACCTGTCGTGGGCGCCGACTGCCGACACGCTCGTCGAGCCGGTCACGGCCGACTCCGAAGACGGACGCGCGGTGATCCGTCACTCGTGCGCCCATGTTCTTGCACAGGCGGTGCAGGAGCTCAACCCGAAGGCGAACCTCGGAATCGGACCGCCGGTCACCGACGGCTTCTACTACGACTTCCAGGTGGACGACCCGTTCACTCCCGAGGACCTCAAGGCCCTCGAGAAGCAGATGAAGAAGATCATCAAGTCGGGTCAGAAGTTCTCCCGTCGCGTGTACGAGTCGAAGGACGCCGCGCGCGCCGAACTGGCGAACGAGCCGTTCAAGCTCGAACTGATCGACGACAAAGGCGCCGCGGACGACGCCGAGGTCATGGAGGTCGGCGGCGGCGAACTGACCGCATACGACAACCTCAACCCGCGCACTGGCGAGAAGGTGTGGGGCGACCTGTGCCGTGGCCCGCACGTGCCGACCACGAAGTACATCGCGGCGTTCACCCTTACCCGCAGCTCCGCCGCGTACTGGCGAGGCGACCAGAGCCTGGCCGACCTGCAGCGCGTGTACGGCACCGCGTGGGAGTCGACCGAGGCGATGGACCTGTACCTCGATCGTCTCGCCGAAGCGGAGAAGCGTGATCACCGTCGACTCGGCAGCGAACTCGACCTGTTCAGCTTCCCCGACGAGCTCGGATCGGGCCTGCCAGTGTTCCACCCCAAGGGCGGCATCATCCGCCGGGAGATGGAGGACTACTCCCGCGAGCAGCACGCGGCCGCCGGGTACGAGTTCGTCAACACCCCGCACGTCACCAAGAGCAACCTCTTCGAGGTGTCCGGTCACCTCGATTGGTATGCGGAGGGCATGTTCCCGCCCATGCAGCTCGACGCGGAGTACAACGAGGACGGAACGGTCCGCAAGCCCGGCCAGGACTACTACGTCAAGCCGATGAACTGCCCGATGCACAACCTGATCTACGCGTCCCGTGGACGTTCGTACCGCGAACTGCCGCTGCGCCTGTTCGAGTTCGGTTCGGTGTACCGCTACGAGAAGTCCGGCGTGGTCCACGGCCTGACCCGTGCCCGCGGCTTCACGCAGGACGACGCTCACATCTTCTGCACGCAGGAACAGATCGTCGAGGAGCTCACGACGACCCTCAACTTCGTGCTGCAGCTCCTCAAGGACTACGGGCTCGACGACTTCTACCTCGAACTGTCCACCAAGGACCCGGTGAAGTTCGTCGGTTCGGACGAAGTCTGGGAAGAGGCCACCGAGACGCTCCGCCAGGTCGGGGAGGCTTCGGGTCTCGAGCTCGTGCCCGACCCGGAGGGTGCGGCGTTCTACGGTCCGAAGATCTCGGTGCAGGCCAAGGACGCTCTCGGCCGCACGTGGCAGATGTCGACGATCCAGCTCGACTTCAACCTGCCCGAGCGTTTCGACCTCGAATACACCGCCTCAGACGGCACCAAGAAGCGACCGGTGATGATCCACCGTGCGCTGTTCGGCTCCATCGAACGCTTCTTCGGTGTGCTGACCGAGCACTACGCGGGAGCGTTCCCGGTGTGGCTGTCGCCGGTCCAGGTGATGGGCATCCCGGTCGCCGAGGCGTTCGCGCCGCATCTGCAGGGTGTGGTCAATCGCCTCAAGTCGCGTCGTGTGCGCGCCGAGGTCGACCTGTCCGACGACCGGATGCAGAAGAAGATCCGCAATCACACCACCGCCAAAGTGCCGTTCATGCTGCTCGCGGGTGAGCGCGACGTCGAAGCGGGAGCGGTCAGCTTCCGATTCCGGGACGGCACCCAGGTCAACGGTGTCGCTGTCGACGACGCCGTGGTCGCCATCGACGAGTGGGAGGAGTCGCGTCGCAACGACTCGCCGACCGCGGAGTCGATGACCGCACTCCTCGAACTGGTCCGGAAGCGTCGATGACGTCGGCCGATCGCGATCCAGGCACCGGCGCGATGCGCGGCGGACTGGAACGTCTGTGGACGCCGCATCGGATGAGCTACATCACCGCGGCGGCCCCCAAGGTGGCCTCCGACGGTGGTGAGCTGTCCGGGCACCCGTTCTTGGACATCCCGCGAATGACCGACGAGGACGGTCTGATCATCGCGCGTGGCGAATCGGTGTACGCGGTGCTGAACCTGTACCCGTACAACCCGGGTCACACGATGGTCGTGCCGTACCGGCAGGTTGCCGACCTCGAGGACCTCACCGTTCCCGAGTCGCGGGAGCTGATGGCGTTCACGCAGCATGTGATCCGCACGATCAAGGCCGTGTCCAGTCCCGACGCGTTCAACGTCGGCCTGAACCTCGGGTCCGCCGCGGGCGGATCGCTGTCGGAGCACCTGCATCAGCACGTCGTGCCGCGGTGGTCGGGCGACGCCAACTTCATCACGGTGGTCGGCGACACGAAGGTGATGCCGCAACTGCTCGCGGACACCCGCGACCTGTTGGCGACCAAGTGGATCGAACTCGGGGGACCTGCCAGTGCTTAGCATTCTGGGCCGCGCGTCGGTGTCGAAGGTGACGCTGCCGATCGGCCGGGCGCTCATCAAGACCGGGCTCACCCCGGACATCATGACGATCGCCGGAACCGTCGTGACGGTCGGCGCATCGATCGCCCTGTTCTCGCAGGGGCACCTGTTCGCGGGCGCCCTGGTCACGTGGGCGTTTGTCATGTTCGACATGCTCGACGGTGCGATGGCGCGGGCGCGTGGTGGAGGCACACGGTTCGGATCGGTACTGGACGCGACATGCGACCGCATCGCCGACGGCGCGATCTTCGGCGGACTCGCGTGGTGGGCGGCATTTCACGAACCGCACCGCCTGCTGCTCATCGCGACGCTGATCTGCCTGGTCACCTCGCAGGTGATCTCGTACGCGAAGGCGCGCGCGGAGGCTGCCGGTCTCAACGGCGACGGTGGCCTCATCGAACGTCCGGACCGGCTGATCATCGTCCTCGTCGGCGCCGGCCTGACCCAGTTCCCCGGTCTTCAGTGGTCGTGGTCGATTCACATCGCGATGTGGGTGCTCGCCGTCCTCAGTGTGATCACCGTGGGACAGCGCATGTGGTCCATCTACTGTTCGCCCGGCGCTCGCGACCTGATTCCGTCCGCCGCGCCTGCAGCCGACGCCACGGACGAGGTCTGAGCGCGTGCTGGGCGGACTGAGCTCGATCGTCGCCGATCTGGGTTACCGGGCAGGCTGGGCTGCGGTGAAGTATGCACCCGAGACAGTGGCGCGCACCGCGTTCGACGCCGTCGGCACCCTCGCGGGCAAACGGAACGGCGGACCGGAGCAGCTTCGCAAGAACCTCGCCCGGGTGATCGGGACGACACCCGACAACGTTCCCGACTCGCTTGTCGAGGAGTCGATGCGCTCGTACGCCAGGTACTGGCGGGAGGCGTTCCGGCTGCCGACGACCGACCCCGCCGACATCGTGGCGAGCGTGGAGATGTCCGAGCACGATCGGACTGTGCTCGACGAAGTTCTCGGCACCGGGCGCGGTGTTGTGATGGCGTTGCCGCATTCGGGGAACTGGGATGTGGCCGGAGTGTGGCTCGTCGACCATTTCGGCCAGTTCTCGACCGTCGCGGAGCGACTCGAACCGGAGTCGTTGTTCGACCAGTTCGTCGAATACCGCGAATCGCTCGGATTCGAGGTGTTCCCGCTGACCGGTGGTGAGCAGCCGCCGTTCCCGATCCTGGCCGATCGCCTGCGAGCTGGGGGAGTGGTGTGTTTGATGGCCGACCGCGATCTCACCTCGCACGGTGTGCCGGTCACCCTGTTCGGTGAACGCACCCGCATCCCGGCCGGATCGGCGAAGCTCGCCATCGAGACCGGCGCGACGTTGCTCGCCGTGCACCACAGCTACACCGGGCCGACGACGTCGCGTCTGCGCTGCGGCACCGTCATCAGCACCGAGGGCGGGATCGCGCCGACCGCGCAGCGCCTTGCGGACGCCTTCACGCGCGACATCGCGACGGCGCCCGCCGACTGGCACATGCTGCAACCGCTGTGGGAGGCGGACTGGTCTGCGGCCCGCCGTGAACGGCTCGGTCTGGACTCGAACCGGTGAAGATCGGCATGATCTGCCCGTACTCGTTCGACGTGCCGGGCGGTGTACAGGCGCACGTCGTCGAGTTGGCCGAGGTGTTCATCGGGCGCGGGCACGACGTGAGAGTTCTGGCTCCGGCCGGTCCCGATGTGGAGTTGCCGCCGTACGTCGACTCCGCCGGCCCAGCACTCGGGATCCCGTACAACGGTTCGGTGTCGCGGGTGTCGTTCTCGCCCAAGATGTTCCACGTCTTGCGGAGGTGGATCGACACCAATGAGTTCGACGTCCTTCACCTGCACGAGCCGAATGCGCCGAGTCTGTCGATGCTGTCGTTGATGGTCGCGACCGGACCGATCGTCACAACGTTCCACACGGCCACCACCAAGTCGATGTGGTTGTCGGTGTTCGACTCGGTGCTCCGGCAGTTCCGCGAACGCATCCGCGGAAAGATCGCCGTCTCGGAACTGGCGCGGCGCTGGCAGATGGAATCCCTCGGCAACGACGCGGTGGAGATCCCCAACGGTGTCGACGTCGGTTCGTTCCGCCGGGTCGAACCACTTGACGGATACCCGCGCGCCGGCCGCACGGTCATGTTCCTCGGGCGGTACGACGAACCCCGCAAGGGCATCGACATCCTGATGCGAGCACTTCCGACGATCGTCGACGAGTTCCCCGACGTCACCGTGCTCGTCGTCGGCGGCGGAAACGAACGTGCGCTCGTCAAACGCGCGGGAGACCTCGCGAAGCACCTGACCTTCCTCGGGATGGTCGACGACGAGACCAAAGCGCGCGCGTTGCGAAGCGCCGACGTCTACGTGGCGCCGAACCTCGGCGGTGAGAGTTTCGGCATCGTCCTCGTCGAAGCCATGGCGGCGGGTGCGGCGGTTGTGGCGAGTGATCTGGTGGCGTTCGCGCGGGTGCTCGACCACGGCGACGCAGGCTGTCTGGTCACGACGGGGTCGCCGACGGCGCTCGCCGCGCAGATCAACGATCTCCTGCGCGACGACGATCTCCGCGCAGGCTACGTGGCGCGAGGGCACCTGCGTGCCGAGCAGTACGACTGGTCGAAGGTGGCCGACCAGATCCAACGTGTGTACGACACGGTGACCTATGGTGCGGGTCCCGTCGTCGTATCGGATTGAGCGGGGGAGTCATGGTCGGTTCGATCATCGCGTGGGCCGGCTCGGCGGTCGGAATCGTCGTCGTGCTGTGCGTCATCTGGTTCGCCGTGTTGAGCTCCACTCGGGCGACAAGGATCAGGCTCCTGTCCGAACGCGTCACACTGGCACGCGGTGCGCTGATCGCCGCTCTCGATCGGCGAGTGGATGTGGCACATCGGATCGCCGTCGCAGGCGGTTCGGAGACGACGACTCTGCGAGCCGCAGTCGACATCCCTCACGGGTCCGATCCCGTCGAACGCGAGTCCGCAGAGAACCGCTTGTCCTCGGCACTCGCGCTCACTGACCTGCCTGGCGAAGCATCGTCGCTGGTAGGGGAGCTGTCGGACGCTCAGACCCGAGTCACGATGGCTCGTCGCTTCTACAACGACGCGGTGCGCGACACCAGGGCGCTTCGAGGACGACGAATGGTCCGATGGCTGCGGCTCGGCGGGGGAGGGCCGATGCCCGCCTATTTCGAGATCGCCGAAGGCGTCGCCAGGGTCACCGACCCGGCGTAGAGCACATCACCCCTGATCGGGTTTACTGTTGTGGTCCTTTCTCATCAGACATTCAGGAGCACCGAAGTGACCACCGATCCTCAGAACGCCCCGGCAACCGGTACCGCACGCGTCAAGCGCGGCATGGCCGAGATGCTGAAGGGCGGCGTGATCATGGACGTGGTGACGCCGGAGCAGGCGAAGATCGCCGAAGACGCAGGCGCCGTCGCAGTCATGGCACTCGAGCGGGTTCCCGCCGACATCCGCGCCCAGGGCGGCGTGTCGCGGATGAGCGACCCGGACATGATCGACGGCATCATCGAAGCCGTTTCGATCCCCGTCATGGCGAAGGCCCGCATCGGTCACTTCGTCGAGGCGCAGATCCTGCAGAGCCTCGGAGTCGACTACATCGACGAGTCGGAAGTGCTGACCCCCGCGGACTACACGAATCACATCGACAAGTTCGCGTTCACCGTCCCGTTCGTGTGTGGCGCCACCAATCTCGGTGAGGCGCTCCGCCGCATCAACGAGGGCGCCGCCATGATCCGTTCGAAGGGCGAGGCCGGCACCGGTGACGTCTCGAACGCGACCACCCACATGCGCCAGATCCGCCAGGAGATCCGTCGCCTGACGTCGCTGCCCGAAGACGAGCTCTATGTCGCAGCCAAGGAACTGCAGGCGCCGTACGACCTGGTCGTCGAGGTCGCCAAGGCAGGCAAGCTCCCGGTCACGCTGTTCACCGCAGGCGGCATCGCCACTCCGGCCGACGCTGCGATGATGATGCAGCTCGGCGCCGAAGGCGTGTTCGTCGGCTCCGGCATCTTCAAGTCGGGCAACCCGGCCGAGCGCGCCGCCGCCATCGTCAAGGCGACCACCTTCCACGACGACCCCGACGTCCTCGCCAACGTCTCGCGTGGCCTCGGTGAGGCCATGGTCGGCATCAACGTCGACGAGATCCCCGAGCCGCACCGCCTCGCCGAGCGCGGCTGGTGATCGCGAGTCCGGCCTCCGCCGCGGGGCCGGACTGCTGAACGAGGTGCTCGATGACAAACGAGGCATGCATGCATGCCTCGTTTGTCATCGAATGCCTCGATAGGAGGTCCCGGACCACGTCGCTCGTGAGCGCGCCGGCGCTCACGAGCGGGCGGGTTCCACCGCGCGGAGCGTCGTGTTCGCACGTCGACGGCGAACTATCCAGGAGTGGACTTCTTGGGCTTCCCATAGACGCAGACGGCCGATCTGTCCGACTGCTTTCGGTGCAGATCCTCGGGCGACGTGGGCTTCCCACTGGCGCACCGTTCCACCGAGGTGGTCCGCGCACGTCCCCGCGGTCCACAGTTCGTCCCCGGTGTCGGCGTCGACGATGATGGGGTTCACCGGCCGCTGCCGGTCCTGGGAGGAGCAGCTGGTTCGGATGGCGCCACGATAACGGGTCTCCTCGATGATCGACTGAACTGTTGTCATCTGTTCAATCGACATCGGTCACCTCGGTGTTTCGATTAGAAACATAGGATCTCGGTCACATATCGGGGCGGGCTGCTCCAGGGGGAGGTGCGCGGTGTCTGGATTCTTCCATCATGGGGTTTCGACCAGTAACATCTACCTCGAATCAGTCGATTGATCAGATGACACTCGATCAACTGACAACTTTTCTCACAGAGACTCCGTCATCATGCGCATATGCAGACATCCATCCGGTACCGGCTTCGCTGCCGATCGGCTCGCTGAAAGCAGGACCCGGTGAACCCGATCATCATCGACACCGACTCCGGCGACGAACTGTGGGTCGCGAGTGCGTGCGCCGACCACGCAGGCGTCAACCTGCGTGAGTGGAATGCTCACGTGTCCCGCGGTCGAGCGCCCGCGCCGGTCGCCCGCATCGGTCACCTGCAGTTGTGGGTGGCCCATGAAGTGCATTCGTGGACGCTGGAGCGCCGGCTGACGGGAACCAACCCGCTCCGCGTGATCAGGCTCGCCGACGACAGGGTCGGACAGGTCTGATGGCGACTGTGAACCGATCGGGGATCGCTTCCGTATGCGCACTCGTGGCCCTTGCCCTCGTCGGGTGCTCGACCAGCGATTCGAGCTCGGACGGGGATCCCCGACTGCCGGTCGGAGCCGGATCGCTTCGAGATCTGTCCGCGGGCGGAACATGTGAGGCTCGCGAGTCCGTGACGATCGGGACCTCCGGCGCGTCGCCGATCATCACCGGCGACTGCGGCTCGATCACCGTCACCGGCAACAAGGTGTCCGGCAACATCGAGACCGCTGGCTCAGTCGTTGTCAAAGGTGCAGGCGTCACCCTGCTCGGCGTCGAGTGGGGGAGCGCGACGGTGTCGGGCGCGGACGTCGGTCTCAACGTCGATCACATCGGAACACTGCGCGCGAGCGGAGGCGGCCTCCACGTGACCAACCGAACGCTCGGCACGGTCACCCTCGACGGGGACGCAGCGACGATCAACACCGACAAGATCGACGACCTGACCGTCGCCGGCGACGGTTCGACCGTCGTCGTGACCGGTCCGATCCTGAAACTCGCGGTTCGGGGCGACGACAACACTCTCAGCTGGGACGGCGGCGCGGAAGCGCCGTCTGCCGGATCGGGCAACACCTACAGCAGGTGACGGCTTCGGCCCGACGACCGGCCGTCTGTGCCGTTTCTCGCAGTGTCATCGAATGACATGGGACCTGTCTCGACTACCCTGTTAAGCACATGCACAGGTACGCCTGTGCAGCGGTCGGCCCGTGCGGCCGATTTTCCGCAGATCTCGATAGTGCGAGGTCCTGGAGAGAGGTGAGCATGGACGACTCCGTCATCTTGCGTGACGAGGCGCAGACCGGGCAAGACGTGGTCGGCGACCTGACGATCGACTGGGCCGTGGTGTGCCACGTCGGCCGAGTGCGCGAGGCCAACGAGGACGCCGCTCTCGCCCAGCCCGGACGCTACCTGGTGGCAGACGGCATGGGCGGCCACGACAGTGGGGAACTCGCCAGTGAAGCGGCCCTGGTCGCACTCAACGAGGTACCGGTCGGCGAGACGTTCGACGTCACCCGGACGGCCGTCGCGGGGCTCCTCGTCAAAGCGCAGGAGAAGATCGGAGAGTTCGGATCGGACACCGGCCGACGTGCGGGGACGACAGCCACCGGCATCGTTCTCGCCCAGGGCGAGGACGGCCCGGCCTGGGTCGCCTTCAACATCGGCGACTCGCGTACGTACTTGTTCTCGCAGTCGGCGCTCACCCAGGTCAGCGTGGATCATTCGCAAGTGCAGGAACTCGTCACAGCCGGGTACCTGACCCCGGAGCAGGCGCGCGTCGACTCGCGGCGCAACGTGATAACCCGAGCGCTGGGCGCAGGGATGGCCGAACCTCTCGCCGACTACTTCGCGTTCTCCGCAGTCCCCGGCGACATCGTCCTCATGTGCTCGGACGGTCTCGACGGGGAACTCGAGGACGCCGAGATCTCATCGATCATCACCGCCGCCGACGGCGATGTCGAGCTGGCCGCCGCATCATTGGTCGAAGCTGCGCTTGAGCAGGGCGCGCACGACAACGTCACAGTCGTCGCAGTGACCGTCACTCAGTGACGAACTGGAGTCGATGACGGTGGGGCCAGGGGGTGACAACGCGACGTTCGTCGAGTTCTGCGGCGAACGTTTCCCAGTGGTGCCGAGCCAACCGTTCTACATCGGCCGGGAGGCGACGCTCACCGTCGACGACAACCCGTATCTGCACCGTCGGTTCCTGTTGCTGCACGACGAGAACGGGATGTGGTGGCTCACCAATCTCGGCACTCACCTGACGGCCACCGTCACCGCGGCCGACCTCGGATTCACTGCGACACTGGGCCCGGGCGCGCGGATGCCGCTCGTCTTCGGACGGACCAGCATCGTGTTCAGTGCCGGTCCGACCACCTACGAGGTACAGGTCCAGGCCGGTGCGCCCGCTGTGATCCCGCCTCCGGCGACGTCTCCGGGCAGCGGCGACACCACCCGCGGAGTCCCGAACTTCACCGAGAGCCAGAAGCTGGCCGTCCTGGTACTCGCCGAAGCGATTCTGCGCCGTGACGGGACGGGCGCCAGCGCACTGCCCAGTTCCGCACAGGCCGCCGCGCGACTGGGATGGTCGCTGACCAAGTTCAATCGCAAGCTCGACAACGTGTGCGACAAGCTCGACCTCATCGGAGTGGCCGGGATGCGCGCGGGAGGCGGACGGCTGGCGTCCAACCGTCGTCTTCGCCTTGTGGAGTACGCGCTCTCCACCGGACTTGTCGCACGGGAGGATCTCCCGATGCTCGACGCCGAGCACGCGCGCAACCTCACCGGGCGATAGATCCTTGTCGGTGCCCATGGGCACTACACTGGGGAGTCGCCTGGAAACACTATTTGACCTGCGATGACACCATGGGTAGTTCTCCCCATCGCGTTCGTGTGGATCCCGCTTTAACGTTCTTCTCAACAGCCGGTCGAACTGCTCGCCACCGGCACCGAGGAAGGGACCACACCATGACCGTCGCCGCGATCCGCACCGCACCCGCACGTCAGACCGCCCGCACCGCGACCGCCTTCAGCTCCGTCTCCGCGCCAGCTCGTTCGGCGTCTGCCGAGCAGCGTCGCCGCGAAGCGCTCGCTCGACTCAGCGCTCGCGTGATGCCGCTGCCCGGCCGCCCGGTGTACGTGGAGACGGCCGCCGTGCGCCGTATGCAGGCCCTCGCTCCGATCGTCGAGCCCGCTGCGCCGGAACTGCCGCGCCCCACTCTGACCGACCGTGAGGTCGAGGTGCTCCGCACGTGGCTGATGGTCGACTCGAAGCCCGCGTGCGGTCAGGAACTGCACATCTCGCTCGGCACCGTGAACACGCACCTCACGCGCATCCGCGCGAAGTACGCCGAGATCGGCCGTCCCGCATCGACCAAGGCGGCGCTCGTCGCCCGCGCCATCCAGGACGACATCATCGACATCGAAGAGCTCTGAGCGGATCCCTCCTGCTCCTTGAGCGGATCCCTCCTGCTCCTTGAGCGGAGTCGAAAGGCTACCGATGCTCGATCATCGGGACGTCGAGAGCGACGGCGGGTACCCCGAAGGCGCCGACGAGCTCGGCGGCATGGGGACGCAGGGTGCCGCACAGCTCGTTGACGCCGCGTCGGATGGCCTTGGCCCGCTCGACGCTCACATGCCGGTGCATCAGGAACCAGCCGAGATCATCTTCCAGAAGTGAATAGACGAACAGGTCGCGGACTCTCTTCAAGAGAGTCCGCGTCTGCGTGTCCGTGACCTTCCCGATGACGTCGACGACGATCTCCAGGACGATCCGCTCGATGTGGGCGTCGCCGACCTTGATCAGGTGATCCTGGGTGGACGTGAACACCTCCTGGGCGTCGACGTCCTCGTCCTTGGCTCGACGCATCCGATTCGCGGCGGTCCGCAGCAAATGGTCCTCACGATTGCGCAGCAGCCGAAGCTGTGTGCCGGGATGCGACAGGTCGGAGTTCTCCGGGTCCTCGTCGGAGTCGTCGAGCAGGGTCTGCACCACCTGGCGAGCCGCCGTCTTCTCCAGCGCGATGTCCTTCACCGTCGAGGCGACGAACCGGATCCAGCCCACGGCGTCGAGATCACTCACATCGTCGGCGTACGCCGTGAGCAACTGTTTTGCGACGAGCTGACGGAGGATGAGACTGTCGCCTTCGAACGTGGTGAACACGTCGATGTCACCGCGCAGGCGCGACAGTCGGTTCTCGTCGAGGTAGCCCGCGCCGCCACACGCCTCGCGCGCCTCCGAGATTGCGCGGGACGCGAGTTCGGTGTGCCCGGCCTTGATCGCGGCGGCTTTCACCTCGAGCTTGCGGATCGCGTCGGGGTCGACATCGGACGGGTCGGCGGTCTGGAGTTCGTGGAGTTCGGCGACGACCTCGTTCTGCGCGAGCCCGAACGCGTACGCCCGCGCGACGAGGGGGAGCAGTCGACGCTGGTGTGCGCGGTAGTCCATGAGCACCAGTTCGGAGTCTTGGCCGGGTGCGGAGAACTGTCGACGGACCAGCGCGTAACTCACCGCGAGAGCGAGCCCGAGCCTGCCTGCGGCCCCGGCCGCGGCGCCGACGGTCACACGTCCTCGGATCAGAGTCCCGAGCATCGTGAAGAACCGGCGATTGTCCGACTCGATGGGACTCGAGTAGGCGCCGTCGGCGGCGACGTCCGCGTACCTGTTCAACAGGTCCTCACGCGGGATGCGCACGCCGTCGAACATGATGCGGCCGTTGTCGACACCGGGCAGGCCGCCCTTGTATCCGCAGTCGGATGTGGTGACGCCGGGCAGATCGGCGCCGTCGGTGTCGCGGATCGGAACGACGAAGCAGTGCACTCCGCGACCGGTCGGCTCCTCGCCTGGGCCCGCCGTGATCAGCTGGGCGAACACGGCAGCGTATGCGGCGTGCTCGGCGGCGCCGCCGATGTAGTCTTTGCGTGCACTCGGCGACGGGGAGTCGATGACGAACTCGCCGGTCGCGGCATCGTAGGTGGCGGTGGTCTCGAGTGCCTGCACATTGGAGCCGTGGCCGGTCTCGGTCATCGCGAAGCACCCGACGACGTCGAGGTCGATGAGGCCGCGCACGTACTTCTCGTGGTGACGATCGGTTCCGAGGTTCTCGACGGCACCGCCGAAGAGGCCCCATTGGACTCCGGCCTTCACCATCAGCGACAAGTCGCCGTAGCCGAGCGTCTCGATCGCAGTGACGGCTGCACCCACGTCGCCGGAGCCGCCGTGCTCTGGCCGGAATCCGTCGGCGGGGAACCCGAGCGGGACCATCGCCGCCATCTGCTCGAGCATCAACGCGCGGTACTCGTCGAGCGAAACCCCCGATCGAGGGACCAGAGATTCCTCGTTGATGAGGTCACGGACCACGTTCCGGGTGGCCGCCCACCGGCCGTCGAGAACATCACGAAGAGCGGCAGTCAGATCGTTCGAGGTGGGAGCGCTGGCGTCGATGTCGGTCATGGGGCCGACCCTACCGACCCTCGGATCGATGCGCCCGTCGGTCGTGGGGGATAATTCCTTCGTGGCTGACATCGAAGAGATTCTGTCCGTCGAACGCATCGACGCCGACATCTATCGCGGCGGCGCGTTCGCGAGCGCGCTGCGCCGAACCTTCGGCGGCCAGGTGGCCGGACAAGCACTGGTCGCGGCGACGCAGACCGTCGCTCCGGAGTTCGCCGTGCACTCGCTGCACGGCTACTTCCTGCGTCCCGGCAAGCCCGATCAGCCCGCTGTGTTCCTCGTCGACCGCATCCGGGACGGGCGCTCGTTCGTCACTCGGCGGGTCACCGGCGTTCAGAACGGCGAGGCGATCTTCTCGATGTCGGCGTCGTTCCACATCACCGACGATCACGGCATCGAGCACCAGGATGTGATGCCGCCGGCGCCCGACCCGGAGTCGCTGCCCGATCAGAAGGAGAAGGCAGAGCAGCTCAAGGGCAATGCCCGCGTGTTCTACGCCGAATGGGAGAACTTCGACATTCGGATCGTGCCCCGCGATCAGCTCGTCACTCACGAGTCGTTCGCCGCGCAGCAGCGGGTGTGGTTCCGCTACCGCAAACCGCTGCCCGACGATCAGCTGCTGCACGTCTGCACCCTCGCCTACATGAGCGACATGACGTTGCTCGGGTCGTCGAAGACGGCACACCCGGACGTCGACTCGCAGAACGCATCGCTCGACCACGCGATGTGGTTCCTGCGCCCGTTCCGAGCCGACGACTGGCTGCTGTACGACCAGACGTCGCCGTCGGCAGGCGGCGCGCGGGCCCTCACGCAGGGGCGGATCTTCGATCGTGCGGGCCGGATGGTCGCGGCCGTCACGCAGGAAGGCCTCACACGCACCGGAGTGCCGACGTCCATCGCGAGTGTCACCAGGCCCGCAACGTGACCCCGCTGATCGGAGTTCTCGCACTTCAGGGGGACGTGCGAGAACACACCGAGGCCCTCGTCGCATCAGGGGCCGATGTGCTTCCGGTGCGCAGGGAAGCCGAACTCGATCGCGTCGACGGTCTGGTGATCCCAGGCGGGGAGTCGACGACGATGAGCAGGCTGCTCGGCGTGTTCGACCTCTACGATCCGCTCGTCGGCAGACTGCGTGACGGTCTGCCCGCGTACGGCTCGTGCGCGGGCATGATCATGCTCGCGTCGACGATCCTCGACACCCGACCCGACGCCAGGCACCTCGACGCACTCGACGTGACCGTCCGCCGCAACGCATTCGGGCGTCAGGTCGAATCGTTCGAGACCGACCTGGACTTCGTCGGAATCACCGATGTGCCGGGCACCGACCCGATGCGCGCGGTGTTCATCCGAGCGCCCTGGGTCGAGTCGGTCGGGCAGGGCGTCGACGTGCTGGCGACCGTTCCCGACGGTCCGGCCGCCGGGCGTGTCGTCGCTGTGCGCCAGCAGAACGTGCTGGCCACGTCGTTCCATCCCGAAGTCACCGGGGATCACCGTGTGCACCGCTTCTTCGTCGACATGGTCGCGGAAGCGTAGGATTTCACAGTCGTAAACGGAAGGAAGCACCACTATGAGCGGCCACTCCAAATGGGCCACCACCAAGCACAAGAAGGCGGTCATCGACGCCAAGCGCGGCAAGATGTTCGCCAAGCTGATCAAGAACATCGAGGTGGCGGCTCGAACCGGTGGTGGTGACCCGGCGGGCAACCCGACGCTCTTCGACGCGATCCAGAAGGCCAAGAAGTCGTCGGTTCCCAACGACAACATCGAACGCGCACGCAAGCGCGGCGGTGGCGAAGAAGGCGGCGGCGCCGACTGGCAGACCATCATGTACGAGGGCTACGGCCCCAATGGTGTCGCGATCCTCATCGAGTGCCTGACGGACAATCGCAATCGCGCCGCAGGCGAGGTCCGCACGGCGATGACCCGCAACGGCGGCAACATGGCAGATCCGGGCTCGGTGTCGTACCTGTTCGCCCGCAAGGGCGTGGTGACCCTCGACAAGGGTGACCAGTCCGAGGACGACGTGCTGATGGCAGTGCTCGACGCGGGCGCAGAAGAGGTGACCGACCTCGGTGAGCAGTTCGAGATCGTCAGCGAGCCGACAGATCTCATCGCAGTCCGCACCGCGCTCCAGGAGGCGGGCATCGACTACGAGTCGGCCGAACCCGACTTCCGTGCATCGGTCGAAGTGCCTGTCGACGCCGACGGCGCCCGGAAGATGTTCAAGCTCATCGACGCGCTCGAAGACTCTGACGACGTGCAGAACGTCTACAGCAACGTCGACATCAGCGACGAGGTCCTCGCCGAGCTCGAGAACGACTGATAGTCTCGAACAAACGTTCGTCACCGACCGGGTGACACGGTTGTCTGGAGGGCGGGTCGTCTCGTGCGTGTGATGGGGGTCGATCCGGGTCTCACCAGGTGCGGTGTCGCGCTGGTCGAGTCGACGGGCGGGCGCGGGGTAACCGCGCTCGACGTCGACGTGGTGCGCACCCCGGCCGACATGGAGCTCGCCGAGCGTCTCCTCGCCGTGCACAAGGGCGTGGAGCACTGGCTCGACACGCACTCGCCCGACGTGGTCGCGATCGAGCGAGTGTTCGCGCAGCGTCAGGTGAGCACCGCGATGGGCACGGCACAGGCCGCCGGTGTGGTCGCGCTGGCCGCGGCGCAGCGGGGGATACCAGTGCGTTTCCACACCCCGTCCGAGGTCAAGGCGGCTGTCACCGGGTCGGGCCGCGCCGACAAGGCGCAGGTCACGGCGATGATCACGCGAATCCTCGGACTGCAGACACCGCCGAAGCCTGCCGATGCCGCCGACGCTCTCGCCCTGGCGGTGTGTCACTGCTGGCGTGGGCCGGTGAACGAACGCATGGAGGCCGCCGCCAAACAGGCGAAGGTCGCTCAGGAACGTCATCGTGCCCGCCTGCGTGCGGCACGAGAGGAGGCAGCTCGATGATCGCGTCCGTGTCCGGTGAGGTCATCGACATCGCCCTCGATCACGCCGTCGTGGAATGCGCCGGAGTCGGCTACCGAGTGCTCGCCACACCGCCGACCCTCGGCAGGCTCAGCCGCGGGTCGCATGCGCGGCTGCTGACGTCGATGATCGTCCGTGAGGACTCTATGACGTTGTACGGCTTCACCGACCCCGAGGCACGCGACCTCTTCGGACTGCTGCAGACGGTGACCGGGGTCGGTCCGCGGCTCGCGATGGCGACCCTCGCGGTCCTCGAGCCGGACAGCCTGCGGCGTGCGCTCGCCGAATCCGACGCCAAGGCGCTGACGGCCGTTCCGGGCATCGGCAAGCGGGTCGCGGAACGCCTGGTGGTGGAGCTTCGCGACAAGGTCGACGCCGCCCCGGTCGCAGGCGGAGTTCCCGGAGCGCCGTCGTCGGGTACCGGCGGGCAGGTGACCGAGGCGCTCATCGGTCTCGGATTCACCGAGAACGCCGCGCAGCAGGCCGTTGCGGCGGTGCTCGCCGCACAGCCCGACGCCGACTCCTCGACCCTCCTCCGCACGGCGCTCGCAGGCCTCGGTCCCCGCCGATGATCGACGGATTCGACGACGACCCTCTGACCGGCGCGGACGCAGTACCCGCAGACCGGGACCTCGACAACAGCCTTCGTCCGTCGACACTGCAGGACTTCATCGGGCAGCCGAAGGTTCGAGAGCAGCTCGAACTCGTCCTTCATGCGGCGAGGGCGCGCGGCCGCACTCCGGACCACATCCTCCTGTCCGGTCCGCCGGGACTCGGCAAGACATCGCTCGCGATGATCATCGCCGCCGAGATGGGCGCGGCCATACGGATCACCTCGGGACCCGCGCTCGAACGGGCGGGTGATCTCGCGGCAATGCTGTCGAACCTCGTTGAGGGCGACGTCCTGTTCATCGACGAGATCCACCGTATTGCGCGGCCCGCCGAAGAGATGCTGTACCTCGCGATGGAGGACTTCCGGGTCGACGTCGTCGTCGGAAAGGGGCCGGGTGCGACGTCGATCCCGCTCGACATCGCGCCGTTCACCCTCGTCGGCGCCACGACACGGTCGGGTGCGCTCACCGGACCGCTGCGCGACCGCTTCGGTTTCACAGCGCACATGGAGTTCTACGAGCCCTCCGAACTCGTTCGAGTGCTCACCCGATCGGCCGTGATCCTGGGGATCGACATCGACGACGACGCGGCAGCCGAAGTAGCGGGCCGATCGCGGGGCACGCCTCGTATCGCGAACAGGCTCCTGCGACGGGTCCGCGACTACGCCGAAGTCCGAGGCGACGGCAGTGTCGACGTGACAGCCGCCCGCGCTGCGCTCGCCGTGTACGACGTCGACGAACTCGGTCTCGACCGTCTGGACCGGGCGGTCCTCGGCGCCCTGGTCCGCGGGTTCGGCGGGGGACCAGTCGGGGTGTCGACACTCGCGGTCGCCGTGGGTGAAGAGCCCTCCACGGTCGAGGAGGTGTGCGAGCCGTTCCTCGTGCGAGCCGGAATGATCGCGCGCACGCCCCGGGGCCGGGTGGCGACCGCCGCCGCTTGGCATCACCTCGGCCTCACCCCGCCGCCAGACGCGATCGACCGGGTTCACGGTGTGCGTGCCCGCGAAGAGACATTGTTCGACTGAGCCACCGCTCGTCCGGGCGCCGGCGACCTCACCGACAGATAGGGTCGGACCATGACACGGTGGGGTGCACTGATGATTGTCGTGGTGGTGGTCGTGATGTCGGGGCTGTCCGCCTGCGCCGACGAGGACGGTCAGCCGGTTCGTCCGGCGCCCGGCGGCGTCGAACTCGAAGCGAGTGTTCACACGACTGACGGCTCGTCTCCTTCCGACGTCCTCGCGGGCCTCGTCGACAGGGTCACGTCCGCCGACGGGACTGTCGTGGCGAAGTCCGTCGACGGTGAACGGGTGCGGATGACGCTCTCTGGGATGTCGCGCGACAACGCCGCAGTGCTGGTGAGCGGTGCGGCCGCGGAGACTCGGCCCGTGGAGTCTTCCAGAGCCGGGACATGCGGGCCACCGGAGGAAAGTCCCGATCCCACACGATCGCTGGTCGCGTGTGACTCGGACGGTCAGCGGTACATGCTCGGACCGCAGCTGTTCGGCCAGGGCGTGGTCCTCAAGGCGCGCGTCGGCAGGTCCATGCCCGATCAGTGGGTGGTGACCGTCTCGTACCGACATGACGCCGCGCGGCGATGGTTGGACTACACGAGCTCGCACATCGGCGAGTCGACGGCGGTAGTGGAATCCGGTGTCGTGGTGAGCGCAGCGGTCATCAACGGTGTCATCATCGGAGACACGGAGATATCCGGGGGCTTCACACGAGATGAGGCCCAGCGACTTGGGCTAGCGTTCACCTCCACCGGCGACTCGATCGTCTTCAGCGACGTTGTGCTGACAGGCGCCTGACGTCAGGTCGCAGCCGGGCACGGCGGGGCGTAGTCCAGTCCGGGGATGTACGTCTTCCACTCGTCCTCGGTGATCTGGTCGCCGACGCGTGCGCACTGAGCGGCGATCAGATCGTCAGGCTCGAGTGACCAGGATTCGACGCGACCGCCTGCGCCGGCGGCGAGCACCGTGTGGTCGCCGATGAACCGGACGTCGTACACGTTTCCGGGGAACGAGCGGATGACCATCGACTCGGTCGGAGTGCCGCTGACGTCCCACACCCAGACCTCCGAATTGCTGCCGCCTGCCACGAGCCGCGTGCCGTCAGGGGAGAAAGCTGCGGAGTAGGGCTGACCGGCGGGTCCGGTGAGGCGCGCGGTCTCGCGAGGCGATTCTGGATCGCTGATGTCGGCGATTGCGACGACGCGGTCTTCCGAGGTGGCGACGAGACGGTCGCCGGTCGAGTCGAATCTGGTGGACAGGGCTGCGCCGCCGAATCGAATCGGGTCGGGATAGGCGCGCGGACGGTCCGGTGTCGTCAGATCGACAAGGCGGACCTGACCGGTCGTGGTGGCCACAGCCAGACGTCGACCGTCAGGACTCAGCGACGCCCACCAGACGCCTGCGCCCGCGTCGAAGCGGCCGACCACACGCGGTGCGGTCAGATCCTTCGCGTCGACGACAGTCACGACGCGGGAGGCGGTCCCGCCGGTCACCGCAAGGTGCGACTGCGCACTGTAGTCGACGGTCTCGTTGAGGGCGTCGTGTGCAGCGACTGCGCCGACGATGTGAGGGCGTGCGGGGTCGGACACGTCTGCGAACATGACGGTGCCGTCCGCGGTGCCGATCGCCAGGACATCGGCTTCGGGTGTGGTCACGACGGCGCCGGAGAAGACCGTTCCCGTCGGGGGCGCGAGGTCGGGGCCGGCACGGACGTAACCGCCGTCGACGGACCGCCACTGAGTGATGGCGCCGTCGGCGGAGGTGTCCGCGGCGAACATGCGGCGACCGTCGGAGCCGGCAGGCGCCTGGAAGACAGTCTTCATTCCGACGTGCACCACGCTGCGCGCGGGCGGCCAGTCCATCACGCGGCCGTCGTCGCTGGCGACCACGACGTGATCGCCGACGAACAAGGCGCTCGACGAATTGGCGGCGGTCGGGAGGGTCCTCGGTGGATCGGTCGGTCGGGCCAGATCGTAGACGGCGACTGTGTTGTCCGCGCCCGTCGCGATCAGGTGTGTGCCCGCCGCGTTCGAACGCACAGATCGAGCCCAACTCGAGAAGCCGCCGAACTGGGCGGTCAGCCGAGGGGCAGCGGGGTCCGTGACGGAGTAGACGTCGACGGTACGGCTGCGCAACGCGGCGGCGAGCCTGCCGTCGGGCAGGTAGTCCAGGCCCTGTGCGAGCTGGTTGGACGACCCGCCCAAGGCGATCTCTCCCGTACTGACCAGGTCCCTTCCGCTGATTCGCCACAGGTCTATTCGGTGACTGGTCGTCGACGACGCCATCGACCGCCCATCGGGGGAGAACGCCACAGCGCCGTCCAGCTGTCCGGCCGCCCGCGGGAGGGCCACTCGATTCCATCGCCCAGCGGTGTCGGCCGCCCACACGTAGAGGCCGGTTCCCGTGGCCGCGGCCGCGAGCATGGCGCCGTCGGGGCTGACCGCCAACGCGTTCGCGTCGCCGTCGACACCGGTGAGCTCGGCCGTCTTCGCAGGTCTGCGGGGATCGGCTATGTTCCAGACCGTCACCGCACCGCGGCCGCCTACGTACAGTGTGCGGCCGTCGGGCGCGAGCGTCACGCCCCCGAGGTGTCCGTCGGCAGTCGCGTCGCCTGCCCGGAAGTCGCCGACGACCCGGCGGACACCGTTGTCGCCGACGTCGAAGATCCGCACCTGTCCGCTTCCGCCTGCAGCGGCGACTCGGCCGGGGGACTGGGCGAGCAGGGTGGAGCCGCCGTCCCCGGTGAATCGGGCGGGGACCGGCGCCGACAGCGTGTCGCTGAGAGTGGACCGTGCCTCGAGCGTCGTCGACTGTCGATACGCGATCATTGCGAGCTGCGCGGACAGGTGTGGATCGCGATCGCGGAGCTGGTCGGCCTGAACGGCGATCTGCCTGCTCACGGTGTCGAGGCGGGCGCGGTCGGCTTGTTCGCGGGCGTTGCCCGCCCGAATGCCGAAGACGAGTGCGGTGACGGCTGCCACCAGCGCGACCACACCGAACACGCCCGCGTACAGCGCGAAACGGCGGAGTTGGCGAATGCGGGCTCGTTCGACGTCGTCTTCGCGAACCGCCACCGCCTGTGCGGCATCCAGGAACTCTCGGGTGACGCCCGACACCTCGTCGTCTGGCAGCGTCCGGAACAGCTCGAGTCGCCCGCGGCCGGGAAGGAGATCGTCCGGTTTGCCGTTGCTCTCCCAGGTGTCGCGCAAAGTCCGCAGCCGACGATGCATGAGGAGACGCTCACGGTCGGCGTCGAGCCACTCGCCCAGACGTGGCCAGGCGGTCAGCAGCGTCTCGTGGGCGAACTGAGCGTGAGTGCCGCTCACCGTGATCAGACGTGCGTCGGCGAATGCATCGATCACACGGGCGACGGGATCGGAGGTGTCGGCGGTCTCGAGCTCGGCGAGTCGCACGGGTCGCCTGCTGACAGTGTCCTCGTCGACGTTGACCATCGACAGCAGCGTCCGACGCGCGACAGATCGGTCGTCAGGAGTCAGATCGGCGTACACACGTTCGGCCGCGAGTTCGACGGCGCCGCCGATCCGGCCCGTCGCGACGTAGTCGGCGACGGTCAGACGACGACCGTCCGACTGCTCCCACGTCGCGCGCAACGCGTAGGACAGGAGTGGCAGGACACCTGCGCCCGCCTGCTGCGAGCCGTCCGACGGCGCGACCTCGTCGAGCAGGAGGTCGACGAGGTCGTCGTCGACGAGCAGGCCTGCGTGCGCCGCGGGACCGACGATGACCGCTCGTAGCTGATCGCGCGTCATCGGCGGCACGACGACCTGCCCGTCGGCGAGAACGGAGGCCAGGCCGGGCATCTCCGCCGCCCGTCCGTAGAAGTCGGCCCGGAGCACGCCGACGGGAATCACGTTTCGTCCGTCGATCAGTTCGGTGAATCGGCTGTCGTAGGCGTCACGACTGCGCTCGTCGCTCTGTGTCCACAGCTCCTCCATCTGATCGACGATCACGACGACCGGTGTCGCCGAGTCGAGGTCCACCCCTGACAGTGCGGCGTCGAAGGCCGCGGCCGGGTCGTCACCGGGTGTGAAGACCACAGCCTGCCAACCGGCGAGCTCTCCGGATTCTCCGGTTGCGGCCATCAGTCCGGCCCGAACCAGCGACGACTTGCCCGCACCCGACCCGCCGACCACGAGCGCGGCGCGGAACGCTCCGCGTTCGCCGGTCCCGTCGATGTCGCGTTGCCGCGCACGGGACTGCTCGGCCACGATCGCCACGAGCCGATCGATCAGGTCGTCCCGTCCGAAGAACCAACTGCGGTCGTTCGGTCCGAGCGGATCGAGGCCCGGATACGGGGACACGGCCCGGGTCCTTCGCCGTCCGCCGCGTCGTCCGGTGCGTTCGACGGCGGCCCACCAGGCTTCCTGCTCGACTGACTCGGTGACACCGCACGCCGCGAGAACGCGGTTGAACATGTCGCGACTGGCACGTGTCGGCGCGTGCTGCCCGGCGAACCAGCCTGCGATGGTGCCGTGCAGGGCGTCCGCTGTCGAGGCGACGTCGCGGACGCTCAGGCCTGCCGTCGTGCGAAGCTCCGTGAGCGCTCTTCCTAGTTCTTCGCGGGAGGAGACGGCCTCCGGATGCATCGGGCGAGTTCCTTCTGTCTGAGCCATACGCCCAGGTCGGCGTATCGGAATCTGTATCGACTTACGGTCAGGCAATCGTCGCACGCGTCCGACGGGTCTACCGAGGGCCACGATGAGAATTCATCCGAACTGCGGAGTGCATCCGCCGGTCCTCGAGGAGAGACACGTGTTCGACGGAACTCATCACGTACCAGCCACGCCGTCTCGCCGGCCTCTGTTGTCAGCGCGCGAAGTGGAAGTGCTCACCACGTGGCTGCGTCTCGGGTCCAAAGAGGCTGCCGCGGCGAAACTGTTCATCAGTCCGGCGACCGTCAGCACGCACATTGTGCGAATCCGTGCCAAGTATTCGGCCGTCGGTCGGGACGCGACGACGAAGTCGGCGTTGTTCGCGCGGGCGGTCCAGGACGGGTACACCACTCTCGACGAATGGTGACCGGCGGCGCGAACGGGTGATGCTCGGGCACCTGGAGTCCAGCGCGGAGCCGGCGGCCTGGCACACTGGAGGCTATGCCTTCAAACTTGATCATCCCGTTGATGCTGGCGGCGATGGCCGTGTTCATGTTCATGAGCATCAGGAACCAGAAGAAGCGGGCCGCCGCGGCCACCGAGATGCAGTCGTCAGTGGTGCCCGGTTCACGTGTGCAGCTTCACTCCGGCCTGTTCGGCACCGTCGTCGATCCGTCGGGCGAGGAAGTCGTGACGATCGAGATCGCTCCCGGTGTGGTCACCGAGTGGAACCGCCTCGCGATTCGTGAGGTCATCACCGCCGACGAGGACGCGACCGATACGTCAGATGCTGACGACGACGATTCCATCGAGGTTCCCGACAGCCCGGCCGCGCTCGACAAATTGACCAAGAAGACCGACGACGAGTCCGGCGACAAGCCCGAAGAGAAGTAGGCTTTTCAGACGTGACCAGCAACAATCCACTCACTGCGCGACGCAACGCGCAGCGAGAGACACCTCCGTGGGTGCCTCTCCTGGCGTTTCTCGCCGTTCTCGGTGCGATCTATGCGCTGATCTTCGCCACCGGTAGCGGAAAGGCCGAGCCCAAGCTGGGCATCGACCTGCAGGGCGGAACGCGCGTCGTTCTGACCGCGCGCACCGACCAGGGCGCCGACCCGACCCGGGCGCAGCTCGACGACGCACGCCAGATCATCCAGCAGCGCGTCGACGGCCTCGGCGTCGGCGGCTCCGAGGTGGTCGTGAACGGCAACACGCTCGTCATCACCGTTCCCGGTGAGGACGGCAAGCAGGCGCGCACCCTCGCGCAGACAGCTCAGTTGTTCATTCGCCCGGTCATCACGAGCCAGCCTGCGGTAGCGCAGAAGGCGGACCCGAACGCGAAGAAGCCCGCCGACATGACGGCGGACGAGCAGAAGAAGGCGATCGCCGATGCCCGCGCCGCGCGCCAGGCTCCGGCGAACGCCGACCAGAAGGAACTCGCCCGCCTGCAGGCCGAGATGTCCAAGGTCAACTGCGCACCGAACGTGAGTGATCCGCTGGTCGGCTACGACAAGCCCGACCAGTACCTCGTCGCCTGTGGTCAGGACGACGGCCAGGTGTACCTGCTGGCGCCGATGATCATCCGCGGCACCGATGTCGCCGACGCCAAGTCGCAGCAGAACCAGGCAGGCCAATGGGTCGTGTCCGTGGACTACCGCGGCGAAGGCAAGCAGACCTGGGTCGACTACACGTCGAAGAACGTCGGCAAGACCACCGCGACGGTGCTCGACACCCGAGTTGTGAGCGCAGCGACGATCAACGGCGCCATCATCGGCACCACCGAGATCAGCGGCAGCTTCACACAGTCCGAGACCATCGATCTCGCCAACGCGCTCAAGTACGGTTCGCTCCCGCTGTCGTTCTCGATGTCGGACGCCCAGACGGTGTCGGCCACACTCGGTCTCACGTCGTTGCGCGCCGGTCTCATCGCAGGCGGTGTGGGTCTGCTCGCGGTGCTGATCTACGCGCTCGCCTACTACCGGATGCTGGGCTTCCTCACGTTCCTGTCGCTGCTCCTCGCCTCAGCGATGGTGTACGGCCTGATCGTGCTCCTCGGTCGGTGGATCGGGTTCACCCTCGACCTCTCCGGCATCGCAGGCCTTGTCATCGGCATCGGTATGACAGCCGACTCGTTCGTCGTCTACTTCGAACGAATAAAGGACGAGATGAGGGAGGGCAGATCGTTCCGATCCGCCGTCACCCGCGGTTGGCAGAGCGCACGTCGTACCGTCTGGACCGGTAACGCCGTCAGCTTCCTCGCCGCCGTGATCATCTACGTTCTCGCCGTCGGCCAGGTCAAGGGCTTCGCGTTCACGCTCGGCCTGACGACGATCATCGACGTTGTGATCGTCTTCCTCGTCACGCACCCGCTGGTCGTGATGGCGAGCCGGACCGAATTCCTGTCACGGCCGAGCATCAACGGCCTCGGCGCCGTGTCCGACGTCGCGCGCAAGCGCCGCGCCGCCGCCGCGCGTGCGAAGAAGGCAGCGGCCACCGAAGGGGAGGAGTCGTAGTGAGTTCCAACGAGACCACTGCAGAGAAGCCGACGACTGAATGGTCGGACGACGATTACGTCGCCGCCAAGAACACGTCGTTCTTCTCCCGCCTCTACTCGGGCACCGGCGCGTTCGACGTCGTCGGACCACGGTCGCGCCGACGCTTGTACGTGATCTCCGCCGTGATCATGGTGATCTGCGTCCTGTCGATGATCTTCCGCGGATTCACCCCCGGCATCGACTTCGAAGGCGGAACCCAGGTGTCGATCCCAGCGTCGGACACCGTCACGACGTCGTCGGTCAGCGAGGCCTTCACCGCCGCGCTCGGACACGATCCGGAGTCGGTGCAGAAGGCGGGCACCGGTGAGGCCGCCACCATTCAGGTGCGGACCGAGACGCTGTCGCACGAAGACGCGGCGAAGCTGACCGAAGGTCTCGCGTCCACGTTCAAGATCAATCAGTCCGATGTGAGCAGTTCCGACGTCAGCTCCACGTGGGGCGCCGAGATCACCCGCAAGATGGTCATCGCGCTGATCGTGTTCCTCGTCGCCGTGTTCATCTACATCGCGATTCGCTTCGACCGGGAGATGTCGGCGGCGGCCCTGGTGTCGCTCCTGTTCGACGTCGTCGCCACCGCGGGTGTCTACTCGATCGTCGGCTGGGAGGTGACCCCGGCGACCGTCATCGGCCTGCTGACGATCCTCGGCTTCTCGGTCTACGACACCGTGGTCGTCTTCGACAAGGTGGAGGAGAACACCAGATCGGTGTTCGCGTCGTCGCGCCGTACTTACTCCGAGCAGACCAACCTGGCGGTCAACCAGACGTTCATGCGGTCGATCAACACCACGGTGATCTCGGTGCTCCCGATCATCGCCCTGATCGTCATCGCGGTCTGGATGCTCGGTGTCGGCACGCTCAAGGACCTCGCCCTGATCCAGCTCGTGGGTGTCGTCGTCGGCACGTACTCGTCGATCTTCCTCGCATCGCCGCTGTTGGTGACGCTGAAGGAGATGCGTGAGGACGTGAAGCGGCACACCGCGAAGGTCATCGCCCGACGGGAACGGGCAGCGGCATGATCGGCCCGCGGCTGCGCCGGGTCGCAGCGCTCACTGCGACCCTCGCGGCCGCGGGATCTCTTCTCGTGGCATGCGGCGACGACGAGCAGTCGAGCGTCGACTATCTCGTCGACGCACGCGTCCGCAGCCTCAACGTGAACACCAGGGACGGCTACGCGGACGGTGCGCTGATGGCGCTCACCCGCGTGCTGCCCGGATTCTCCTACGTCGGGCCCCAGGGCCAGACGGTGGCCGACCGGGACGTCGGCACCGCCACCGTTCAGGAGTCGACGCCCCTCACGGTCCGCTACGAGTTCACCGACGGTGCCGTCTACTCCGACGGGCACGCGATGTCGTGCGACGACCTTCTGCTCGCTGCGACAGCGATGGGCGGCAAGGTGAAGGGCTTCGACGCGTCCACCAACGCCGGTTACCGGAACATCGACAAGGTCGACTGCAAGCCCGGCGCTCGCACCGCGACAGTCACCTTCGCCTCCGGATTCACCTTCGGCGACTGGTCGAGTCTGTTCGGTGCAGGTTCCCTGCTGCCGGCCCACGTCGTCGGACGCCTTGCCGGGGTACCCGATGTCGTCGGCGCGATCAACCGCAAGGACTCCAAGGCGTTGGCGAAGATCGCGACCGCGTGGAACACCGGCTTCGGATTGAAGCCGGGCGGTGAGATCGACCCGACGACGATCCTCTCGTCGGGCCCGTACCGCCTGGAGTCGTACACCACTGGCAAAGGCCTGCGTCTGGTGGCCAACGACAAGTGGTGGGGCAGGAAGCCCGCGCTGGGCGACGTGACAGTCTGGCCTCGCGGCACCGACGGCGCGGCCGCGCTGGCCGACGGACGTGTCGAGGTCGTCGACTCGGGCGACCTGTCCGCATCCGACGCCCTCGCCGGTCGTGAGACCCCGATCACGGACCGGGGCTCCGCGCGCGACATCGCGCCGGTGTCGGTGACGAATCTCGTCTTCGCCCGGACCGGCGTCGCTTCCGACATCCTGGTGCGCCGTGCGCTCGCGTCGTGCATGCCGCGAAACCAATTGGCCCGTGCTCACGGATCGAACGGGCTCGTCTGGAACCTGCGGAGCGCCGCGCCCGCGGACACCCTCGGGCCGTCCCTCAACGCGCAGTTCGGCAGGCGGTACCCGCGGTCGGACGTCGCGCGAGCGCGCGGTCTTCTGGAGCAGCGACCCGTCGACGCCAACGGTCGTCGTGCCAAGCCCGTCATCCGCATCGGCTACCCGGCGGGATCGACGGTCGACAAGGCGATCGTCGACACGATCGCCCAGTCGTGTGTGAAAGCCGGGATCACCGTGCGCGACGCCTCGTCGCCCGACTTCTCCGTCTCGTCGCTCGGCTCGACGGTCGACGCCGTGATCCTGTCCGGCGACACGTTCGCCGCATCGGGCACCACGAGCGGTGTGCCCGCGGTGTTCGCCCTGTACCCGGGCGATCCGCTGAACCTGTCCGGATTCCGGGACGGGACCGTCCGCACGTCGATCAACGAGCTCGTCGCGACGAGCAGTGACAGTGGTCGACTTCCGCTGCTGCGGTCCATTGAGACGGCGGCATGGGACCAACTCCCGTCGATCCCGCTGTTCGGAACAGTGCGGGGACGCGAATCGTCCGGCGTCAGCAATGTCGTCGTCGGACTCGGCCGGTCGGGCACCGGCTGGAACATGGACCGTTGGGGAGGAGCCTGATGACCACCGCCGTCCATCTGGACCGTGCACGCATCGCGATCGAGACGCACGCACGTCTGGTGCCGGATTTCCCCGAGCCGGGTGTCGCGTTCAAAGACCTCACCCCGGTCCTTGCTGCGGCCGACGGGCTCGACGCGCTCACCGCGGCGCTCGCCGACGCGTGTGCAGGCGCGGACCTGATCGCGGGCATCGACGCACGCGGGTTCCTGCTCGGCGGCGCGATCGCGCATCGCCTCGGGATCGGCGTGGTGGCCGTCCGCAAGGGCGGCAAACTCCCGCCGCCGGTGATCGGCGTCGACTACGCCCTCGAGTACGGGTCGGCGAGGTTGGAGATCCCGGCCTCCGGAATCGACTTCCACGGCCGTCGTGTGGCCGTTGTCGACGACGTCCTCGCCACCGGTGGGACGATTGCCGCGACGCTTGCACTTCTTGCTGAAGTCGGCGCAGAAGTGACCGATGTCGCCGTCGTCATGGAGCTCGACGGGTTCCCCGGACGCGATGTCATCACCGCAGCGGCACCCGTTCGAGTTCACACGCTCTGCACGGGTTGAACCCGGCGTTCGCTCACGCGCAACACCCGAGAGAACCCCAGTCCGACCGCACCGACGCGGTGATGCCATAAACTCGGGCCATGAGCGAACCGGATGCCGCGCGACGCAGTGATGACATCGCTGCACCGTTGAGTTCTCGCAGGGTACGGGCCCGATTGGCGCGGCGCATGACGGCTCCGCCACGCGGCGGCGTCGCGGCAGTGCTCGAACCGCTCGTCACGTTGCACCGGGGTGTGTATCCGAAAGCCGACGTCACAGTCTTGCAGCAGGCGTACGACGTCGCCGAACAGCGTCACACCGGACAGTTCCGCAAGTCGGGCGACCCGTACATCACCCATCCGCTCGCAGTCGCGACAATCCTCGCGGACCTCGGAATGGACACGACGACGCTGGTAGCTGCGCTGTTGCACGACACCGTCGAAGACACCGGCTACTCGCTCGAAGAACTCGAGAAGGACTTCGGCGCCGAGGTGGCACATCTCGTCGACGGTGTCACCAAACTCGACAAGGTGGCGCTCGGCAGCGCGGCCGAGGGCGAGACGATCCGCAAGATGATCATCGCCATGGCTCGGGACCCGCGCGTCCTCGTGATCAAGGTGGCGGACCGCCTCCACAACATGCGCACCATGCGTTTCTTGCCGCCGGAGAAGCAGGCGCGCAAGGCTCGAGAGACGCTCGAAGTGATCGCTCCTCTAGCCCACCGACTCGGCATGGCGACTGTGAAATGGGAGCTCGAAGACCTCTCGTTCGCGATCCTGCACCCCAAGAAGTACGAGGAGATCGTTCGCCTCGTCGCCGACCGGGCGCCGAGTCGGGACACGTACCTCGCGCGGGTGCGGAGCGATCTGAACAACGCACTCGGCGGGGCGCACATCGAAGCGACCGTCGAGGGACGTCCCAAGCACTACTGGTCGATCTACCAGAAGATGATCGTGCGGGGGAAAGACTTCGACGACATCCACGATCTGGTCGGGATGCGAGTCCTGTGCGACGAAGTGCGCGACTGCTACGCGGCGATCGGCGTGGTGCACTCCCTGTGGCAGCCGATGGCGGGCCGATTCAAGGACTACATCGCGCAGCCGAGCTTCGGCGTCTACCAGTCGCTGCACACGACGGTGATCGGCCCCGAGGGAAAACCACTCGAGATCCAGATCCGGACAGTGGAGATGCACCGGACCGCCGAGTTCGGCATCGCCGCGCACTGGCGGTACAAGGAAGGGCGAAAAGGGAAGGGACGCAAGGCGACTGATGTCGCCGAGGTCGACGACATGGCGTGGATGCGCCAGCTCCTGGACTGGCAGCGGGAAGCCGCCGACCCGGGGGAGTTCCTCGAGTCCCTGCGCTATGACCTCGCCGTCAAGGAGATCTTCGTCTTCACCCCGAAGGGCGACGTCATCACCCTGCCCGCCGGTTCGACGCCTGTCGACTTCGCGTACGCCGTGCACACCGAAGTCGGGCACCGGTGCATCGGAGCCCGGGTGAACGGTCGCCTCGTGGCGTTGGAACGACCGTTGGAGAACGGTGAGGTGATCGAGGTCTTCACATCGAAGGCCGAGAACGCCGGACCGAGCAAGGACTGGCAGAACTTCGTCGTCTCGCCGCGGGCGAAGGCCAAGATCCGGCAGTGGTTCGCCAAGGAACGCCGCGAGGAGGCGTTGGAGGCGGGCAAGGAGGCCATCGTCAAGGAGGTCCGGCGCGGTGGGCTCCCGCTGCATCGCCTCCTGTCGGCCGAATCGGTGACCGCGGTGGCGAAGGAGTTCGGTTTCGCCGACGTCGACGCGCTGTACTCGGCGGTCGGCGAGGGGCACGTACCCGCCGGGCGCATGGTCCACCGGCTCGTCGCACTCCTCGGCGGGGTCGAGGCGGCCGAGGAAGAGATCGCGAACCGCGCCACCCCGTCCACCCAGAGCGGGAGATCACGTCAGGGCGGCGACAGCGGAGTGGTCGTCGAGGGCATCGACAACGTCATGGTGAAGCTCGCCAAATGCTGCACCCCGGTGCCCGGCGACGAGATCATCGGGTTCATCACGCGAGGCGGCGGTGTGAGTGTGCACCGGTCCGACTGCACCAACGCGGACGAACTGCGGTCGCAACCCGAACGGCTCCACGAGGTGTCGTGGGCGCCGAACAGTACCGCGGTCTTCCTCGTCGCTATCCAGGTGGAGGCGCTCGATCGTCACCGCCTGCTGTCGGACGTGACCCGCGTGCTGGCCGACGAACGCGTGAATCTGCTCTCGGCGTCGCTGACCACCAGCCGCGACCGCGTCGCGGTCAGCCGTTTCACGTTCGAGATGGGCGATCCGAAGCACCTCGGTCACGTGCTGAACGTGGTTCGCAATGTGGAAGGCGTCTACGACGTCTACCGGGTGACCTCGGCGGCCTGACCGTACTCAGTCGTCAGACGACGAACGGCCCGACCCCGAGAACTTTCGGGGTCGGGCCGTTCGTGGTGTCGGATCAGGCGACTGACGCCGTCTTGATCTGCAACGGAAGCTTGGGAGTACCGTCCTCCGCGCTGCCTGTCGCGGTCGGCACGATGCCGCCCTTGGCGACCTGGTCGATGATCTTCATTCCGGCGTCATCCACATGACCGACGACGGCCAGTGTCGGCGTCAGAGTCGAATCTTTGGTGACGATGAAGAACTGGGCACTGCCGGTGTTGGCGCGTCCCTGCTCTGCGCTGTTGCTGTTGGCTATCGCAATGGTGCCACGGGGGTAGATCACGGTCTGCTGGCTCATGCCCATCGCCGCCATCTGGGGATCGATCGGCACCTCCTTCAAACCGGTGGGGTCCTCGTCCGGCGTGTTCCAGCCAGGGCCGCCCATGCCGGTGAGCGTCGGGTCACCGCACTGGAGGACGGACAGGTTCGCGGAGTTGGTGAGCCGATGGCACTGTGTGCCGTCGTAGAAGCCGTTCGACGCCAGCGACTGGACTGCGTTCACGTTGCACGCGGCGAGTGAACGGTCAAGCGTGATGGGAACGTTGCCGAGGTTGGTGGCCAACGTCAGGTCGAGGGTTCCAGTGTTGAGGGTCCGACCGTCTGGCATAGGCGACGTCCTCTGCTTGGCTTCGCCGTCTCGAAGTTCTTTGAGGAACGCTTCGCCCTGTGCCTTCTGCTCGGCGGGCGCCGTAGCGAGCTGGGTCTCGACAGCCTTGATCGTCTTCGCGAAGTCGACCGGGGCAGCGGTGTAGTCACAGGTCGTGTGACGCTTGTCGTCCCAGTTCCGGTACCAGAAGTAGCCTCCGACGGCGGCGATCGCCACGACGGCGACGCCTGCGGCGGCCAGCATCGACAGCTTGCGCTTCTTCGCGGCCTGTCGCTCGCGGGCCAGCCGGTCCTCCAGCTTCTGGCGGGCGGCTTCGCGACGCTCCTCGTTGGTCGACACGCTCGTGGAACCTCCTGTGGGCGGATGGCTGCGCGGGGCGGTCCGGGCAGCGGGCCCTATGCTATCGCAGTGCTCTGAAAGGTCGATGAGACAATGGTTTCCGACACGCTCCGAACGTCACATACTCGAGGAGAGGCTTACCAAGTGCTGATCGCCGGATTCGCCGCCGGAATGTTCCAGACCAACTGCTATCTGGTGGCCGAGGGGCCCGGGTCGGACGCGATCATCATCGATCCCGGCCAGGATGCCGCGCCGAACGTCCGCGAGGCGTTGGCCGAGTACTCGTTGACTCCCGTCGCGATCTTCTTGACGCACGGGCATCTCGACCACACCTGGAATGCTCAGGAGCTGGCCGATGAGTTCTCCATTCCCGCATACATCCACGCTGCCGACCGTCCCATGTTGACCGATCCGGGTGTCGGTGTGGGACGCGCTCTCTCGCAGATGATCGGGGACACCGTGTTCCGGGAGCCCGAGAAGGTGATCGAGTTCGTCGACGGCGAGGACGTCGAGATCGCGGGAATTCGATGGGGCGTGGCCCACGCGCCTGGGCATTCGCCCGGCAGCGTTCTGCTGACTCCTGATCTGCCCGACGATCCCGAGACGGGGGAGAGCGTGTCGGTCTGCTTCTCGGGTGATGTGCTGTTCAACGGGTCGATCGGTCGCACCGATCTGCCCGGAGGCAATCACCAGCAGTTGCTCGACTCGATCGCCGCGACCCTGATGGGTCGCGACGATCACCAGGTGATCCTTCCGGGTCACGGACCCCAGACCACCATCGGCGCGGAACGCACGGGCAACCCGTTCCTCGTCGACCTGCCCGATGCACAGAAGAAGGGACGGTTCGGACTGTGAGCGAATTCTCCGCGCCGAAAGGCATTCCGGACTACTTTCCGCCTGCGTCGGCCGATTTCCTCGCCGTCCGCAATGCGTTGACCGACGCCGCGTACCGCGCGGGTTACGGCCACATCGAACTGCCGATCTTCGAAGAGACCGCGCTGTTCGCGCGCGGTGTCGGCGAGTCGACAGACGTCGTCTCCAAGGAGATGTACACCTTCGCCGACCGAGGCGGCCGCACCGTGACGCTGCGCCCGGAAGGCACCGCGGGTGTCATGCGCGCCGTCATCCAGCATGGACTGGACCGTGGTCAGCTTCCGGTGAAGCTGTGCTACTCGGGGCCGTTCTTCAGGTATGAGCGTCCGCAGGCCGGCCGTTATCGCCAGTTGCAGCAGGTGGGTGTCGAGGCGATCGGCGTCGACGACCCGGCATTGGACGCCGAGGTCATCGCCATCGCCGACGAGGGGTACAAGCGGCTCGGTCTCACCGGATATCGGCTGGATCTGACGTCGCTCGGCGACGACACCTGCCGACCGCAGTACCGAGAGCGTCTGCAGGAGTTCCTGCTCGGTCTCGATCTGGACGAGCCGACTCGGGAACGCGCCCGCATCAACCCGCTGCGTGTGCTCGACGACAAGCGTCCCGAGGTTCGCGAGGCCACGGCCGACGCCCCGCTGATGCTCGATCACCTCAGTGATTCGGCCAAGGACCACTTCGAGCAGGTCAAGGGTCATCTGGACCGGCTCGGCGTCGACTACGTCGTCAATCCGCGTCTGGTTCGCGGCCTCGACTACTACACGAAGACGACGTTCGAGTTCGTCCACGACGGTCTTGGCGCACAGTCGGGCATCGGTGGCGGCGGACGCTACGACGGGTTGATGAAGCAGATCGGTGGGAAACAGGAGCTGTCGGGCATCGGTTTCGGCATCGGTGTGGACCGCACTGTCCTGGCGCTCGAGGCGGAAGGCGTCTCGGTCGCCGGTGTCGGGCGTGTCGACGTGTTCGGAGTGCCGATGGGAGCAGCGGCCAAAGCCGAGCTCGTCGCTCTGGCCGGTGAGCTCCGCGCAGCCGGGGTGAAAGTCGACCTCGCATACGGTGACCGGGCCCTCAAGGGCGCGATGAAGGCCGCCGACCGCTCCGGCGCTCGCCTCGCTCTCGTCCTCGGCGACCGCGAACTCGACGAACGCACCATCGAGATCAAGGACCTCACCAACGGCGACCAGCACAAGGTGCCCCTCGACGCCGCCCTCGCAGAGATCCGCTCCCGCCTCGGCATCTGACAAACGAGGCACGCATGCGTGCCTCGTTTGTGTTTGAATGCCTCGTTTGCAAGCCTGCGGACAACGTATGTGACGAATCCGTGAATTGGGGCTTCAATCTGGATATGTGGCCTACGGACGAGCACGGGATCATCAGTCGCAGCGAAGCACTCGACGCAGGAGTCTCCGAGCGGCAGCTCACGGACGCGATCCGTCGCGGCGAACTACTGATTGTCGGGCGTGGACACTATTCATTGCCGATCACGGATCGCTCGTCGGCAGAAGCTGGAGAAGAGGTGTACCGACGCCGAAGTCTGGTCGCGGGGCGGTGCGGGTCGCTGGTCCTCAGCCATGAGTCAGCCGCGTCACTGCACGGGCTGAGACTCTTGTACCCGGATCACGAGCACATTCACATGACAAACGGTCGAGGGGACGGCGGGTACCGGCAGTCGAGACGGATTGTGCACCCTCGCACGTTGACCGACAACGAGATCGTGGTGATCGATGGCGTACCGGCGACTAGTCTCGAGCGAACAGTCGTCGACGTCGCACTCGGAGCGAGGAACTTTGCGCAGGCGCTGACTGCGTTCGACTGCGCGCTCGCGCGAGAAGCCGATGTCGAGGCGATCGGGTAGCTGCTCGCTGAACGGCGTCGAGGAGTGAACCTCGCTCGTCGCGCTTTCGGGTTCGCGGACGGGCGTTCGGAATCGCCAGGGGAGTCGTGGAGTCGAGCCCAGATGATCGACGACGGACTTCCCGTGCCCGATTTGCAGGTCGAATATGCCCTTCGGTCAGGCCGGACGGCGCGTTGCGACTTCGGTATCGACGACGTATTCGTCGGCGAGTTCGACGGTCTCGTCAAGTATCGGCGAAACATGCGACGAGGCGAGGAACCCGAGGACGTCGTCATCCGGGAGAAGATCCGCGAGGACGAGCTTCGTGACTTGGGACTCGCCGTAGTGCGATGGGTCTGGGAGGACCTGCGGCGAGGACGACTGATGCGCATCCTGCGTTCGCACTACGCCCGACTGGGGATTCGTGTCTGAACGAGGGTTTCAACGACAAACGAGGCACGCATGCGTGCCTCGTTTGTCGTTGAAACCCTCGTTTACAGGTCGTTCGTCGCGAAGGTGTCGCAGCGGGACGGCTTGCCGCCGTCGTAGCCGATCTTGAACCAGCGGACGCGTTGGGTGGACGATCCGTGGGTCCAACCCTCGGGGTTCGAGTTGGAACCTTGGATGGTGTCGTCGCCGATCGCTTGGGCCGACTTGATCACAGTGGCGATCTGGTCCTCGGTGAGCGGCTTCAGCATCGCGTCCGGGCCCTTGTCGGCGTGGTACGCCCACACGCCGGCGAGGCAGTCGGCCTGCAGTTCGATGCGGCGCGAACCGTCGTTGCCCATCCGCTGACCTTTGGCGAGCACACCGGTCAGATTCTCGACGTGATGGCCGAACTCGTGGGCCACGACGTACTCCTGGGCGAGGGGACCGTCGGAGCCGCCCATCCGCTTGAGGTCGGCGAAGAACGCCGGATCGAAGTACGCGGTGCGGTCGGCGGGGCAGTAGAACGGACCCATCGCCGACGACGCAGCGCCACAGCCAGTTGAGATGTTGCCGGCGAAGATCCTCGTCTCCGGCTTGGTGTAGCCGCGCATCTGCTTGGCCCAGACCTTGTTCAGGCTGTCCTTCGTCGCGACGATGCGGCACACGTCATCGGTGTTCGCCATCTCCACCGTGCACGAATCGATGTGGGCTTGGAGCTCTCGGTTCTCGGCGCTGTCCGTGCCCTGACTGCCCGGAGCAGCCTGTTGGTTGGACGAATCGCCGCCGAGGATGTCGCCCGGATTGAGGCCGAACAGTAGCGCGACGATCGTCACGATCACGCCCACACCGCCGCCGAGGGCGATCTTTCCGCCGCCGAAACCGCCCCCGCCAGATCCTCCGGCCGACACGTCACTGGTGTCGAGAGGTCCGCTCCCCTGAAAAGTCATGGGCTAACAGTAGCCAAGACGTCCGGCCCGAAGTCGCTTTGTCGATGGCGATCCGTAGAATTGACCGGAACCGTCACCAATCCTGCCAGCGACCCCGCTGCGCACAAGGAAGGAATCCAGTGCTCCGCACGCATTTCGCCGGATCGTTGCGCCGCGAGGACGCCTCGCAGACCGTCACCGTCACCGGTTGGGTCGCACGTCGTCGTGACCACGGAGGCGTCGTCTTCATCGACCTCCGCGACTCGTCCGGCCTCGTGCAGGTCGTCTTCCGTGACGACGAGGTCGCCGAAGCCGCTCACCGCCTGCGCGCCGAGTACTGCGTCAAGGTGACCGGTGTCGTCGAAGAACGCCCCGAAGGCAGCGAGAACGCCGCCCTCGCATCGGGCGCCGTCGAACTGAACGCCACCGAGCTCGTCGTCCTCAACGAATCGGCGCCGCTGCCGTTCCAGCTCGACGAGCAGCCCGGCGAGGAAGCACGCCTGCGCCACCGCTACCTCGACCTCCGTCGCGAAGGCCCGGCCCGCGCGATCCGTCTGCGTTCACAGGTCAGCGCTGCGGCACGTGCCGTTCTCGGCTCGCACGACTTCGTCGAGATTGAGACTCCCACCCTCACTCGGTCGACGCCCGAAGGCGCCCGCGACTTCCTGGTGCCAGCACGCCTCCAGCCCGGCACGTTCTACGCGTTGCCGCAGAGCCCGCAGCTGTTCAAGCAGCTCCTCATGGTCGCGGGCATGGAGCGGTACTACCAGATCGCCCGCTGCTACCGCGACGAAGACTTCCGCGCCGATCGCCAGCCGGAGTTCACCCAGCTCGACATCGAGATGAGCTTCGTCGACGAAGACGACGTGATCGCCCTCGCCGAAGAGATCCTCGCATCGCTGTGGAAGCTCATCGGTCACGAGATCACCGCGCCGATCCCGCGCATCACCTACGCCGATGCGATGCGTCGTTTCGGCAGCGACAAGCCCGACCTGCGTTTCGACATCGAACTCGTCGAGTGCACCGAGTTCTTCGCCGACTCGCCGTTCCGCGTGTTCAAGGCGCCCTACGTCGGCGCCGTCGTGATGACCGGTGGTGCGTCGCAGCCGCGTCGTCAGCTCGACGCATGGCAGGAATGGGCCAAGCAGCGCGGTGCCAAGGGGCTCGCCTACGTGCTCGTCCAGGAGGACGGCACGCTGACCGGTCCGGTCGCGAAGAACATCTCCGACGCCGAGCGCGAGGGCATCGCAGCCCACGTCGGCGCGAAGCCGGGCGACTGCATCTTCTTCGCCGCGGGCGCCGTGAAGCCGATGCGCGCACTCCTCGGCGCGGCACGCGGTGAGATCGCACGCAAGCTCGACTTGATCAAGGACGGCGACTGGGCGTTCACCTGGGTCGTCGACGCCCCGATGTTCGAGCCCGCGGGCGACGCCGTCGAGGCGGGCGATGTGGCCGTCGGCTCCGGTGCCTGGACCGCGGTGCACCACGCGTTCACCTCCCCGAAGCCGGAGTGCCTCGACAACCTCGAAGCGGACCCGGGTGCTGCCGTGGCCTACGCCTACGACATCGTCTGCAACGGAAACGAGATCGGTGGCGGTTCGATCCGTATCCACCGCCGTGACGTGCAGGAACGTGTGTTCAAGATCATGGGCATCGGCGAAGAGGAAGCACAGGAGAAGTTCGGGTTCCTCCTCGACGCCTTCTCCTACGGTGCACCGCCGCACGGCGGCATCGCCTTCGGGTGGGACCGCATCACCTCGCTCCTCGCGGGCGAGTCGTCGATCCGCGAAGTGATCGCGTTCCCGAAGTCCGGCGGCGGCGTCGACCCGCTGACCGACGCTCCGGCCGCCATCACGCCGGAACAGCGCAAGGAGTCGGGAATCGACTTCAAGCCCGCACCCAAGGCCGCCGCTGAAGTGGCTGGAGAGGGACAGGCGAACGCCTGAGTCTCATCATGACCGTAGTGGCACATGATCGAATCGATTCGGTGCTCGAGACCGCGCAGGACGTCCTGACGCGGCGAGCGGGCAGCCGAGTCCGTATCGACGACCCCGAGGATCTCGGAGGCTCGGGCCGCAGCACTGTGCTGCGCGTCCGAGTCGCCGACAACCCGGTGTCGCTCGACCGCACCGTCGTCGTCAAAGCGTTCGACGAACACTCGTCCGCCGACCAGGTGCTGCGCGAGATCGCGTCGTACCGGTACGCCACGGCGCTGCCGACCGCGTCACGGCCCGGCCCACAGTTGCTGGCCTCCGACCTCGACAGCCGGATCCTCGTCCTCACCGATCTCGGCGACGGCCGTCGAATGATCGACCTGCTCGGCTCGACCGACGTCGACGAGGTCGGCCGCGGCGTGAGCGCGTGGGGCCAGGCCCTCGGACGCATGCACGCTGCGACCTTCGGCGGCGAAGACGACTTCGACACTCTGCTGCGGGTCAGCGGCCGCCGTGGAGACGGTCGCCGAGACGCACCGATCTGCTCGTCGGGCATCGATGCTCAGGCCGCGGAGGCGGTGCGTCGTACCGCCGACGTCGCCGACGAGATCGGGGTGAGCGTGTCCGACGAGTTCCGGGCCGTGCTCGATGCGGGTCTGGCACTGTTCGGCGACGGCCGGTTCCGGGCGTTCAGCACGTCGGACGTCGGTCCCGAGAACATCCTGATCAACGACGACGGCGTCCAGTTCATGGACTACGAGTGGGGCGCGTTCCGCGACGCCACCCTCGACGTGGCGTACGCGCTGGCCACGTTCCCGTCGGCGCTGTCCGAGCCCGCGTCGCACCGAGCCGCAGAGCTGGAGACGGCTCTGGCCGACGCGTGGCGGGCGGAGGTGTCCCCGTTGTGGCCTGCCCTCGCCGACGACCGGACCCTCCGGGACCTGCTGACCACCGCACGCACCCTCTGGGTGTGGCTCGGCACCTACTGGATGCTGGAGTCGGACACGTCGGGCGACGACTGGGCACTGCACACCGCCGATCCACGTGTCGTGACCGCCCGCTGGGCCGATCTCGCCCGGTCGTCGGCCGACCCGGTGGTCTCAGACGTCGCACGAGACGTCGGGCGCGCGCTGCAACGTCTCTGGTTCGAATGACCGGCCAGTCGGGGGACGGCGGGGACCTCTTCGACGACATCGGCACGGCACAGAGGTCGAACCCGCCGATGCCGTCACCGTCCGCACCACTCGCAGTCCGGATGCGGCCGACCTCGCTCGAGGAGGTCGTCGGCCAGGATCATCTCCTCGGCGAACGGTCGCCGCTGCGACGGCTGATCGCGGGGTCCGGCGGCTCGTCGGTGCTGCTGTACGGCCCGCCCGGCACCGGCAAGACGACGATGGCGTCGTTGATCAGCCAGGCCACCGGTGGCAGCTTCGAGGCACTCTCCGCGCTGTCCGCCGGAGTCAAAGAGGTCAGGGCCGTCATCGACGTCGCCCGCCGGCGGCTGATTCAAGGCCAACAGACAGTCCTGTTCATCGACGAAGTCCACCGCTTCTCCAAGACCCAGCAGGATGCGCTGCTCGACGCAGTCGAGAACCGGATCGTGCTGCTCGTCGCGGCAACCACCGAGAATCCGTCGTTCTCGGTGGTGGCTCCGCTCCTGTCACGGTCGCTGGTGCTGCAGCTGCGGTCGCTCACCGACGACGACATCAAGGACGTCGTGGCGCGTGCGGTCGCCGACCCGCGTGGGTTGGACGGATCGGTGGAGCTGTCGGAGGAGGCGCTCGACCATCTCGTCGCGGTAGCCGGGGGAGATGCGCGGCGAGCGTTGACCGCACTCGAGGCGAGCGCCGACGGCAGCGACGGGGAGACCGTCACCGTCGCCGACGTCGAAGCGGCGATCGACCGCGCAGCCGTGCGGTACGACCGTTCTGGCGACCAGCATTACGACGTGACCAGTGCGTTCATCAAGTCGATGCGCGGTTCGGACGTCGACGCGGCCCTGCACTATCTCGCCCGGATGTTGAGCGCGGGGGAGGATCCCCGATTCATCGCTCGACGGTTGATGATCCATGCCAGCGAGGACGTCGGCATGGCAGATCCGACGGCACTCCAGACCGCGGTGGCCGCTGCTCAGGTGGTGCAACTCGTCGGAATGCCGGAGGCGAAGCTCGCGTTGGCGCAGGCCACCATCCATATCGCGACGGCCCCGAAGTCGGGCTCGGTCACGTCAGCGCTCGGCGCCGCCATGACCGACATCTCGTCGGGCAAGGCGGGTGCGGTTCCGTCGCACCTGCGCGACGGTCATTACGCGGGAGCGAAGAAGCTCGGCAACGCCGTCGGCTACCGCTTCCCACACGACGATCCGGACGGGGTCCTCGCCCAGCAGTACGCACCGGACACGCTGGTCGGCGTCGATTACTACCTGCCGACCGACCACGGCTTCGAACGTGAACTCGGCCCGCGCGTGGGCAGACTGCGCTCGATCGTCCGCGGCCTCGCCGGACGTGCGCGCCGTCGTTGACGCGTGCGACGTCAACTCCCTTGTCACAGCCCGGTAAACTCGGGTTCCGGTATCACCACTTCAACGAAGGACACCGCCGCAGTGCAGACGCATGACATCCGGAAGCGTTTCCTGGATCACTTCATCCGGGCCGGTCACACCGAGGTTCCCAGCGCCTCGCTGATCCTCGACGACCCGAATCTGCTGTTCGTCAACGCGGGCATGGTGCCCTTCAAGCCGTACTTCCTCGGCGATCAGACTCCGGCGTACAACCGTGCCACCAGTGTGCAGAAGTGCGTGCGCACGCTGGACATCGAAGAGGTCGGCATCACGACCCGGCACAACACGTTCTTCCAGATGGCGGGCAACTTCTCCTTCGGCGACTACTTCAAGCGCGAAGCGATCCAGTTCGCCTGGACCCTGCTGACCAACTCGGTCGACGACGGCGGCTACGGCATCGACCCGACGCGCCTGTGGCCGACGGTGTACCTCGACGACGACGAGGCCGAGACCATCTGGCGTGACGAGATCGGCGTGCCCGCCGAGCGCATTCAGCGACGTGGCCTCAAGGACAACTACTGGTCGATGGGTGTGCCCGGCCCGTGCGGTCCGTGTTCGGAGATCTTCTACGACCGCGGCCCGGCGTACGGCGTCGAAGGCGGCCCCGAGGCCGACGAGGACCGGTACATCGAGATCTGGAATCTCGTGTTCATGCAGAACATCCGCGGCGAAGGCGGCGGCAAGGACAATTACGAGATCCTCGGCCCGCTGCCGAAGAAGAACATCGACACGGGCATGGGCGTCGAACGAGTCGCCTGCATCCTGCAGGGTGTCGACAACGTCTACGAGACCGACCTGTGCCGCCCGATCATCGACCTCGCCGCCGAGCTGACCGGCCGCGGCTACGGTGCAGGCAACCACGACGACGACGTCCGCTTCCGCGTGATCGCCGACCATGCCCGCACCTCGGTCATGTTGATCGGCGACGGCGTGGTCCCCTCCAACGACGGACGTGGTTACGTTCTCCGTCGCCTGCTGCGCCGCGTGGTGCGGTCGGTCCGTCTGCTGGGCGCCGACCAGCCGACGATGGGACGGATCGTGGAGGCGGTCATCGATCTGATGAGCCCGTCGTACCCGAACCTCGCCGAGCAGCGCGCACACATCGTGTCGGTCGCCGTCGGTGAGGAGACGAGCTTCGCGAAGACTCTCGCCGCGGGTTCCAAGCTGTTCTCCGAGGCCGCCGACGCCACCAAGGCGTCGGGCAAGTCGCGGATCAGCGGCGACGACGCGTTCGCTCTGCACGACACGTACGGGTTCCCGATCGACTTGACCCTGGAGATGGCGTCCGAGGCAGGCCTCGAGGTGGACCGTGACGGTTTCACCGAGTTGATGGCCGAGCAGCGCAGGCGCGCCAAGGCCGACGCGAGTTCGCGCAAGGCGTCGCACGCCGACCAGACCGTCTATCGCGAGTTCCTCGACCGCGGCCCGACTGTGTTCACCGGATTCGACGAACTCGTGTCCGAAGCTCGCGTCCTCGGGCTCGTCGCCGACGGCGAACGTGTTCGTTCGGCGGTTCCGGGCACCGAACTCGAAGTGATCCTCGACCGCAGTCCGCTGTACGCGGAGTCGGGCGGCCAGATCGCCGATCAGGGTGTCATCACCACTTCCGACGGTGTGCGCTTGTCGGTGAAGGACGTCCAGAAGGTGGGCAAGCAGGTGTGGCTGCACCGCGTGATCGTCGACGAGGGCGAGATCACCGAGGGCGCCGACGTGCTCGCCAGCGTGGACGCCGCATGGCGCCACGGCGCAACGCAGGGTCACTCGGGTACTCACCTCGTGGGCGCCGCTCTCCGGCAGATCCTCGGACCCACCGCCACTCAGGCCGGTTCGCTGAACCGTCCCGGGTACCTGCGTTTCGACTTCCACGCGGGCAGCGGTCTCACCGACGACCAGCGTGCGCAGATCGAGCAGATCAGCAATGAGGCAGTCGAGGCGAACTTCCGAGTCAACACTTTCGAGACCGACCTGGACAAGGCCAAGGCGATGGGCGCGATGGCGCTCTTCGGCGAGAACTACGGCGACCGCGTGCGCGTGGTCGAGATCGGCGGACCCTTCTCGATGGAACTGTGCGGCGGAACGCACGTCGGCAGCTCGGCTCAGATCGGCCCCATCACGCTCATCGGCGAGTCGTCGGTCGGCTCGGGTGTCCGACGAGTCGAGGCATACGTCGGCATGGACTCGTTCCGGTACCTGTCGCGTGAACGTGCGCTGATGGCCGGCCTCGCGTCGAGCCTCAAGGTGCCGTCGGAGCAGGTGCCCGATCGTGTCGACCAACTCGTCGCGAAGCTGCGCGACGCTGAGAAGGCGCTCGACGCACTCAAAGCCGAGCAGGCCCGCGCAGCGGTGTCGGGACTGATCGACCAGGCGCAGACCATCGGCGAGACCCTCGTGGTCGCCGGCCGCGTCGCCGACGGTGTGGACGCCAACGGCCTGCGGACCCTGGTCACCGACCTTCGTGGGCGCGTCGCCGACCGCAATGCGGTCGTCGCGCTGTTCTCGGCTGATGGTGACAAGGTGCCGTTCGCGGTGGGGACGACCGATGCGGCACGCGCCGCCGGTATCAAGGCGGGCGACGTCGTCAAGGAGATCGCGCCGCTCGTGGCCGGTCGCGGTGGCGGCAAGCCCGACCTGGCACAGGGATCCGGCACGGACGCCGCCGGTGTCGATGCAGCGCTGGTCCGTCTCCGCGACGTCGTCGGAGGGCGATGATCACGCCCCGCGGGCGTCGTGTCGCGATCGATGTGGGCAGTGTCCGTGTCGGGGTCGCGGTGTGCGATCCGGACGGAATCCTGGCGACGCCTGTCGAGACCGTCCAGCGGACGAAACACGACAGCGACGTCGAGCGTGTTGTCGCGATCGTCGACGAGTACGAGGCGATCGGCGTGATCGTCGGACTGCCGCGGACACTTCGCAACACCGACGGCCCGGCTGTCGAGGCGGCTCGCGCATTCGGCGACCGTGTCGAGGCGAAGCTGACGGGCCGAGACACGTTGCCCGATGTGAGAGTCGAGTATCACGATGAACGACTGACCACCGTCACCGCGACGACCGCGCTCCGCGCAAGCGGCGTGAAGGCGAAGAATGCGCGCGCCGTCGTCGATCAGGCCGCCGCGGTGGCTATTCTGCAGGGATGGCTGGACGCGCGTCGCTGACGCGGGCACGCCGATGAGGAGGACCGACCGACGTGACTGACCAGGACCGTACGCCCCGTCACGGGGACGACGCACGGCCCCGCCATTCGGGTTCCACCCCGGACGGCAACGCCGGTGACCCTCGTCGATTCTTCGCCGATCCCTCATCGGTGCAGGAGGGGAACCGCCGTCGACGCCGCCGTGGGCCCGGCGACCCGACGACGACGGGGAGCATTCCGATCGTTCGAGTCGAGAGCGCGTTGCCCGATCCGACGATCGAGTACCGCACGCCCCAGCCGCCTCAGGGCGCTCCGTCGCCGTACTTCGAAGTGCGCTACCGGGACGCCTCGCCCGAGCCGATGATGCGTCTGAACGAACCGCACGCGCAGGCGCCGGTCCCCGAAGCGCCCGTCACCGGGAACGACCAGCAGCTGTTCGCATCGCCGGTCCCGCAGGAACCGGAGCCGTTCTATGCGGAGCCGGAACAGCCGGTGGCTGCACCTCCGGTGCCGGAGGTCGAGCCCACCCAACCGGTGTACGCCCAGTCCGCGCCCACTGCACCGGTGGACGTTCCGCCCGCCGCGGAACCGCAGGACCGGCCGGAGCCGCCGGTATTCGTCCCGGACATCCTCGAGTCTCGTGACGACGACGCCGACACGGGTGAGATCCCCGTCCACGGTGGCGCCATGCCGTCGCGGAAGAAGAACCGAGGCATCCTCCTCGGCATCGGTGCGCTCGTCCTCGTCGCTGTTCTCGTCGTCGGCGGACTGGGCCTCAAATGGCTCGGTGTGTTCGATTCGCGCACGGACTTCAGCAGCGACACCGGTTCCGGTTCGACGCTCGTCGAGGTGCCCGCCGACGCCGCGATCCGCGATGTGGGTCAGACTCTCGCCGATGCGGGAGTCGTCGGCAGCCAGCGTGCCTTCGTCGACGCCGCAGAAGGCGGCGCGGGCGTGTCCGCAGGTTTCTACGCGCTTCCGAAGGGAATCTCGGGCAAGGCGGCACTGGAGATGATGTCCGGTGACGACAAGCGCGTCGGACGGTTCATCGTCCCCGAGGGACTGCAACTCGACTCCAAGAAGAGCTCGGACGGCACCACCCGGCCCGGCGTGTTCCAGATGATCTCGAAGGCGACCACGTTCACCACGGACGACCGCGAGTACGGCGTGACCGCCGAACAGTTGCAGCAGGCGGCGGCGACGTCGACGCCCGAGGAGCTCGGGGTGCCCGACTGGGCTGCGGCGAAGGTGAAGGAACTGACCGGCGATCACCGCCGGATCGAGGGTCTGATCGCGTCCGGCGCGTGGGAGGACATCGACCCGCGTCTCGACGCGCGGACCATCCTCAAGGACTTGATCACCAGAAGCGTCGCCCGCTTCACCGCGTGGGGCCTGCTCAGCGGCAACAATTCGGGGAAGTCGCCGTACGACACGCTGACCATCGCGTCGATCGTCGAAGCCGAGGCACAGCACGAGGACGATTTCCCGAAGGTCGCGCGCGTGATCGTGAACCGTCTGGACCAGGACATCCGACTTCAGATGGACTCGACGGTCAATTACACCGCGGCGGTCGCCGACATCGATGTGCACGGCGAGTCGTACATGGACGACAACAAGTGGAACACGTACCAGCACGACGGGCTTCCCCTGACGCCGATCGGCGCGGTCGGTGAACGTGCGCTGTCGGCGACCGAAGACCCGGCGCCGGGCGACTGGCTGTACTTCGTGACCGTCGACAAGAAGGGCACGACGCTCTTCGCGAAGACGTTCGCGCAGCACAAGAAGAACCGCCAGGTCGCGTGCAAGAACAACCTGCTGGCGGTCAACTGTGAGTAGAGCGGCGGTCCTCGGATCGCCGGTCGGTCACTCCCGATCGCCTGATCTCCACCGTGCGGCGTACGCGGCGCTCGGTCTCGACGGGTGGACCTACGACGCCATCGAGACGACCGCTGACGAATTGCCGGCACGCGTCGGCGGCGCAGGCTCGGACTGGGTCGGGTTCTCCGTCACCATGCCGTGCAAACTCGCGGCACTCGCGTTCGCCGACGTCCGGACGGCTCGGACCGAGCTCATCGGCTCTGCGAACACGCTGGTCCGGACCCCCGACGGCTGGCGTGCGGACTGCACCGACGTCGACGGCGTGACAGGAGCACTCGCCGAAGCGGGGCTCCCCGCCGGAGCGGCACAGGCCGTGATCGTCGGGGCGGGTGGCACCGCGCTCCCGGCGCTCGCAGCGTTGGCCGAAGTCGGAGTCCACGACGTCGCCGTCGTCGCGCGGGACGAGGGGAGGGCACGCGGCGTCCTCGAACTCGCCCAACGGCTCGACGTCCGGGCACGGGTGGTCGACTTCGGCGACGACGATGCGGTGCGCGCGGCCTGCACCGACGGCGACGTGACGATCTCGACCGTCCCGGCGCCCGGGGCGGCGACGATCGCCGATGCGCTCGCCGCGTCGAAACGCGTCGTCGACGTCATCTACGATCCGTGGCCGACCCCGCTCGCTCAGGCCGTCGAGTCTGCGGGCGGCGTTGTGGTCGGCGGCATCGTGATGCTGCTCAATCAGGCGTACAGCCAGGTGGAGCAGTTCACCGGCCTCACGGCACCCCGGTCGGCGATGGCCGCCGCGGTCGGCGTCACACTCTGACGGAAAACTCACGACATGGCAGGAACGTCACACGGGGGTGCGTTTCGTACGCCACCACTCTGTGACTTCTATGGCACAACGCCACCTGCGTCGGCAGGTGAAGCACGCCTGTGGAAATCGTGCTGGTCAGATAGCGGATTCCGGGTGATGCTGGCCGCGTGATCACCATCGTGCTGTCCGCGGCCGTCATCGTGTGTGCCGTCGTCGACGCGCGTACCGGACGAATACCGAACGTGATCACCGGACCGGCCGTCGTCGTGGTGGCGGCACTCAGCGCTGCCGATCCGGCCACTGCAGTCGCGGCGGCAGTCTGCGCGGCGCCATACGCGATCGCGTTCGCGCGAGGATTGTGCGGCGGGGGAGACGTCAAACTCGCATTCGTCTGCGGTGGCCTTCTCGGTGATCCGGGACTCGCCGCGCTGGCCGTGGTCGGAGCTGCGATCGTCACGGGCATCGTCCTCGCCGCACGTCGGACGCGGGCAGTCGCGCACGGCCCGGCACTCGTCGTGGTCACATTGGTATGGCTGGTCACCGCCGTCGTCGGGCCTTCTGGAACAATTGACCCGTGTTGCGTTGGATGACTGCCGGAGAATCGCATGGACCGGCCCTGGTGGCCCTGGTCGAAGGCATGGTGGCGGGAGTGGAGATCACCACTGCCGACATCGCCGAACAATTGGCTCGACGCCGCCTGGGCTACGGCCGTGGCGCGCGCATGAAGTTCGAGGCCGACGAAGTGACCGTGATCGGTGGTGTCCGCCACGGTAAGACGCTCGGTGGTCCGATCGCGGTCGAGATCGGGAACACCGAGTGGCCCAAGTGGGAGAAGGTCATGGCGGCCGACCCCGTCGACGAGGACGAACTCGCGGGCAGCGCTCGGAACGCCGCCCTCACCCGGCCGCGCCCCGGGCACGCGGACTACTCCGGCATGCTCAAGTACGGCTTCGACGACGCACGTCCGATCCTGGAGCGCGCGAGCGCCCGTGAGACCGCCGCGCGCGTGACGGCCGGAACCGTCGCCCGGAACTTCCTCAAGCAGGTCCTCGGCATCGAGATCGTCTCGCACATCGTGTCCATCGGCGACAGTGACCCGTACACCGGCCCCGCACCACGCCCCTCCGACCTCGAGGCCATTGACGCGAGCCCCGTCCGGGCCTTCGGGAAGGACGCCGAGGCGTCGATGATCGAGGAGATCGAGGCGGCAAAGCGCGACGGTGACACACTCGGCGGCGTCGTCGAAGTGATTGCGACCGGTGTCCCCGTCGGGCTGGGCTCGCACGTCAGTGGCGAGGCACGTCTGGATTCGAGGCTCGCTGCCGCGCTCATGGGCATTCAGGCGATCAAGGGCGTCGAAGTCGGCGACGGTTTCGAGACGGCACGACGTCGCGGAAGCCAGGCGCACGATGAGATGGTCCCGGGCGCGGACGGTGTGCTGCGGTCGACGAACCGGGCCGGCGGCCTCGAAGGCGGCATGACAAACGGTGAGGACGTCCGTGTCCGCATCGCCATGAAGCCGATCTCCACCGTCCCGCGTGCTCTCGCCACCGTCGACATGACGACGGGCGAACCCGCGAGCGCCATCCACCAGCGCAGTGACGTGTGCGCGGTGCCCGCCGCCGGAGTCGTCGCCGAGGCGATGGTCGCGCTTGTCCTCGCTCAGGTGGCGCTCGAGAAGTTCGGTGGCGACTCGGTCGGGGAGACCGGCTCCAACCTGCGCGGATACCTGGACGCCGTCGAAGCGCGTCCACCGCGCCCGTGACGGTCGTCGTACTCGCCGGGTTCATGGGATCCGGCAAGTCCACAGTCGGCCGCGCGGTCGCCGATCGACTCGGACTGCGGTTCGTCGACACCGACATCGAGATCGAACGACGCTCGGGCCGCACCATCCCCGAGATCTTCGACGCCGACGGCGAGGCCGGTTTCCGGGCCGTCGAGGCCGACGTCGTACGGGCCGTGCTCGCCGAGAGCACAGGTGTTGTTGCGCTCGGTGGTGGATCACCGACGGTGCAGGCGATCCGTGAGGCCCTCGTCGGCCATCACGTCGTGTATCTCGAGATCAGTGCCGACGACGGCTTCGCCAGGGTGAACGGATCGAACCGGCCGCTGCTGTCGAGCCCCGAACCGGCCGCACGGTACGAGGAACTGCTCCACTCCCGCGTCGACGCCTACGAGAGTGTCGCCGGATTCACCGTCGACGCGACCCGTCCCGTGGACGACATCGTCACCGACATCATCAGAAGCCTGCACGAGGCAGGCCTGCCCCAGGAGGACTCATGACCGAACCGGTCACCGTCGCCGTCCGCGCGGCCTCGCCGTACAACGTCACCATCGGACGTGGACTGCTCGACGACGTCGCTGTCGCCGCGAAGGGCGCCGACCGGGTGTGCGTGGTCTATCAGCCCACGCTCGCGCAGACTGCCGAGCAGATCCGCGAGTACCTCGCGGGCAAGGGATTCGACGCACACCGCGTGGAGATTCCGGACGCCGAAGCAGGCAAGGACCTGTCGGTTGCGGCGTTCTGCTGGGAAGTGTTCGGCCGTATCGGGATGATGCGCAACGACAAGGTGATCAGCCTGGGGGGAGGCGCCGCGACCGACCTCGCGGGCTTCGCCGCCGCCACGTGGATGCGTGGCATCGGCGTCATCCATGTCCCGACCACACTCCTCGCGATGGTCGACGCCGCGGTCGGCGGGAAGACCGGCATCAACACCGACGCGGGAAAGAACCTCGTCGGGTCGTTCCACGAGCCCGACGCGGTCCTCATCGATCTCGCCACCCTCGAAACGGTTCCGCCGAACGAAGTGGTCGCGGGGCTCGCCGAGGTGATCAAGACCGGTTTCATCGCCGATCCGGTGATCCTCGATCTCATCGAAGGCGACCCGAAGGCCGCGCTCGATCCGGCAGGTGACCTCCTCCCGGAACTGATCCGGCGCTCGGTGCAGGTCAAGGCGGACGTCGTGTCGGCCGACCTGAAGGAGTCGTCGCTGCGCGAGATCCTCAATTACGGTCACACGCTCGGTCACGCGATCGAACGTCGCGAGCAGTACAAGTGGCGTCACGGCGCGGCGATCTCCGTCGGCATGGTGTTCGTCGCCGAACTGGCACGGCTTGCCGGCCGCCTCGACGATGAGACCGCCGATCGACACCGGTCGATCCTCGAACTCGTCGGACTTCCCACGGCCTACGACGAAGACGCTCTGCCCGCGTTGCTCAAGACCATGGCGGGCGACAAGAAGAATCGCTCGGGAATGATCCGCTTCGTCGTTCTCGACGGTCTCGCCAAGCCCGGCCGGCTCGAAGCGCCCGACCCCTCGCTGATCGCGGCCGCCTACTCCTCCGTGGCCAAGGGCAAGCCCTCCGGCGGCGGCGCGATCCTGCTCTGAGGAGCTGAGATGAAGAACGGCGCCGGACCTCGATGAGGTCCGGCGCCGTTCGGCGTTCGCGGGTCGGTCAGGCTGCGGGCACTGCGTGCTGGGTGTTGGCCTCGGCGGCCTCTTCGGCTGCGAGCTCCGCCTTGCGCTGCTCGCGCCGGATCAGGAAACGGCCGACCGAGGCGCCGAAGAAGGCCGGCACGAAGACGATCAGGGCGATGAACGACGTGCCGGCGATCAGCTCGATCGGCAGGCTCGCCTGACCGATGCCGTTCAACCAGACGGTGCCGAGAATCCAGCTCACCAGGCAGGACACGAAACCTGCGAACAGGCCTGCCTTGAGCCAGCGGACAGTGAGGTCCTCGTAGTCATCGGGGTCGGAATGCGCACGCGCATCCTTCAGGCCGTCCAGGCCGCCCCACACGATGGCGACGACGATGCAGGCCGCAATCGTCAGCCACCGGGCGAGGGGAGACGACAGGGGTGCGGAAATCACGACGGCACCGAGGATGATGCGGGCGGCGATATGCACAATGGACATCACGACACCACGAAGAAGCCACGAACTCATGGGGACACAGTAGCCGGGTAGAACATGTTCAACAATGCAGACATGCACTTTTCAACAAATCACGGTGCCCGACGGGCCCGACTCGCCGCCGAGATCGAGGCGTCGGACGTCGATGCGATCATCGTCTCCGACCTGACGAACCTGCGATATCTCACAGGGTTCACGGGGAGCAACGGGGCCGCACTCGTGTGGGCGGGGTCCGACCGTGACCGTGATCGGATATCGACCGACGGTCGCTACATCACCCAGGTGGGGGAGCAGGCCGCCGACCTTCGCGCGGAGATCAACCGCGACTGCCCGTCGGCGCTCCTGCGAGTGGCCGCGGCGGAGCAGCCGGGCGCGCGCGTCGCGATCGAAGGTCACGTCGTCACAGTCTCCGACTATTCGCGACTCGCCGAACTCGCCGGGGAGGTCGGTGCGGCGTTGACCCCGGTCACGGATGCAGTCGAGCGGTTACGCATCGTGAAAGACGCCGATGAAGTGGATTTGATCACGTCCGCGTGCCGGGTCGGCGACGCCGCGCTCGCCGCATTGATCGACCGCGGAGCGATCACCCCCGGCCGTACGGAACGCCAGGTCGCTCGCGAACTCGAATGGGAGATGTTCGCTCTCGGCGCGGACGCGATCGCTTTCGAGACGATCGTCGCGGCAGGCGCCATGTCGGCGATCCCGCACCACCGCCCGACGGACGTCGTCCTGAGGGCAGGCGACCTGGTCAAGATCGATTTCGGGTGCGTCTGGAGTGGATACCACTCCGACATGACGCGCACCTTCGTGCTCGGCGAGCCTCAGGCGTGGCAGACCGAGATCTTCGACATCGTCCTGACCGCACAGCAGGCCGGCCGCGACGCTCTGACAGTCGGTGCGGAACTCGCCGACATCGACGCCGCAGCCAGACGGATCATCACCGACGCCGGGTACGGCGAGTACTACGTGCACGGGCTCGGGCACGGCGTGGGCCTGCAGATACACGAAGCACCGGGAATCGGGGCCGCTGCGAGCGGTACACTGCCTGACGGCGCAACGGTCACCGTCGAACCAGGTATTTACCTGCCGGGACGCGGAGGCGTGCGGATCGAGGACACCCTTGTTGTCACCGACGCCGGACCGACGTCGCTGACGACCACATCCAGGGCGCTCCGCGTCCTGTAGACAGCAGCCGGCCCCCACCGGGGCAGGCGAACCGCGAGGAGAACATTCATGGCGACGACCGCCGACTTCAAGAACGGACTCGTCCTCAAGATGGACGACCAGCTCTGGCAGATCCTGGAGTTCCAGCACGTGAAGCCCGGCAAGGGGCCGGCTTTCGTGCGCACCAAGATCAAGAACGTGCTCACGGGAAAGGGCGTCGACAAGACGTTCAACGCGGGTGTCAAGGTCGAGACCGCGACCGTCGACCGCCGCGACATGACGTACCTGTACAACGACGGTGACGATTTCGTCTTCATGGACGGCGAGACGTACGACCAGATCAACATCACGCCGGAAACCGTCGGCGACGGTGCACGTTTCCTCCTCGAGAACATGACCGTGCAGGTCGCGACCCACGAGGGCGCGCCGCTGTTCGTCGAGTTGCCCGTCACCGTCGAACTCGTCGTTTCGCAGACCGACCCCGGTCTGCAGGGCGATCGCTCCACCGGAGGCACCAAGCCCGCCACGCTGGAGACCGGCGCCGAGGTCCAGGTCCCGCTCTTCATCAACACCGGCGACAAGCTGAAGATCGATTCGCGCGACGGCAATTACCTCGGCCGCGTCAACAGCTGATCGGCGAGTACTGAACAGCTGGTTAGTGAGCGAGCAAAGCGAGTCGAAGCGTGACTGAAGCAAAAGGCCGCCACCGCATGCGTGCGCGTGCGGTGGACATCCTGTTCGAAGCGGAGGCCAAAGAGGTCCCCGCCACCCAGGTGGTCGCCGACCGCCGCGCATGGTTCGCCGAGCACGACGCCGTCGGCGAGATGACCGGGTACACCGTTACTCTCGTCGAGGGTGTCGCCGCCGACGCGAGTCAGATCGACGCGGTGATCTCCTCGCACTTGGACAACTGGAAGCTGCACCGCCTTCCGGCAGTCGATCGTGCAATCCTGCGTCTCGCGGTCTGGGAGCTGCTGTACTCCAACGAGGTCGACATCCACGTTGTTCTCGACGAGGCGGTCACGCTCGCCAAGGAGCTCTCCACCGACGAGTCGCCCGCATTCGTCAACGGCGTGCTCGGCCGTATCGCCGAACTCGCACCTCAAGTCCGCGCCGCCGCAGCAGCGGAGTAGACTACCTCTCAAGCGAAAATCCTTTAACGACCCGTCCAGTGAGGCGGAGAAGGAGGTCGGCTTGGTTCCGCCGGTCGATGATGCCCACACCCCGGAGAAGGGGCAGCCCCGTGTCCTGCTCGACGCATCAGACGTCGGACGCACGGTGGCGCGAATGGCTCATCAAGTCATAGAGAAGACCGCCCTCGACGCAGTCGGTTCACGCCGAGTGCTGCTGATCGGCATCCCCACCCGCGGCACCAGCCTCGCGCAGCGCCTCGCAGGCAAGATCGCCGAGTTCTCCGGAGTGACCGTGGAGACCGGCTACCTGGACATCACGCTGTACCGCGATGATCTCCGAGACAAACCACACCGCCCGCTCGAGCGCACGCTGGTGCCCGAAGGCGGTGTCGACGGGGCGCTCGTGATCCTCGTCGACGACGTCCTGTTCTCCGGGCGGACGGTCCGCGCAGCCCTCGACGCACTCCGCGACCTCGGTCGGCCCGCGGCCGTTCAGCTGGCCGTTCTGGTCGACCGCGGACACCGTGAACTGCCGCTCCGCGCCGACTACGTCGGAAAGAACATCCCCACCTCACGTGACGAAGACGTACAGGTGCATCTCGCCGAGCACGACGGGCTCGACGAGGTGGTGCTGCGATGAAGCACCTCCTCTCCACCGCCGATCTGTCGCGAGACGATGCGATCGACATCCTCGACGAGGCGCAGCGCTTCGAACAGGCCCTCGCCGGACGCGAGGTGCGCAAGCTCCCCACATTGCGCGGTCGCACAGTGATGACGATGTTCTACGAGAACTCCACCCGCACCCGCGTCTCCTTCGAGGTGGCCGGCAAGTGGATGAGCGCCGACGTCATCAACGTCAGCGCGTCCAGCTCGTCGGTCAACAAGGGGGAGTCCCTCCGCGACACCGCCAAGACTCTGCGTGCGCTCGGCGCAGACGCACTCATCGTCCGACATCCGGCATCGGGATCGGCAGCGCAGATCGCCCGCTGGACCAACGACGGCAGCGACATCCTCGGAGTCCCCAGTACTGGACCGAGCGTGATCAACGCGGGCGACGGCATGCACGAGCACCCGACACAGGCGCTGCTCGACGCCTACACGATCCGTCAGCGTCTCGGGGGCCTGGACGGACGCAGGATCCTGATCGTCGGTGACATCCTGCACTCCCGTGTCGCACGGTCGAACGCGCTGCTGTTGTCGACTCTCGGCGCCGAAGTCGTGCTCGTCGCGCCGCCCACCCTGCTGCCGACAGGGGTGCAGACCTGGCCGGTCCGCGTCGCCACCGACCTCGACGCGGAACTGCCTGCCGCCGACGCGGTGATGATGCTGCGGGTCCAGGCCGAACGCATGAACGGCGGCTTCTTCCCGAGCTCCCGCGAGTACTCGGTCCGCTACGGACTGTCGGACAACCGACGCTCGATGCTTCGCGACGACGCGGTGCTACTGCACCCGGGCCCGATGCTCCGCGGCATGGAGATCGGCTTCGACGTCGCCGACACCCCGCAGGCCACCGTCCTCGAACAGGTTCGCAACGGTGTGCACGTCCGGATGGCGGTCCTCTTCCGCCTCCTCGCGAGCGCCGACGAACAGCCGTCGCACCACACTACGATCACCACGTCAGGAGAGCAGTCGTGACCGCCACCGGATCGGTCCTGATCACCAACGTTCGACCCTACGGTGACGGCGAGCCCGTCGATGTCGCCGTCGTCGACGGCGAGATCACCGAGATCGGCTCCGGTCTCACCGCACCCGACGGTGCGGAGACCGTCGACGGGCGCGGAGGGGTCCTGCTGCCCGGCTTCGTCGACCTGCACACTCACCTGCGTGAGCCGGGCCGAGAAGACACCGAGACCGTCGAGTCCGGATCACGGGCCGCCGCCCGCGGCGGCTACACCGCAGTGTTCGCGATGGCCAACACCGCTCCCGTCGCGGACAACTCCTCGATCACGGATCTGGTGTGGCGCCTCGGTCAGGAAGTCGGCCTCGTCGACGTCCACCCGGTCGGTGCGGTCACCGTCGGCCTGGCGGGCGAACAACTCGCCGAGATGGGCATGATGGCCTCCGGCGCCGCCAAGGTCCGCCTGTTCAGCGACGACGGCAAGTGCGTCCACGATCCGGTGATCATGAAACGCGCTCTCGAGTACTCGACCGGACTCGGCGTCCTGATCTCCCAGCACTCCGAAGACCCGCGCCTCACCGAGGGCGCAGTCGCGCACGACGGCCCGACTGCCGCACGCCTCGGCTTGGCAGGCTGGCCGCGCGCCGCAGAGGAGTCGATCGTGGTCCGCGACGCGCTCCTGGCCCGTGACGCGGGCGCGCGTGTCCACATCGCCCACGCGTCCACCGAAGGCACCGTCGAACTTCTTCGATGGGCTCGCAGCCAGGGGATCGACGTCACCGCGGAGGTGACCCCGCATCACCTGCTGCTCGACGACTCGCGGCTGGAGACCTACGACGGCGTCAATCGTGTGAACCCGCCGCTTCGTGAGGAGCGTGACAAGCTCGCCCTGCGTCAGGCGCTGGCCGACGGCATCGTCGACTGCGTCGCCACGGACCACGCACCTCACGCCTCACAAGAGAAGTGTTGCGAGTTCTCCCAGGCCCGGCCGGGGATGCTCGGACTCGAGACCGCGGTCTCGATCGTCGTCGAGACGATGCTGCGCACCGGTCTGCTCGATTGGCGCGGAGTGGCCCGAGTGATGAGCGAACGCCCCGCCGAGATCGTCGGACTGGACGATCAGGGACGCCCGATCGCGGTCGGCGAGCCGGCCAACCTCACGATCATCGACCCGGACTCGTCGTGGACCGTGAGCAGCGACGACCTCGCCAGCAAGTCGGCGAACACGCCGTACGAGACGATGACTCTGCCCGGCACCGTCGAGGCGACCTTCCTTCGAGGACGTGTCACCGCGCGCCGCGCCGCCGGATCCCCGAGCGAAGTCGAGGGGTGGCTGTGACGAACTGGCTCTATTACCTGCTGATCGCACTCGGCGCGCTCGCGATCTGGCTGACGCTTGTGACGTTGGCGTTGCGCGGATGGCGCAAGCGCGGCAACCGTCAGATCGACGAACTGGGCGCGTTCCCGGAGACACCGACCGACCTCGGTGATCCGATCCGCGGCCCGCACACCGGTCTGTACGTCGGGAGCACGGTGTCGCCGAGTTGGCAGAACCGCGTCGCCGTCGGCGACAAGGGCGACCGCGCGTCGGCCGAGCTGACCGAGTACAACGACGGACTGTTGCTGACCCGCCAGGGCGCGTCGGAGATCTGGATTCCGCGGGACTCTCTCGTCGCAGTCCGCACCGAGAACGGCCTGGCCGGGAAGGTGATGAGCCGCGACGGTGTGCTCGTGATCCGCTGGGCGCTGCCGTCGGGAGTCGAGATCGACTCCGGGCTCCGCGGCGACGACAAGACCGTCTACCCGGACTGGACGTCCGCGTACGCAGACCTGAATGAGAAGGCGTTCGAGGCCTTCGAGAACACCGAGACCACGCCGGCACCTGAGAAGAAGGATTCGTAAGAGATGAGCAAAGCAGTACTGGTGCTGGAGAACGGCCAGGTCTACACCGGGCGCGCCTACGGTGCGACCGGCGAGACCCTGGGCGAAGCGGTGTTCTGCACCGCGATGACGGGATACCAGGAGACGCTCACCGACCCCAGCTACCACCGGCAGATCGTGGTGGCCACAGCTCCGCAGATCGGCAACACCGGCTGGAACACCGAGGACAGCGAGAGCCTGCTCGGCAAGCGGTCCGCGGTGCGCTGGTCGGCGGACTTCATCGACCATGACGATCCGGGCAAGATCTGGGTCGCGGGCTACGCCGTGCGCAACCCCACGCGCCGCGTCTCCAACTGGCGCGCGGGTTCGACCCTCGAAGGTGAACTCGCCGACCAGGGCGTCGTGTCCATCTCCGGTATCGACACCCGCGCCGTGGTCCGGGTGCTCCGCGACACCGGCTCGATGCGCGCGGGAATCTTCTCCGGCGACGCGCTCCGATCGGTCGACGAGATGCTCGACGCGGTGCGGGCGCAGCCGTCGATGGCCGGCGCGGACCTGGCAGCAGAGGTCAGCACCACCGAACCGTATGTGGTCGAAGCCGCAGGCGGGCAGGCCAAGCTGCGTGTCGCCGCGCTCGACATGGGCATCAAGGCGAACACGCCGCGCATGCTCGCGGCGCGCGGCGTCGAAGTCCACGTCCTGCCGTCGAACGCCACTCTCGCCGACATCCGCTCGGTGAACCCGGACGGATTCTTCCTGTCCAACGGTCCGGGCGACCCGGCGACCGCCGACGCCGCGGTGGCTCTGACCAGCGAAGTCATCGACTCCGGTCTGCCGACGTTCGGCATCTGCTTCGGCAACCAGATCATGGGTCGCGCATTCGGCCGCGACACCTACAAGCTCAAGTTCGGTCACCGGGGCATCAACATCCCGGTGCTCGACACCGTCACCGGACGAGTCGCCATCACCTCGCAGAACCACGGGTTCGCCATCGCCGGTGAGGCGGGCGAGGAGTTCGACACGGCGTTTGGCCGCGCCCGAGTCTCGCACGTCTGCGCCAACGACGGTGTCGTCGAGGGCGTCGAGCTGATCTCCGGTCAGGCCTTCTCCGTCCAGTACCACCCCGAAGCCGCGTCCGGCCCGCACGACGCAGCAAACCTCTTCGACAAGTTCGTCTCCACCATGGAAGGGACCCGTTCCTGATGCCCCGCCGTACAGACATCTCCCACGTCCTGGTGATCGGGTCCGGCCCGATCGTCATCGGCCAGGCCTGCGAGTTCGACTACTCGGGCACCCAGGCATGCCGCGTCCTCAAGGCCGAGGGCCTGCGGGTGTCGCTGGTCAACTCGAACCCCGCGACGATCATGACCGACCCCGAGTTCGCCGACGCGACCTACGTGGAGCCGATCAGCCCCGAATACATCGAGAAGGTCATCCAGACCGAGGCCGCCGCCGGTCATCCCATCGACGCAGTCCTGGCGACCCTCGGCGGTCAGACCGCGCTCAACGCCGCCGTCGGGCTGCACGAGAAGGGCATTCTCGCGAAGTACGACATCGAGCTGATCGGCGCCGACTTCGACGCCATCCAGCGCGGTGAGGATCGTCAGATGTTCAAGGACATCGTGACCAAGGTCGGCGGCGAGAGCGCTCGTTCGGCCGTGTGCTTCACGATGGACGAGGTCCGCAAGACCGTCGACGACCTCGGGTTCCCCGTCGTCGTGCGCCCGTCGTTCACCATGGGCGGACTCGGCTCGGGCATGGCGTACAACGACGCCGACCTCGACCGGATCGCGGGCGGCGGCCTCGCCGCGTCCCCGACGGCCAACGTGCTCATCGAGGAGTCGATCCTCGGGTGGAAGGAGTACGAGCTCGAGCTGATGCGCGACAACAAGGACAACGTCGTCGTCATCTGCTCCATCGAGAACGTCGACCCTGTCGGTGTCCACACCGGTGACTCCGTGACGGTCGCGCCGGCGATGACCCTCACCGACGTCGAGTACCAGATCATGCGCGACCTCTCGATCGACATCCTCAGGGAGGTCGGCGTCGACACCGGCGGCTGCAACATCCAGTTCGCGCAGAACCCCGTCGACGGTCGTCTTGTCGTCATCGAGATGAATCCCCGCGTCTCGCGGTCGTCGGCTCTCGCATCGAAGGCCACCGGCTACCCGATCGCGAAGATGGCGGCGAAGCTCGCCATCGGGTATTCGCTCGACGAGATCACCAATGACATCACCAAGGTGACGCCCGCCGCGTTCGAGCCGTCGCTCGACTACGTGGTCGTCAAGGCGCCGCGCTTCGCATTCGAGAAGTTCCCCGGCGCCGACGACACACTCACCACCACGATGAAGTCCGTCGGCGAGGCGATGAGCCTCGGTCGCAGCTTCGCCGAGGCGTTCGGCAAGGTGATGCGCTCGCTGGAGACCAAGGCCGCAGGCTTCTGGACCGAGGCCGACCGGCCCGACCCGGCGACGCTCGACGTCGACGCACTGCTCGCCGACATCGCCGTGGCGCGCGACGGCCGCATGCTGAAGCTGATGCTGGCGCTCGAAGCCGGTGTGAGCATCGAGAAGCTGTACGAGGTCACCGCGATCGATCCGTGGTTCCTCGCCGAGATCGACGGCGTCCGCGAAGTGGGCCACGAGGTGCGCGACGCGGCGACGCTCGACGAGGACCTCCTGCGTCTGGCGAAGACGACGGGACTGTCCGACCGGCAGATCGCCGCGCTGCGCGTCGCAGGCGGCGACACGGTGCTCGTCGACGAGGACGCGGTGCGTGCGCACCGCGTGGGCCTCGGTGTCCGCCCGGTGTACAAGACTGTCGACACCTGTGCCGCAGAGTTCGAGGCGAAGACGCCGTACCACTACAGCAGCTACGAACTCGACCCGGCAGCGACAAGCGAGGTCGCCCCGCAGACCGAGCGGCCCAAGGTGCTGATCCTCGGTTCGGGCCCGAACCGCATCGGTCAGGGCATCGAGTTCGACTACTCGTGCGTCCACGCCGCGCTCACCCTCAGCGAGGCCGGCTACGAGACGGTGATGGTCAACTGCAACCCGGAGACGGTCTCCACCGACTACGACACCGCGGACCGTCTCTACTTCGAGCCGCTGACCTTCGAGGACGTCCTCGAAGTGTTCCACGCGGAGTCGGAGTCGGGGACCGTCGCGGGCGTCATCGTCCAGCTCGGCGGTCAGACGCCGCTCGGTCTCGCCGCGCGGCTGCAGGCCGCGGGGGTCCCGATCGTCGGCACCAGCCCGGAAGCGATCGACCTCGCCGAAGATCGTGGCGAGTTCGGCAAGGTGCTCGTCGACGCGGGTCTGCCCGCCCCGAAGTTCGGCACCGCGACCACCTTCGACGGCGCGCGTGACATCGCGGCAGGCATCGGCTACCCGGTGCTCGTCCGCCCGTCGTACGTGCTCGGCGGTCGCGGCATGGAGATCGTGTACGACGAGCAGGCGCTCGCCGACTACATCTCGCGTGCCACGGAGATCTCCGACGACCGTCCGGTCCTCGTGGACCGCTTCCTCGAGGGCGCCGTCGAGATCGACGTCGACGCGCTGTTCGACGGAACCGAGATGTACATCGGCGGCGTCATGGAGCACATCGAGGAGGCAGGCATCCACTCCGGCGACTCGGCGTGTGCTCTGCCGCCGATCACCCTCGGCGCCGCTCAGATCGACGAGGTCCGCCGTTCGACGCTCGCATTGGCGAAGGGGATCGGTGTCCGCGGACTGCTGAACGTCCAGTACGCGCTGGCCGACGGCAAGCTGTATGTCCTCGAGGCCAACCCGCGCGCAAGCCGCACGGTGCCGTTCGTCTCGAAGGCGACCGCGGTGCCGCTCGCCAAGGCATGTGCCCGCGTGATGCTCGGACGCTCGATCGCAGAACTGCGCGCCGAGGGCATCCTGCCCGCGGACGGCGACGGGTCGGCGTTGCCGTCGAACGCTCCGGTCGCCGTCAAGGAAGCCGTGCTGCCGTTCAACCGGTTCCGTCGTGCCGACGGCACCGGAGTCGATTCGCTGCTCAGCCCGGAGATGAAGTCGACCGGCGAGGTCATGGGCTTCGACAGCGACTTCGGTCGTGCGTTCGCGAAGTCGCAGGAGGCCGCAGGCGGTGCGCTGCCGACCAGCGGGACCGTCTTCGTGTCCGTCGCCGATCGGGACAAGGCGTCGATCCTCTTCCCGATCAAGCGCCTGGCGGATCTCGGGTTCACGATCATGGCGACGTCGGGCACCGCAGACGTGTTGCGCCGCAACGGCATCGAGGTGGTCACGGTCGCCAAGGGCGCCGAAGCGGCCGAAGGCAAGCGGACGGTGGTCGACGAGATCAAGGACCACAACGTCGACATGATCATCAACACGCCGTACGGCACGTCCGGACCGCGCGTCGACGGTTACGAGATCCGCGCCGCCGCCATCGGCGCCTCGGTCCCGTGCATCACGACGGTCTCGGGCGCAGGCGCCGCGGTCCAGGGCATCGAAGCTGCACTGGGCGAGACGATGGGCGTGCAGTCGCTACAGCGCCGTCACGCCGAGATGCGGGCCGGAGCGTGAGTTTCGGCCCGCGGTACGCCGACGCGGTCGCCGCTCGGGGCAGGCTGTGCGCGGGCATCGACCCGCACGCGGCACTGCTCACCGAGTGGGGACTGCCGGTGTCGGTCGACGGGCTCCGATCGTTCGCGCAGGCGTGCGTCGAGGGCATCGCGCCGGTCGCCGCGGTCGTGAAGCCGCAGGTGGCGTTCTTCGAGCAGTTCGGCTCGGCTGGATTCGCCGTGCTCGAGGAGACGATCGCGGGGTGCCGCGAGGCCGGTGCGATCGTGCTGTCCGACGCCAAGCGCGGTGACATCGGCTCCACGATGGCCGCGTACACGACGGCCTGGCTCGACGACGCGTCGCCGCTGTGCAGTGACGCCGTCACCGTGTCTCCGTACCTCGGCTTCGGTTCGCTCGCCCCGGCGGTCACGGCCGCGCGCGACGCGGATCGGGGACTGTTCGTACTGGCCAGGACGTCGAACCCGGAAGGCGGGGGACTCCAGCAGTCGACCGTCGAGACCGGCGGAACTGTCGCTCAGTCGATCGTCGACGCCGCTGCCGAGGTGAACGCCGCATCGCCGGGGACCATCGGTGTGGTCGTGGGCGCCACGCGTGAGCACGGTCTGGACCTCGCGTCGCTCGGGGGAGCGATCCTCTCGCCCGGCCTCGGTGCACAGGGAGCCACTGCGGCCGACCTCGCGCGCATCTTCGAGGGAGCCGACCTCTCCTGGCTGCTGCCCGCGGCGAGCCGCAGCATCCTCCGTTCGGGTCCCGACTCGGCCGCGCTCCGCGCCGCAGTCGAAGCGACTCGCGACGAGATCGAGAACGCGCTGTCCTGACCTTTCGACTCGCTTCGCGGGTCTTGAGCGAGTTTGCGAGTCGAAAGGCCCGCACCCGCAATCAAAACCGCGTCAGAGGCTCGCGCGGAAGGCGGCGATGGCAGGCCACGTGTGGGCTGCCGCGTCGGGTCCGGTCAGCAGGCCGAGGTGACTCGATTCAACTGTGTGGAACTCGACGTGCGCCGAGCCTGTCAGGAGTTCCTGACCGTACGCTGCTGCTGCGTGGCTCACGATGGCGTCCCGGTGCGAGCCGACCGTGAACACGGGAGCGGTGAGCGTACGGACGTCCACCGTGTGTCCGCCCAGGTGAAGCACGCCTTCGCCGATCTCGTTCCGAATGACGAGGTTCACCAGCATCTGTTCGGTGAGTCGTCCGGGGTAGCCGGGCATAGAGTCCTGGAAACGGTCGATCACCTGCATCCGGATGAGCGCGTCATGGTCATCGATGTTGTCCAGAATGTACTTCGGTTTGCGGAGTTCACGCTGCCAGCTCGTCGCTCGGTACGACAGCTGGACCAACGGCGCCGGAATGCCTCCGATAGCGCGCGCGATTGCGCCGAGTGGTTGCCCGCCGACGAGGCGCAGGAGCTTCCGGACCGCCGAGTACATCGGCATCTTCATGTAGTTCAGGGGAGTGCCGACGGTGATCACCGACCGGATGGGCAGCTCCTTGCGGTAGGCGGCCGTCAGGATCGACACCGTTCCGCCGAGACTCCACCCCATGAGGTCGACGGCGTCCGGACCGGCTCGGAAGTCGTCGACGGCGTCCGCGATCGCCCGCGGAACGAATGTGTCGAAGTAGTCGTCGAAGCCGAGATGGCGATCTGCGTAACCGACGTCGCCGAAGTCGACGACGTACGGAATTGTTCCCGTCGACAGCAGGAACTCGACGACGGAGTTCGCCGGGAACGCTCCGGGCGCGAGGTCGTAGCAGCTCGCCGGAACCGCCAGCGGCGGCACGAGAACCACCGGAACAGTGCCTGCCGCGCGTGCATCGTCGAGCTGCTGCGCCGTCCCGTACCTGCGGAGACGTCCGTGTGGGCGGTCGACGACGACCACCGACTCTGATGCGGTGCGTGGGGCGAAGTCGTCGCGGAGTACACGCGCGATGGTGCGCAGGTCGCTGAACATGGCAGGCACGCTACTAAAGTCCCTCATTTGGCGGCGCGCCCGGGGTGGTTGATGCGGACTCGCCGGTCAGCGGGGTACCGTTTGGGCTGGTCTCAGCGGCGAGCGTTACGCTCGTTGTGATCGCCGGGGGTCTTCACAGCCCTACGGCGAACCACCACGAGACGCTGATAGCGTCACGTGGACAACCCGAACTGTCGAAAACGAAAGACGGAGGAACCGTGGCTCTTCCCCAGTTGACTGATGAGCAGCGCGCTGCCGCGCTTGAGAAGGCGGCCCAGGCTCGCCGTGTGCGTGCCGAGCTCAAGGAGCGTCTGAAGCGAGGCGGCACCGACCTCAAGCAGGTCCTCGCGGACGCTGAGAACGACGAGATCCTGGGCAAGATGAAGGTCTCGGCTCTCCTCGAGGCCCTGCCGAAGGTCGGCAAGGTCAAGGCGCAGGAGATCATGACCGAGCTGGAGATCGCTCCGACCCGCCGTCTGCGCGGCCTCGGCGATCGTCAGCGCAAGGCTCTGCTCGAGAAGTTCAGCTCCTGAGCGTGCCTGAATCTAGAACCCGTCCGAGGGGCCGACTGGTTGTACTGGTCGGCCCCTCGGCCGTTGGTAAGTCGACCGTCGTCCGTAGACTCCGTGAACTGTTGCCCGACCTGTACTTCAGCGTCTCCGCGACGACACGCGACCCCCGTCCGGGCGAAGTGGACGGACGCGATTACTACTTCGTGACCCGCGAGGCGTTCGACAAGATGATCGACGCCGACGAGATGTTGGAATGGGCGGACATCCACGGCGGAATCCAACGCTCGGGCACTCCGGCCGCACCGGTCGAGGAAGCGCTGAACGCAGGCCTCCCGGTACTGGTCGAGGTGGACCTGGTCGGCGCACGGAACGTTCGGGAGCATCTGCCCGAAGCGATCACGGTGTTCCTCGCACCGCCGAGTTGGGACGAGCTCGTCGCTCGTCTCACGGGCCGGGGCACCGAGAACGACGACGTCATCGCCCGCAGATTGGAGACCGCGCGTGTCGAGATGGCGGCCCGTGACGAGTTCCGACACGTCGTGGTGAACCACGATGTCGACACCTCGGCCGAAGAATTGCTAAACTTGCTGGTCGGGCCACGCAGCGAATCGCGGCCGGCACACAATACTGCGCAGGAGAAGTTTTGAGCACTCAGACAGACATCGATCCGACCGTCGTCGACGAGCCCGTCTACGACACGCCGCTGGGCATCACCAACCCGCCGATCGACGAACTGCTCGAGCGCACCTCGTCGAAGTACGCCCTGGTCATCTACGCGGCCAAGCGTGCGCGTCAGATCAACGACTACTACAACCAGCTCGCAGAGGGCATCCTCGAGTACGTCGGTCCGCTGGTGGAGCCGGGCGTCCAGGAGAAGCCGCTCTCGATCGCGATGCGTGAGATCCACTCCGACCTGCTCGAGCACACCGAAGGCGAGTAGCCGCCACGTGTCGCACATCCTGATCGGGGTGGGCGGGGGGATCGCCGCCTACAAGGTGTGTTCGGTCATCCGGCACTTCACCGAGGCCGGACACGACGTCCGGGTGATTCCCACACGTGCTGCGCTGAACTTCGTCGGCAAGGCGACGTTCGAGGCGCTGTCCGGCAACCCGGTGAGCACCGAGGTGTTCGACGACGTCGACGAAGTCGCTCACGTGGCGCTCGGTCGCAACGCCGACCTCGTGATCGTGGCTCCGGCCACCGCCGACCTGATGTCGAGGGCAGTCGCAGGCCGCGCCGACGATCTGCTGACAGCGTCGCTGCTGACAGCCACCTGCCCGGTGATGTTCGTTCCGGCGATGCACACCGAGATGTGGGAGCATCCGGCGACAGTGGCGAATGTGGCGACACTGCGAGAGCGTGGAGTCACCGTCATGACACCGGCGAGCGGTCGTCTCACCGGCGCCGACACCGGCGCAGGCCGCCTTCCCGAGCCCACCGAGATCGGTCTGCTCGGGGATCTCCTGCTCGACCGCGCCGATGCGCTCCCGTACGACCTCGCAGGCCGCCGGGTGCTCGTCAGCGCAGGAGGCACCCGAGAGCCGCTCGATCCCGTTCGATATCTCGGCAACCACAGTTCCGGCAAGCAGGGCTATGCGCTCGCCCGGGCTGCGGCGCAGCGGGGTGCGCACGTCACTCTCGTCGCAGGTGCCACCAGCAATCCAGGCGAGCCCGCCGCCGTAGACGTGGTCCACATCGACTCCGCGGTCGAACTGGAACGTGAGATGCAGGCCAGGGCTGTCGACGCGGATGTGGTGATCATGGCGGCCGCAGTCGCCGACTTCCGGCCGATCAGTGTCGCCGGCTCGAAGATCAAGAAGGGCGCGGACGGACCGGCACCCATCACCCTCGCCGAGAATCCCGACATCCTCGCCGGCCTCGTCCGGGCGCGGAACGACGGTGTGATTCCCGCCGCCACCCTCATTGTCGGTTTTGCCGCCGAGACCGGGGACGAGAACGGGGGAGTCCTCGATCACGGACGCGCCAAGCTGCGCCGCAAGGGCTGTGACCTGCTCATCGTCAACGCTGTCGGCGACGGCAAGGCGTTCGGCACGGAGGACAACACCGGCTGGGTGCTGACCGCCGACGGCCGCGAGACGGCGTTGCCGTTCGGGTCCAAGACATTGATGGCGAGCAGAATCCTTGACGAAGTGGCCGCCGTCGTGCCGAATGGTGGGCGTGCGGCTGACTCAGACCTCTGATCGAGCGTCTGGCACAGTCGAAAGAGAGTGCGGGGCACAGCCCTGCAGAATTGCATCCCGAGAGGAACCGATGACCGCCTCAGCGTCCCGCCTGTTCACCAGCGAGTCCGTGACTGAAGGGCACCCCGACAAGATCTGCGACGCGATCAGCGACTCGATCCTGGACGCCCTGCTCGCCGTGGACCCGAAGGCCAAGGTGGCGGTGGAGACCCTCGTCACCACCGGCCAGGTGCACGTCGCGGGCGAGGTCAACACGACCGGCTACGTCGACATCCCGACGATCGTCCGCGAGAAGATCATCGACATCGGCTACGACTCGTCCACCAAGGGGTTCGACGGAGCATCGTGCGGCGTGAACGTCGCGATCGGCGCGCAGTCGCCGGAGATCGCTCAGGGACTCACCGATTCCCACGAGGCGCGCACCGGCGAAAGCGCGGACGAGCTCGATCTCCAGGGTGCGGGCGACCAGGGACTGATGTTCGGTTTCGCGACCGACGAGACTCCTGAACTGATGCCGCTGCCGATCGCGCTGGCACACCGCTTGTCGCGTCGCCTCACCGAGGTCCGCAAGAACGGCACGCTCCCGTACCTGCGTCCCGACGGCAAGACCCAGGTCACCATCGAGTATGCGGGCGACGTGCCCGTCCGTCTCGACACCGTCGTCGTGTCGACGCAGCACGCGGCCGACATCGACATCGACGGCATGCTTGCGCCGGACATCCGTGCCAACGTCCTGCAGCCGGTGTTCGACGAGCTCGACCTCCCCGTCGCGTTGGACACGAGCAATCCGCGCCTGCTGGTGAACCCGACGGGCAGCTTCGTCCTCGGCGGACCGATGGGTGACGCGGGCCTCACCGGCCGCAAGATCATCGTCGACACCTACGGCGGAATGGCCCGCCACGGTGGCGGTGCGTTCTCGGGCAAGGATCCGTCGAAGGTCGACCGCAGCGCCGCCTACGCGATGCGTTGGGTCGCGAAGAACGCGGTCGCGGCGGGTCTCGCCAAGCGCATCGAGGTCCAGGTGGCCTACGCGATCGGCAAGGCCGCACCGGTCGGCCTGTTCGTCGAGACGTTCGGCACCGAGAAGGTCGACCCGAGCACCATCCAGAAGGCGATCGCCGAGGTCTTCGATCTGCGTCCGGGCGCCATCGTGCGCGACCTGGAACTGCTCCAGCCGATCTACGCACCGACCGCCGCGTACGGCCACTTCGGCCGTACCGACATCGATCTCCCCTGGGAGCGCACCAACCGCGTCGACGAACTCCGCAAGGCCGCCGGCCTGTAGGTGTCCTCGCCGACTGACACTCGCAATCAACGGGTCGCTGCATTGCAGCGGCCCGTTGCTCGCGTTCTGCCGATGCTGTCGCTGGCTCATCTGGACCGTCCGTTCGACTACCTGGTCGACGAGAAGTCCGATGCGGCGGCACAACCCGGCGTGCGGGTGCGGGTGCGGTTCGCCGGTCGCCTCGTCGACGGCTACCTGCTCGAACGCCTGGAGCGCAGCGAGCACACGGGAAAGCTCGCCTGGTTGGACCGCGTGGTGTCGCCCGAGCGTGTGTTGACCGATGAGCTGGCCGTGCTGTGCCGTGCTGTCGCCGACAGGTATGCGGGAACGATGCCGGACGTCCTGCGGCTGGCGATCCCTCCGCGGCACGCCAGAGTCGAGAAGGACGTCCCAGCGCACGGGTGCGCGCCACCGGTTCCCGAACCCGACATGGCCGGGTGGGCGGCGTACGAGACGTCGGCGTCGTTTGTGCGCGCCACGATCGAGGATCGTCACCCGCGTGCGGTGTGGCAGGTGCTTCCGGGTGACGACTGGGCGGCTCGGCTCGCCGAACTGGTGACCGCGGTCGCCGCCGCAGGTCGAGGAGCCATCGTCGTCGTTCCGGATCAACGCGACCTCGACCGGTTGGAGGCCGCGTGCACGCCGCTGCTGGGCGACCGATGTGTGAGTCTGGCAGCGGGGTTGGGCCCGTCGGCGAGGTACCGGCGGTGGTTGTCGGTGCTGCGCGGGCAGGCGTCGGTGGTGATCGGCACTCGCAGTGCGATGTTCGCACCCGTCGTCGATCTGGCGTTGACCGTGGTCTTCGACGACGGCGACCAGAGTCTCGACGAGCCGCGGGCGCCCTACCCGCACCCCCGGGAAGTGGCAGTGCTGCGTGCACACGCCTCGGGCACCGCGATGCTCATCGGTGGCCATTCACGGACCGCCGAAGCGCAAGCGCTCGTCAGTTCGGGGTGGGCTCACGACTTGACCGCATCCCGACAGGACATCCGTGCCGCGGCGCCGTTGATCGAGGGAGTCGCCGACGACGACCGTCGGCTCGGCGGTGACCCGCTGGCTCGATCTGCCCGCATTCCGGCGACCGCTTTCCTGGCCGCACGCAAAGCGCTTCAAGCCGGCCTGCCGGTGCTGTTCAGCGTCCCGCGCCGTGGGTACCTTCCGTCGGTGGCGTGCGCCAGGTGCCGTGAGCACGCTCGATGTCGCGTGTGCCACGGTCCGGTGTCCATGAACGAGCGCGGAGACCTCGCGTGTCGGTGGTGCGGGCGACCCGAACTGCGGTTCGTCTGCCCGTCGTGCGGCGGCAAGGCAGTCCGCGCGCTGATGATCGGCGACAAGCGGACCGCGGAAGAACTGGGGAAGGCGTTCGCCGGGGTGCCGATCGTGACATCCGGAGGAGCGAAGATCGTCGACGAGATCGCGGAGGGGCCTCGTGTGGTGGTTGCGACGCCCGGAGCAGCACCACGGGTGCCGGGTGGCTACGGTGCCGCGGTGATCCTCGACACCTGGGCACAACTCGATCGTGAGGATCTCCGTGCCGGGGAGGAGGCCGTTCGCGGCTGGATGGCGATCGGCACTCTCGTCCGGTCGCGGAACGACGGCGGACGAGTCGTGATCGTCGCCGATTCTTCGGGGGCTCAGGTGCAGGCGTTGATCTCGTGGAATCCGATCGGCTACGCCGCATTCGAACTTGAACAGCGCTACGAACTCGGCTTTCCGCCCGCAGTCACGATGGCGTCGATCGACGGCCCGGCGACAGCGGTCAGCGCGTTCTGCGATCTTGTGAGTCTTCCGCCGAGTGCCGAGAAACTCGGACCCGTGCCGCTCCCGGCCGGGGTCCGCAGACCTGCGGGGCTCGACGGGGCCGGCGACGTCGAACGAGTCCTGCTGCGCACCCCGCGAGCTGTCGGACGGACGTTGGCCGACGCCCTGCGCGCGGCTCAGGTGATCCGAAACGCTCGACACGACGACACGGCGGGCATCCGAGTCCAGATCGATCCGCCTACGATTGGATGATCATGAGAATCGTCTTCGCTGGAACGCCCGATGTGGCTGTACCGACCCTGCAGGAGTTGATCGACTCGGCCGATCACGAGGTGGTCGGGGTCATCACGCGCCCCGACACCACGGCCGGACGCGGGCGGAAGAGCGTCCGGTCCGAGGTCGGTGTGGTCGCTGACGAGCACGGCATCGAGGTGATCACTCCGCGCCGCATGTCCGAGCCGGAGGTTGCGGAGACACTGCGTCGGTGGGCGCCTGATCTCGGCGTCGTCGTCGCCTACGGTGGTCTGATCCCGCAGGACGTGCTCGACATGCCCGTCCACGGCTGGGTGAACCTGCACTTCTCGATCCTGCCCGCGTGGCGCGGGGCGGCACCGGTCCAGGCGTCGATCGCGTCCGGCGACGAGTTCACCGGTGCCAGCGTGTTCGGCCTGGAGGCCGGGCTGGACACCGGCCCGGTGTACGGAACGCTCACCGAACGCATTCGGAGCACCGACACCTCGGGTGATCTGTTGACGCGGCTGTCGACCGCAGGTTCGAGCCTGACGAAGGCAGTCGTCGACGGCATCGCGGCAGGTGAACTCTCGCCCGTTCCGCAGGACGCGGACGGCGTGTCGCATGCTGCGAAGATCACCGTCGACGACGCCCGTGTCCGATGGGATCTGCCGTCGCACGTGGTCGACCGGACCATCCGTGCGCATACCCCGGCGCCAGGTGCCTGGACGACGCTCGGCGGCGTCCGCCTCAAACTCGGCCCCGTCACCATCGCCGACACCGATCCGCTGATCCCGGACCGACTCGAGATCGGGCGACTGGGCGTGACGAAGAAGGCTGTGTTCGTGGGGACCGGCTCCGGTGCGGTGAAGCTCGGGACGGTTCAGGCTCCTGGAAAGAAGGCGATGAACGCCGCCGACTGGGCGCGCGGTACGCGCCTCGATGAGAACGGTGTCCTGGCATGACTCGTGGTGGACGGGGTTCTGATCCTCGACGCGGTGGCGGTTTCCAACGAGGCGGACCCCAGCGAGGGGGCGGGCAGCGGTCGGACGCACCCCGCGACAAGAAGACTCGCGACAAGCCGGTCGATGGAGCACGTTCGGTTGCGCTGAAGGTGCTGCGAGCGGTCCGGAAGGACGACGCGTACGCCAACCTGCTGCTCCCTCGGCTGCTGCGGGAGAGCAAGCTCGACCCGCGGGACCGAGGTCTGGCGACCGAACTCGCCTACGGAACGGCGCGGAGCCTGGGCCTGCTGGACGCGGTGATCGCGTCGGCGGCCGGGCGACCGGTCGCTGACATCGACGGTGACCTCCTCGACGTGCTGCGTCTCGGCGCCTACCAGCTGCTGCGCACCCGGATCGGCTCTCACGCGGCGGTCTCGACGTCGGTGGATCTCGTTCGTGCCGAGCACGGCACGGGCCAGGCCGGCTTCGTCAACGCGGTGCTCCGCAAAGTGAGCCAGCGCGACGAGCAGCTCTGGATCGACGCACTCGCTCCGTCGATGGCGGACGACATGATCGGACACCTCGCGTTCGCATACGCGCATCCGAGGTGGATCGCTGACGTGTTCGCCGACTCGCTCGGCTCGATCGGCGAACTGCAGGCGGCTCTCGCCGCCGACGACGACCGCCCGATCGTGCATCTCGTCGCGCGCCCCGGCCAGATCACGGCCGAGGAACTCGCGCTGATCAGCGGGGGAGACGAAGGCAGGTACTCGCCGTACTGCGTCTACCTGCCCGAAGGTGATCCGGGCTCGCTGGACGCGGTCCGTGACGGGTTCGCAGGCGTCCAGGACGAGGGCAGCCAACTCGTCGCGGTCGCGGCCGCGAGGGCTGGGGTCGGAGAGGACGGGGGACGCTGGCTCGATCTGTGCGCGGGCCCCGGCGGCAAGGCCGCGCTCCTCGGCTCGCTCGCCGACCTCGACGGTGCACACCTGGACGCCGTCGAAGTGTCCGACCACCGCGCGAAGCTCATCGAGAACGTCGTCGACGGACTGCCCGTGACGGTTCACGTCGCAGACGGTCGCGAGTCCGGCCTCGAACCCGGCTACGACCGGGTGCTCGTCGACGCCCCGTGCTCGGGCCTCGGCTCCCTGCGGCGTCGTCCCGAAGCCCGCTGGCGTCGCACGCCGGAGGACGTTCCGGCGCTCGTCGAGCTTCAGAAGGAACTCGTCACCGAGGCGCTGCGCCTCGTCCGGCCGGGCGGAGTGGTCGTCTACTCGACGTGCTCGCCGCATCCGGCCGAGACGACCGCCGTCATCGACGCCGTTCTCGCGGCGGACGACTCGGTCGAGCAGGTCGACGCCCGTCCGCTCGTCGCAGGCGCCGACAACGACGCGTCGGTGTTCGGCGTCGGACCTCATGTCCAGCTCTGGCCGCACCGCCACGACACCGACGCCATGTTCCTCGCCGTTCTCCGGAAGAAGTAGCCGCTGCGCGGCCTTCCGCGACAAACGCGGCCTTCGGCGACATAAATCGACGCTTCATTGACAAACGCGGCCTCTGTGAAGGCCGCGTTTGTCGTTGAGGGTCGCGGCGGGGCGGTGTCGCAGAGGTTACGTTTGGCGAAGAGATGCTTGGGACGACGGGCGGTGGCTGGTTCAGCGCGCATCGGCCGGTTCCCTGCTGGTCATGGCGTCTTCTGGCGTTGCTCCCGAAGGGACCGGCACAGTGGGTCCTCGCCGCGCCCCTGACTGACAAACGCGGCCTTCAGGGAGGCCGCGTTTGTCGACGAAGTGTCGGTTTACGTCGAGGAGTGCAGCGTTCGTCGTTGAGGGTCGCTGCGAAGTCTTGTGGTGTTGCTGTGGAACCACCGGTACCAGGCCGTCCGTCGACGGCGGGTGACGGCTCACGGCCGAAGCCGCGTCGGAGACAGCGCGGCCGCGGCCGCGGTTTAGAATGGCCGCCATGTGCAACCCCGGCCGTCCGGCACCGATGATCGCTCCGTCCATCCTGTCCGCCGACTTCGCGAACCTGGCGTCGGAGATCGCGGCCGTCGGGCCGTCCGACGTCGACCCCGGAGTCGACTGGGTGCACGTGGATGTGATGGACAACCACTTCGTGCCCAACCTGACCCTCGGCATGCCGGTGGTCGAGAGTCTGCTGAAGGCCACCGACATCCCGCTCGACTGCCACCTGATGATCGCCGACCCCGGACGCTGGGCGCCGCCGTACGCAGAGGCGGGCGCCTACAACGTGACGTTCCACGCCGAAGCCACGGACGATCCGTCGTCGGTGGCTCGCGACATCCGCGCCGCAGGCGGCAAGGCAGGGCTCGCACTCAAGCCGGGGACTGCACTCGAGCCGTACCTGGAGATCCTTCGCGATTTCGACACGCTGCTCGTGATGAGTGTGGAACCGGGGTTCGGGGGGCAGAAGTTCATGCCCGAGGTCCTCGACAAGGTGCGGGCGATCCGCAAGATCATCGACCGCGGGGATCTCCGCCTTCTCGTCGAGATCGACGGCGGCATCGCCGACTCGACGATCGAGCAGGCCGCTGAGGCCGGCGTCGACTGCTTCGTCGCCGGTTCGGCCGTGTACGGCGGTGACGATCCCGCGGCCCGTGTCGCTGAATTGCGTCGTAAGGCCACCGTAGTCCGTGAGAACGCCTGACCGGCGATGATCGAGACCGCGATGCGCCGAGCGGTCGCCGAATCGGCGCACGCCCGAGGGTCGAGCTCGCCGAATCCTCCGGTCGGGGCGGTGATCCTCGACGCCGACGGCATGGTCGTCGGCGTCGGGCACACTCAGCCGCCCGGCGGGCCGCACGCCGAGGTGATGGCGTTGCGCGCTGCCGGTGACGCGGCGCTCGGCGGCACCGCGGTCGTCACGCTCGAACCGTGCAACCACACAGGTCGCACCGGTCCGTGCGCTCAGGCGCTCATCGACGCGGGCGTCGCCGCGGTGCATTACGCCGTCACCGATCCCAATCCGACGGCTTCCGGTGGTGCGCAGACTCTGCTCGATGCGGGCGTCGAGGTCACGGCGGGAGTGCTCGCCAGCGTCGTCGAGGCGGGCCCTCTGCGAGCGTGGCTATTCCGGCAGCGCCGTGGGCGGCCGATGGTGACCGTGAAAGTGGCTTCCACGCTGGACGGGCGGATCGCTGCACCCGACCGGACCAGCCGGTGGATCACCGGACCGCAGGCCCGGGAACACGCCCACGGTGAGCGCGCCGCGGTCGACGCCATCGTCGTCGGCACCGGCACCGCGATCACCGATGATCCGTCGCTCACCGCCCGACGTCCCGACGGCTCGCTGTATCCGCATCAACCGACGAGAGTCGTCATGGGGCGCCGCGACGTTCCGGCAGGCGCACGACTCCGCAGCGGTGAGAACGGTTTCCTCCAGGTGCGGTCACACGACCCGCGCGATGTGCTCGAAGCGCTGCCGGACGCGCTCCGGGTGATCGTCGAGGGCGGACCGCGCATCGTGGGCGCCTTCCTGGCCGCCGGTCTCGCCGATGAAGTGCAGGTCTACCTCGCGCCGACGCTTCTCGGCGGGGGCGCCGCATCCGTGGACGACGGATGCGTTCACACACTCACCGATGCGCACCGCTTCGAGCGCGGGGCCGTCGAGGTCCTGGGCGACGACCTGCTCGTCGTCCTGCATCCGCGGAGGGATTAGCGCCTGCTGCGTCGTCCGACGAACCAGCCGACGACGAACCCGATCAGCGTGACGACCGCGAGCATCAGCCACAGGGGTGCGTCGAGGTTCCACCAGAGCGCGGTGAACTGAGCCGAGTCGGTGTTCGTGGCGATAAAGATCATCGCGATCACAGTGATCACAATCGGAAGCCAGTACTGCCGGAGGAAACTCGAGGCGTCGTGAGCTGGCGTGTTGGTGTCGTTGACGGACATTTCGGGGGAGTTCCTCTCGCACAGTGGGACGCTTCGCGCCGATGGACCATACGTGTACCACGCTCCTTGTGATGTGCGTGCTACCTTCGAAAGGTAGTTCTCGGGGCGGGGTGAAAGTCCCCACCGGCGGTGATGCCCTTCAACTCAGGGACGAGCCCGCGAGCGCTCTCATCGGACACGATGTGAGGTCAGCAGATTCTGGTGAGATTCCGGAGCCGACGGTCATAGTCCGGATACGAGAGAACGGCAGTGCGGCACCGTGCCGTCATCTGTCTGTCCCGAGCGCACCTGTGCAAAGGAGAGACGGTGTTCACCGGAATTGTTGAGGAACGCGGCGAAATCATCGGCCGCGAGGACCTCGCAGAAGCCGCACGTTTCCGCATCCGCGGACCCCTCGTGACGAGCGACGCGTCGTTCGGCGACTCGATCGCCGTCAACGGCGTGTGCCTCACCGTCGTCGAACTCGACGACGGAGCGTTCACCGTGGACGTGATGGCCGAGACGCTCCGCCGTAGTTCACTCGACAACCTCGGACCCGGCGCGACCGTCAATCTTGAACGAGCGATGGCAGCGGGTGGACGTTTCGGCGGGCACATCGTGCAGGGCCACGTCGACGGCGTCGGCACTGTCGTGTCCGTCTGGCCGTCCGAGAACTGGACCGTCGTCCGCATCGCCGTCCCAGGAGACCTGTCGCGCTACGTCGTCGAGAAGGGGTCGATCACGATCGACGGCATCTCGCTGACGGTCTCGTCGATCGGGCGCGACGACGACCGCGGCGACTGGCTCGAAGTCTCTCTCATTCCGACGACTCTGTCGGAGACCACGCTGGGCATCACCGCGACCGATGCCCGGGTGAACCTGGAAGTCGATGTGATCGCGAAGTACGTCGAGCGCCTGCATGGCGCCGGCCGGGCAGAAGGACAGCAGTGATGAGCGAGCAGACCGAAGTGAAACTGGACTCGATCGACCGGGCCATCGCCGACATCGCGGCGGGCAAGGCCGTCGTCGTCGTCGACGACGAGGACCGCGAGAACGAAGGCGACCTGATCTTCGCGGCGGAGAAGGCGACGCCTGAACTCGTCGCGTTCATGGTCCGCTACACGTCCGGCTACCTGTGCGTTCCGCTCGAAGGCGACGACTGCGACCGGCTCGGTCTGCCGCCGATGATCGCGCAGAACCAGGATCGTCACGGCACGGCGTACACGGTGACCGTCGATGCCCGCGAGGGAGTCGGCACCGGCATCAGTGCGGCGGACCGCGCCACCACGATGGTCAAGCTCGCCGACCAGACGGCGCAGCCGCACGACTTCACCCGTCCCGGTCACGTGGTGCCGCTCCGTGCCCGCGAGGGCGGCGTGCTGCGTCGCCCCGGCCACACCGAGGCCGCGGTCGATCTAGCGAAGCTCGCCGGGCTGTCGCCCGCGGGCGCGATCTGCGAGATCGTCAGCCAGAAGGACGAAGGCCACATGGCCCACGCCGAGGAACTGCGCGTCTTCGCCGACGAGCACGACCTCGCGATGATCTCCATCGCCGACCTGATCGCGTGGCGCCGCCGCAACGAGAAGCACGTCGAGCGCGTCGCCGACGCGCGGATCCCCACCGTCCACGGTGTGTTCCGCGCGGTCGGCTACTCGAGCCCGTACGACGACGCCGAGCACGTGGCACTCGTCATGGGCGACGTCTCGGGTGAGGACGGCAAGGGCGAGGACATCCTGGTCCGCGTCCACTCCGAATGCCTCACCGGCGACGTCTTCGGTTCGCTGCGGTGCGACTGCGGTCCGCAGCTCGAGGCAGCGATGGCGATGGTCGCGGCCGAAGGTCGTGGCGTGGTGCTCTACATGCGTGGCCACGAGGGCCGGGGCATCGGCCTCATGCACAAACTCCAGGCCTACCAGCTGCAGGACGCGGGTCACGACACCGTCGACGCGAACCTCGAACTCGGGTTGCCCGCCGATGCCCGCGACTACGGTCTCGGCGCACAGATCCTCGTCGACCTCGGCGTCCGGTCGATGCGACTGCTGACGAACAATCCGGCCAAGCGCGTCGGACTCGACGGCTACGGTCTGCAGATCGTCGATCGCGTTCCGATGCCGCTCCGCGCCAACTCGGAGAACCTCCACTACCTGAAGACCAAGCGTGACCGGATGGGCCATATGCTCGAAGGACTGGACGACTTCGACGGAGAGGGCACGCAGGCATGAGCGGCCACGGAGAACCCACACTCGACCTGGAGGACGCGAGCGGACTGAAGGTCGCCATCGCCGCGTCCCAGTGGCATGAGACGATCTGCACCGCACTGCTCGACGGTGCGACGCGAGCAGCGGCGGGCGCGGGCGTCACCGATCCGACCGTGGTGCGGGTGGCCGGCGCAATCGAACTCCCGGTGATCGTGCAGGCGCTGGCACGCACACACGATGTGGTCGTCGCGCTCGGCGTGGTCATCAAGGGCGGCACACCGCATTTCGAGTACGTCTGCGACGCCGTCACCGCGGGCCTCACCCGCGTGTCACTCGACGAGTCGACGCCGGTCGGCAACGGTGTGCTCACCACTCTCGACGAGCAGCAGGCGCTCGACCGTTCGGGACTTCCCGGATCGTCGGAGGACAAGGGCGCTCAGGCGATGACCGCCGCGATCGCATCCGCGCTCACGCTCCGGAAGCTGGCGTGAGTGCACTAGGAGCGCCGTCGACCGGGGCGGAGGTGTGGGACTACACCTACCACCCGCAGTGGTTGCGTCGGACCGGACTCTGGGTGGCGGGCGTGGTCATCGCCATTCACCTCGTGTTCGGGCTGCTCTTGGACATCTCGTACACGGGTGTCGGAGTCGAATGGTCCGACAAGATCGGTCTCATCGCGATCGGTCTGGTCATCGCTGGAGCTGTCCTGCTCGTCTTCCGGACGCGACTGCGCGTGGGTCCGGACGGTGTGGGCGTGCGCACCTTGGTGGGCGAGCGGGTCTTCACCTGGGACGTGGTGCGCGGCCTCGAGTACCCGGACAAGGGCTTCGCCGCGCGACTGCTCCTGCCGTCGGACGAGCACGTCCCGGTGCTGGCCGTTCAGTCGCGCGACGGCGACCGCGCCGTCGATGCCATGGAGACCTTCCGCGAGCTGTACACGAAGTACAGTCGGCCGACGCCGTGACCCGGCCCGCGTCGGACGGATACGTCCGCCCGGACCTGCGTGTTTACTCGTTCGTCGCCTGTGACGGACGCGTCGTCGAGTACGGCTCCCGGTTCAATGCCGTCGACTCACAACCCGCCGAGGACGACTACGTCACGATGTCGGCGACGGAACGCTTCGATCAGCTCACCGATGTTGCCGAGTCGGTGATAGCGCACCTGGCCGAGAACTTCGACGTGACGGTCACCGAAGAAGCTGATCCACCGGCGATACAGCCGTACGGCGCGCCGAATCGACGAGTGACGCTGACGCCACGCGACGAGCAGGCAGCGCCGCTCGGCTTCGACTTCCAGAATCCCGGCCTGGTCGTGCGCTGCGGGCTTCTCCACGACGTCGGAATCCCGACGTGCATGTGCGATGCGTGTGATGAATCGTCAATCACCGAGGCGGAACGTGTCGAAGACCTCGCCTTCGCGATCGCCGACGGTCATTACCGCGAGAGTGTCGACGGACGGCTCCGCATGCGGATCTCACATGTCTTCGATGTTCCTGGACGATGGGGCCAGAGTGGAACAGAGTCGGCACTTCAGGACTTTCGGCGCGATCGTGCGCGTGCGGTGAGAGGTCGTCTCGACCAGATCTGCGGCACCTGGCATCCGTGGCCTCGACGCGTTTGAGGTTCCCTGATTCTTGCGGTACTGACGCGTAGGGCGACTTTGCGCCGTGATTCGGGGAACCTCCGCCGTCGACCCGGCGGCGAACGGGTTGTCGGACCCGACGGCTAACCTGGAGACCGTGGCAGACCCGTCGACTTACCGCCCCGCTACCGGGGCGATCCCCACCGATCCGGGCGTCTACAAGTTCCGCGACGCACACCGGCGAGTGATCTATGTCGGCAAGGCGAAGAACCTGCGCTCTCGGTTGACGTCGTACTTCGCCGACATCACCGGACTGCATCCGCGGACCCGGCAGATGGTCACGACGGCGGCGTCCGTCGAGTGGACCGTCGTCGGCACCGAAGTCGAGGCGCTGCAGCTCGAATACAACTGGATCAAGGAGTTCGATCCGCGGTTCAATGTCCGCTACCGCGACGACAAGACCTATCCGATGCTCGCGGTGACGCTCAACGAGACGTACCCGCGAGTGTTCGTCTACCGCGGCGCGCGCAAGCCCGGTGTCCGGTACTTCGGGCCGTATGCCCACGCATGGGCGATCCGCGAGACTGTCGACCTCTTGACCCGTGTGTTCCCGATCCGCACCTGCTCCACGGGGGTGTTCCGGCGCAACGAGCAGATGGGGCGCCCCTGCCTGCTCGGGTACATCGACAAGTGCTCGGCGCCGTGTGTCGGACGGGTCGACGCCGACGAGCATCGAGCGATCGTCGACGACTTCTGCGACTTCCTCGCGGGCAAGACCGACGGTCTCATCCGTCGACTCGAACGTGAGATGACCAGCGCGGCCGAAGAACTCGATTTCGAACGAGCCGCGCGTCTGCGTGACGACACGTCCGCGCTGCGCCGTGCGATGGAGAAACAGGCGGTGGTGCTCGGGAGCGGCACGGACGCCGACGTGATCGCCATGGTCGGAGACGAACTCGAATCGTCGGTGACCATCTTCCACGTCCGCGACGGACGAGTCCGCGGAGAACGCGGCTGGGTGGTCGAAGTGCAGGAGAATGCGACACTCGCCGAACAGGTCGAGTCGTTCCTCACACAGTTCTACGGCGCCGAGTCGGACATGAGCTCCGGCATTCCCCGCGAGGTGCTCGTCCCGGCATTGCCCGACGACGTCGACCAGATGCAGGACTGGCTCACACAGCGGCGCGGCGCGCGAGTCGACATTCGCGTCCCGCAGCGCGGCGACAAGCGCAACCTGATGACCACCGTCGAACGGAACGCCTCCGATGCGCTCGCTCGCCACAAACTCCAGCGTGCGGGTGACCTGACGACCAGGTCGGCGGCACTGACCGAACTGCAGGAGCACCTCGGCCTCGACGTCGCTCCGCTGCGCATCGAATGCATCGACATCTCGCACGTTCAGGGCACCGATGTCGTCGCGTCCCTCGTCGTCTTCGAGGACGGGCTGCCTCGCAAGTCCGACTACCGGCATTACGGCATCAAGGAGGCCGCAGGGGACGGTCGCTCGGACGATGTCGCATCGATCGCCGAAGTCACCCGTAGACGCTTCCTCCGACATCGCGGCGGCGAGGCGACGCCGCCTCCTGTCGACGGGGACGAACCCGTTGCGATCGCGGCCGGCGAGGTCTCCGCCGAAGAGGGAAAGAAGCGCCGGTTCGCATACCCGCCGAATCTGTTCGTGGTCGACGGCGGCGCACCCCAGGTGCACGCCGCCGCGGCAGTCCTCGAAGAACTCGGTGTCACCGACGTCGCGATCATCGGACTGGCCAAAAGGCTCGAAGAAGTGTGGGTTCCGGGCGATGATGAGCCGGTGATCCTGCCACGCAACAGCGAAGCGCTCTTCCTGCTGCAGCGTGTGCGCGACGAGGCGCACCGTTTTGCGATCACCTTTCACCGCAGCAAACGGAGCAAGCGGATGACCGCGTCGGCGCTCGACGGGATCCCGGGGCTCGGAGCCACCCGTCGGACGGCGCTCCTCACCCATTTCGGATCGGTCGCCAACCTCAAGAAGGCGACGGTCGACGAGATCTCGCAGGTGCCGGGGATCGGTGCAACCACCGCGCAGTCAGTGCGCGACGCGCTCAGCGCAGACGAGTCCACAAGGGAGGATGTGACCAGTGGGTGACAGTCATGGATCGACAGGGGAGGGTCCGGCGACGGTCCTGTTCGTCGCAGGCATGTCCGGCGCGGGCCGGACGTCGGTGGCGAATGTCCTCGAGGACGACGGGTGGTACGTCTCGGACAACGTCCCGGTGTCGCTGATCGGGCAACTGATCGAGATGGTGCGCAGCGACGAAGTGGGCGCGCGAAAGATCGCCCTTGTCGTCCGGGCAGGCGACCCGCAGTTCAGCGAACAGATCGCGGAACTGCGTGACGACCTCGAAGCGGGCGGCGCCCGTACGTCCATCGTGTTCGTGGACGCGTCCGACGACGTCCTCGTGCGACGGTTCGAACAGGTCCGGCGCAGGCATCCGCTGCAGGGGAACGGGACCCTCAGCGAGGGAATCGCCGCCGAACGCGCGATGCTCGCCGGAGTTCAGGCGAGCGCGGGAACCGTGATCGACACCTCGAATCTGAGCTCCACTCGGCTGCGGGCCATCGTCGAGAGCACGTTCCCGAACGTCGGTGGAACGGGGCTGACAGTGGCGGTGCAGTCGTTCGGATTCAAGTACGGCCTGCCGATCGACTGCGACCTCGTGGTCGACGTCCGGTTCCTGCCCAACCCGTACTGGATTCCGGAGCTTCGCGAACACAACGGTCTCGACCCGCAGGTGCGCGACTACGTCCTCGGCCAGGAGGACGCACTCGAGTTCATCAACCGATACGTCGACCTGGTGGGCATCGTCGCGCGCGGATACAAGCGCGAAGGCAAGGGCTACATGACGATCGGTGTCGGCTGCACGGGTGGCAAACACCGTAGCGTCGCGATGTCGCAGCAGCTTGCGCGCCGGCTCGAAGAGGCCTCGGACGACGACGGTTCCCCGTTGTACAAGGTGCAGGTGACCAACCGCGACCTGGGACGCGAGTGACGGCGCCGATCCGCGCGGCCGCTCTGGGCGGCGGTCACGGGCTCTTCAACACGATCACCGCGTTGCGGTACCTCACGCCCGACGTGACCGCGATCGTCACCGTCGGCGACGACGGCGGTTCGTCGGGCCGACTCCGCAACGAACTCGGCGGCATTCCGCCGGGTGATCTGCGCATGGCGTTGGCGGCACTGATGGGCGCTCCCGCGGCGATCGATCACTGGAACGCTGTCGATCCGGCGGTGGCTCGCAGGCACAAGCGGTGGGCGCGCATCCTGCAGCACCGCCTCGGCGGGTATGGAGCGCTCGCCGGTCACCCGGTCGGCAACCTGATGTTGGCGGGTGTCGAAGAACTCACCGGCGACGTCGTCGAGGCGTTGGACGCGATGGTCGACCTGTTCGGGATCGACGGTCGAGTCCTGCCGATGTCGACGGTGCCGCTTGTCATCGAAGCCGATGTCACGGGCCTCGAATCGGACCCGCGCGTCAGTCGGGTGATCCGCGGACAAGTGGCGGTGGCGACCACTCCCGGAACCGTCCGACGTGTGCGGGTCAATCCGTTCGAGCCGGTGGGATGCGACGAGGCGGCCGCCGCCATCATCGACGCCGACGTCGTCACGTTGGGGCCCGGATCATGGTTCTCCAGCGTGATCCCGCACGTACTCGTCCCATCCCAGGTCAGAGCGTTGAAGTCGACGAACGCACGGAAGGTTCTGTTCGTGAACCTGGCCAACGAGCCAGGGGAGACGACAGGTTTCTCCGTCGAACGGCACCTGCACGTCCTGCACGCGCACGCAGACACCGTCGGAGTCGACGACGTGGTGGTCGATGCGGCGTCCGTGCCTGCAGGCGCCGAGCGAGATCACCTGGTGCGAGCAGCGGCGTCGTTCGGCGCCCGCTTGGTGGTCGCCGACCTGGCCGTGCCCGGAACTCACGAACACGACCCGCGTAAGTCCGCGAACACTCTGAGTCGCCTGCTGAGTGACCACTCGGACCGGTAAGGTCGACGGCACTACGGTTGACGCCCCCGAGGTTTGCTCGGGGTGTGCTGTCAGTACCCTGGGGGAGATATCACTTTGTTTATAGGAGGCGTCGACACGTGGCGATGACCGGTGCGGTCAAAGACGAGCTGAGCAGGTTGGCGGTCACTCAGATCAGCTGCCGCAAGGCGGAGGTCTCGGCGCTTCTGCGGTTCGCCGGCGGCCTTCACATCCAACAGGGGCGCGTGGTGGTCGAAGCCGAGGTCGATCTCGGCAACGTCGCCAGGCGTCTACGGCAGGAGATCCACGATCTGTTCGGGTACGCCTCCGACGTGCACGTTCTGCGGTCGGGCGGTGCTCGCAAGGGCGCCAGGTACATCGTTCGTGTCACGAAGGACGGTGAGGGTCTTGCACGCCAGACCGGACTTCTGGACATGCGGGGTCGTCCGGTCCGCGGACTGCCCGCCCAGGTGGTCGGCGGCAGCGTCGGCGACGCAGAAGCCGCGTGGCGTGGGGCATTCCTCGCGCACGGCTCGTTGACCGAGCCCGGCCGTTCGTCCGCGCTGGAGGTGAGCTGCCCCGGACCGGAGGCCGCACTCGCGCTCGTCGGCGCCGCCCGTCGACTCGGTGTGACAGCGAAGGCGCGCGAAGTGCGCGGAGCGGATCGCGTGGTCATCCGGGACGGTGAGGCCATCGGAGCGCTCCTGACGCGGATGGGCGCCCACGACACCCGTCTGGTGTGGGAAGAGCGCCGGATGCGGCGCGAGGTGCGGGCGACCGCGAACCGTCTCGCCAACTTCGACGACGCCAATCTGCGTCGTTCGGCGCGGGCCGCCGTCGCAGCTGCAGCCCGAGTGGAACGTGCCCTCGAGATCCTCGGCGACGAGGTGCCCGATCATCTGGTCGCGGCGGGCTCGCTGCGCGTCCAGCACCGACAGGCGTCGCTGGAGGAACTCGGTCAGCTCGCCGATCCGCCGATGACAAAAGACGCGGTGGCGGGCCGAATCCGTCGCCTGCTGTCGATGGCGGACAAGAAGGCACGAACGGAAGGCCTGCCGGACACCGAATCGGCCGTCACCGCCGACCTGATGGACGACGCATAGTCGGCCGGGCGTCTCGACTGCGCTCGACGGGCGGGGACTGCGCGCTCGACGGGCGGGGGACTGCGCGGCCGGCGGGGAGGATCTTGAGACCTTCTGGTGAACCGCGAGAGACGGACCACTAGGCTAGGAGCCAGCGGGTCGCGACACCCTCTCGACCCTTCACTCACCGCTTAAGGAGCACAACAGTGACTGTTCGCGTAGGCGTCAACGGCTTCGGCCGCATCGGCCGCAACTTCTTCCGTGCCGTGGATGCGCAGAAGGCGCTGGGCACCACCGACATCGAGATCGTCGCCGTCAACGATCTGACCGACAACGCGACTCTCGCGCACCTGCTCAAGTACGACTCGATCCTGGGTCGCCTGCCCCACGACGTGTCGCTCGAAGGCGATGACACCATCGTCGTCGGCGACCAGAAGATCAAGGCGCTCTCGCACCGCGGCCCGCTGTCCGAGCTTCCCTGGGGCGAGCTGGGCGTCGACGTCGTCGTCGAGTCGACCGGCATCTTCACCGACGCAGAGAAGGCCAAGGGCCACCTCGAGGCCGGCGCGAAGAAGGTCATCATCTCGGCTCCGGCCAAGGGTGAGGACATCACCATCGTCATGGGCGTCAACGACGACCAGTACGACGGCAGCCAGACCATCATCTCGAACGCGTCGTGCACCACGAACTGCCTCGGCCCGATCGCCAAGGTCCTCGACGACGAGTTCGGCATCGTCAAGGGTCTGATGACCACGGTCCACGCCTACACCCAGGACCAGAACCTGCAGGACGGCCCGCACAGCGACCTGCGTCGTGCGCGCGCCGCCGCCACCAACGTCGTCCCGACCGGCACCGGTGCCGCCAAGGCCATCGGCCTTGTCCTCCCGCAGCTTCTCGGCAAGCTCGACGGCTACGCCCTCCGCGTGCCGATCCCCACCGGTTCGGTCACCGACCTCACCGCCAACCTGGCGAAGCCGGCCACCGCCGCCGAGATCAACGCCGCCATGAAGAAGGCTGCGGAAGGTCCGCTCAAGGGCATCCTGAAGTACACCGAGGACCCGATCGTCTCGAGCGACATCGTCACCGACCCGCACTCGTCGATCTTCGACGCCGGCCTGACCAAGGTGATCGACGACCAGGTCAAGATCGTCTCCTGGTACGACAACGAGTGGGGCTACTCGAACCGCCTCGCCGACCTCATCGGCCTCGTCGCGAAGTCGCTCTGAATCCATGGCAGTCCGTACCCTGAAGGACCTCCTCGCTGACGGCGTCGAGGGACGCGGCGTGCTCGTCCGCTCAGACCTGAACGTTCCGCTCGACGGCGGTCAGATCACCGACGCGGGCCGCATCATCGCCTCGGCGCCCACCATCCGCCAGTTGGTGGAGGCAGGCGCCAAGGTCATCGTGACAGCGCACCTCGGACGCCCCAAGGGCGAACCGGATCCCGCGCTCTCGCTGGCACCGGTCGCCGCGCGTCTCGCCGAAGAGCTCGGACGCAATGTCCAGCTCGCGGGCGACGTCGTCGGCAGCGACGCACTCGCGCGCGCCGAGGGACTCACCGACGGTGACGTCCTGCTGCTGGAGAACATCCGCTTCGATCCCCGCGAGACCAGCAAGGACGACGCCGAACGGGCTCAGCTCGCAGCGGCGCTCGTCGAACTGGTCGGCGACGACGGCGCGTTCGTCTCCGACGGATTCGGTGTGGTGCACCGCAAGCAGGCGTCGGTCTACGACGTCGCGAAGGTGCTCCCGGCGTACGCGGGCGACTTGGTCGCCACCGAGGTCGACGTCCTGGCGAAGATCACCGGCGACGTCGAACACCCGTACGCGGTGGTTCTCGGCGGTTCGAAGGTGTCCGACAAGTTGGCCGTGATCGAGGCGCTGGCCCCCAAGGTCGACACTCTGGTGATCGGCGGCGGCATGGCGTTCACGTTCATCAAGGCGCAGGGCAGCCCCGTGGGCGATTCGCTCCTGCAGGCCGACATGATCGACACCTGCAAGGATCTGTTGGAGCGCTTCGGCGACGTGATCCACCTGCCGCACGACATCGTCGTGGCCGACAAGTTCGCACCCGACGCGCAGACGTCGATCGCGATGACAGCGGACGGCTTCACCGAGGGGATGGGTCTGGACATCGGTCCCGGCACCGTCGAGCGGTTCGCCGCCGTCCTCACCGGAGCCAAGACCGTGTTCTGGAACGGACCGTCGGGCGTCTTCGAGTTCGAGAAGTTCGCCGCCGGTACTCGCGGTGTGGCCGAGGCGATCGCCCAGGCCACGGCCAACGGCGCGTTCAGCGTCGTCGGAGGTGGCGATTCGGCTGCCGCCGTCCGTGCACTCGGACTGGCAGATGAGGCGTTCTCGCACATCTCGACCGGCGGCGGAGCGTCGCTGGAGTACTTGGAGGGCAAGGAACTTCCCGGCCTCTCCGTTCTGGAGGTCTGAGTCGTGGCTCGCAAACCCTTGATTGCAGGCAACTGGAAGTGCAATCTGAATCACCTCGAGGGCATCGCCCTGGTGCAGAAGATCGCCTTCGCGCTGCCGGAGAAGTACTTCGAGAAGGTCGACGTGACGGTGATCCCGCCGTTCACCGACATTCGCAGCGTCCAGACTGTCGTCGACGGCGACAAGCTCCTGCTCACCTACGGTGCGCAGGACGTCTCCGAGCACGATTCGGGTGCGTACACCGGTGAGATCAGCGGCGCCTTCCTGGCGAAGCTGGGCTGCACCTACGCTGTCGTCGGGCACTCGGAGCGTCGGACGCTGCACGGCGAGTCGAACGAGACGGTGTTGGCGAAGACCAAGGCGGCTCTCCGTCACGGTCTGACACCGATCGTGTGCATCGGCGAGGGCCTGGACGTCCGTGAAGCGGGCGACCACGTCGCGTACAACGTCGAGCAGATCAAGGCGTCGCTGGCAGGCTTGTCGGCCGCCGACATCGCCAAGGTCGTCGTCGCGTACGAGCCGGTGTGGGCCATCGGCACAGGCCGGGTGGCCAGCGCCGACGACGCTCAAGAGGTGTGCGCCGCCGTGCGCGGTGCGCTCGTCGAGCTCGCGGATCAGGCGACGGCGGACGGCGTACGAGTTCTGTACGGCGGCAGCGTCAACGCCAAGAACGTCGGCGACATCGTCGGCAAGGCGGACGTCGACGGTGCACTCGTCGGCGGAGCATCGCTCAAGGCTGACGAATTCGCTCAGCTGTCGGCGATCGCCGCCGGTGGGCCGCTTCTCTGATCGCAGTACCCATCACGTAGACTGTGGCAGGTCGTCCCCGCACTGTCGGGGACGGCCTGCCACACTACTTTTCCTCCACTGACAGGACAGACGACTCGTGACTCTCGCGCTCAACATCGGCCTGGTCATCACCAGCCTCCTGCTGATCGTGCTCGTGCTCCTGCACCGCGCCAAGGGCGGCGGCCTGTCGTCCCTGTTCGGCGGCGGCGTGCAGTCGAGCCTTTCCGGATCGTCGGTCGTGGAGAAGAACCTCGACCGCCTGACGGTGTTCGTCGGTCTGGTCTGGGTGATCCTGATCGTCGGTGTCGGCCTGAACATCAAGTTCGGCGGCTGACGAGCCTCGTTCATCAGCAGGAGCCCGGCAGGTCCAGATCGGACCTGCCGGGCTCCTTCGTCTGTCAACGCTTGCCTACGGGCTGGGGGCGGTGAGTGCGGTGAACACCACTTCGGCGCGGAGAGTGAAACCGAGGTCCTCGTACAGCCGTCGGGCGGGGTTGTCCGCCGCGACGTGGAGGAACGGCGTCGACCCGGTCGCGACGATGTTCGCCGCGACGTGCCGGACCAGAGCCGACGCGAGACCCTGTCCGCGTGCTGCGGGGTCCGTGCACACCGCGCTGATCTCAGTCCACCCGGGCAGGCGGAGTCGTTCACCGGCCATGGCCACGAGTGCTCCGTGCTGGCGGATGCCCAGATATGTGCCGAGTTGCACCGTGCGGGCCAGAAACGGGCCGGGTTCGGTCCGATCGATGAGGTCGAGGATCTCCGGCACATCCGCTCCGGTCAGCACCACGCTGCGTTCGTCGCGGACAGCCTCTACACGATCGCCGACGTACTGGGCGCCGGCGCCCTCGAACACAACCGACCATCCGGTGGGCGGTGTGATCCCGCTCGGCGAGCCGAACGCGACCACTCCGCCCGGCCCGACGAGTGTTGCGAGGTCGGCCCAGTCGTCCGCGGTCGGATCTGAGGGGATCGCGGTGAACGGGGAGACGTCCGTCGGATAGCGCACAGCTGCGCCCACCCGTTCGGCGAACCCGCTGTGCGGTCCGTTGAGCGCCGCGAAAGCAGGATTGTCGAGGATGCTCGTGTCGACAGCCGTCACCGCCGGGCCCACTCGTCGGCCAGCAGTTCGTACGAGCGGACCCGCTCGGCGTGCCCATGTGTGATCGTGGTGATCACCAGTTCGTCGGCTGCGGTCGCATCCCGCAAGCGTTCGAGATGGTCGGCGACCTCGACGGCGGTGCCGACGAATCTGGTGTCGACGCGGTCGGCGACGAGTGCCGCATCGTCGTCGGTCCACGGGAGGGCCCGGGCCTGGGCCGGCGTCGGATACTCGATGGCGCCCTGCAGGGTGCGGATGCTGCGGACCCACGGCCCGTAGCCCTCGGCGAGCTCGACCGCGTCGTCGTGTGTCGGTGCGACGACGACGTCGGCCGAGACGCTCACATACGGCTGGTCGAGGACTCTGGACGGGACGAACGCCGATCGATAGGCGTCGACGGCGTCGAGAATGGTACCCGGGCTCACGTGATAGTTCGCGCCGAATCGAAGCCCGTTCGTACCCGCCACGGTCGCGCTCTCGCCTGCGCTCGACCCGAGGATCCACACCTGCAGGTCGGCGCCTTCGCCGGGGACCACGTGAGCCTCCTGATCGAGTTCATCACGGAAAGTCCCAGCGATGAGAGCGAGGATGTCGTCGACCTGTTCGGTGTAGTCCTGCGGGGTTGCGCCGGGCAACTGGAGAAGCCGCTGGATCAAGCCGATTCGAGGATTGTCGAGAAGGCTCGCAAACGAGAACGGCTCCGGAACACGCAGGCCGTTCTCTGTCCGTCCGTCGACGATCTCGCGAGCCGGAGGAGCCGTCGTCGCCAACACCTTCGGGGGCTTGCCGCCGGACCTGCCGAGCCCGAGGTCGATGCGGCCCGGGTGCAAGGCGTCGAGCAGGCCGAACTCCTCGACGGTCGACAAGGCGGTTCGGTGGCCGAGTTGCACCGCGGCGGTACCGATGCGGATGGTCGACGTCGCAGCGGCGGTCAGCGCCAAGACCACAGCGGGCGATGTCCCGGCGACCCCCGGATTCAGATGATGCTCGGCGAACCAGTATCTGCGGTAACCGAAGCGTTCCGCCTGCTGCGCCAGGTCGATCGAGTTGTGCAGGGCGTCGGCAGCCGTCGATCCGGTGGTTATCGGCACGAGGTCGAGGACGGACAGGTCGGTGGTGGTCATGAGGCGGCCTCTCGGCTGGTGGTCGGTTCGGGACGCGTGAGGCCGAGATGGTCTCGCAGCGTGGTGCCGTCGTAGTCGGTCCGATAGACTCCCCACTCCTGCAGGATCGGGATCACTTTGTCGACGAACGGGGTGAGGCCGCCCGGCGTGATGTGCGGGGCGAGGATGACGCCGTCCGCGGCGTCCGACTGGACGAGGTCGTTCAACTGGTGAGCGACGGTCTCCGGTGAGCCGACGAGTCCGCCGCGGTGGAAGGCCTTTGCGACGACCTCTCGAGCCGACAGCCCTTCTGCGGCTGCGATGGCCCGCCACTGTTCCGCGACCTCTGCGGCTTCGCGTCCGAGCATGCGGACGCTCGCGCGTCCCTTGGACACCGTGGACTCGCCTTCGACAGGGTCGAACGACGGGAACGACCCGTCGGCGTCGAAGTCGGGAAGTGCGACGTTCCAGAGTTGTTCGATGAACCGGGTCGCGGTGGCCGCAGACACCTGGGCGAGGCGAACCTCGGCCGCGGCGTCGGCGGCTTCCGCATCGGTGTCGCCGAGCACGAAAGTGACTGCGGGAAGAATCAGCAGTTCGTCATGACGGCGACCGTACTTGGCCAGCCGCCGCTTCACATCGGCGTAGAACCTCGTGCCCGTTTCGAGATCGCCGTGCCGAGAGAAGATCGCATCGGCTTGAGCCGCCGCGAACTCGCGGCCGGCGTCGGAGTCGCCTGCCTGAAAGACGACCGGTCGACCTTGCGGGGACCGCGGCACGTTGAATCGTCCTTCGATGTCGAAGAACCGGTCGTGGTAGGAGTATGCCCCCGCGTCCGGGCGGCTCAGGAAGCGCCCTGCCGCCTTGTCGGCGATCACGTCGTTGTCCCGCCACGAGTCCCACAGGGTCTGCGCGGCGGACAGGAACGATTCGGCGCGACCGTAGCGATCCTCTTCGGCGAGAAAGCCGCCGCGCCGGAAGTTCTCTCCGGTGAACTCGTCCCAGCTGGTGACGACGTTCCAGGCCGCTCGACCGGCGGAGAGATGGTCGAGGGAGGCGAATTGACGCGCCACCTCGTACGGTTCGTTGAACGTCGAGTTGATGGTGCCGGCGAGGCCGAGACGATCGGTGACGGCGGCTAGTGCGGACAGAATCGTGAACGTGTCGGGTCGTCCGACGACGTCGAGATCGTAGATCTGTCCGTTCTGCTCACGAAGCCGTAGGCCTTCGGCGAGGAACAAGAAGTCGAACTTGCCGCGCTCCGCCTCCTGCGCGAATGTGCGGAAACTGTCGAACTCGATGTGGCTGCCGGCCTCCGGGTCGCTCCACACTGTGGTGTTGTTGACCCCGGGGAAGTGCGCGGCGATGTGGATCTGCTTGACGGGTTCGGAGTGTGCTGTGGTGGACATGGAATCTCCTGTCTACGACTGTGCGGTCGCGTAGCGGTTGGTCGGGCGTGGCAACCCCAGCAGTCCACGCAGGGTCGACGACTTCGGGTACTCGGACCGGAACGCTCCGCGCCGCTGAAGTTCGGGGACCAGACCGTCGACGATCCGATCGAGATCGGTCGGGAGCGTCCCGGGCCGTAGCCGGAATCCGCTGAGCCCTGCCGACTGACGCTCGACCAGCAGGTCGGCGAGACCGGCCGCCGTGCCGACGAACACCGGAGCGTCGCTGCGGAACGCCGCTCCCGCGGCATCGTCGAGCCGAGCGACGCGCTCGTGCGCATCGTGGTCGGTGTCGTCGAGGAAGACGACGAGGTCAGCGAACACATGGATCGTCTCGCCGTTGCGGCCCGCTGCCGCCGCGGCGGCGTGGATCGTCGCGACACTGTCGGCGGCCTCTTCCTGGGTGTGCGGAGTGATCAGCCCGATGTCCGCGGACTCGCCGATGAGCTCCAGGCCACGGGGCAGATGTGCGAGAACTGTGACGGGCGGTTGCCCCTGCGGTGGGCGAGGAGTGATCGACGGTCCTTTCACTGAGAAGTCGGCACCCGCGAAGTCGATGTAGTGCAGTTTGTGTCGGTCGATGAATCGGCCGGTTGTGACGTCGCGGATCTCGGCGTCGTCCTCCCAGCTGTCCCAGAGGCGACGGACGACCTCGACGTAGTCGGCGGCCTCCCCGAACAACGCCGACTCGGCGGCGGTGAACTCGTCCGTGCCGACGTCGGTGATGCGGAGATCGGGGATCTGTCGTCGACCGACGTTGGCGTTCGCCTGCGGTGTCGCAGCGACCTGGACCCGCAGCCCGGCCCGGCCGCTGCTCACGTAGTCGAGAGTGGCGACCGCCTTGGAGAGATGGAACGGCTCGGTGTGGGTCACGACAGCCGTCGGCACGAATCCGATGGAGGTCGTGGTCGGCGCGACACGAGCGGCGATCTCGACCGCATCCAACCGTCCCCGTACCCGGTCGGTGCGTTCGTCCGGGGAGAACGGGTCGTCCGACTGGACGGTGAGGGCGTCTTCGACGGTGACGAAGTCGAGCAGTCCCCGTTCGGCTGTCCTGGCGAGGTCGATCCAGTAGGCGGCGTCGAACAGGTCGGCAGGGCGGGCCTGCGACTCGCGCCATGCGGCGGGATGCCAGCCCGCGCCGTCGAGGGCGACGGCGAGATGCAAGTGATCAGTCATGGTGGTGGGGCTCCTCGTTGTGCGCGTGTACGTCAGAACGTCGACGCGTCAGAAGGTCGTGGCGGGATTGAGTTCAGATCGCTCGATCTTGTTGCCGGGGACCTTCCACTTGTCGAAGATCTTCTGGTAATCGCCGGTGGTGATGAGTTCGTTCACGGCGTCGACGATCGCGGGTGCGATGGGTGAGCCCTTGCCGGTGATGAAGCCCACCGGCGACTTGTAGATCTCACCGAGATACCGCGTATGGGGGATCCTCGACTCCGCGTACTGCAAAGCGAGTGACGGCCCGAAGTAGAGGTCGAGCTTGCCGTTCTGCAAGCCGAGGGTGATCGGTGCGGAGTCGGTGAAGTACTGGACGGTCCAGTCGGGCTTGCCGATCTTCTTGCAGGCGTCGGCGTTCTGTTCGAGCAGAGTCTGGAACGACGATCCCGGCGCGGTGCCGATCCGATACCCGCAGGCGTCGCTGATGTGCGTGAACTTGTCCTGTGTCACCTTTTCGGCGCCGAGGAACCCTTGTCCGTCGGTGACGAAGGTCGCGAAGTCGACGACCTTCTCCCGGTCTTTGGTCACACTGAAGTTGGCCTGGCCGACTTGGTAGCGGCCGTTCTGGATGCCGGGCAGGATCGACGGGAACGTTCCGTACTGGTAGTCCGCCGTGAGGCCGAGCACCTTTGCGACGGCGTCGGTGAGGTCGCGGTGGAGCCCGACGGGCTCGCCGTCGACTTCTCCGCCGATGGGAAGGGACGCGAGTCCTGGAGTCTTGATGGTTCCGATCGTGAGCTTGCCCGCCGACCGGACATCGGCCGGCAGTTTCGAGGCGATGGCGTCGACCTTCCTGATGCCGGACACGACGTCCTGTGTGGGCACGGCGGGTGCATCGCCGCTGGCGTCGGTGCTGGGGTCGTCGGACGAACCGCAGGCAGTCACGGCCAAGGATGCGGCTGCGAGGAGGGCCGCGGTCGCCGAGGCGAAGCGGACCGAGCGGCGTCGGGAATGTGAAGTGGGCACGGTGGAGCCTTTCGAGGAGGAAGAACAGGGAGTGGGAGTCGAGTTCAGAGAACGGCCGACACGAACGACCGGGTCCGTTCGTTGACCGGTGAGAGGAGCACGTCGTCGGGCGGTCCGGATTCGACGATCCTGCCGTCCTCGAGGAACACGACGGTGTCGGCGACTTCTCGGGCGAAGCCCAGCTCGTGAGTGACGATCAGCATCGTCATGCCATCGGCGGCGAGGTCGCGGATCACCGACAACACCTCTCCGACGAGTTCGGGGTCGAGCGCACTGGTCGGTTCGTCGAACAGCATCAAGCTCGGCCGTTGTGCAAGGGCCCGGGCGATGGCGACGCGCTGTTGTTGACCGCCGGACAGTTGGCGCGGGTACGAGCCTTCGCGCCCGGCGAGTCCGACTCGCTCGAGAAGCTCTGAAGCATGGCGCAGGGCGTCGCGACGGGACTCGCCCGCGGCGACAGGGCCCTCGATGATGTTCTGGGCAACGGTCTGGTGTCCGAACAGGTTGAACTGCTGGAAGACCATTCCGATCCGAGCACGCTGCGCTGCGATCTCGCGAGACGGGCGTTCGCGGAGGCGTCCGCCGACGTGCCGATAGCCGATGATGTCGCCGTCGACCTCAACGAATCCCGCGTCGGGCTTCTCGATGTGATTCACGGTGCGGAGCAGTGTCGACTTACCCGATCCCGACGGACCGAGGAGCACGGTGACTTCGCCCTCGTTCACGTCGAGGTCGATGCCTCGTAACGCGGGGTGTGCCCCGAATGATTTGGTGAGTCCACGCACGCGGACCAGCGGGCGGCTCATGCCTCGCCTCCAGCGGTGCGGCGCTGAAAGGTCCCGAACAGCGGCAGGTTGTCGCGGAACGTCTGAGCGAACGACGACGGCTGCTGTCGACGACGGCCCCGATTGTAGTGACGTTCAACGAAGTACTGGCCGATCGACAGGATGGTCGTGAGGATAATGTACCAGACCGTCGCCACCAGGAGCAGCGGGATGACGAGGTAATTCTGCTGGTAGATGAGCTGTGTCGAGTACAGGAGATCCTCAACCGCGATCACGCTCACGATGGAGGTGGCCTTCAGCAGTCCGATCAACAGGTTTCCGGTGGACGGAACGATGGCGGGCATGGCCTGCGGCAGCACGATCCGCCAGAAGATCCGCGAACGGCTCAGGCCGAGCGACTGCGCAGCCTCGGTCTGGCCCTCGTCGACCGACAGCAGTCCACCGCGAACGATCTCTGCGGAGAAGGCTGCGACGTCGAGCGTCAGAGCGATGAAAGCCGCGACCACCCCGGTGATGAGTGTGGCGGTGTCGAATGTGACAAAACTCGGGCCGAACGGGACGCCGATCGAGAGTTGGGGGAACAGCGACGCCAATTGGAACCAGAACAGCAGCTGGACGAGTGGCGGGACTGACCTGATCAACCAGACGTACCCGAAACTGATCGACGACAGGACCGGGCTCGACGAGAGGCGCATCGCTGCCAGCAGGACACCGAGCGCAAAGCCGACGATCATGGTCGCGGCCGTCAGCCACAGGGTGAGCCACAGTCCGTTGAGCACAGACGAACTCGTGAAGTAGTTGCCGACGACGTCCCACTGGAACCGGTCGTTGGTGACGAGCGTGTGGACGAGCATCGCCGTCAGCACGAGCACAACGCCGGTGCCGACCCACTGCCACGGATGGCGTGCGCCGACTACCGGCGCGGCGAGGAGATCGTCGTCGCCCGGACGGTTCACGGGGCCGACCGATCCGGGAGACGACGGGGATATGACAGCAGTCACGGGGGAGTCCTTACTGGGTTTGCGCTTACCGAGGCGCAGGGAGCGCACGGTCGGGTTCTCACCTGGAGCACCCCGCCGCACAGTGGAGGGTTGCCGGCCAGCAAGCCAGGGCTTGTCGCTGACGCTCGTAACCGGATACGACCGTAAGCCGACCGTGGACGAAGACGGAGACTAAGGCGCACGCTGAGTCGAATAGCTGTCGGATCGTCAGTCGCAGAGGTACATTCGCCGTGCTGTCCATTCCGTGCCGCCGAGACCGAACGCGCGTAACTTGAGGACATGACACCCGAGCCGCATCACGATCCCGAAGCGATCGCGCGGGCGATCGCAACGCCGATGGTCGACCGGATTCGGGTCGACGACACCGGCCGGTCGGCGACCGAACCACTGCGTGACGACATTCGCTTTCTCGGCGGACTGCTCGGTGAGGTGATCCGATCCCAGGCCGGCGACGACGTGTTCGACCTCGTCGAGGACTCGCGGAGGGATGCGTTCGGCATCCGATACCAGGACGTGTCGCGCGACGAACTGGCGGAGCGATACACCGGCAGAGACGTGTCGGAACTGATGCCGGTGATCCGCGCGTTCACCAACTTCGCACTGTTGGCCAACCTCGCCGAAGACCTTCACCGCGAGCGACGGCGACGGATTCATCTGATCGCCGGGGACCCGCCGCAGGCGTCGTCGCTCGGCGCGACGTTCGCCCGACTGGCCGACGCCGGGCTGAACGACGAGCGTGTGCATCGGTTGATCGCCGACGCCAACGTGGTTCCTGTGATCACCGCTCACCCGACCGAGACCCGTCGCAAGAGTGTGTTCGACGCACAGAACCGCATCAACGAACTCATGCGCGTCCGCGGGCGGACCGAGTTGACCGCCGACGAGGAGTCGACGATCACTCGGGAGATCTCCCGTCACATCCTGATGCTGTGGCAGACGGCGCTCATCCGGATGCGTCGGCTGACGATCAGCGATGAGATCACCACCGGTCTCCGCTACTACGGCGCCTCGTTCTTCGACGTGATCCCGTCGTTGAACAACGACGTCAGGAGAGCTCTGCAGGCGGCGTTCCCCAGTGCACGACTCGACACGTCGATCATCACTATGGGCTCGTGGATCGGTGGCGACCGCGACGGCAATCCATTCGTCACCGGCGACATCGTGACCGAGGCGACGTCGGCGGCCGCGGCCACCGCCATGCGGCATCACCTGGCTGAGCTCACCGCCCTGCATCAAGAGCTCAGCATGTCGGTGCGTCTGATCAGTGGAGTGACCGACGACCTGACGGCCCTGGGAGCGGGGTACGCGCCCGAGACGCCGGACGGCGTGGACGACGAGCCGTTCCGGTCGGCGGTGACCGCCGTCCGCTCACGGTTGCTGGCGCGGGCTGTCGTCACCCTCGGCAACGATGTGGTGGCGCCCGCCGACCGATCTCTCGCGGCAGCAGCGGAGCCCTACACCGACGCGGCGGAGTTCCTCGCCGACCTCGACGTGATCGACGCCGCCCTGCGCGCGGTCGTGGACGACGCGATCGCCGACGACCGTCTCGCGGCTCTCCGTGAGGCGGTCCGCACCTTCGGGTTCCACCTGTCGGGTCTGGACATGCGCCAGAACTCCGAGACGCACGAAGAGGTTGTCGGCGAGCTGCTCGCGTGGGCTGGCGTGTGTGACGACTACGCGTCCCTCGACGAGGACGAACGAGTCGCGGTGCTGACCGCGGAGCTCACGTCGCGCAGGCCGCTGACCAGTCCGGACGCCCGGCTCAGCGAACTCGCGGTGAAGGAACTGGGGGTGGTGCACGCGGCCGCGGCCGCGGTCGAGCGCTTCGGAGCGAAGGCCGTGCCGGTGTACATCATCAGCATGTGCCAGTCCGTCTCGGACATGTTGGAGGCGATGATCCTCCTCAAGGAAGCCGGTCTCTTCGATGCGGGCGACGGCTCACCGGCGTGCAGCGTGCGAGTGGTCCCGCTGTTCGAGACCATCGAAGACCTCCAGGCCGGCGCGGGCATCCTCACTGCCGCACTGGGTGTGCCGTTCTACCGCGAACTGATCCGGTCCCAGGGCGACGTCCACGAGGTGATGCTCGGCTACTCCGACTCCAACAAGGACGGCGGCTACCTCGCCGCCAACTGGGCCCTGTATCGCGGCGAACTCGACCTGGTGGACGCGGCACGCGCCGCAGGCATCCGCCTCCGGCTCTTCCACGGACGCGGCGGAACGGTCGGTCGCGGCGGCGGCCCGAGCTACGACGCGATCCTCGCGCAGCCACCGGGTGCGGTGCAGGGCTCGCTGCGGCTCACCGAGCAGGGCGAGATCATCGCCGCGAAGTACGCCGAGCCGGTCCGGGCTCGGCGAAACCTGGAGTCGTTGGTCGCCGCGACACTCGAATCGTCCTTGCTCGACGTCGAGGGCCTCGGTGACGAGTCCGCGGAGGCGTACCGAGTGTTCGACGAGCTCGCCGTGTCCGCACGTGCCGCCTACTCGCGACTGGTGCACGACACGCCGGGGTTCGTCGAGTACTTCACCGCATCGACACCGTTGTCGGAGATCGGCGCCCTGAACATCGGAAGCCGCCCGACGTCGCGGAAGCAGACCACCGCGATCTCCGACCTGCGTGCGATTCCGTGGGTGCTGTCGTGGACTCAGTGCCGGGTGATGCTGCCGGGCTGGTACGGAACGGGAACCGCGTTCGCCGAGTGGATCGGTGACGACCCCGATCGCCTCGCCGTTCTCTCCGACTACTACCGTCGCTGGCCGTTCTTCCGGTCGGTCATGTCGAACATGGCGCAGGTCCTCGCGAAGAGCGACATGGGGCTGGCGCACCGCTACGCGCAGCTGGTGCCCGACGTCGAACTCCGGGAGCGGGTCTTCACCATGATCGTCGACGAGCACGAACGCACCATCGCGATGTGCGCGGCGATCACCGGCACCGACGATCTCCTCGCCGACAACGATGCGCTGAAGCGTTCGGTCGTGAACAGATTCCCGTACCTCGAACCGCTCAATCTGCTCCAAGTGGAACTGCTTCAACGATTCCGCGCAGGCGACGACTCACCACAGATCCGGCGCGCCATCCAGTTGACGATGAACGGACTGGCGACAGCTCTCCGCAACAGCGGGTAGGACTGTTCCGAATCGCCCGCAGCGCACTGTGCCGTTGATCGTGACCACTATATGGTCACGATCAACGGCACAAGCGGATCAGAGGCCGGATGCGGCGGCGTGGTCCAGGAACCAGACGGTGCCCTCGGTGCCGCGGGCTCCTGCACACGGCCAGTCGTCGCGCGACTCGCCGTCGTGTGCGGCGGCGACGGCCTCGGCCTTCTCCGCTCCCGACACCAGGAACCACACCTCGCGGGAGGCGTTGATCACCGGGAACGTCAACGTCAACCGGGCAGGCGGAGGCTTCGGCGAGTCGGTGACAGCCACCACGGGGAGGACGTTCTCCGCGGTCGCAGCCGTGTGCGGGAACAGCGAGTTGACGTGTCCTTCGCCGCCCATGCCGAGAAGGTGAACGTCGAAGACGGTGTCGTTCCCGATCAGGCGAGCGTAGTCACGTGCGGCCGCGGCGATGTCGTCGCCGAACTCTCCGTCGGACGGCGCCATCACGTGCACGCGAGACGGATCGACGGCCACGTGATTGAGGAGCGCGTCGAATGCCTGCCCGGAGTTGCGCTCCGGATGGGTCGCCGGCACGAACCGGTCATCGCCCCAGTAGATCTCCACGCGCGACCAGCAGATGTCGCCGGAGTCCGCAGCGAGTGCCTTGAGCAGTCCGATGCCATTGCTCCCGCCGGTCAGCGCGACCGAGGCCACGCCGCGGGCCTCCTGCGCACGGACCACGAGATCGACAAAACGAGCGCGCGCCGTCTCGATCAGTTCGGCGGACGATTCGAAGACCAGAGTCTCGGGTGCGATCACAGCGTCTCCTCGTATTCGACTGCGGGCAGACCGTGGAGGGCCGCCTCGTACACTTCGTCTGCGTCGAGGCTGCGGAGCTCTTCCGCGAGACACTCGGCAGTGGTGCGGCGCGAGAACGCCGCTCGGCCGTCGGGGTGGCCGGTGCTGCGCAGCACCCCGCCGCCGGATTCGTTGACAGACACCTCCAGTTCGCCGTTCTCGCGCAGAAGCCGGACGCCGAGGCGGCCGGGTTTGCGCACGACCCTGGTCTTGAGCGCGTGGGCGAGCCAACCCGCGAAGATGTCCAGGCCCGGCATGTCGAACGGTCCGCTGACCTCGGCGGACAGCACACGGGTGTGTGGCGGGCGGTCGAGTGCGGAGACCAGCATCGCGCGCCACGGCGTGATCGCCGACCACGACAGGTCAGTGTCGCCTGGGTGATAGCCGGCGCGTCTGGCGAGGAGGAATGCGTTCGGGTCCGACGACTGGCGGGCGTCGGTGATGCGTCGCGAGGCGAGGCGACCGAGGCGGTCCTTCGACGGGTCCTCCGGAGCGCGGCCCGGCCACCACGTGACAACGGGGGTGTCCGGCAGCAGGAACGGCGTAACCACGGCGTGGGGATGCTCGGCGAGTGGACCCGACAACGTCAGCAGGACCACCTCTGACGCGCCTGCGTCGCCGCCGACGCGGATCTGAGCGTCGAGTCGGGCGGCGACATCCCGATCGGCACGGCACACGACGATCACGCGACACGGGTGCTCACGGCTGGCGGCGTTCGATGCGGACACGGCGGCTTCGGTGTCGTCGGTCGCGTCGACGTCGATGATCAGGGTGAGGACACGGCCCAGCGTGACGGCCCCGCCGCTGCTGCGCATACGCACCAGCTTCTTGCTGATCTCGGTGGTGTCGGTGTCCGGCAGATCGACGATCATCGGGCTTCCCTCGCGTCCTGCGCTGTCACGGTCGCCTCCAGATACGGCCCGTCCGGCTCATCATCTCGTCGGCCGACGTCGGGCCCCAGGTGCCCGACTCGTACTCGTCCGGTGTTCCCGACGCCGCCCACTCGGCGAGCACCGGGTCGAGGATGTCCCAACTCAGCTCCACCTCCTCGTTGACCGGAAACAGCGACGGCTCGCCGAGGAGGACGTCGAGCAGCAGACGCTCATATGCCTCGGGTGACGACACCGTGAACGCGCCGCCGTAACTGAAGTCCATGTTGACGTCGCGCACCTCCATGCCGCTGCCCGGAACCTTCGACCCGAACCGCAGCGTGACGCCTTCGTCCGGCTGCACTCGGATGACGAGGGCGTTCTGACCGAGCTCCGCAGTCATCGTGTCGTCGAACGGCAGATGCGGCGCTCGCTTGAAGACGAGCGCGATCTCGGTGACCCGTCGGCCGAGACGTTTTCCTGTGCGCAGGTAAAAGGGGACGCCGGCCCACCGGCGCGTGTCGACTTCGAGGGCGATGGCCGCGAACGTCTCGGTGGTCGAGTCCGCGGCGAAACCGTCTTCTTCTTTGAGCCCGACGACCTGTTCGGATCCCTGCCAACCGGGGCCGTATTGACCGCGGGCGGAGTTCTCCGAGATCGGGAGGATGTTGCGGGTCGATTGGAGGACCTTGATCTTCTCGGTCTGGAGATGTCGCGGAGAGAACGACACCGGCTCCTCCATCGCGACCAGCGCGAGAAGCTGCAGAAGATGGTTCTGGATGACGTCTCGGGCCGCGCCGATGCCGTCGTAGTATCCGGCTCGACCGCCGAGACCGATGTCCTCGGCCATCGTGATCTGGACATGGTCCACGTAGTGGGAGCTCCACAGCGGATCGAACAGTTGGTTCGCGAAGCGCAGGGCCAGGATGTTCTGGACCGTCTCCTTGCCGAGGTAGTGGTCGATGCGGAACACCGACTCCTCTGGGAACACACTGTTTACGAGCTCGTTCAGTCCGACTGCGGATTCGTGGTCGTGACCGAACGGCTTCTCGATCACCACTCGACGCCAACTGTCGCCCGAGGGGTCGGCCATGCCGGTTCGTCGAAGTTGGCTCAGCACGACGGGGAACGCCTTTGGCGGGATCGACAGGTAGTACGCGTGATTCCCGTCGGTCCCGCGGGACGCGTCGAGGTCCGCGAGAGTCCGCTGCAGTTCGGCGAACGCCTGGTCGTCCTCGAAGGAGCCCGCGACGAACCGGATGCCTTCGGCGAGCCGCTCCCACACCTCCTCGCGGAACCCGGTGCGGCAATTGGCCTCCACTGCCTCACGCACCAGCGTGGTGAAGTCCTTGTCGGCCCAATCCCGACGGGCGAAGCCGACGAGCGCGAAACTCGGCGGGAGGAGCCCACGATTCGCGAGGTCGTAGATCGCGGGCATCAACTTGCGACGGGCCAGGTCGCCCGTCACACCGAAGATCACCAGCGCCGACGGCCCCGCGATTCGCGGGAGACGGCGATCGTGCGGATCCCGCAGGGGATTGGTCCACTCGGGTTTCACCGCACGCGGCATACTCGCCCTTTCGCCCGTCGTATCCGTATCGCTTCTAGCGTGCCGCGTCGAGCTGTTGCGACGTCGCCGTCAGGAGTTCATCCCACGCCTGCTCGAACTTCTCGACGCCTTCGGTCTCGAGGACCGCGAACACGTCGTCGAGGTCCACTCCGACACCCCGCAGCGCGGCGAACACTTCGCGGGAACTGCCTTCGAGGCCGACGATCGACTCGGTGTTGACCCAACCGTGATCGGCGTACGCCTCGAGGGTCTTGCCGGGAACCGTGTTGACGGTGTTCGGCGCGACCAGTTCGCTGACGTACAGGGTGTCGGGGTAGTCGGCGTTCTTGGTGCCCGTGGACGCCCACAGCGGACGCTGGGGGAGCGCGCCGTGCGCCTGCAGGTCCGGGAAACGCGTCTCGGTCTCGAAGACCTCCTGGTATGCCGCGTACGCGAGGCGCGCATTCGCCAGACCGGCCTTGCCGCGCAGCTCGAGCGCCTCCGGGGTGCCGATGGCGTTCAAGCGGTTGTCGATCTCCGAGTCGACACGTGACACGAAGAACGATGCGACCGACGCGATCTTGCCTGCGTCGTGCCCATTACGGAGGGCACGGTCGAGGCCGTCGAGGTACGCGTCCATCACCTCGCGGTAGCGCTCCACCGAGAAGATCAGGGTCACGTTGACGCTGATGCCCTGCGCGATCACGTCGGCGATCGCCGGAACGCCCGCCGCGGTGGCCGGGATCTTGATCAGCACGTTGGGCCGGTCGACGAGCTTCCACAGCTCGGCGGCCTGCTCGACGGTCTCCGCGGTCTTGTTCGCGAGGCGGGGATCGACCTCGATCGACACGCGGCCGTCGAGACCGTCGGTGGCCTCGAAGATCGGCGCGAACACGTCGCAGGCGTTGCGGACGTCGTCGGTGGTCAGTGCAGTGATCGTGGCGTCTACGTCGGCCCCCGACTTGGCGAGCTCGGCGATCTGATCTGCGTACGCACCGCCGCCGGACGAGATTGCGTTCTGGAAGATCACCGGGTTGGTCGTCACACCCACGATGGAGCGGGTGTCGATCTGCTCCTGCAGACCCCCGGACGAGATCAGCGTCCGCGACAGGTCATCGAGCCAGACGGAGACGCCTGCCTCGGACAGTGCGGCGAGATTCGGGTTCTGAGTCATGGAGAAATCAGTGTCCTTCCGAGATCACTTGCCGAGAAGTCCGCGTGCGGCGGCGGCGACGGCCGTCGACGTGACGCCGAACTCCTCGTACAGCTTCTTGTAGGGGGCCGACGCGCCGTAGTGCTCGATCGAGACGATCGCGCCGCCGGCGACGATCGCATGCCACGGCATCGCGATGCCGGCTTCGACGGACACACGCGGCACACCGGTCGGGAGGACCGACTCGCGGTAGTCCGCGTCCTGCTCGTCGAACCACTCGATGGACGGCATCGACACGACGCGCGCCTTGATGCCGTCGGCCGCGAGCGCGTCGCGTGCCTCGACGGCGAGGCTCACCTCGGAGCCGGTGCCGATCAGGACGACGTCCGGCGTGCCGTCGGCGTCTGCGAGGACGTAACCGCCCCTGGCGACACCCTCGTACGAGGTGCCTGCCAGCACGGGGACGTTCTGGCGCGTGAGAGCCAGGCCGACCGGGCGGTTCCGGCGAGTCAGGAGGTGACGCCAGGCGTGTGCGGTCTCATTGGCGTCGGCCGGGCGCACCACGTCGAGGTTCGGGATCGCGCGGAGTGCGGCGAGATGCTCGATCGGCTGGTGAGTCGGGCCGTCCTCGCCGAGGCCGATCGAATCGTGCGTCCACACGTAGATCGGGTCGATCTCCATGAGCGCGGCGAGGCGGACCGCGGGACGCATGTAGTCGGCGAACTGCAGGAACGTTCCGCCGTACGCGCGCGTCGGGCCGTGCAGGACGATGCCCGACAGGATCGAGCCCATCGCGTGTTCACGGATGCCGAAGTGCAGAGTCCGGCCGTACGGCTCGGCGTTCCACGTCGACGTCGAGATCGACGCGGGGCCGAAGGACTTGGCGCCGTCCATCGTCGTGTTGTTCGAGCCCGCGAGGTCGGCCGAACCGCCCCACAGTTCCGGAAGGATCGGTGCGAGCGCCGAGAGCACCTTGCCCGACGCCGAGCGCGTGGCCACGTCCTTGTCGCCGGCCTCCCACGCAGGGAGAGCTTCGGTCCAGCCCTCGGGCAGTTCGTGCGCGAACAGGCGGTCGAACAGTTCTTTGCGCTCGGGGTTGCTCGCGGCCCAGGCGTCGAAGCCCTTCTGCCACTCGGCGCGGACCGCAGCGGCCCGTCCCACGAGTCCGCGAGTGTGCTTGATGACGTCGTCGGCGACGTCGAAGCTCTTCTCCGGGTCGAAGCCCACGGCCGCCTTCGTGGCGGCGACCTCATCGGCGCCGAGGGCACTGCCGTGCGAGGCGCCGGTGTTCATCTTGGTCGGCGCCGGGAACGCGATGATGGTGCGGACCCGGATGATGGACGGCTTGTCGGTGACCGCCTTGGCGGCTTCGACGGCCGCCTCGAGGGCTGCGACGTCCTCGCCGCCCTCCACGGTCTGGACGTGCCAGCCGTACGCTTCGTAGCGCTTGGCGACGTCCTCGGTGAGGGCGATCTGAGTGTCGTCTTCGATCGAGATCTGATTGTCGTCGTAGAAGACGATCAGGTTGCCGAGCTGCTGCGTGCCCGCGAGCGACGACGCCTCCGAGGTGACGCCCTCCTCGATGTCGCCGTCGGAGGCGATCACGTAGACGTAGTGATCGAACGGGCTCTCGCCCGCCGGAGCGTCCGGGTCGAACAGACCGCGCTCACGACGCGCCGCCATCGCCATGCCGACGGACGACGCGAGGCCCTGGCCGAGCGGGCCGGTGGTGATCTCGACGCCTGCTGTGTGGCGGAACTCGGGGTGACCCGGCGTCAGCGAGCCCCATGTGCGCAGTGCGACGAGGTCGTCGAGTTCGAGGCCGAAACCGCCGAGGTACAGCTGGATGTACTGGGTGAGGCTCGAGTGCCCGCAGGAGAGGATGAACCGGTCGCGGCCCACCCACGCCGGATCGGCGGGGTCGTGGCGCATGACGCGCTGGTACAGCGTGTAGGCGAGGGGAGCGAGGCTCATCGCGGTGCCGGGGTGGCCGCTGCCGCAGTTCTGGACCGCGTCGGCGGCGAGGATGCGGGCCGTGTCGACAGCCTTGGTGTCCACATCGGTCCAGTCGGCGGGGTGAACCGGTCGGGTCAGTGCGCGGATCTCGTCGGTGATGGCCACGATCGTGGAGTCTCCTGTGGGTCGATGCTGGTGCTCGTCTTCTACGAAGACGATTCTCGTCGTCCAGCCTAGCGGGGCGAGCGCGCTGTGCGTACGACACCACTGCGCACGGTTGTGTGGCGGTCGTCGCACCCCCGCGCGCCCGATTCCCTCCGTGATGATCGCCCGGTCTACCATCGCTTGTAGTAGTGGTCGGCGTGTGACGCGACCTGATGTGGTCGCGACCGTGAGGAGTATGTGGTGAAGACGTCCGAGAGCGCTGGTGTCGACGCGCCGTCGTCAACCGGATGGGGACGAGTCCGCACCACGATTCTCGCGTACATCGCGCTGACGAAGCCTCGCGTGATCGAGCTCCTCCTCGTCTCGACGATCCCGGTGATGCTGCAAGCACAGCGTGGACATGTCGACATCCGGTTGATTCTGGTCACCGTCGTCGGCGGTTGGCTCGGAGCGGCGAGTGCGAACAGTCTGAACATGGTCGCCGACGCCGACATCGATCAGAAGATGAAGCGCACCCAGAAGCGTCCGCTCGCCCGCAAGGCCGTCCCGATCCGGAACGTCTTGATCTTCGGCATCGTGCTGGCCTTCGCGTCGTTCGCCGTCTTGTACTACGGGACCGCCGACGCCGACGGCAACCGATCGTTCCTGCCGTCGATCCTCGTGTGGATCACCATCGCGTTCTACGTCTTCGTGTACACACTGATCCTGAAGCGTCGCACCTGGCAGAACGTCATCTGGGGCGGCGCCGCAGGCTGCATGCCGGCCCTGGTCGGTTGGGCCGCGGTGACGCACTCGCTGAACTGGCAGCCGTTCGTGCTGTTCCTCGTCGTCTTCTTCTGGACGCCGCCGCACACGTGGGCGCTCGCGATGCGGTACCGCGAGGATTACCGCGCAGCGGGCGTTCCGATGCTCCCGGTTATCGCGTCCGACGAGAAGGTCACCTTCCAGATGCTCGTGTACACGGTGCTCACCGTGATCACGTCGCTGTTCCTCATCCCGCCGTCGAGCTGGATCTACCTGGTCGTCGCGATCGCGTCCGGCGTCTGGTTCACCTGGTGGGTCGCGAAGCTGTACGTCCAGACGCGTGCCGGTGTCGAGCTGAAACCGCTGAAGATCTTCCTGGTCTCCAACGAGTACCTCGCGCTCCTGTTCTGTGGTCTCGCCGTCGACGCCGTGATCAACCTCCCGACGATCTCGAGCTACTTCTCCTAGTCCTCAACCCGCCTCACACGATTGGCGAGTGAGCATGCGCACCCCGAAACCACAGGCCACTGTCGGTATTGCTGTCGTAGCGGCACTCGTGGCCTTTGCTGTCGCGGCGATCGCGGACACCCTGCTCGTCCGGCTGCTCGCAGTCGTGCTCGGCACTGTTGCAGCAATCGTGCTGGTCAGGTCCGCAGGTAGTCGATCGACACGGGCGGGCGTCGCAGGCGTATTCCTTGTCCCCGTCGTCATGCTCGGTCTCGGAACCACCGTCGTCGGTGTGCTGACGGATGGGTCTGGCACTCCCTCGTATCAAGAGTCCGCCGACGACAAGACGGCGCGAGCCGATCTCGTCGAAGATCCGAACGCCAGACTTCGGGCGGCGTTCGACAAGGCGGACGAACTGGTGCCCGGCGGCTCAGGCCACGTCCAGTTGATCGACCTGGACGAGGATTCGACACGCGTCGTCGTACTGGACCCGAACACAGGCCAGCAGGTGACCGCCAACGAATCGTCATCGGGATGGAGCGACCCGACCCGTGTTTCGGCGAGCGACCGAAACACGTTCGGCCGCGCAGACACCGCACGACTGGATCTGGCCTCCGCCCAGAAGAAGGTCGGGGATGCCGCGCGCCGGATGAAGATCGACCTGTCCGAACGCAACTCGTCGGACGGCATCGAGATCAGCGAGCGCTACCAAGACAAGAAGCTGATCGCGACCTTCACGGTGGGGGGCTCCGAGATCGAGGTCGACATGGCCGGTGGGCTCCCCGACACGCTCGACGCGGGATCGTTCGACACGGTGGTCGATTCGATGACCCGGGTCATGACGACGAACGGTTTGGATCCGCGGAAGCGAACACTGTCCGATGCCGACTTCAAGTCGTCTCTCGAGACCGCGTACTTCCCCGGCGCCGGATCGGTCGGCCACTACGGCGGATTCGTTCTGAGTTTCGATTCCGGGCCGGTTGCGCGCATTGAGGTTGTTCCTGGCGCATTTCCCGTCGTCACTTCGGCGGAGTCCGACTCTCGGCCCTCATCTGGAGCCTTCGCTCTCAGCGCGGTCACGATGAAACTCCTCACAACCATCCGGGACGACGTCGTCGAGCGGTTTCACGCGCCCGCCTACGACAGGCAAGCGGTCGGGTTCGAGATCGAGCGGGAGCGCGACGACACCCTCGACGAGTACGTTCCGCTCATCACGCTGAGCGTGGGGCCGAGCTCGGCGGAGGCGCAGGCCGTCTACACCCTCCGCGGCGTCGAGGTTCCGAAGAACTGAACAGTCGCCGGTGGTCTCAGGCTTCGATTGCCGTCTGGGCCCTCCCGAGGTATGGGGCACGGGTATGCGCTCGTGAAGTGCAGGTTCAGCGGGGGACCGTGTGAGGGCTCTGCCGCGGAATATGCTGATCGGGTGAGCATGCCCTCTCCGAAGCCTTCGGTCGCTGTAGCCGTCGCCGTCATCGTCGCTTTAGGTGCGTTCTCCCTCGCGTCGCTGGCCGACTCGCTCGCGCTTCGACTGGTCGTTGTGGTCGCCGGCGCGGTGACCGTCGTCTGGCTGGTCCGGTCGGCGAGCGCGCATTCCGACGCCGCGGGCCTCACAGGAATCGCTGTGGTTCCGATTGTCATGCTCGCCGTCGGTACCACTGTCGTCACGATTGCATCGACCTCGACGGACTCTTTCGGTGCTGACCCGCCACCGGCGGGCGCGGACGACACCTCAGTCCTCGAGTTGGTCGCCGACGCCGACACGCGGCTGCGTGCGGGTCTCGACCATGCGGACGCGATGATCCCCGGAGGTTCGGCGCATCTCCTGGCCGTCGACCTGCGGGGTGACGACGCGATCGGCGTCACGGTCCTCAATCCCACGAACGGAAAGCGGATGTACGCATCTACGTCGTCGGCCGGGTGGAGTGAGGTGTCGACGTCGGCGGCGTACACCCGTGTCACCTTCAGCAGGGCCGACCTCGCGCGGCTCAACCTCGCGGACGCATCACGAAAGGTCGAGGCCGCCGCACGGAAGATCGGCGTAGACGACGAACATCAGTCCTCGTCTCCCGGCATCATGATCGCGCCGCGGTCCAGGCCCGACAACAAGGTCGTCGCGACGTTCACCGTCAGCAGCGACCTGGGCATCGAGGTCGACCTGAACGGAGACCTTCCCGATACCGTGGACGCCGGGTCCATGGACACCATGCTCGACGCGGCGAGTCGAGCTCTCAAGGCCAACCGGGTCCCGCTTCATCAACGGACTCTGCGTGAGCTGCAGTTCATGTCCTTAGCGGACGGCGCGAGCAGCATCTCGGCGACATCGGTCCAGAACAGTGGCGGAGTGGAACTTGAATTCGACACCGGACCGGTCAGCGAAATCACGCTCGTACCCGGCTCGTTTCCGACTGTGAGACCGTCTGCCGAATGGGCTCGCCTACAGGACACTTCGTTCGCCTTCTCATCGATCACGACCGACCTGCTCAATCGGATCAGGGATGACGCCATGAAGCGGTTCCGTTCACCCGCCTACGACCGCGAGGTCGTCGCGGTAAGAGTCGGCCATGCACCTGGTACTGACCGCGATGAGGGGACAACCGTCACCATTCGAGTGGGCCCGAGTTCGGCGGACGCAGCCGCGATCTACACGATGACCGGCGAGCACCTTCGTGACGGGACTTGGTGAAGCGGGTCAGGCTTCGATCGCGAGTTGAACACGGGTTGCGAGTTCTTCGCTGATCTTCGGGACTGCTGACACCACGCCGCGGTTTGTGAGTCGGTCGACGGTCGTGATGACCTGGCCGAGATAGGAAGCTCGTTCCTGGCCAGTCGTGCCATCGGCATGCCGCAGCAGTTTCAACGCGCGCCGGCAGTCCCGCGCGTCGGGCTCGGCGAGTTGATCGGTGCCTGTGGTGCGTGCGAAACGGTCGGCCTTCGTCCAGGCGCTACGCAGGATGTCGACGGCGTCCGCGTAGTCCTGTGCGTCGGATGGATCAGCCGGGTATGCGTCGGACTGGAGCCCTCCGGCGAGGTCGAGCGCATCGTGGAAGTCCATCACGGGTTGCGCGCTTAGGTCCCACAGTGCGGGGTATTGCAGAAGCATCGCCGGGTCGAGTTCATATGCGCCGTATGCGCTCAGAACTGCACTGTGGTGTTTGCAGGCCGCTGTCCACCGGCTCTTCAATGCGACGGCTGGATCGACCTTCGCTGTCGGACTGGCTGGGCGGGCATGCGTGGTCGGTGCGCTACGGGGCTTGGTCGCTTGTGCTGCGGTGACCGCGACCGAGGTGAATGACGGCATTGCGAGAGCGGCCAGGAGTGCACCCAGGAGCAAGGCGTATGAGACGATCTGGCCTTCCGGCGGGAAGGGGCGAAGCACCGTCAGGATCAGTATTCCGAAGGCAGCAGCAGCCGCAGCGGTGATCCGGCGGGGGCCGAGGCCGCTCACGGGATCAGCGCCGTCGCGCCGGTGGTGGACCGGGCCTCGAGCGCGCGGTGAGCGTCGGCGGCGTCGGCGAGTGCGAATGTCTGGCCCACGTCGATGTGCAGGACGCCGTCGGCGATGGCGCCGAAGAACTCGTCTGCGCGCCACGCGAACTCGGCCGGGTCGGAGATGAAGTACTGCAGCGACGGGCGTGTCACCGACAGTGAGCCGCCGCGATTGAGCCGCTGCAGGTCGAATGGCGGGACGGCGCCGCTCGCGGCGCCGAACAAGACGACGGTCCCGCGGACGGCGGTCGCGTCGAGGGATGCGTCGAATGTGGACGCACCCACACCGTCGTAGACCACGGATGCGCCGCGTCCGTCGGTCAGCTCCCGCACGCGGTCGGCGATCGGGTCGTCGTACCTCAGGACATGTGCCGCGCCAGCCTTGCGGGACAACTCGGCCTTCGCGTCGGACGAGACGGTGGTGATCACCGTGATACCGCGCGCAGTTGCCCACTCGGTGAGAATCAGACCGACGCCACCGGCGCCCGCATGAACGAGGACAGTGTCGCCCGACGTCGGATGGGCACTGCCGTCGAGGAGATAGTGGACGGTGAGACCACGTAGGAGAGCGGACCCCGCGACGTCGAACGGCACGCCGTCGGGGACGTGCAGCGCGTCGACCGCGGGCACAGCCACCTGTTCCGCGTAAGAGGACACGACGTCACACCACGCGACACGATCGCCGACCGCGAATCCAGTGACGTTCGACCCGACCCTGGACACGATCCCGGATCCCTCGAAGCCTGGAATGTACGGAGGCTCGGAGGGATACACGCCTTCTCTCAGATACGTGTCGATGAAGTTGACGCCGGCTGCTTTCACATCCACCAGAAGATCGTCGGGGCCGGCCGTGGGAGGGGTGACGTCGACACTCGTCAGAACGTCGGGACCGCCGTGACGGGACACATGGATCGCGCGCATGGATCCATTTTGGCACGCCGGTATGATCACCCGTATGAGTGATGATTCCGCAGTGGCGACGACCGTGACCGCACCGGCCGACGTGGTCGGTTCCATCCGAAAGTACGTCGCAGCCGAGGGCGGCTCGGCCAAGGCCGTCCTCCAGGCGGCAGGCGACGCAGGCGTTCGGATCACCCTGGTCGGCGGCTCGAACGGTGTCCTCGGCGACCGTGTGGTGCGCGACATGGCGACGGCCGAAGCTGTGATCGACGCCGTCGAGGGGCTCGAGAAGGCCGAGTGGGACCGCGACCTGACATCGTCCGCGACTGTCAGTCCGTCGCACTGGCGCAAGATGGCAGGCTGGGTGGCAGGCCAGAAGCGTTTCCCGAAGGCACGTAACCGCAAGATCGTCGACTGACGCCGCACCTGCCGACAAACGCTCCTTTCAACGACAAACGCTCCCTTCGCGAAGGGAGCGTTTGTCATTGAAAGGAGCGTTTATCCGTATCAGGCCTTCGTCGCGGTGGGCTCCGTGGGCCGGGTCGCGGAGACCAACAGGTAGGTGGCGCCCACCATGAGCAGGGCGCTTCCGAACATGTGCAGGACGACCATCCACTCGGGCAGGCCCGCAGCGTACTGGATGTAGCCGATCAGCCCCTGCAGCACGATGACGCCTCCGAACGTGATCGCCGCACGCCGCGACGGGAGCTTCGCGACGACGGTGACCAGGATCAGCCCGATCGAGATGCCGACGAGCGTCCACACCGCATCGACGTGCAGCTGGGTGGACTGAGTGGGTTCGAGACCGTTGCGGTGCGACTTGATATCGCCGGCGTGCGGCCCGGAGCCGGTCACGACCGTCCCGAGATAGATGGTCACCCAAGTCAGTGCGTAGACGACCCAGGACGCGGCGATCGCCAACCGCGTGACGACTGGGGGAGCATCCGGCGCGGCGTCGTGCTCGCGGGCTGGGTTGGTGTGAAACACGAGCCAGGTAGCCAGCGAGATGATCAGGATCGTCGCCAGGAAGTGGAACGAGACCACCCACGGATTGAGGTTGGTGAGCACAGTGACGCCGCCGACCACCGCCTGAAGCGGCACTCCGAGAGCCACACCGGTCGCGAGACGACGAGCGAGGCGATCCATCGGTCGGTAGCGCATCGCGGCGACCCAGGCGCCCACGGCGACCACGACCAGCACCCACGTGAGCATTCGGTTTCCGAACTCGATCACGCCGTGAATGCCCATCGCAGCATGCGGTGTGAGCGACCCCGAGGTGCACTGCGGCCACGTCGGGCATCCGAGACCGGAGTCCGTCACGCGGACCGCGCCTCCGGTCACGACCAGCAGAATGTTCGCGGCAAGGTTGGCGATCGCCCACCTGTACAGGAAGACACGCGTCGGGGCGCGGAAGCCTCCCCACGACTGCGACGACGATTGAGTGCTCATTCGAACCGGAACCACCTCACTGCGAGGGCGCCGCCGACGACGGCCCACGCCGCCAGCACGCCGATGCCGAACAGATCAACTGAGCCTGCCAACGCCTGCGTCAGGGACTCGGTGAGCGCACCGGACGGTGTGCACCTGGCGGCCCAATGGACGGCCGCCGGAACGTGCTCGTCGAAGACGACAAGACTGGAGACTCCGAGGAGGACGAACCAGATCAGATTGCCGAGGGCCAACACCACTTCGGCTTTCATGGTGCCGCCGAGCAGAAGCCCGAGCGCCGCGAACGCGACAGTGCCGAGAACGATGACGACCGCGCCGAGCGCGAGCCCTCCGACACTCGGTCGCCAACCGAAGGCCGCGCCGATGCCGCCGATGATCACGGCCTGCAGAGCGACGACGATGGCTACCGCCGACGACTTTCCCGCGATGATTCCCCAGCGGGGTATCGGGGTGGCGCCGAGTCGCTTGAGTGCGCCGTATCGGCGGTCGAAACCGACCGCGATGGCTTGCCCGGTGAACGCCGTCGACATGATCGCGACAGCCAGGATCGCCGGCACGAACGTCGTCGCTCGTGCAGCCGGGGTGTCACCCGACCCGGTGTCGATCGGCAGGATCGACAGGCCGATCAGCAGGGTGATCGGGATGAACATCGTGAGCAGCAGCTGTTCGCCGTTGCGCAACAGCAGGGTCAGCTCCATCCGCGTCTGTGCCGCGAGCATGGCTGTGAGCGGCGCGGGCGACGGAGCCGGGGCAAAGGTGCCCGCCGGAAAGCGGTTCGGTGTGGTGGTCTGGTCGGTCATGCACGCACCTCGCGGCCGGTGAGTTCCAGGAACACGTCCTGCAGGGAGTTGGTGTCCACCGCGAGGCTCGTCACGAGAATGTCGTGCTCGGCACACCACGCGGTGACAGCGGCGACGATGCCGGGAGTGATGTCGCCTGCGACGAGGACGTCCCCCGCGGGTGAGCGCCTGCAGGAGAAGCCGTCGGGTAGCGCCTTCTCGAGCTCCGCCGCCTCGAGTCCTTCCGCGGTGACACGCAGTTGGCCCTCGGCGTCACGGCGGACCAGGTCGGCGGGCGTCCCCGACGCCACGACGCGACCGCGGTCGACGATGACGATGTGATCGGCGAGCTCTTCGGCCTCATCCAAGTGGTGGGTGGTCAGCAGGACCGACACGCCGTCAGACTTGAGGCGACTGATGAGCTCCCAGACCATGATGCGGGCGTGGGCGTCGAGACCTGCGGTGGGTTCGTCGAGGAACACCAGCTCGGGCCGGCCGACGAGCGCGCACGCAAGCGACAGCCGTTGCTGCTGCCCTCCCGACAGCCTGCGGAAGGGCGTGGTCGCCACGTCGGCGATGCCGAGCACGTCCATCAGCCAGTCGGGGTCGATCGGATCGGAACTGTACGACGCGCACAGTCGCAGCATCTCGGCTGCCTTCGCGCCGGGGTAGGCACCGCCGCCCTGCAACATGACACCGATGCGGCTGCGGAGGGCGTCGTTGTCGGCGATCGGATCGAGTCCGAGAACTTCGACGCGGCCTGCGTCGGGAGCGCCGAAGCCTTCGCAGATCTCGACGGTTGTCGTCTTCCCCGCGCCGTTCGGGCCGAGGAGCGCGAGGACCTCGCCGGTTCGGAGTTCAAGATCGAGGCCGTCGACGGCGACGACGTCGTCGAACCGCTTGACCAGCCCACTGATGCTCAGGGCGACGGAAGAGACTGACGGTTCGGGCACGCCTGCCAGCCTAGGCCAGACGCGGCCCACGGACGGTGCCGGGTGCGACCGACGCGGCGTGTGTCACACCTTGTGTCGGCGGCGGTTGAACCAGACTCGAATCGGACTGTCGATGAAGAACGCGGTGGCTGCCACGCCGACCATCAGAACTCCGGTGGCCAGGCCTTGCGCGACAGTCAGAGGCGGAGTGTCCGAACTCGTCGGCATGACGACCACGGACATGATCCCGGAGATGATCACGGTGCCGAGGCGGAACCAGCGGGTGGTGGCCCAGGCGGCGAGCGGGATGATCGCCCACAGGAGGTACCAGGCCTGCACGAATGGGAAGAACACCACGAAGGTCGCCATCGCGATGCCGAGACCACCGAGCGCGTGGACGCGACCCGCGAGGCACGCCAGCAGCCAACGGATCACGAAGACTCCCGCGATCACCTGGCCGATCGGACGGGCGATGTCGAGGATCGCCTGTGTCTGCTCACCGAGCCCGAGCCACAGTCCGACGCGGCCGGAGACGACGCCGAGCAGGGTGGGCATCGACATCCACGAACGGACGATTCCTCCGGTGCTGAGCGTTCCGGTCCATCCGAAGCCGAGGCCCGTCGCCGTGCCGATTCCACCGATGACGATCGCCGACACGGCGAGCAGAATCGACGCTGACTTGCTGAGCGCGATGATCGACGTCTTCGATCGAGTCCACCACTGACCGATCGGGGCGTGTCTCAAGGCCGGGAGCGTGGCGCCCCATCGTCGAGCGAGAGCGATCCCGATGAAGCCGAGCGCGAGCATCGACGCGACTTTGATCATGGCCGACGCGGCGATCAGGGCGGCGCCGCCGATCAGGATCCAACCGGCCCGGGAAGGGAGCGGCCCGGACGGTCGGCGTAGTGGATCGGAGCCTTCGATCGCCCGGAAGCACAACTCCATGCCGACGAGCATCATGCCGAGCATCAGCGATTCGTTGTGGATGCCGCCGATCAGATGAAGGATCAGAAGCGGATTGAGAGCACCGATCCAGAGAGCCGCAACTGTCGAGACGCCGCAGCGGCGAGCGAGACGGGGGAGCGCCCAGACGATCATCGCGACGCCGGCAAGTGCGATCAGGCGATGCAGGAGCACGGCGGCCGTGATGTTGTCGCCGGTCAGGGCCGTGACATGTTCGCCGATCCACAAGAACAGCGGACCGTACGGAGCAGGCGTGTCCTTCCAGAGGTTCGGGACCGACAGCGTCAGCGGATGGTCGACGCCGAGCCCGCGCATCGGACTGTAGGTGTACGGGTCCATGCCCTTGTAGGCGATCGCGCTCTGCGCGAGATAGGAGTACACGTCCTTGCTGAGCAGCGGAGGCGCAAGGAGCAGCGGAGTGATCCACATGATGAGCGTGGTGTCTGCCTGCCTGCGCGACATGCGCCGCGCCGGGCTCCGGCCCTCCGCCACTTCGACGGAGAACCTGCCGATCGCGTATCTGCCGAGTAGGAGCCAGGCGACGACGAGCATCATCATGCCGCCGATGGAGACGGTCAACGCCGTCGAGTACATGCGTGACGGGAGCGACAGGATTCGGGTGCCGACGATCGGATTCTGCAGCACCGGCAGCATGCCCGTGCCGAGCGAACCGATGAGGATCAGGACGGTGCCCGTCGTCCCGAACAGCTGGATGCGTCGTAGTCGCTTGTTCTCGTACGCGTTGAGCGGTCCGACTTCGGCCTCGTCGTCGTGCATCCGGGCAAGACGGGAGCCGTAGTCGCCGGTGTCGTCGACGGAACGCTCGACGGGCGGCTTGGCCAGGCCCAGATAGTCCAGGCCGCGGCGCAACAGGGGGAGTTCCGGCACAGAACGACTGTAGCGGCCCGGTGCTCGGAGTTCGGCGAGGGCGGGTGAACGCATGCGGCTCGCACAGCGTAGAGGCTTAGGTCACCCTTGCTGGAAGAGGGGAATCAATTAAGACACACTTGTGTTGTGAAAAGCATGACCGACTCGAAGCAGCTGCAGTGGCAGCAGCACGCGGAAGGGGCTGGCGCAGACGGCCAGACCCGCGCGGCAGTCGTGTCTCTGCTGGTCGACGAGGGGCCGATGACGGCGAGCGACATCGCCGAACGTCTCGGGATCAGTCCCGCGGGCGTCCGACGTCACCTCGACAACCTCACCGACTCCGGCGACGTGGATCTCGCGCCGGCCGGATTCAACAAGGGCGGCCGAGGTCGCCCAGCCAAGTGGTTCCAGCTGACCCCGACAGGTCGCGGCAAGCTGCGTCACGCCTACGATGATCTCGCCGGAGCGGCCATCCGCTCGCTGCGTGACATCGCAGGTCAGGAAGCAGTCGAGAAGTTCGCGCGTGAGCGCGTGAACGGAATCGTCGCGAAGGTTCAACCCGTCCGTGAGTCCGGCTCGGTCATCGCGACCGTCGACCAGATCGCCGACGCGCTGACCGGTGCAGGCTATTCCGCAGACACTCGCCAGGTCGGGAACGGTGTGCAGATCTGCCAGCATCACTGCCCGGTGGCGCATGTGGCCGCAGAGTTCCCGGAACTCTGCGAAGCGGAGACGGCGGCCTTCACTGAACTGCTCGGCACCCACGTTCAACGTCTGGCGACGATCGCCAACGGTGACTGTGTCTGCAGCACTCATGTGCCGGTCAGCACAATCGCCACCGCGGTTCACACGAAAACGTCAGACCCGAAGGCGGACGCTCAGCCCGGCGCCGCCGACAACCCCGATGGAAAGGTCCCCCGATGACGGTCACCGATCCCGCCGCACCGCAGCAGCTGTCCCAGGAAGAGACGATCGCTTCCTTCGACCGCTACGGATACGGCTGGTCAGACAGCGACGACGCAGGCGCCGCCGCTCAGCGCGGTCTGTCCGAGGCTGTCGTCCGCGACATCTCGTCGAAGAAGAACGAGCCGGAGTGGATGCTGGAGCAGCGCCTCAAGGCTCTGCGGATCTTCGACAAGAAGCCGATGCCCAGCTGGGGCGGCGATCTGTCGGGTATCGACTTCGACAACATCAAGTACTTCGTGCGGTCCACGGAGAAGCAGGCGGAATCGTGGGAGGACCTCCCCGAGGACATCAAGAACACCTACGACAAGCTCGGCATCCCCGAAGCCGAGAAGCAGCGCCTCGTCGCCGGCGTCGCCGCGCAGTACGAGTCCGAGGTCGTCTACCACCAGATCCGTGAGGACCTGGAGGAGAAGGGTGTCATCTTCCTCGACACCGACAGCGGACTGCGCGAGCACCCGGAACTGTTCCAGGAGTACTTCGGCAGCGTCATCCCCGCCGGTGACAACAAGTTCTCCGCACTGAACACCTCCGTGTGGTCCGGCGGATCGTTCATCTACGTCCCCAAGGGCGTCCATGTCGACATCCCGCTGCAGGCGTACTTCCGCATCAACACCGAGAACATGGGTCAGTTCGAGCGGACGTTGATCATCGTCGACGAGGACGCGTACGTCCATTACGTCGAGGGCTGCACCGCGCCGATCTACAAGTCCGACTCGCTGCACTCGGCTGTCGTGGAGATCATCGTGAAGAAGGGCGGTCGCTGCCGCTACACGACCATCCAGAACTGGTCGAACAACGTCTACAACCTCGTTACCAAGCGTGCGAAGGCAGAGGCCGGCGCGACGATGGAGTGGGTCGACGGCAACATCGGCTCCAAGGTCACCATGAAGTACCCGGCCGTGTGGCTCACCGGCGAGCACGCCAAGGGCGAGGTGCTCTCGGTGGCGTTCGCAGGCGAGGGCCAGCACCAGGACACCGGCTCGAAGATGGTCCACCTCGCGCCGTACACGTCGAGCAACATCGTCTCGAAGTCGGTGGCGCGCGGCGGCGGACGCTCGTCGTACCGCGGCCTGATCAAGGTGAACCCGGGCGCACACGGCAGCCGCTCCACGGTGCAGTGTGATGCTCTGCTGGTCGATCAGATCAGCCGCAGCGACACCTACCCCTACGTCGACATCCGTGAGGACGACGTGACGATGGGCCACGAGGCCACGGTCTCGAAGGTCAGCGACGATCAGCTGTTCTACCTGATGAGCCGCGGCCTCACCGAAGAAGAGGCGATGGCCATGGTGGTCCGCGGATTCGTCGAGCCGATCGCCAAGGAACTCCCGATGGAGTACGCACTCGAGCTCAACCGGCTCATCGAACTGCAGATGGAAGGATCGGTCGGCTGATGGCAGACCTCGAGACCACCGCTCCCGGCGCCGGCGCAGGAAGCGTCGTCGTCAACAAGGGCGAGATGTTCAGCTCGTTCGACGTCGACGCGTTCGAGGTGCCCGCACAGCGTGAAGAGGCGTGGCGGTTCACCCCGTTCCGCCGCCTGCGTGGACTCCACGACGGTTCGGCGAAGGCCACGACGTCGGTCGACTACGCGGTCACCGAACTGTTCGACGGCGTGACCGTCGAGACCGTCGGCCGCGACGACGCGCGCCTCGGGACGGGCGGCACCCCGTTCGACCGCATCGCCGCCCAGGCCTACTCCTCCTTCACCTCGGCCACCGTGCTGACGGTGAAGAAGGAAGCTCAGGTCGCCGAACCTGTGTTCGTGACCCTCGACGGACCCGGCGAGGGCGAGGTGGCCTACACCCACCTGCAGATCCACGCTGAGCCGTTCTCCAAGGCCGTGATCGTTCTCGATCAGCGCGGCAGCGGGACCATCGGTGAGAACGTGGAGTTCGTCGTCGGCGACAGCGCGCATCTGACGGTCGTCAACGTCCACGACTGGGCCGACGACGCCGTTCACGTGACGGCTCACCACATCTCGGTCGGACGCGACGCCGCGATCCGCCACTTCGCCGTCAGCCTCGGAGGCGACCTGGTCCGCCTGTCCCCGCACGTGCAGTACCGCGCTCCCGGCGGCGACGCCGAACTCTGGGGCCTGTACTTCGCCGACGCGGGGCAGCACCTCGAGCAGCGCCTCCTCGTCGACCACTCGGCGCCGCACTGCCGCTCGCACGTCACCTACAAGGGCGCCCTGCAGGGCGACCTGTCCGGTGACAAGCGCGGCGAGGCGCACACGGTCTGGATCGGCGACGTGCTGATCCGGCCGACCGCCGAAGGCACCGACACCTACGAGCTGAATCGCAACCTGGTGCTCACCGACAACGCGCGCGCCGACTCGGTCCCGAACCTCGAGATCGAGACCGGCGAGATCGTCGGCGCCGGACACGCCAGCGCCACGGGTCGCTTCGACGACGAGCAGCTCTTCTATCTGCAGGCGCGTGGAATCCCGGAGGACCAGGCCCGTCGTCTGGTGATCCGCGGCTTCTTCGGCGAGGTGCTCGCCAAGATCGCCGTCCCGGAACTCCGCGAGCGACTCGAGGCGGCCATCGAAGCCGAACTCGAGACCGCAGGCGCCTGAGCGCCTTCGCCCCACAGCCACACTCTTACGAAGGAACTTCACTTCACATGACGACTCTCGAGATCCGCGACCTGCACGTCGACGTGACCCCCTCCGACCCCGATGCGGAGCCGATCCACATCCTCAAGGGCGTCGACCTGACTGTCCGTTCCGGTGAGACCCACGCGATCATGGGCCCCAACGGCTCGGGCAAGTCGACGTTGTCGTACGCCATCGCCGGTCATCCCAAGTACACCGTCACCTCGGGCACCATCACGCTCGACGGTGAGGACGTCCTGGAGATGAGCGTCGACGAGCGCGCCCGCGCAGGCCTGTTCCTGGCGATGCAGTACCCCGTCGAGGTTCCCGGCGTCTCGATGTCGAACTTCCTGCGTTCGGCCGCGACCGCGGTCCGCGGCGAGGCTCCGAAGCTGCGCCACTGGGTCAAGGAAGCCCGCGAAGCGATGACTGAGCTCGACATCGACCCGTCGTTCGGTGAGCGCAGCGTCAACGAGGGATTCTCCGGCGGCGAGAAGAAGCGCCACGAGGTCCTGCAGCTGAGTCTCCTCAAGCCGAAGATCGCGATCCTCGACGAGACCGACTCGGGCCTGGACGTCGACGCACTCCGCATCGTGAGCGAGGGTGTCAACAAGTACTCGGAGCGCGAGAACGGCGGCATCCTGCTGATCACGCACTACACGCGCATCCTGCGTTACATCAAGCCCGACTTCGTCCACGTGTTCGTGAACGGACGCGTCGTCGAGTCGGCCGGCCCGGAGCTGGCAGACGAGCTGGAGGAGAACGGCTACGAGCGGTTCACCTCTGCCGTCGCCAAGTGAGCCGATGACCATCACAACGGGGTCCGGCGTGACGGCGTTCGACGTCGCGACGGTCCGGGCCGACTTTCCGATCCTGCACCGCACGGTGCGCGACGACAAGCCGTTGGTCTACCTCGACTCCGGTGCGACGTCGCAGCGGCCGCTGCAGGTGCTCGACGCCGAGCGCGACTTCCTGCTGAATCGCAACGCCGCTGTGCATCGAGGTGCACATCAGCTCGCTGAGGAGGCGACCGACTCGTACGAGTACGCACGCGGCGCGATCGCCGGGTTCGTCGGAGCGGCCGTCGACGAGATTGTGTTCACCAAGAACGCGACCGAGTCCATCAACCTGGTCGCCTACACGCTCGGAGACGAACGGGCCGCAGGCGTGCTCGGTGGAAAGCCGCTGGGTGAAGGCGACACGATCGTCGTCACCGAGCTCGAACACCACGCGAATCTCGTGCCGTGGCAGGAACTGGCACGTCGGACCGGTGCCACGCTGCGCTGGTACTCGGTGACTGAGGACGGCCGGATCGATCTGGACTCGCTCGACGTGGACGACACGGTGAAGATCGTGGCGTTCACGCATCAGTCGAACGTGACCGGAGCGGTGGCGGACGTCGAGGAACTCGTCCGGCGTGCCCACGCTGTCGACGCGCTGGTGGTGCTCGACGCATGCCAGTCCGTTCCACACATGGCTGTCGACTTCGCGGCCCTGGGCGTGGATTTCGCGGCGTTCTCCGGGCACAAGATGCTCGGTCCGTCGGGTGTCGGCGTCCTGTACGGACGTGCGTCGCTCCTCGCGCAACTGCCGCCGTTCATCACCGGCGGTTCGATGATCGAGACGGTCACGATGGAGGGCTCGACCTACGCGCCGCCGCCGCAGCGATTCGAAGCGGGCGTTCCGATGACGTCGCAGGTGGTCGGGCTCGGCGCCGCCGTCGATTACCTCGAGAAGATCGGGATGGACGCCGTCGCAGCCCACGAGCACGACCTGGTCGTACGAGCGCTCGAGCGTCTCACCGCGATCGAGGGCCTTCGGATCGTCGGGCCGACCGACGCCGATCGTAGGGGCGGTGCCGTAGCGTTCGTCGTGGACGGCATCCATGCGCACGACCTCGGTCAGGTCCTCGACGACGAGGGGGTCGCGATCCGCGTCGGTCACCACTGCGCGTGGCCGCTGCACCGCACGTTCGGCATCGCGGCGAGTGCCCGAGCGTCGTTCGCGTTGTACAACACGCTCGACGAAGTGGACAAGCTCGCCGATGCGATCGGTGTCGCCAAGAGTTTCTTCGGGGGCCGCTAGATGCGGATGGAGCAGATGTACCAGGACGTGATCCTGGACCACTACAAGCACCCGCATGGGCGTGGACTTCGTGATCCGTTCGACGCCGAAGTCCACCACGTGAACCCGACGTGCGGTGATGAGATCACCCTGCGTGTGTCCGTGGTCGACGGCGAGGTGGCCGATGTCTCGTACGACGGTCAGGGTTGTTCGATCTCGCAGGCGTCCACGTCGGTTCTGTTCGATCAGATCGTCGGATTGAGCGTCCCCGATGCGATGATCGCGCTCGACTCGTTCAACACGATGATGACGTCGCGTGGCCAGGACGAGGGCGACGAAGACCTGATCGGCGACGGCATCGCCTTCGCCGGCGTGAGCAAGTACCCGGCACGCGTCAAGTGCGCGCTGCTCGGGTGGATGGCGTTCAAGGACGCGGTCGCCCAGACCGTGGCCGGACAGACTGGAGCGTGAACCGATGACCGATACCGTGACCACCTCGCTGCCGAGCGAGGACGACGTCGAAGAGGCGATGCGCGACGTCGTCGACCCCGAACTCGGGATCAACGTCGTCGATCTGGGGCTGGTGTACGGCTTCGAGATCAACGACGAGGCGGCGGTCCGCCTGGACATGACGCTGACCTCGCCCGCGTGCCCACTGACCGACGTGATCGAGGATCAGACGCGGAACGCACTGGTCTCGAGCGGTCTGTGCACCGACGTGGAGATCAATTGGGTGTGGATTCCCGCTTGGGGTCCGGACAAGATCACTGACGACGGCCGCGAGCAGCTGCGCGCACTGGGCTTCACCGTCTGACGGACGTAATAGCCGCCTGAACCGCATGACAGTGGTTCAGGCGGCTTTTTGCTCTGGTCAGACGCAACGGAGTCCAACGTCGTCTACGGTCGGTGTGAAGGTCGACATTCGAGGAGACGGCATCAAGCTGTTTCATCCATAGTCTCCCGTGGTGTGTTCGACGGCCGTGGGCAGCTTCGTGCCCGGGGATTCACTGTTCGACAGGCACAGAACCCGCCGGTAAGCGCATAATCGTGCCGATGAATCCCATTCAGCGGGCATGATTCGTCGGGTGGATCACTTTTGGTGCAAACATGTGAGGCGCGTCATAACGACGTGCTGATCAAGCCCCGAAGGAATCCTCCCCATGACCCATAAAAAGTCACTCCGCGCTCGCCTGGGCGCCGTTGTCGCCGCCGCCGCCACCGCGGCGTGTGTCGCGACAGCCGTCGTGCCGGCTGCGCCCGCCGAAGCAGAACCCGAGCTCACGATTACGTTCGTCCGCCACGCGGAATCGGCAGGCAACGCGTCGGGCCTCGTCGACACCAAGACTCCTGGCCCTGCGCTGACCGAACTGGGTCGCACTCAGGCGCGCCAGGTCGCAGTGCTGCTCGAGGACCGCAAGTTCGACGGAGTGTTCGCCTCGCGGATGATTCGTACCCAGCAGACCGCGGCGCCGCTGGCCCGCAAGCTGTTCAAGCATCCCGTGGTCCTCCCGGGCATCCACGAGATCCTGGCGGGCGACTACGAGGGCACTCCCGAGCGGGACGCTCCGACCGGGTACATGCTGGCGCCGCAGCAGTGGCTGCGTGGCGACCTCGCGGCCCGTATTCCCGGTGCCGAGAGCGGTACCGAGTTCAAGGCTCGGTTCACCGATTCGATCGCGGCTGTGGTGAAGGCGCGCAAGACGAACGCCGTGGTCTTCTCCCATGGCGCCACCATCATGTTCGGCACGATCCTGGCGTCGACCAACGGACGCGAGTACATGGCCCGCCTCGGCACGGACTACATGAAGAACGTCGGACGCGTGGTGCTCAAGGGCAACCCGACAGACGGTTGGCGGATCACGGAGTGGGTCGGCAACCCGACGCTTCCGAACGTTCCGGACTGCATCTCGACCGGATCGATGATGATCGATCCGTCAACGCTCGCTCCGTGCTGAACTGAGGCATCTCGACTCCGCTCGATGATCGGGAGGGTGACTCCGCTCGATGATCTGGAGGGCGGCTCCCTCGCTACGCGCGCATCTCACCCCTGACCGGCGGTGAGGTGCGCGCGTTCGCCGTCTCTGTCGAAGATCGTCAGGATCTCGGCGACCCTGCGGTGGGCGGTGAACGCGTGCGGCACCATCGTCGAGAATTCAGCCGCTTCGCCCGCCTCCACGTCGATCACCCGATCCGCGAGTCTCAGGCGGACGGTGCCGGACAGCACGGTGAACCACTCGTAACCGGGGTGCACACGCTGCTCGGGCTCCACCCCGGGCTGCGGCGTGAGGCGCATCTTGGCGACGACGACACCGTTCTCCGCTCGATCGCGGGACAGCATCCACGTGACGACGCCGGGGCGTTGATGCGGTTCGGGTCGGATCACGACGTCGCGGTCGTCCAGAGGTTCGACGAGGTGATCGAGGGTGGTTCCGAGAGCCCGTGCGATCGGAACGAGCTGATCGAGTGCCACTCTGCGATGACCGGTCTCGATACGGGAAAGCGTCGACGGGCTGAGGTGGCAGCGACGGGCGAGGGAGTCCAGCGTCCAGCCCTGGGCGACCCGAAGGCCACGGATCCGGGCTCGGACCAGGCCGTCGACGTCGTTCTCAAGCGATTCTTGCGGCATGAGCAAGAGTGTATGCCCATTCGGCAATCTTGGTTGTACGGTCGGAGACATGAGCAACTCGACAGACAACATCGGAGCCCGATTCGACGCAGTCATCGTGGGAGGAGGCGCCGCCGGACTGTCCGGAGCGGTCGCCCTCGGGCGGTCACTGCGCTCGGTCCTGGTCGTGGACAAGGGAGAACAGCGGAACCTGCCGGCGGACGCCGCGCACAACGTGATCGGCCGGGAGGGGATCTCGCCCGGAGAGCTGGTCGCAGAGGGGCGACGAGAAGCGGTGTCCTACGGCGTCGAGTTCGCCGACGACGAGGTGATCTCGGTCGAGCGGGACGGAGACTTCACCGTCACCTTGGGCTCCGGACGGATCGTGACCGCCCGACGACTGCTGCTCGCCACCGGTCTCGTCGACGAGCTGCCTCGGATTCCAGGTGTGCAGGAGGCGTGGGGACACGGCGTCCTGCACTGCCCGTACTGCCACGGCTACGAGGTCCGAGGCAGGCGTGTCGGCGTCATCGCCACCACGTCGATGGGCTCGGTCCACCAGTCCCTGCTGTTCGCGCAGCTGAGTGAGCACGTCACTCTCTTCGCGGGCGCCGTCGAGTTCGACGAACAGCAACTGGCGGAGCTGCGGGTGAGCGGAGTCGGCATCGTCGAGGGCGAGGTGGAGCGAGTGATCGAACACGACCGCGACGTGACCGGCGTTCAGGTCGACGGGCGGGTCCACGACGTCGACAACGTGGTCGTCGGCACGCGGATGGTGGCTCGAACGGAACTCTTCGAGCAACTCGGTGGAGTTCCGCAGGATCATCCGTTCGGTCAGTTCATTCCGTCCGACCCGACCGGGGCGACCGGAGTCGACGGCGTCTGGACCGCCGGGAACGCTGGAAATCTCGCTGCGATGGTGTCGGTCGCCGCAGGCGCGGGTCTGCTGGCGGGCATCGCCATCAATGCCGATCTTGTCGCCGCAGACGTCCGGGCGGCGCTCGTCTGAGTCCGTCCCGCCCACCGGGACGGCGCGACTCGTCATCGCACGCCGACTGCGACCATCGGCCGATGCAGATGTTCACGTCCTCGGTCCGTCCCATCCCCGTCGATCAGGTCGAGGCGTTCGACCACGACGTCGACGTCCTCGTCGTCGGCTTCGGCTGTGCCGGAGCGTCGGCGGCGCTGGAAGCTGACGCCGCCGGCGCGCAGGTGGTGATTCTCGAACAGCGCAGCGGCGGCGGTGGATCGTCTGCACTGTCGGGTGGGGAGATGTATCTCGGCGGCGGGACGTCTGTGCAGCGAGCCTGCGGTTTCGACGACTCGGCATCCGCTATGGAGGCTTTTCTGCTCGCCGCGCTCGGGCCGGACTGTGACCCCGAGAAGGTGCGTCTCTACTGCGAGAACAGCGTTGCTCACTTCGATTGGCTCGTCGATCAGGGCGTGCCGTTCAAGGATTCGCTGTGGCCGACTCCGACCTGGGTCCCGCCCACGGACGACGGCCTGATGTGGATGGGGGAGAAGGCGTTTCCGTTCGCGGACCTGGCGGCGCCGGCGCCGCGTGGTCATCGGGTCACCGCTGACGGATTCGGCGGCAAGGTGTTGATGGACGTGCTCTGCCGCCGAGTCTCCGAGTCGACTGTCGATGTGCACGTCGACACCGTCGCTCTCCGTCTTGTCGTCGACGGTGACCAGGTCGTCGGCGTGGTCGCACGACACTTCGACACGACGGTGACCTATCGCGTGCGCGGTGGGTGGTCATCACGACAGGTGGGTTCGCCGACAACAAGGCGATGCTCGCCGAACACGCGCCTGCGCTCGTCGGCCTGCCGGTCAACAGCGACGGGGGCGACGACGGTCGGGGCATCGCGCTCGCTCAGGCCGCAGGCGGGGCAGTCCGTCACATGTCTGCGGGCCAAGTCGGCATCTCGTTGATTCCGGGCATGGCGGTCCGGGGCATGGTGGTCGACGATCGTGGCAGACGATTCATCAACGAGGACGTGTACCCGGGCTTGATCGGGCAGGCCGCACTGTTCAAACACGGACTGCGCGTCTGGGTGATCCTCGACGAGGAGGCCTTCGAAGCGGTCCCCGAAGTGGAGCGATGGGGTGTGCGTCCACACCATGTGGCGGAGACGCTCGCCGAACTGGAAGCCGAGATCGGCATGCCCGACGGGTCGCTCGTGTCGACCGTCGGCGAGTACAACCGACACGCGGAGAACGGTGACGACCCGTACTTCCACAAGGCTCCCGAATGGGTCAGGCCTTTGCGATCTCCGTTCGCAGCGATCAACGTGAGGCGCGGCATCGTGCCCCCGGAGCACGGTGGAAGCTCTGGAGGGGCCGAGGTCTTCACCATCGGCGGCCTCCGGACATCAACGGAAGGCGAGGTGTCCGAGCTCGACGGACGACCGATCCCGGGACTGTACGGTGCAGGCCGGGCGACGTCGGGCCTGCATTCGTGGGGATACATCAGCGGTACGTCCTTGGGAGACGGAACGTTCTTCGGACGGCGTGCGGGTATCGCGGCCGCGCGCAGATCCAGTACGTCGACGGAATAGTCGGCGGCTCGCAGCTGTTAGATTCAGGCATGGCAACGATTGATCTGACAGGCTCCGACTTCGAGCAGACCATCATCGACAACAAGATCGTTCTGGTCGACTTCTGGGCAGAGTGGTGCGGCCCCTGCAAGCAGTTCGCCCCGACGTACAGTGCGGTATCGGAGAAGTTCGACGACATCGTGTTCGCGAAGGTCGACACCGAGGCCGAACAGCAGCTCGCCGCCGCAGCCAGCATTCGCTCGATCCCGACGATCATGGCGTTCAAGGACGGCCACCTTGTGTACAACGAAGCCGGAGCACTGCCTCCGCAGGCCCTCGAGTCGCTGATCGGCCAGATCCAGGAACTCGACGTGGAGAAGGCGATCCGGGAGAGCGGACAGGCACAATAGCGCCGGTTACATCGTTCGGATGAGGGACGCAGCACCGCTGCGGTGGGGCCGCAGACCTTACGATGATGGGCATGCGCATGCTGTCACGAGTCGTCGTCCCCGCCGTCGCACTCGCCGCCGCCGCGGCGCTCGCCGGATGCACAGTCGACGGCTCGCCGCAGCGCGGGCCAGTGGACCTTGATCTCGGCAAGTACGGATCGATGCAGGCGGCGACGCTGCCGTCCGCCACGACGGACGGTCAGTGGGCCAAGCTGCGTGCTGTGCGCCTCGCCGATCACATCGTCTTCCCCGTCGACATCGACGCCGGCATGACGGACATAAAGATGCCGACCATGCCGATCGTGGTTCCGAAGAACCTGGGTCTGGTGATGTCGGAAATGGTGGACCTGCCCGTGATGAAACGCTTCCAGTACGGGTTCAGCATGGCGGCAGGCAACGGCCCCAACGACTTCGGCGTCAATCACGTCGTCATGCGGTTCGCCGACGATCGGTCGGCAGGAGACGCCGTCACACAGATCGGTGGCGTTGCAGCGAAGCCGAAGGACTACTACAAGCCGGGCGGCGGGCGCGTCGATGTCGCCGGCATGCCGCCGGGCAGCGTTGTGGTCCACAATGTCGGCTCCGGCAACAAGCACGTGTTCGTCGCGGTGTCGCAGTCCGGGCCATACGTCGTCTACACGTGGGCCGACTCGCCGGACCGCGCATGGGGAGAACGTGCGATCGTCACAGCATTCGACAAGCAGAAGTCGCTGCTGGACGCGATCGGACCGGAGAACCCGGACCGGAACCCCGACCCGACCGGACTGATCCGTGGCACCATCCGGGTGCCTTCCGATGAGCAGACCGTCTCGACGCAGATCGTGTTCGGTCAGCGTGGCGCCGCACTTCTGTACGGCAACGGCCCGGAAGCATACAGCGAGCTGAAGAAGGCAGGCATCACTGCTGCCGCGCTCAATCAGACTCAGGCGTACCGGGCGGCCGGCTCGACTCAAGCGGAGGGCTGGCGCGACTACCTGATCAAGGGCTTCGGAGACGACACCTCACGCAAGGCCGCCAGCCCCCGCGACCTGTCGTCGGCCAAGTGCTTCCAGAAGGACGATCGAGTCGGCTGTTTCATCGCCGTCGGCGACTACGTCGGCGAAGCGTACGGAAAAGAACTCCTCGACACGCAGCAACAGATCTCGGCCGTCTACACGTTCCTGAAGGCGATGTGACCCGCTGGACGAATGACCCGAAGTTCCCGAGAGCCGTGAATGCGCACTAGCATGCTCGCATGCGGATCAACCTTGTGAGGACGGCACGTGCCGTCGTCATGCTCCTAGCCGCGGCAGTCGTCGGAGGCTGCACGGTAGACGGGACACCGACCACTGCTCCGATCGACCTGGACGTCGGCAGATACGGATCGATGCTCGAGGCGCCGCTTCCGGACGCCACATCGGCCGTCCGGTGGAGTCAACTGCGTGCAGTGCGCCTCGCCGAACACATGGTCTTCCCCCGCGATCTGGATGCGGCGATCGTCGACGTCAAGATGCCCACGGCACCGATCGGCGTGCCCAGGAACATGGGCGCGGTGATCCCCGATGCCGACACCATTCCGGCGATGAAGCGATTCGAGTACGGGTTCGTGATCACCGCCGGGGACACGCCCGGAGACCAGGCGAGCCAACAGATGATCGCGCGATTCGCCGATCCGGAGGCAGCACGGGACGCGGTTCATCAATTGGCGCCGCTGTGGACGAAGCCGACCGAGTACGTGCCGGCAGGCGAGATCGTGACACTCGCCGGACTGCCCGCCGGAAGCATCGCAGCCCACCTTGCGAGGCCGCTGAAAGGACGACCGACCGCTCATTCGACGATGGGGCTCACCGCTGTCGGTGAGTACCTCGTCTACACATGGGCCGAGTCGGAGAACCGTGCGTGGACGGAGCGCATCGTGACGACCGCGTACATGAAGCAGAAACCGATGATCGACGCGATCGGTCCCGATGATCCGAGCCGCAACGCCGACCCGACCGGTTTGATGACGGGCACTCTTCGTTCGACCGAAGACAACGGGAATCCGATCATCCGAACAGTGTGGGGTCCGCGAGGTATCGCGCTCATCAGTCAAAATGGGCCGGAAGCCTATCGCGCTGTGATGGCCAACGGCGTCACCGTCGGCGTCGTGAACGGATCGAATGCTTATCGTGCGGGCAGCCCCGCGCAGGCCGCGAGGTGGCGCGACTACCTGATCAAGGAGTATCTGGACAGGTCGGAGGGTGTCGCCCGGCCTGCCGCGAGTCCACGGGACCTGCCGTCTGCGCTGTGCTTCGCTGCCGGAACGCGGGAGTCTGCCTGCTTCGTCGCGGTCGGCGCCTACGTCGGAGAAGTTGAAGGATCAACACTGTTGGACGGTCAGCAACAGATATCGGCCGTGTACACGGCGCTCGTCGCCCGGTGACCAGGGAACGCTATGCGTCCCTCGCGCAGATGTGACGGATCGAGTGCCCCGCGACCCGCAGTCGTAAGGGGACGGGGAGGCGGCGGTAGACCGACCACATCGCCCGCAGGACGCCCGCCGCATCGTCGCGTGCCGAGAGGTACCCGCGCTGCACGCGCGGATCGAGCTCGAAGAAGGCGTCGAAGAACATGATGAGTTCCTCAGCGGTGAGTCGCAGAAGAACGCCGAGGCCCAATCGGCGCAGGCGGAAGGCCAGTCGGGCTCGACCCGTCCACAGCGCGCGGTGTGGGTTCCTGCCGGCGACGATGGCGTCGACGAGGACGTCTGCCGCAGCGAGTGATTGCGCGACGCTGTACCCGGTTGCCGGATTCATCATCCCGCCGGCCGCGCCGAATCGGAATGCGCCGCCAGGCGTGTGCCGCCACGGTCGGGATGAGACGAGCATCGGGAAATCGACGTGCTCGTCGACCCGCGACTCCACGCCGCGGCGGATGTTGCGTACCGCGAGGTCGGCGACCGGGACCGGCGGTCGTCCGGCGAGGCAGGTCTCCTCGACGAGTCGGCGACCGTCGCCGAGCGGGACCCGGTAGCTGAACGACGGTCCGCTGTGATCGCCGACAGGTCGCCAATCCATGAGAACGACGTCACGCTCCGCCGAGTCGATCACCGTGCCGGCCGCCGTCTGACGGGGAAGCCCGGCGAGGTCGACAGCGACCGGCCCACGGGCGTCGACGACATGCCGCGCACGGACGACGGTGCCGTCGTCGCAGACGACCTCCGTCGCTGTGACCTGCCGGGCTCGCGCCGTTGTGACTGTTGCGCCGTCGATGGCCAACGACTCCTGAAGTCGCACCGAATCCAGAACGACGTAGCCGCGATCGACCACCCGACGTTCGGGTGTGAAAACCGTGAAGGACGGTGCCGACGCCGCGATCGCCACCGCAGCGAGCCACGGAGGACAGTCATCGGTGTACATGCCGTATGTCGCGGTCCACGCCTTCGTCGGAGACGGGTCGACAACACCCACCCTGAGCCCTGCGACGAGTGCACGGTGGGCGAGTGCACGACCGGCCGGCCCGACCCCGACGACGGCCACATCGGCCGGTCGTCCGCCGGTCACATGCTTCCGGTGGCCAGCAGGCCGCCGTCGACGCGGAGCGTCTCGCCGGTGATCCAGCCGGCGTCGTCGCCGACCAGGAAGGCGACGGCGGCGGCGATGTCCTCGGGCGTGCCGAGTCGTTTCATCGGGTACGGCGCGGCCGCGGCGTCCTCGCCTGCCGCGAGGAGTCCCGCTGCGAACTTCGTCTTGACGATGCCGGGTGCGATGGCGTTGACCCGGATGGTCGGTCCGAGCTGCCATGCGAGTTCTTCGGTGAGCCGGATCAAGGCGGCCTTGGACGCGCCGTATGCGGCGATGACGCCGGTCGATCGCAGACCGGCGACAGACGCGATGTTCACAACGGCTCCACCGCTGTCGGCCATCCCGGCGCGATGCGCCTCCTGGATGTACCCGAGCGCAGCGACGACGTTCGTGTCGAGCAGCTTGCGGAAGCCGTCGAGGTCGGCCTGCATGAGGTCGCCGAACACCGGGTTGATGCCGGTGTTGTTGACGAGGATGTCGATGCCGCCGTTGGCGACGGCAGCGGCAACGGCCTCGGCGCGATGTGCGGCGTCTCCGGTGTTGCCTGCGACGGTGCCGACCACGGCGTTCGGCACGGCAGCGCGGATCGTGTCGGCGGCTTCGGCGAGGGTGTCGGCCTTGCGCCCGGTGATGATCACCGCCGAGCCGCGGCGGGCGAGTTCGGTTGCGACGGCCAACCCGATGCCGCGGCTACCGCCGGTCACCAGAGCCGAACGGCCGGTCAGGTCAGTCGATGACGTCGAGTTCGAAGTAGTCATGTCAGTCACGGTATGCGACGAGCGAGTCGCCGGCGACGCGGTCCGGTCGAGTAGGCTCCGCTCGTGCAACACGCTGGGGAGTGGCTCCGATGAAGGCGACGGTGCGCCCCGACCGCGACGATCATCACCATGCGCTGCGAGTCCTCGCCGGTCTGCTCGTCCCGATGTCGGTTCTGCTGCTGATCGGCCGGCCAGAACTACTGGTCTACGCGGTGTTCGGATCGTTCGCCGGCATGTACGGACGTCGTGTGTCCGGACGTCCGAGGATCGTGAGGCAAGTGCAGGCAGCGGGTCTGCTCACCGTCGGGGTCGCGATCGGGGTAACGCTCGCCCACGTCGGGGCGCCCGTCTGGGTCCTGGTGATCGTGGAGACCGTGTACGCGCTCGTCTGTTCGCTCGCAGCCGACGTTGCACGGCTGCGGCCCGCGGGACCGTTCTTCTTCATCTTCGCGCTCGGCGCCACCGCGACCGTCCCACCGGACCTCGTGGCTCCGCCGCTGGCTGTCGCGATCTGTGGCGCCACCGCAGTGCTCGCCGTGGGAATCGGGATGATCGGGGTCCCTCATCCGCTCGACGGAAAGCCGTGGCTCACCGGTATGCGATGGTTGCTGCGCACTCCGCCGTCTGGGGTGTGTGTGCACGCGGTCCGGTATGCGCTCGCCGTAGGCGTCGCGGGCACGATCGGGACGGTCCTCGGCTTCGACCACGCCAACTGGGCGATGGCGGCGGCGGCCGTCCCGCTCGCAGCGATCGATGGGACGCGGCCGGGCGATGCGACGACCCGCGCGGTACTTGTCCGCGCAGGTCATCGAACTCTGGGAACGTTCGCCGGGCTGCTGATCGCCGCCGTGTTGCTGGCGTTCGAACCGGGCGCTGCAGTGGTGGCCGCCGTCGCCGTGCTCCTGCTCTGGCCGACGGAACTGTTCATGAGCCGTCACTACGCTGTTGCGATCGGCTTCTTCACCCCGCTGATCATGTTGATGACAGAGCTCACCGCACCTGCGCCACCCCTGGAGATGCTGACGCTGCGAGGAGTGGACACGCTGATCGGGGTCGCTGTGGGCGTCGCTGTCGCCGTGATGATTCCCGCCGGGACGGGCCGACGGAAGGCCACCGGCCGCGACTGATGCGTCTCGGGTCACACACGGTGGCGTTTCGCTGCAAAGGATTGGCCCTGCGACCATCGCAATCCGTACGATAGACCCTCGTGATCACCGCGACCGACCTGGAAGTTCGAGCGGGCGCGAGGACCCTCCTGTCGGCGCCCGGAGACCAACTGCGCATTCAGCCCGGCGACCGAATCGGCCTCGTCGGTCGAAACGGTGCAGGTAAGACGACGTCGTTGCGCATCCTCGCAGGCGAGACGCAGCCGTATGCGGGTGAGATCCGCACATCGGGACCGGTCGGCTATCTCCCGCAGGATCCGAAGGAAGGCGACCTCGACGTCCTCGCGAAGGACCGCGTGCTCTCGGCACGCGGCCTCGACGAGATCCTGGCGTCGATGGCCAAGCAGCAGACGCTGATGGAAGAGGCCGCCGACGACAAGATCCGCGACCGCGCGATCAGCAAGTACGCCCGCCTCGAAGAACGCTTCTCGGCGCTCGGCGGATACGAGGCGGAGAGCGACGCGGCTCGTATCTGCAGCAGCCTGGGACTACCGGATCGAGTCCTCGAACAGCCGCTCCGCACACTGTCGGGCGGTCAGCGTCGTCGTGTCGAGCTGGCACGCATCCTGTTCGCAGCGTCCGACGGTTCGGGCAAGTCCGATATGACACTCCTGCTCGACGAGCCGACCAACCACCTCGACGCCGACTCCATCGCGTGGCTGCGGACGTTCCTGCAGAATCACGACGGCGGACTCGTCGTGATCAGTCACGACGTCGACCTGCTGGCCGACGTCGTGAACCGTGTCTGGTTCCTCGACGCGGTCCGCGGTGAGGCCGACGTCTACAACATGGGCTGGAAGCGGTATCTCGACGCGCGTGCCACCGACGAACAGCGTCGCAAGCGCGAACGGGCGAACGCGGAGAAGAAGGCCGGAGCGCTTCGTGTGCAGGCGGCGAAGCTCGGGGCCAAGGCGACCAAGGCGACCGCGGCACAGCAGATGCTCAAACGCGCCGAACGCATGATGGACGAGCTCGACGAGGTGCGCGTCGCCGACAAGACTGCGCACATCCGTTTCCCGGAACCCGCGCCGTGCGGAAAGACTCCGCTCATGGCGTCGAACCTCACGAAGGTCTACGGATCGCTGGAGATCTTCACCGGCGTCGATCTGGCCATCGACAAGGGCAGCCGCGTGGTTATCCTCGGACTCAACGGCGCAGGCAAGACGACATTGTTGAAACTGCTCGCCGGGGTGGAGAAGCCGGATCTCGGTGGCCTCGAACCCGGCCGCGGGCTCAAAGTGGGCTACTTCGCGCAGGAGCACGACACGCTCGACGACAACGCGACGGTCTGGGAGAACATCCGACACGCCGCGCCCGACGCGGGGGAGCAGGACCTGCGAGGGCTCCTCGGCGCGTTCATGTTCACCGGCCCTCAACTCGAGCAGCCTGCGGGCACCCTCTCGGGCGGTGAGAAGACCCGCCTCGCTCTCGCCGGGCTGGTGTCGTCGGCGGCGAACGTGCTGCTGCTCGACGAGCCGACCAACAACCTCGATCCGATCTCGCGCGAACAGGTCCTCGAGGCGCTGCGGAGCTACACAGGGGCCGTTGTACTGGTGACCCACGACCCCGGTGCGGCGGAGGCTCTTGAACCGCAGCGGGTGATCCTGCTGCCGGACGGCACCGAGGATCACTGGTCCGACGAGTATCAGGAACTCATCGAACTCGCCTGATCACGACGTCCGTCCGGTCTGGATCGATCGGATCGGAATCCGCGGACCCGGGGTGGGGACGACCGTCTGGGTGCCGAGCGGAACCAGGACGAACCCGAACGACGTGTTCGACCCGGCCGTCACGAGTCCGGTCGCGTACGCGTGACCGTCGAAGCGGTAGCCGGCAGGCGCGGACACAGCGGTGACCCCCACGCGGCCCGAGGCGACAGTGATCGTCGCCGGAGTGGTCAGCTGGAAGTCGAAACCCGTAGAGTCGGACACCTGCACCACTGCTCCCGGGAGGGGGCTGTCGGTCCCGGCTTCGCGTGAGGACACGGTGACGGTGCCGGTCTCCACCGGTGGGGGCGTCTCACTGCTGGTGGATGTGGACGAACCGGTCGGCGCCGTCGAACTCGGGTCGGCGGTGGAACTCGAGGTCGGTGGACTCGACGACGTGGTCTTCGTCGCAGTCGATGACTCGTCAGCGGCGGAAGGCCCCGGGGCGGCGACCGCCACGAGCCCGACGATTGCGGCGAGCGCGCAAGCGGAACCGAACGCGCGGCGACGGATGGTGATCATGATGAACCTCTGTTCTCCCCGACAGTCGGTCCCCGACGTGGTGATTCCTCGCGCCGCCCGTCACGTGGGCGACGCGAACGCGATGATGTTGTCGCGATATCCGAGCGGTGGCCCGACGAACGGTCCGCCGCATGTCACCAACGCGAGCTTCTCCGGACCGTTCTGACGGTTGAGCTCGTCGTAGGGCACGGCGTCGGCGCCGGTCCCGTGCTTCTGCGCGTCGATCACCGACGTCACGCGATAGTCGACTCTCTTCTGCGATGCGGTCACGAGGGTGACGGTGTCGCCCGCGCTCAGATCGGCGAACCGTGCGGCATATCCCTCGCCCTGAGCGATGTCGTCGACGTGCCCGGCGACCACGATGGTCCCGGCGCCCGATCCGGGGAGGGACGAGTCGACCCACCACCCGAGCCGCCCGATGTCGGTCGGCGGCAGGAGGGTGCCCTCGGCGTCGGTCGCGACGGGATCGGTCGGCGCGCTGTCGCCGTCGATCTCGAGGCCGACGGGCGTCAAGGGATGCTCGGACTCGGCGGTCACAGGCGGCCGTAGGCTCTGTTGCGCCGGTGTCGACGCGGGGGAGGCCTCCTGCTCGGCGCATCCAGCCATCAGCGCCACCGAGGCGGCGAGCGCTACGGCGATCAGACTGGCGCGGTGTCCGGGCATCGTTCCTCCTCTCGCATGGGATATGTCGGGGCTCGAGTGACGTCGGTTACCGTCGGGGTCGTTCACCTGAATGATGGACAATCACTCGCCACGGCCGGTCGGAATGGATCTCACGGGAACTCGGTGGGTGGGATCGCGGACCACACGGTAATGGGTCGGAAGGTCGTACACGGTCACCGTGGCAGTCCTGCCGTTCGCGACGGTCGTCCGCCGCGTGTCGGCCTCGTCGACGAATCCCGTCGGTGTTCCGGTTTCGGTCACCGAATAGCATCCCGCGGGCAGCCCCGTCAGGGGAGCGATGCCGTCGGCTCCGGTGAACACAGTGTCCATGAAGTCTCCGGTGCACGTCTCGACGGTGAACGCAGCCCCGCGCAGCGGCGCCCCGGTCACACGGTTCCGAGCAACCGCGTTTATCGATCCGCCGCCGACCGGTTTGCGGCGGAGTTGGAATGTGAACGAACTGATCTTTCCCGGTTCGACTAGTCCGGATCGGAACAGGCTGCCTTCGTAGCGGTATCCGCCGGGTGCATCGGATGCGGTGATCGTGACCTCACCTGCGGGAACGGTGATGCTGGTCGGCGTGACGATCGTGCGTCGCCCGTTTCGGTCGGTGACGTAGAGGGCCGCACCACGCACGGGTTGGCCGGTGTCGGAGTCGAGCGCGAGAACCGACACCGTGCCGTCGCCGGTGGGTTCGGACGTCGGAGTGATCGTGATCGTCGGAGCACCGCTCGGCTCTGACGACGACGGCGGCGGCGTCGGGACGGGTGCACTCGGCTGCGTCGAGGGCAGAGTGGTCACGCCCGGTGCGGTCGACGGTGTCAGACGTGGTCTGCGCGGCGTGCTGCTGTTGCCGGGCGTGGCGGTCCGAGGGGTCGGTTGCGCGGTTCCGGTGTGCGGTGTCGCCGACGGAGTTCCGAGGTGAGGTGGTGTGAACGTGCGTGGAACCGGCGGTCGTGGACTCGGAACGGGCCAGGTCGAGTCGGCGGCCGCCGGCGAGGTGCCGATCAGGAGCACGATCGACACGATTGCGCCGACGGAGCCTGCTGCGACGCGGCGTCGCTCGCGCGGCGTGCGTCGTCGATCCATCGATGTTCCCCCTGTGCTCCCACAATCCCGTCGTCTGAACGTACTACATCACAGGAGGATAACGATGGCTCAGTGAAATGTGGCGGCCAAGAAGTCGAGCTGATGGGTGATGGTCGCCTCGAACCAGTCGCGCCCGGCGAAGACGTCGAAGTGGTCGCACGGATAGTGCCGGACCTGTGCTTTTCCGGCGAACGCGGCCTTCGCTGCGGCGTGCGGTGGGGCGGCCTTGTCGAAATCGGCTATCTGAACGAGCATCGGCGCACGAACGGACGACGCCGACTTGTGGGCGCGGTACCGTCCGAGTTCCGAACCGATCGACGCGTCGACCTCGTTGCGCCAACTCGGACCGGCGATCGCCTCGTACGCCTCCTGGTATCCGTCGACGGTGAGTGCGGCGAGTGAACCGGGCGGACCGACGAGGGGAATCGTCGAGGGTTCGCCGCCGAAGCGCTGCCGCACACTGCTGATCACGCCGGTGGCAGTCGACCGCGCCAACGTTCCAGGCGAGTGCAACGGCAGTGCGTGGCGCGCCGCCGCCATGCCGCTCACCATCGGGACGACCGCCAACACCGCGCCGACGTCATCCCGACCGACAGCGGCCTGCAGGACGTGTCCACCCGCCAGGGAGACGCCCCACAGGACGATCCGTGACGGATCCACACCCGGCAGTTCCGCGGCCGCCCGGGAGGCCGCGCGGTAGTCGTCGACCTGCCCGCTCAGCGACACCTTCTGCCGAGGGGAGCCCTCGGATTCGCCGAAACCTCGGTAGTCGAATGCGAACACCGGATAGCCGTTGTCCGCGAAACGCCGAGCGAAGGGCACCAGGCCGGCGTCGACGGTGCCGCCGAGTCCGTGCGCCATCACGATGACCGGCTCCGGCGTTGTGCCCTCGACGGGGAAGAACCAGCCCGAGCACCGTGTGCCGGACGAATCGAACCAGACCTGCGTCGGATCGGTCACGATGCGGCTCCTCGCTGAGCGTCGGCCCATGCGACGGGGCCGTCCTGTGCCGCTCGGCGGGCGCCTGCGGGCAATTCCTTCACTCGCATGTCGTGCTCGTACAGGAAGTAGTCCAATTGCTGGGTGTGACGCGGACGGTCGAGCATGTGCCCTGTGTACTTTCGCGTGTCCTCTTCGATCACCCGCCGCATCTCGCCGGGCGACGGGGGACGATACCTGCCGACGGCGTACGCGCCGACGAGCCTCGCCTGCGCCTCCACGAAGGGGAACAGAGTCGGCGTGGCCTGTGCGAAGCCGACGAAGACCAGATCATCGATCCCTGGATACAACATGCGCTTGTACAGGTCGATCCGATTGTCGGGAGCACTGATGAACTCGGTGTCGAAGAACGGGAACGTGATGTTGTATCCGGTCGCGTAGACGAGGATGTCGACGTCGTCGACGCTGGTCCCGTCCGCGAAGTGCACACTGGTGCCGTCGAGCCGTTCGATGTTCGGCTTCGGGATCACATCACCCGATCCCAACCTCAACGGGAGTTCCACCGATTGGGTGGGGTGTGCCTCGAAGAATTTGTGATTGGGAGTCGGCAGACCCAGATTCTCCGGTCGACCGGACATCAGCGGCTGCCCCAACTGCGCGATCTTTCGCTGCCAGGCCGTGGGGATGTAGGGATTGGTCTTGTAGAACTTGTCGGCGGGCTGCCCTGCGACGTACTTGGGGACGATCCACGCGCCGGATCTGGTGGACAGGTACAGCTCGGTGTCGAGGGCCTTCGAGGAGAGCTCCACTGCGATGTCGGCAGCGCTGTTCCCCAGGCCGACGACGATGATCTTCTTCCCGGCGAAGTCGTGCGGCGTGCTCGGGTCGATGTACTGGTGGGCGTGCATCTCGATGCCGTCGAATGAACCGGGGAAGTCGGGCCACCGTGGATCCCAGTGGTGGCCGTTGGCCACGACGAGGAGATCGAACCGGCGAGTCTGCCCTCGCTGAGTGGTCAGTTCCCATCCGCCGTCGGGCAGTCGTGCGGCGTGGGTGACTCCGTTCTCGAACTCGATCGTCGAGTGAAGCCCGAATGCCGACGCGTAGTCGTCCAAGTACTGCTTGATCTGTGTGTGGTGCGGAAAGTCCGGGTAGGAGTCGGGCATCGGGAAGTCGCGGAACGACAGCTGATGCTTCGACGTGTCGATGTGCAGGGATCGGTATGCGCTCGAATGCCCGTTGGGATTGCCGAACGCCCAGTTGCCGCCGATCCGGTCGGACGACTCGAACACCGTGTGTGGAACGCCGTAATCGGTGAGCATCTTGGACGAGGTCAGTCCGCTGATGCCCGCGCCGATCACGGCGGTCGTGGGGTTGGTCATGGGCCGCAGTGTACAGAGTTCTGGACAGCTGTCCACGATTTCCGAACGGCCCGGCGCACGACGTCAGACGCCGAGCACACGCTTGCGCAGGTCGCCCTTCACGAGCTTGCCCGTGGGCGTCCTCGGTAGTTCGTCGATGAAGGCGATGCTGCGCGGCACCTTGAACGCGGCGAGTTCTGCCCTTGCGAAATCCGTGAGCTCCTGAGCGAGTTCGTCAGACGGTGCGACACCGTCCATGAGCTGGACGAACCCTGCGGCGACCTCGCCGAGGTCGTCGTCGGGAAGTCCGATCACGCCGACGTCGTACACCGCGGGATGGTTGATCAGGACGTTCTCGGCCTCCTGCGGATAGATGTTGACACCGCCGGAGATGATCATGAACGCCTTCCGATCCGTGAGATAGAGGAACCCGTCCTCATCGACGTAACCGAGATCGCCGGTCGTGGCCCAGTTGGGATGGTCGGGGTGTTGTGCGGCGGCAGTCTTCGCAGGATCGTTGTGGTAGGCGAACGGCATCTCCTCCCGTTCGAAGTAGACCGTGCCCACCTCGCCCGTCGGCAGGTCGGCGCCGTCGTCACCGCAGACGTGGATCACGCCGAGAACACCGCGGCCGACCGAACCCGGGCGCTCGAGAGCGTCCTGCGACCCGATCAACGTGACACCGGCGGCCTCGGTGGCCGCGTAGTACTCGTTGATGATCGGACCCCACCAGGCGATCATCGCCTTCTTCACCTCGGCCGGGCACGGTGCCGCCGCGTGGATCGCGACCTGCAGGCTCGACACGTCGTAGGAGGCACGGACCTCCTCGGGAAGCTTGAGCATGCGCACGAACATGGTCGGCACCCACTGGCTGTGCGTCACCCGGTACTCCTGGATGAGGGCCAGAGACGCTTCGGGCTCGAAGCGGTCCATCAGGATGACCGTGCCGCCGAGTGCATTCACCATCGCGCAGTACCGCAGCGGTGCGGCGTGGTACACCGGGGCGGGCGAGAGGTACACCGTCTCGGTTCCGAATCCGTACACCGGTCCGAAGACCTGCGAGATCAGATCGAAGGATGCGTCGACTTGAGTGCCGGGAAGGTTCGGCTTGATGCCCTTGGGGCGACCGGTGGTGCCGGATGAGTACAGCATGTCCGCGCCGCGCGGCTGGTCGACGAGTGGTTCGGCCGATGACACGGCGAGAACCTCGTCGTAGTCCATGAAGCCGGTGATGGATCCGCCCCAGGCGACCCGCCGTTCGGGCGTGGACAGCACATCGATCTCATGCGCGAGCGCGACGGCGTCTGCCACGTTCGCCGACGCGAACACGATCTTCGCGTCACAGTCGTCGAGGATGTAGTTCACCTCCGGCGCCGTCAGGTGATGGTTGACAACCGTGACGTAGAACCCGCTGCGGATCGCGGCCCAGTACACGTCGAACACCCGCAGATCGTTGTCGGTCACCACAGCGACGGTGTCGCCGACTTGCAACCCGAGATCGCGGAGATGGTTGGCGATCCGCGTGGAATTGTCGGTCAGCTGTGCATACGTGACAGTCTCACCGGTACTCGGGCGGATCACCGCAGGCTTGTCGGGGGTGGTCGTGACGTAGCTGCCTGGATACACGTGACGCTCCTCATAGTGGGGGTGAATCCGACAGTAACCGAGCGCTCGGTCGTTCGACGTGCCTTCGTTCGAGCCGCCTGCTCCCTCGCCTACGATCAGCGAATGACCGAACCGACCGAGCCTGCGCCGTCCCAGCTCGTCGGCGACCGGTATCGCCTGGTGGAGCGGATCGGCCGCGGCGGCATGGGGGAGGTCTGGCTCGCGCGTGACGAGCTCCTCGACCGTGACGTGGCGGCCAAACGCATCCTGACCGTCGGTGCCGACACCGACCAGGGATCGACCCGCAGGCGCAGGGCGATTCGTGAGGCCAGAGCAGCGGCCCGGCTCACCCACCCGCACGCGGTGGCGATGTTCGACGTGCTGGTCGCCGATGATCCGTGGCTCGTGATGGAGTACTTCCCGTCCGTCAGCGTGGCCGACGTCCTCCGCCGCAGCGGAACGATGTCGCCCGCAGAGGCGGCACGGATCGCGGCGGATGTCGCCGGTGCGCTCGCCGAGGCGCATCGTCGGGGCGTCGTCCACCGCGACGTGAAGCCAGGGAACATCCTGATCTCGACGGGGTCGAGCGGGCACGGGACGGTGAAGGTCGCCGATTTCGGAATAGCTCGATCGGCGGGGGACCCGTCGATCACGCGGAGCGGAATCGTCACGGGCACGCCCGCCTACTTCGCGCCCGAGGTGGCCCGCGGCGCTGAAGCGACGACGGCGTCCGATGTGTACTCTTTGGGCGCCGCGCTGTACACGATGATCGAGGGGCGACCGCCGCACGGCGACGACGACAACGTCATCGCGACGCTTTTCCAGATCGCGAACACCGAGCTTCGCCCGATGACCGCAGACACGGATCTGACGCAGGTTGTCGTCCGACTCATGACCCGGGACGTCGAATCACGCCCGTCCATGTCGGAGGCGCGCGACCTTCTTGCCGACTGGGTGACGCGGTCGACCGGATCGGTGGACCTCGGACTCCTCGGCGGTGTCGCCGACGTCGTCGCCGAACTCTCATCGGCCCCGCCGACGCTGATGCCGACGCTGTCGACCCCGTCGTCACCCGTCCGGCGAACCCGCAACGTGCCCGCAGAGCTGACGTCGTTCATCGGCCGGGAAAAGGAACTCGCCGACCTCGCCGCCATGATGGCGACCAGCCGGGCGGTCACGATCACCGGACCCGGCGGGGTGGGGAAGACGCGCATCGCACAGCGAGTCGCCTCGACGAGAGCCGACGCGGATGGTCCCTGGTTCGTCGAGTTCGATCGTGTCCGCGATGCCGCGGGCGTTGCTGACGCGCTGGTGTCCGTCCTGGGGATCACGACCGCCGGCGGTGTGGGCGCCGTTGTCGAACACCTCGGCTACCGGTCCTGCCTGCTCGTCTTCGACAACTGTGAGCACCTCGTCGACACCATCGCCGACACGGCGCACCAGATCCTTCAGGCGTGCCCGCAGGTGTCGATCCTGGTGACCAGCCGCACCGCGTTGGGCGTTCCGGGAGAGCGGAGGTACGCACTCGCGCCACCGTCGGACGGCACCGAACTGTTTCTGGCGCGGAGCCCTCAAGCTGTGGGTCCGGAAGACCTGGACGACGTGCGGCGTCTGTGCGAGGCAGTCGACCACCTTCCGCTCGCCATCGAACTGGCCGCGGCGCGCACGAGGATCCTGTCCGTTCGGCAAGTTCTGACCAGCATCGGAGACAATCTCGCAGTGCTCGGGCCACACGACAGCGAACGGCGTTCGAGGCGAACGAGTTTGATCACAGTGATCGACGACTCGTTTCAAGCGCTGCGCGAATCGCGTCGGTCGTTGCTGATCGACCTGTCGGTGTTCGTGGGGAGCTTCGACGTCGATGCGGTCGCCGCCGTCACCGGTCGCGATTTCGGGCTGGTCGACGACCTCGCGGGTCTGGTGGACGAGTCACTCGTCACGGTGGTCGGGGGAGATCCCCGTCGGTATCGGCTGCTCGACACGGTCCGCACGTTCGCGTCCGGGCATCTGGACGCCGCGCGACGAACCGACTTGGTGGATCGCCGCAGACGGTGGGCCGTCGCGATCGCCGCCGACGCCTTCGACGGACTCCGCGGTCCCCATTCGGTCGCGTGGATGACGCGTGTCGACGCCGAGATGCCGAACATCCGCGCGGCTCTCGACGACGCATCGCCGGTCGACTCGGCCGAGTATGCGCGGATCGTCGGTGGCCTGTACTGGATCTGGTACCGCAAGGGAAGGATCGACGAAGGCAGCAGGCTCCTTGATCCCGTGTTGACCGAATCGGTCTCGTCGGTGTCGGATTCCGACCTGGTCCGATGCGTGGTCGGTCGAGCGCTGCTTGCCTACCTGGCCGGGGACGTCGACGTCATCGCCGGTTGCGGGGATCGCCTTCGGGTGATCGCTCACCGGCTGGGGCCCGATCCAGCACCGGGACAAGCTCGGCGCGCCGCGGCCGAGTCGGCTGCGATGTTGGCGTTCATGGCGGCAGGCATGGGGACTCCGGACGAGACACGCGAATGGGCGGTGCGGGCCCGAGGATTCGCGATGGCGGAAGGCCTCGCGTGGACGGCTGCCGAGACCGAGATCGCCTTCGCCGGCGCCGCGTCCCGCATCGGCGACGCAGCCGCGGTCGGGCGGCACCTGGAAGCGATGAGGTCCACCGCGCAGGAGCACGGATTCGACTGGCTGCACGCGTCCGCGCTGTGGCTGACGGCCAAGCACACGATTCGGACGACCGGCGACACCGCCGAGTCACGTCGCCTGTTGACCACGATGATCGCGATCTGCGAGCGCAGGGCGGACCTGACGTCGTGGATGGTCGGCGTCGTCACCCTCGCGTACGTCGAGTTCGTGGAGGGCTATCACGAGCGGGCCGCACTGCTCCTCGGGGTGACGGCCCGGCGCAGTGATGAGTCGGGGTTCTTTCCCGAGCGGCTCGACCCTATCGACATGGCGGAGTTCGTCACGGACATGAGATCGACCATCGCCGCCGACACACTCGGGCGGGGTATCGACACCGGACGAACGCTCAACCGCGCCGGTGTCGCGTCGCTGATCGCCGACTGCGCCACGAGTCGCAGTGGACCGGTGGATCGACCAGGTCACGAGAATTATCCTGGTACGCGTGGAGATTGACGTCGATGTGCTCGGACCGCTTCGCGTGCGAGTGGACGGTGAGGTCGTATCCACCGGCGGTCCGCTGCCCCGCGCACTGCTGTGCAGGCTGATCACAGCGGCGGGGGAGACTGTCCCGGAGACGACCCTCATCGAGCTGTGGCGCAGCGCCCCGCCGAGATCGGCCGTCTCCACGTTGCACGGTTACGTCTCGACGCTCCGCCGCGTGCTGGAGCCCGCACACGGCAGGGCACAGCCGAGTGTCCTTGTGCGCAACGGTGTGGGGTACGCGATCCCGAGAGACTCGGTGACCGTCGACAGCCGACGATTCGACGATGTCGTGACGGCCGCGCGGGCGGCAGCCGACCAACTCGACCGGCGTACCGCACTCGTCCGGTTCGACGACGCGCTCGCCTTGTGGCGAGGTCCCGCATACGCCGACGTCATCGAATGGGATTTCGCGCAGGTCGCGTCGGCCGGTCTGCACGCCAAGCGTGACGCAGTGGTCCTCGATCGGCTCGAAGTGCTGTCTGATCTCGGCGAGCACGACGACGCCGCAGCCGGCCTCCTGGCAGTCGTCGAGCAGTCACCGCTGGTCGAACGCGGATGGGAACTGTTGGCGCTCGCGGAGTACCGCGCGGGTCGCCAAGCTGCTGCGATGGCGAGTCTGCGGCGCGCCCGCACTGTGCTCGCAGACCAACTCGGGGCCGAACCGGGACCCGGCCTGACGAATCTGTACGAGGCGATGCTGCGCCACGATCCCGACCTCCTGCCGAGGCCCGTTGTCGTCGCGCCGACCCGGAGAACGCGATATGTGCCGGCCGAACTGACAACGTTGATCGGGCGTGACGCCGAGGTCGCGGTGGTCTCCGGTCTCATCGAGGAACACCGGATGGTGTCGGTCACCGGGCCGGGGGGAGTCGGCAAGACGCGCGTCGCTCAGCGGGTGGCAGGGGTGTCCGGACACCGCGACGGCGCGTGGTTCGTCGAACTCGCGGGTGTGCACGATGCTGTCGGGATCAGCGACGCGATGGTCAACGTTCTCGGCCTCACGGCGCAAGGTGGAGTCGACATGGTCGGCACGATGCTGCGCGACCGCAGCTGCCTCGTGGTCCTCGACAACTGCGAGCATCTCGCGGGCGCCGTCGCCGACGTCGCCGAGAGGTTGCTCAGGGCGTGCCCCGACCTGAGAATCCTGACCACGAGCCGAGTTGCGCTCGGCGCCGACGGCGAGTGGATCCACCCGCTGAGTCCGCTGGCCGACGGCACCGACCTGTTCTGCGAACGCAGTGCAGAACCGGTGCGCGACGTCGACCGAGACGACGTCCGGCGACTGTGTGCAGCGTTGGACAATCTTCCCCTTGCACTGGAACTGGCGGCCGCACACACGAGCGTCCTGTCTGTGCGTCAGCTCCTCGATCGTCTGGACGACCGCTTCGCGTTGCTCGAAGCCCGGTCGGCGCGGTCCGTCGGCCGACACCTGAGCATGCGGATGGTGATCGACGCCTCGTACGCCGCACTGACCTCGTCGCAGCGATCCCTTATGCAGGACCTCGCGATCTTCGAAGGAGGTTTCGACTTCGACGCCGCGGGCGCCGTGTCGAAGCGTGGGGCGGACGTTCTGCCGGATCTCGCTGCTCTCGTCGACGCGTCACTGGTCGCGGTCGTCGGTGGGGATCCGCGCCGATATCAGGTGCTCGAGGTGTTGCGCGAGTATGCGATCGGAGAATGGTCACCGGAGCGCCGCGCCGACCTGGTGGCGGCGCACATCGGGTGGGCTGAGGCGGTCGCCGCGGCGGCGTATCCCGGACTGCGCGGACCTGACTGCATCACCTGGATGCGCCGGATCGAGGCGGAACTCCCGAACATGCGCGCTGCTCTGGCGAATTGCGTCGAGACCGACCTCACCACCTATCTGCAGATCGTCGGCGACCTTCACTGGTTCTGGTTCCGTCGTGGACTCATCGACGAAGGAAGCCGTCTGCTGGCGCCCGTGGTGAGCGATGCTGCAGCGTCGGCGCCGGTTGAGCGGCGAGTCCGCGTCCTCTCCGGCCGCAACCTCGTCGCGTACCTCGCGGGTGACGGCGAAACGATCTTCGACTCCCTGCAGCGACTGCAAGCTCTCCTTGTGGAGATCGGTGACGATCCGATCGATCCGGCCGATCGTGGCGCCGCTGCCGAGGCCGCGACGATGCTCGCGTTCTTCTTCGCCGGAGCCGGTGCGATCGCCGAGTCCGCACAGTTCGCGGCCGTGTCTCGGCGTCATGTAGGCGCCGACGGCGACAGCGAGGCGCGCGGGGAACTCGAACTCGCCGTCGGCACGGCGGGTTTGAGATCCGTTGATCTCGACTCCGCAGAGATCCACCTGGGTGAGGCCATCCGGATCGCCGACGTGAACGGCTACGACTGGCTCCTCGCATCGGCATGTTGGATCCTCGCGAAGAGCCGGATCGCAGGGGACGACCTGATCGGGTCCAGGCCGCTGCTCGGACGGATGGTCGAAGCCTGCGAGCGTTCCTACGATCTCACGTCGTGGATGGTCGGAGTCGCGACGCTTGCGTACGTCGCCTACCGGTCGGACGACCCGGAGACAGCTGCCCGATTGACGGGTGTAGTCCGTCGTCGGACGGATCTGACCGGCTACGACCCGGAACGCATGGATCCGATCGACCTCGCCAGGTACGGCGCGGAGATTCGCGACGGCATCGCCTCTGACGTGTACGAACACGGTCTCGAGGAAGGTCTCCACGCCGACCGCGGAGCTGTCACCGCACTGATCGCGGGGGCCGTCGCCCTCGATTGAGCCGCGGGTTCAAGCTGATTCCAATCGTCCCGGTGCATCCTGTCGACACTCAATCGACACGGCGCTCCCCGGCGCCAGGACCGAAGGAATCACCCCATGACATCGATCGGCGACCCCATCGCAATTCCTGGATCAGAACAGGCCGAACGTCTCGACACCGCTCCGCGGGAGACCGTCGCGCTCCCGACGGTGCGAGCCGTGGGCATCGCACTCGCTGTGAGCGCCCCGATCTGGGCGGTGGTGATCGTCCTGTACGGCGACGTCGTCGACTTCGGGTGGCGCACTCTGCTGGGCGGCGTCACCGCCCTCGCCTTCCAATCGGCGGTCGTCGGATTGCTGCGCGTGGAGGAACGAGCACGCGCCATGACCCGCCCGGGCTCGTCGGGCACCGTGGCCACAATCGGCTTCCGCGTCGAATACGTGCTGATGGCGGGAGCCATGGTCTCGACCGTGCTCGACGGCTTCGCGCTGATCGAAGGCACGGTCGTCTGGGCGGTGTTCGACGCCTGCTGGCCGCTGTCCATGCTGGGCATGGTGATCATCGGGGCCCGTGTCGCGATCGTCGGCCGCTGGCAGGGCGCCCTGCGGTGGCAGACGCTGTTCGCCCAGAGCTGGTTCGTGTGGGGCATCCCGGCGATGGCTTTCGGAACCGTCGGGACCGTCGTCATGATCTCGCAGGTCGTCCTCGGATACGGCGTCCTCGGTGGCCTGCTCGCCGCGAAACCGGGAGCGACGACGTCGGACGTCTGACCCCGCAAACGACACTGCCGCCGATCGTGACCACATACTGGTCACGATCGGTGGCAGACGTCGTACCGGCGTCAGACGGCCGGTTTGCGCACCGACGCTTCGACGAGGTCCAAGACCGCATGCAGGTCGTCCGTGGACTGCCCCGATGCGAGTCTCGTGACGATGCCGTCGAGGATCACGTCGAGGTAGGTGACGAGGACTTCGGGTTCCACATCGTTGCGGAGACTGCCCGCCTGGCGTTTGCGCTCCAGACGCGCGAGTGTCGCCGCTTCGCGGTCGGCCGCCTGAGACTCCCACGCCTTCCGGAAACCGGGATCGCTCCGAATCTTGCGGACGATCTCCAGTCGGGTGCTCAGCCAGTCGAAGTCCTTGGGGCGCGCGAGAATGTCACGCATCACTTGGACCAGGCCCTGTCGTGCCGCGACGTCGGCCATCCGGTCGGCGTCCTCCCTCGCGAGCGCGAGGAACAACGCCTCCTTGTCTTTGAAGTGGTGGAAGATGGCTCCACGGGACAAACCGGTGGTCTCCTCCATCCGCTTCACGGTGGCGCCTTCGTAGCCGTACTGCGCGAAACAGTGCCGCGCGCCGTCGAGAATCTCCCGACGACGCGCGGCGAGCCGGTCATCGCTGACCCGTGGCATTGATCAGCTCTTGATCATGTTCCGCAGGACGTACTGCAGGATGCCGCCGTTGCGGTAGTAGTCGGCTTCACCGGGCGTGTCGATGCGGACGACCGCGTCGAACTCGACCTTCTCGCCGTTCTCCTTGGTCGCGGTGACCTGAACGGTCTTCGGGGTGACGCCCTCATTCAGCTTCTCGATGCCGACGAAGTCGAAGGTCTCTGTGCCGTCGAGGCCGAGGGTCTTCGCCGACTCGCCCGCCGGGAACTGCAGCGGGACGACACCCATGCCGATGAGGTTCGAGCGGTGGATGCGCTCGAACGATTCGGTGATGACGACCTTCACACCCAGCAGGACGGTGCCCTTGGCGGCCCAGTCACGCGAGCTGCCCGAGCCGTACTCCTTGCCACCGAGGACGACCAGCGGGATGCCGGCTTCCTTGTAGTTGACCGACGCGTCGTAGATGAACGACTGCGGGCCGCCCTCCTGCGTGAAGTCGCGGGTGTAGCCGCCCGAGACGCCGTCGAGCAGCTGGTTCTGCAGACGGATGTTCGCGAACGTTCCGCGGATCATCACCTCGTGGTTGCCACGACGGCTGCCGAGCGAGTTGTAGTCCTTGCGGGCCACACCGTTGGCGTCGAGGTACTGCGCAGCGGGGGTGCCGGGCTTGATCGGGCCTGCCGGGCTGATGTGGTCGGTGGTGACCGAGTCGCCGAGCAGGGCGAGGACGCGGGCGCCCTTGATGTCGCTGACCGGAGTGGTCTCGAGCGTCATGCCGTCGAAGTACGGCGCCTTGCGGACGTACGTCGACTTCTCGTCCCACGCGAAGGTGTCGCCCTCGGGAGTGCTCAGACCCTGCCAACGCTCGTCACCGGCGAACACGTCCTGGTACGACTTGCGGAACATGTCCTGGTTGATCGCCGACTTGATGGTGTCGTCGATCTCCTGGGCGGACGGCCAGATGTCCTTCAGGAAGACGTCGTTGCCGTCGGTGTCCTGGCCGAGGGCCTGCGACTCGAAGTCGAAGTCCATGGTGCCGGCGAGGGCGTACGCGATGACCAGCGGCGGCGAGGCCAGGTAGTTCATCTTGACGTCGGGGGAGATGCGGCCCTCGAAGTTGCGGTTGCCCGAGAGGACGGCGGTGACGGTCAGGTCGTTGTCGTTGACAGCGGCGCTGATCTCCTCCGGCAGCGGGCCGGTGTTGCCGATGCACGTGGTGCAACCGTAACCGCCGAGGTGGAAGCCGAGCTTCTCCAGGTACGGCCAGAGGCCTGCCTTCTCGTAGTAGTCGGTGACGACCTGCGAGCCGGGAGCCATGTTGGTCTTGACCCACGGCTTGGAGACGAGGCCCTTCTCGACCGCGTTGCGGGCGAGGAGGCCTGCGCCGATCATGACCGACGGGTTAGAGGTGTTGGTGCACGAGGTGATGCCGGCGACCGCGACGGCGCCGTGGTCGAGCACGAACTCGCCGCGATCGGCGGTGGTGACCTTGATCGGCTTGCTCGGACGGCCCTCGGAGCCGTTGGCGGCCGACTGGACGTTCACTGCACCGTCGTCGGCGAAGGAGAGCGCGGCCGGGTCGGACGCCGGGAACGACTCTTCGACGGCCTCGTCGAGCTGCGTGTGGGCCGGGGTGTTGCCCTCTTCCACGTAGTTGTGGATGTCCTTGCGGAACGCGACCTTCGACTCGCTCAGCAGGATCCGGTCCTGCGGGCGCTTCGGGCCCGCGATCGACGGGACCACGGTGCCGAGGTCCAGCTCGAGGTACTCGGAGTACTGAGCTTCGTTGTCGACGTCGTGCCACATGCCCTGTTCCTTGGCGTAGGCCTCGACGAGAGCCAGCTGCTCGTCGTCGCGACCGGTCAGGCGCAGGTAGTTGATGGTCTCACCGTCGATCGGGAAGATCGCACAGGTCGAACCGAACTCGGGGCTCATGTTGCCCAGGGTGGCGCGGTTGGCCAGCGGCACCTCGGCGACGCCCTTGCCGTAGAACTCGACGAACTTGCCGACGACACCGTGCTGACGAAGCATGTCGGTGACCGTCAGGACGACGTCGGTCGCCGTCACACCCGGCTTGATCTCACCGGTCAGCTTGAAGCCGACGACACGGGGGATCAGCATGGAGACCGGCTGGCCGAGCATCGCTGCCTCGGCCTCGATGCCGCCGACGCCCCATCCGAGGACGCCGAGACCGTTCTCCATGGTGGTGTGCGAGTCGGTGCCGACACAGGTGTCGGGGTACGCCTGACCGTTGCGCACCATGATCGAGCGCGCGAGGTACTCGATGTTGACCTGGTGGACGATGCCGGTGCCCGGGGGGACGACCTTGAAGTCGTCGAACGCGCCCTGGCCCCAGCGGAGGAACTGGTAGCGCTCACCGTTGCGCTGGTACTCGAGCTCCACGTTGCGCTCGAAGGCGTCCGCGGTGCCGAACACGTCGAGGATCACCGAGTGGTCGATGACCATCTCGGCGGGCGACAGCGGGTTGACCTTGTTCGGGTCGCCGCCGAGAGCGGCGACGGCCTCACGCATGGTGGCGAGGTCGACCACACAGGGCACACCGGTGAAGTCCTGCATGAGGACACGCGCGGGGGTGAACTGGATCTCGATGCTCGGGTCGGCCGACGGGTCCCAGTTCGCGAGGGCGTTCACGTGCTCGCTGGTGATGTTGGCGCCGTCTTCGGTGCGCAGGAGGTTCTCGGCGAGGACCTTCAGTGCATAGGGCAGCTTCTCGGTGCCGGGCACGGCGTTGAGGCGGAAGATCTCGTACGAGTTCTCACCGACCTCGAGGGTGCCGCGGGCGCCGAACGAATTGATACTCACGTGTGCTCCACTCTGATCTCTGCTGGCCGCCGACGGGCTGCGTCGACGGAAGTTTGTGAAGTGTCGCGACCTGCGGACGGGCCGGCCCGCGTCGCCACGCCTCCATCCTAGCAGTACGGCCGTACTGGTTCGTGCAGAACGGTGTACTCGACGCGCCGAGTTCACCTGAGCGTCGGACACGGGGGAGTCCTGACGTATTCTTCGAGCCGATATCGCTCACGCCACGAGAGGACGCAAGACCATGAGCCCGGAACCGGTCGTGTTCACAGTAGCGTCCCCCGATCCGGTCGGCGGACGTCCCGCTGACAAATGGTCGAGCCTCGACATGCCCGCGATCATCAAACAATTGACCGCGACTGGCGTGTCCGCCCCCGACGATCAGTCCGGCGAACTGACCGCGCTCGTGAAAGAGGCGAAGGCCGACGGGCACGACCTGTTCGTCCTCGTCACCGACCAGCACTTCTCGCCCTTCACCGTCTACCGCGACATCGCGCAGGAATTGCAGCAGACCACCGGCGGCACGGTTCTGGTGTTCGGTCCGGGTGGGATGGGCACGGCATCCACCGACTTCTCCCGCGTCGAGCTCGAGGACGGCACGTCCGAGGTGCACGCCGGGGCGAGCGCGCCGCAGGCGGCGCGTGAGATCTATGAGAAGGCCGTCGATCCGAACGTCAACTGGACGCTGGTGACCATCGCGCTGATCGTCGTCGTGGTGATCGGAGCCGTCATCGCGCGTGTGCGTGGCCGCGCCTCCGTCGACGACGGAACAGGGCCGAAGCCCGCAGCCGACGGAACCGACGTGGACAACGACGCGACTCCCGCGACTTGATCTGTCCGACTTGAGGCATCTGTTCGGCTGACACCCGGTCGCCGGGTCCGTTACTCAACTGTGACGACATCGAATGTGGTCGTCTTTCGTGCTGCTCACTCGCATTTCCGCAGGTAATCACGCCTTTGTAATTCCGTGACACCAGTTTCCCGCGAGACTCCTGTGACGTACGGTGCAGGAGACACTTATGGTGTGCGGGGGACGGATGTTGAGGGAGATCACGGTACATGCGAGCTGATACGAGCACGCGATGGACGGCGCGCGGCTTCACGGTGGGCGCACTGGCACTGACGAGCCTGCTCGTCGCCGGTCCGGCCATCGCCGAACCCAACAAGTCGAACCCGATCGCATCACTGATCAACGAGATCGCCGACGTAGACCAGACACTGTCCGACCTGGCGGGTGCTGTCGCCGTCAAACAGGAGAACGTGAACCGCGCCCTGGTGGACTTCCAGAACGCGGTGGCCGCCCAGCAGGTCGCGGTCTCCGCCAATCGCGGAGCAAAGGCATCGCTCGACAAGGTGGGCTCTCTCGTCGAAGAAGCCCAGCGCGACTTCGACAAGTTCATCCGCTCGGTGTACCGCCAGGGCAACAACGAAGGCGCGATGACCAAGTACGTCGCGTCCGACGATCCGCAGAAGATCCTCGACCAGATGACTGCCGTCGATCAGGTGTCGCGCCAGCAGCAGGGTGTGATCCGCAGACTTCAAGTGGCGCGGAACCAACAGGCCAACCGGGTCGCCGCGACGGAGGCGACGAAGCTGCAGGCCGACGCGGCAGCCCAAGACGCCGCCGCCCGACGGACCACAGCGGTCGACGCGTACAAGGCTGCGACGGGTGCAGTGAAGGATCAGCAGGCCAAACGCTCCACGCTGTTGCGTCAGCGCGACGACCTCGCAACCCGGCTCGCCAAGCTCAAGGGCGTCCCGAAGCGCAGCGTCGATGCGCCCACGTCCGGCGCCACATTGCCGGACATCGTCGCCGACGGCGTCGACAAGGCCATCAAGACGATCCCGGGTCGGCCGGTCGCAGGCGACGACGCCCTCGCACAGGCTGCGCAGGCCGCAGCGAAGCTGGCGGCAGACACCGGTCAGGCGCTGCTCGCGAGCCTCATCGGGCAGCAGCAGATCCCACATTCGAAACTGCTCGACGAACTCGGCATCGGCGGCACCAGTCCATTCGCCGAAGGCGACAACAACACGTTCACCCGCCTCGGCAACGGCTCGTTGGGCAGCCTGTTCAGCGGCAACGGCGCCACCCCGGGTGCTCCCGGACCGGTCAACCCCGGACTCAAGGGCGCACCGGCCATCGAGCTCGTCATCAACCGCATGAAGTCACAGCTCGGTGTCACGTACGCCTGGGGCGGCGGCGACGCCAACGGCCCGACGCTCGGTATCCGTGACGGCGGAGTCGCCGACAGCTACGGCGACTACCAGAAGGTCGGCTTCGACTGCTCGGGTCTGATGATCTACGGCTTCGCCGGTGTCGGCATCGACCTTCCGCACTACACGGGCTACCAGTACACATCGGGTCCCCAGGTGCCGCTGTCGGAGATGCGGCGCGGCGACATGATCTTCTTCGGGCCGAACGCCAGTGCTCACGTCGCGCTCATCCTCGGTGACGGCACGATGATCGAAGCCCCGCAGTCCGGCGACGTCGTCAAGATCTCCCCGGTCCGCACCGCAGGCGCGATGCCGATGGTCGTCCGTCTCCTCTGACGCGCCATCGCCGTCCGGGTTCGGCGATCCTCTACTGTGGTGTGAGTACGCACGCGACGATCTTCAGGAGTAACACCCTTGACTTCAACGGACAGTCCGGATCTGGCTCTCACCGCCGAGGACACCAAGGTCCTCGAACGTGCGATGTACGAGGTCAAGCGGGTGATCGTCGGCCAGGACAAACTCGTCGAACGGATCCTCGTCGGGCTCCTCGCCAAGGGGCACATCCTCCTCGAAGGTGTGCCGGGTGTCGCGAAGACGCTCGCCGTCGAGACCTTCGCGACAGTTGTCGGCGGTAGCTTCTCGCGCGTCCAGTTCACGCCAGACCTGGTCCCCACCGACCTCATCGGCACGCGCATCTACCGCCAGGGCCGTGAGGAGTTCGACACCGAGCTCGGTCCGGTCGTCGCGAACTTCCTGCTCGCCGACGAGATCAACCGTGCACCGGCCAAGGTCCAGTCGGCACTTCTGGAAGTCATGGCCGAGCGCCACGTCTCGATCGGCGGCACCACCTACCCGATGCCCGAGCCCTTCCTCGTCATGGCGACGCAGAACCCGATCGAGAACGAGGGCGTGTACCCGCTGCCGGAAGCGCAGCGCGACCGTTTCCTGTTCAAGGTGATCGTCGACTACCCCTCGGTCGAGGAGGAGCGCGAGATCGTCTACCGGATGGGCAACCAGCCGCCGTCGGCGTCGCCGGTCCTCGACCCGGAGACGACCCTGCTCCTCCAGCGCAAGGCCGCCAACGTGTTCGTCCACCATGCGCTTGTCGACTACGTGGTGCGGGTCATCAACGCCACTCGCCGCCCGGCCGAGGTCGGCTTGAGCGATGTCGAGCAGTGGCTCGCCTATGGCGCGTCGCCACGTGCCACCCTCGGCATCGTCGCTGCGGCTCGTGCCCTCGCGCTCATCAACGGTCGCGACTACGTGATCCCGCAGGACGTCGTCGAGGTGATCCCGGACGTCCTCCGGCATCGTCTGGTGCTGAGTTACGACGCGCTGGCCGACGAGGTGTCCGCCGAGCAGATCATCACCCGGATTCTGCAGACCATCGGTCTGCCGCAGGTCTCGGCGACGCCGGTGCCGCAGCCCGGTCAGCCGGTGCAGCCCGCACCGGTCGCCGTGCAGCAGGTCCCGATCAGCCAGGCCCCGACCGCACAGGTGCAGGCGCCGCAGGTCCAGCAGCAGGGGCCGGATCAGCAGGGCCATGTCGGCCGATAGCGGCCTGCCGTCGTTCCACGACGGGACCCTCAGCGATCCAGCGCTCACCGCGGCACTCAAGTCACTCGAGCTGACCGTCCGGCGCAAGTTGGACGGCGTGCTGCAGGGCGAGCACCTCGGTTTGATCCCAGGTCCCGGCTCGGAGCCGGGGGAGGCCAGGCCCTACCAACCCGGCGACGACATCCGTCGCATGGAGTGGTCCGTGACCGCGCGAACATCGACGCCACACGTGCGTCAGATGATCGCCGATCGAGAGCTCGAGACCTGGTTCGTCGTCGACGCGTCCGCCAGTCTCGACTTCGGGTCGGGCACGCGGACCAAGCGTGACCTCGCCGTCGCGGCATGCGCTGCGATCGTCCACCTGACCGCGGGCGGCGGCAACCGCCACGGCGCGATCATCGTGACGGGTGACGACATCGTCCGCCTGCCCGCACGTTCCGGCCGCGCGCACGACCGCGCGCTCCTGAAGGCTGTGGCGACCACTCACCGCAGCAACCCCGGCGTTCGAGGCGACCTCGACGCGGGCTTGGAGGCGCTTCGACGTCCGATGCGACGTCGGGGACTCGCGGTGGTCGTCAGCGACTTCCTCGGCCCGATCGACTGGGACCGTTCGCTCCGCGCGATCGGCGCGCACCACGAACTGCTCGGCGTGGAAGTGCTCGATCCGCGCGATGTGGAGCTTCCCGACGTCGGGCAGCTGACGCTGCGTGACGCCGAGTCGGGCGAGATGCTCGACGTCGATGCGACGCCGCGTCTGCGCGCGGACTACTCGGCGGCGGCCGCGGAGCATCGTGGCCGGGTGCAGCGTGCGTTCCGCAGCAGCGGCGGCCCGGTGCTGTCGTTGCGGACCGACCGCGACTGGCTGTCGGACACGGTGAGGTTCGTCGGCGAGCGCCGCCGGGGCATGGCGGCCGGGGTCGCCCGATGAACGATCTCTTCGCCCACCCGTGGTGGCTGGCGTCGATCCTGCTCGTCGTCGCTCTGATCGCGGCGTACGTCTTCGTGCTGCGGCGTCGGAAGGCTCGTTCGTTCCGGTTCGCGAATCTCGACGTCCTCAAGTCCGTCGCGCCCGGGAAGACGGACCGTTTTCGGCATGTGCCGTTCGCGATCCTCGCCGTCGGGCTTCTGTTGTTGACGATCGCTATGGCCGGGCCGATCGCCGAACGTGACGTCGCCCGCAATCGCGCGACCGTCGTGCTGGTGGTCGACGTATCGCAGTCGATGAAGTCGACTGACGTCGCGCCCAGTCGATTGCAGGCAGCACAGGCCGCAGGCAAACGATTCGCCGACGACCTGACCGACGGCATCAACCTCGGACTGGTCGCATTCGCAGGCACCGCGTCGACGCTTGTGTCGCCGACGCCCGATCACGATGCGACGAAGAAGGCCCTCGACAATCTGAAGCTCGCCGAGAAGACGGCCACCGGCGAAGGCATCTTCGCGGGGCTGCAGCTGATTCAGACGTTGAATGCCGCCCTCGGCGGCGATTCGGCGGCGCCTCCGGCGCGGATCGTTCTGCTGTCGGACGGCAAACAGACCGTGCCAGACGACCCGGACGACCCGCGCGGAGGCTTCACAGCGGCGCGCAAGGCCAAGGAGAAGGGCGTGCCGGTGTCGACGATCTCCTTCGGCACGATGCACGGCACCGTCGAGATCGAGGGACCGAACGGCGGAGTCGACACCGTCGACGTGCCCGTCGACGACGAGTCGCTCCGGACCATCGCGAACCTGTCGGGTGGCGACTTCTTCACTGCGTCGAGTCTCGACGAACTCAACAAGGTGTACGCGACTCTGCAGAAACAGATCGGCTACGAACGTCAGCGCGGCGACAACTCCCGTCCGTGGCTGATCGCCGGAACGCTCCTGGCGATCCTCGGTTCGGTGGCCGCCTTGTTCCTCAACCGTCGGTTGCCCTGACCGCGTAGCGCACTCCGACCCACCGCTGTGTGACTGCTTTCGCAGTCACGTACTCATCTGAGATAGGTTGATCAACCATGGCAGACTCCATCATTCCCGAGCAGACTTCGCGTTCGGTCCTCGTCACCGGCGGCAACCGCGGCATCGGCCTGGCCGTCGCCAAGCGTCTCGCGGCAGACGGACACAAGGTGGCCGTCACCCACCGCGGTTCGGGCGCTCCGGAGGGGCTGTTCGGTGTGCAGTGCGACGTCACCGACACCGCTTCCGTCGAGCGTGCGTTCGCCGAGGTCGCCGAACACCAGGGCCCGGTCGAGGTCCTCGTCGCGAATGCGGGCATCGACGACAACATGCTCCTCATGCGTCTGTCGGAGGAGAGCTTCATCAAGGTGATCGACGCGAACCTGACGGGTGCTTTCCGTTGTGCGAAAGCCGCCACCAAGGGAATGCAGCGAGCGAAGTTCGGCCGGATGATCTTCCTCGGTTCGGTCGTCGCGACATCGGGAGTCCCCGGTCAGGCGAACTACGCCGCGTCCAAGGCCGGCCTGATCGGCCTCGCCCGTTCGATCGCCCGTGAACTCGGCTCGCGCAACATCACGGCGAATGTCGTTGCGCCCGGCTTCATCGAGACCGATATGACCGCGGGCATGGAGGACCGGTACATCGAGATGGCGAAGCAGGCGATCCCGCTCGGCCGCACCGGCAAGCCCGAGGACGTCGCCGCTGCGATCAGCTTCCTCGCCTCAGACGAGGGCGGATACGTGACCGGAGCCGTGCTGCCCGTTGACGGTGGCATGGGCATGGGCCACTGAACACCTTCCCTCATCATCACCTCGGACTAGGAGCAATCACGTGACCGGCATCCTCGCAGGCAAGACAGTTCTCGTCACCGGCATCATCACGGACGCGTCCATCGCGTTCCACACCGCCAAGGTGGCGCAGGAGCAGGGCGCGACGGTGATCATCACCGGCATCCCCGAGCGTCTGCGTCTGATCGACCGCATCGCCAAGCGACTGCCTCAGGAGGTGCCGCCCGCGATTCCGCTCGACGTCACCGATGAGGAGAGCCTCGGTGCGCTCGCCGACAAGCTCCGCGAGCTCGCACCGCAAGGCATCGACGGCGTGGTCCACTCGATCGCCTTCGCTCCGAAGACCCTGATGGGACCCGATGCGGTGCCGTTCCTCGAAGGACCGGGCCCCGACGTGTCACGCGCGTTCGAGATCTCGGCGTGGAGCTATGCCTCCCTCGCCCGGGCTGCACTGCCCGTGATGAACGAGGGCGGATCCATCGTCGGCATGGACTTCGACCCGCGCACGGCGATGCCGGACTACAACTGGATGGGCGTGGCGAAGGCCGCACTGGAGTCGGTCAACCGGTACGTGGCACGCGAGGTCGGTGAGGCGAAGCGCGTCCGCTCCAACCTCGTCGCCGCCGGCCCGATCAAGACGCTTGCGGCCAAGGCGATCTCGGGTACCGCGACCGACGATGCGAAGAAGCTGAACATGCTCAACGAGTACTGGGACGGCGCATCGCCCATCGGCTGGAACGTCGACGATCCGGGTGTGGTCGGCACCAGCGTGTGCGCCCTGCTGTCGGACTTCCTGCCGGCCACCACCGGTTCGATCGTGTACGTCGACGGCGGCGCAAGCCACAACACGTGGTTCCCGGACGACTTCCTCAGCTGACGTGAGTGACTCGTCGAAGGACGGCAGTGCGTTCGACGCACTGCTGTTCCTCTCGTTCGGCGGCCCCGACAAGCCCGAGGACGTCCGACCGTTCCTGGAGAACGTGACCCGCGGTCGCGGCGTGCCGCCCGAGCGGCTCGACGAAGTGGTTGAGCACTACCTCCACTTCGGCGGAGTGTCGCCGATCAACCGGCTCAATCTCGACATGATCGATGCGCTCGGCTCGGAACTCGACCGCCGCGGCCGCACGGACCTGCCGATCTACTTCGGCAACCGCAACTGGCATCCGCTGGTCGAAGACACTGTGTCGACAATGGTCGACGACGGTCACCGCCGGATCCTGGTGTTCCCGACCTCCGCCTGGGGCGGCTACTCCGGGTGCCGTCAGTATCACGAGGACATCGCCGCGGCGCTTCCCGAGTCGTCGGATCTGCTCCTTCGCAAGCTCCCGCACTTCGCGGAGGAGCCTGCCTTCCGAGGCGCCGTGGCCGACGCGGTCCGAGCCGCGTTCGGCGGTTTCGAGGACGGCCCGGCACCACGGCTGGTGTTCACAGCTCACTCGATCCCGGAGTCGGCTGATCGAGCTGCCGGTCCGGCCTCCGACGGCGGCTATCTGTACTCGCGTCAGGTCGCCGCTGCTTCGGCGGCAGTGGCGGAGGCGGTCGGTGCCGACGACTTCGACGTCGTGTGGCAATCGAGGTCGGGTCCGCCGCAGGTTCCTTGGCTCGAGCCGGACATCTGCGATCACCTCCGCGCGCTGTCCGACGACGGCGTGACTCGCGTAGTGGTGTGCCCGATCGGCTTCATCTCCGATCACCTCGAAGTTGTGTGGGACCTGGACTCGGAGGCGGCTGATGTCGCTGCCGAGCTGGGCATGGAGTATGTCCGCGTGCCGACGGCCGGTACCTCCGCGCGTTTCATCGCTCTCGTCGCCGATCTGGTTGAGCGGTACGTCGACGGCGGGGGAGACCTCACCGTCCTCGGGTGCGGGGACAATGGCACCGCGTGTCGACCCGACTGCTGTGTCCCGGTCCGTCGCCCCGGCAAGGCTACCGCCGATAGTCGGTGATCAGCGTGTTGATCGCGGCGGTGCGCGCCGTGCGCGTGAGTGATGTCAGGCGCCGGAGTCGGTCGTCGGCGACGGTCGACTGAGCGCCGCTGACACCGAGTGCCCCGACACCCGCCAACTGGACGATCGCGTCGATCTGAGCGGCCGCTGCCAGAACACGGTCCACACGTGGGTTGTCGTGGGGTGGGAGGTCCAGTCGTCGGGCTTCGGTCATGGCGGCGAGGGCGTCGCGAAGGTCGGCCGGGGTACTTGGACGTGCGCCCGACAGTCCGGCGATGATCTGCGCTGCTTCGCCGACCGCCTCGCGCAGGTTGTACTCGAGTTCGCCGAGCGGCAGATCGGACGACAGCCGATCCACTGCGACGGCCGTCGTGAGCCTGTTCAGCTCCCACCTGCAGCGCTCGGGCGTACCGCGTGCGATCAGGCCCAGCGCGAGTGTCGGGCCGTCGGATCCGGCCGGTCGGTCGTCGATGAGCAGTACCTCGCGCGTTGTCATCGCAGAGTCCATCACAGTCCCCGGAGGGAGACCCTGAGCGTCGCCCGCGGCAGGCATCCGGACGGCGACGTGAGCGTTTGCTGCGACGAGGTCGAGCAGTTCGAGGACGTCACCGGTGTGCACGTCGTCGGACGGTCCGTCTACCTCGTGCGCCTGTGCGTAATCGTGGAGAGTGTGCAGGACGTCGTCGGGAGCGCAGCGGCTGGCATCGCGCGCCGCAGCCCACACGGCGAGTGCCGAGACGGGCCATGCGCGCATGGTGGAGATCGAGGAAGTGGTCATCGCCCATCCACGGTACGCGTCGGTCCGCGAGAAGCCGACAGACTAGTGTGGGCGATCGTGATGGACGATCGATACGGCCGCGACGTGTTGGCCTCCCCGCGGAAGACCAAGCCGAAGGCGCCCGAGGTGGCTGCTGAGCGTGATCTGGTCGTCGAGGACGCCGGAACCGGGTTCTGTGGCGCCGTCGTCGGCCTGGAGAAGAGCTACGCGGGCGACATGGTCCGGCTCGAGGACCGGCATGGTCGGACACGGGTGTTCCACATGTATCCGGCCGCTTTCCTGATCGACGGCAAAGCCGTCACGCTGGTCCGTCCGAGGGGACGCGGGCCCAACGCGCCGGAGACCATTCAGACCGCATCCGGGTCGCGGGCTCTCCCGAAGCAGCGGGCCAGGACGGCGCGTGCCAGCCGGATCTTCGTGGAAGGCGTGCACGACGCGACGCTTGTCGAGCGCGTGTGGGGCGACGATCTGCGAGCCGAAGGCGTGGTGGTGGTCAGCCTCGACGGACTCGACAATCTGGACGACGCATTGGCGGAGTTCGAGCCTGCGCCGCACCGCCGCGCAGGTGTGCTCGTCGATCACCTCGTCGCCGGGTCGAAGGAGGCCAGGCTCACGAGGGAGGTCGGCGAGAACGTCCTCGTGTGCGGTCACCCGTACATCGACGTCTGGGAGGCGGTGAAACCCGCCTCGGTAGGCATTTCCGCCTGGCCGACGATCCCGCGTGGCACGGACTGGAAGACGGGCATCTGCAACGAGCTGGGATGGGGCGAACCGCGAGACGGTTGGCGCCGAGTGCTGGCCGGGGTCAAGAACTTCCGCGATCTCGAGGTGCCGCTCCTGCGGAGTGTGGAAGAGCTGATCGACTTCGTGACCGTCGGGCCGGACGTCACGAGCTAGCGTCGCCGTTCAAGGTTCCCCGATTCTGGTGAATTGTCGAGCGGCGGGCCCCGATCCGCTGATTCCGGGGAACCTTGAACGGCGACGCTACTTCTCGCCGTAGGCGCGGTCGCCGAGCAGCGCGTCGAGGAAGGCAATGAACGCGTCGGCGGCAGGCGCCGAGACGAACTCGGCGATGTCGCGGGGCTCCTCGTCCGGATCGAGCAGCCCGAACACGTCACCGTCGGTGCTGGGGAGCACCCACAGTCGGCGAGTTCCCGGACCGGTGAGCCGGACTGCCGGGTCGGGATCGTCCACGACTTCGGTCGGAGCGATCCATTCGACTCCGGGATGGTCGGCATCGGCATCCGACAGGATCGTGTCGCCGCCGATCCGCAGGTGTTCGGGCATCGCGACGAGATGGGCGATGAGCTTCGCGATGCGACGAGCCGACTCCTCGTCGTAAGCGAAGGCCAATGCGTCCCAGTCGCCCGCGTCGTTGTAGATGAGCGCGTGCTGGCCGTCGTTCGCCGCGACTGCGATGTGCGCGGTGACGTCACCCGGCAGCGTCGCCGTCCACCGTCCGATGATCTCGGTCCTCTTGCTCACGACGCACGACACTACGCGGTTGGTGTCGGTACGGCACCGGATCCCGCGGTACGCAGCGCTACAACAGCAAGGTGACGCCGACATAGAAGCATGCGCCGAGCGCCGCCCATCTGAGACACTCAATCGCTCGCTGGACGCGCCGATGCTT
>NZ_BAOP01000011.1 GCF_000344135.1 Gordonia malaquae NBRC 108250 | reverse complement strand
CAGCGCAGTCACATAGCCGAAACACCGTTCGGACACGCCAAACACAACCTACGCTTCCGTCGATTCACCAGCCGCGGAATCGACCGGGCAGCATCAGAATTCGCCTTCCACGCCCTGGTCAACAACATCGTCAAAGCCATCACCGGAGGCCACCTAGCCACCGCCTAAAGGCGGCCGCACCACCAACTCGCACGGGCCACCGGCCGGCCTCTCCACCCGGCCAACGGACACGTTCGATCGACAACTCCAAACTGCAACAGCCCGATATTGCCCTCGAGTTGCGATTGCAGTACTGACTTTCGAACCATCTCGATCGCCTGCGGCGTGCGAGCGCGGTGCCGGTCCGGCCTGGTGATCGACAGGATGTCGGCGAGGACACCGTCCCAGTCGTAGAGGATGTCGTCGTAGGTGAGCCGGAGGACGAGCCAGCCGTCGACTACTGCTCTGCGATCGCGGTGATGATCGCGTTCGTAGTCGGCTCGGCTCGCGTGGTGCAGGACGCTGTCGCATTCGATCAGCAGCCGACCGACGCGGAGGTCTGCGTGCCCCACACCCTCGACTGGCGGCTGGACCACAACGTCGAAGCCCGCAGATCGGAGGCGGACCCGCACGATGCTCTCGGTCCCGGTCGAGTTCAGGTAGGAGTCGCAGACGGCGACCCATTCGTCCAGCGGGAGGCAGCCGACGGCAGAGCAGGGAGACTGGCAGCGGGTCGACGGCATCGCGAGCGGACCGAACACATCCAGTCGGCGGACGGCACGCGCGATTCTTTCCGCTCAAGTTGCGGCTGCGACGCAGATGCAGCCCGTTGTGGCCGGGAGGAGTCCAGAGCTCGTGGAACCTGAGCGCGTCGACACAGGTCAACACGCCGCCGTCCCGCACCGCGGACGCCGTGCGGGCATCGTGATTCGCTGCGGCGAACCATCCCCACCGCAGCTGTGCCAGGTCGCCGGACAGAACGGCTCGACGGATCGCCTCGCGGTCGAATCCGAGTGCCAACAGTGCGGCCGCGGGGTAGACACCTGAATCCCTCATACAAGGTCAGACGCAGCGACCCGATGCGCGGTTCCCCCGGCACGCCGATACGCCTGAACTCGCTAGGCTGGAACCATGAAACCCGGTGACATCGCACCCGACTTCGCTCTGCCCGACCAGAACGGCGACGTCCGGCGGCTGTCGGAACTCCTGGCCGAGGGACCCGTTGCCCTCTTCTTCTACCCTGCTGCGTTCACGCCGGGCTGCACCAAGGAGGCCTGTCACTTCCGCGATCTCGCAGCCGAGTTCTCAGCAGCCGGGGTGCAGCGCATCGGGATCAGCCGCGACGACGTCGCCAAGCAGAGCGACTGGACGGCCAAGCACGGGCTCGACTATCCACTCCTGGCCGACGTCGACGGCTCGGTCGCCGACGCCTACGGAGTGCGCCGGAGCGGCCTGTTCAGTGCGGTCGGCATGCCGACCAAGCGCACCACGTTCGCCATCGGGCGAGACGGAGTGATCGCCGACGTCATCGCGTCCGAGGTCAACATGAGCGTCCACGCCGACCGCGCCCTCAAAGCACTCGGGTGATCCTCCGCGAGCCAGCCGGACCAGAGGAGTACCCGGCGATCGTCGACGTCTGGCGCAGCGCCGTCGCCGCGACACACGCCTTCCTCGCCGCGGAGCATTTCGCCGAGATCGAACGCGCGCTGCCCGGTGACTATCTCCCGAACGTGACGCTGACCGTCGCCGACGACGCAGGTCGGATCGTCGGTTTCTCGGGTGTCGCCGAAGGGCGACTCGAAATGCTGTTCGTGCACGACGACGTCCGTGGGACGGGAGTGGGGACGGTGCTGCTCAACGACGCGGTCGTCAGGCTCGGCGCCACCGAAGTCGACGTCAACGAACAGAACCCGCAGGCCGTCGGGTTCTACCCCGCACGCGGTTTCACCCAGACTGGTCGCTCGGAGCTCGACGGGGACGGACGCCCGTACCCGCTGCTCACGCTCGAATTCACCCCCTAAGCGGGAACAACCGGACGCCCGGCACGTACGCGGTCGGGATCGGGAACCGGCACCGCGTCGACCAACAACCGGGTGTAGTCGGTGACCGGGGCGTCGAACAGCTCGTCGGCCCATCCCGTCTCCACGAGCCGTCCGGCCTTGAGGACGGCCACCCGGTCGGCCACCTGCCGGACCACGGCGAGGTCGTGGCTGATGAACAGCGCGGCGAAACCGAACTCGGACTGAAGGTCGGCGAACAACTCCAACACCCGAGCCTGCACGGACACGTCGAGCGCGCTTGTCGGTTCGTCGGCGATCAAGAGTTCGGGATTCGCCGACAGCGCACGGGCCAACGCCACGCGTTGCCGCTGGCCTCCGGACAGCTCATGGGGCAGTCGGGTGGCGAAGGATGTCGGCAGTTGCACCGCGTCCAACAGTTCGGCGACGCGTCGAGCACGTGACGAACGGTCACCGATCCGCCCGATGTCCAGCGGCTCGCGGATCGATTCGGCCACGGTGAACCGCGGGTTCAACGATGCTGTCGGGTCCTGCGGGACGAACGCGATCCGACGACGAACCGCACGCAGCGCCGCGCCGGAGAGTGTCGAGACATCCTCGCCGTCGATGAAGATCCGCCCCTCGGCGATGGGCAGCAGCCCACCGATCGCGCGTCCGAGTGTCGTCTTGCCTGAACCGGATTCGCCGACCACACCGAGCACCTCGCCGGGCGCGACGTCGAGTGTCACCTCGGACAATGCAGTGTGCGGCGCTGCTCCGAAGCGGCCCGGATGACGGACGGTGACGGCGTTGATCTCGAGCACCGGGGCGTCGACCTCCGTCGGCTGCGGGTCGACTTCCTCCACCGATCCCGGGTGCAGGCGGGGCACCGATGCCAGCAACTGCCGGGTGTACGGCTCGCGGGGCGCCGCGAACAGGGAGTGGACGTCGGCGGTCTCGATGGTCTCGCCGAGTTGGACCACGACCACGCGGTCGGCGATCTCGGCGACCACCCCGAGATTGTGCGTGATCAGCAGGATGCCCGCACCCGTGCGGTCCCTCAGTCTGACGAGCAGGTCGAGGATGTCCCGTTGCACGGACACGTCGAGGGCGGTGGTCGGTTCGTCGGCGAGGAGCAGAGCCGGGTCGCCCGCCAGCGCGAGGGCGATGACCACGCGCTGCTTCTGACCTCCGGACAGCTGATGCGGGTAGTAGCCGACTCGTGTCTGCGGGTCCGGGATCTCGACGAGTTCCAGCAGTTCGACCGCTCGTCTCCTGGCTTCCGAGCGGGAGAGCGACCCATGCCGGGTCAACGCCTGTCGGAGCTGCCAGCCGACCGTCTGGACCGGATTGAGCGCGGTCTGCGGTTCTTGAAACACCATTGCGACGCGGCTGCCGCGGACAGCGGTCCATCCACGTTCGTCCAGGTCGAGGACTTCGATTCCGTCGACCTTCACCGAACCGGTGGAGACGGCGTTCTCGGGGAGCAGTCCGATGGCTGCTCGTGCTGTCATCGTCTTGCCGGAGCCGGACTCACCGACGAGGGCGACGATCTCGCCCGCATCGACATGGAGGCTGATGCCCGCGACGGCGGGACGTGGATAGTCGAACCTCACGTGGAGGTCGGTGACGTCGAGTACGCGTGCCATGGTCTTACAGACTCCTTCGGTCGGAAGAGATCGACTGCGCGATCAAGTAGAGGCCCAGGACCAGGGCGGACACGACGATCAGCGGACCGATCGAGATCCAGGGATTGGTCTCCAGGTAGCCGTTGCCCGAGGCGAGCAAGCCGCCGAGCGACGGTGTCGGCGGGACGACGCCGATGCCGAGGTAACTGAGTGCGCCGCCGATGAACACACCGAGCGACAGTGACAGCGCGAACTGCACTCCGAGCGCTTCGACGGAGTTCGGCAGCACGTGACGGAACAGGATCCGGCCCGTGCCTGCACCACTGACCCGCGCAGCTTCGACGTACGGCTGCTCCCTGATCCGCAGGACGGACGTGCGGACCAGTCGGCCGAATACGGGGATCTCGGCGATGGCGATGACGATGCCGACGGTCACCGCGCCGGGCTCGAGAATCGCGACGAGCGCGATTCCGAGGATCAGTGCGGGGAACGCGAGGATGACGTCGAAGACACGTTGGACCACACCGTCGGCCCGCCGGAACGACACTCCGAGCAGCCCGATGAGAGTGCCGATCGCGGCGCCGATCGGGACGGCGATCACGATGATCAGAAGGTCGACGCGGATTCCGGACAGGATCCGCGAGGCGACGTCGCGGTTGACGTCGTCAGTGCCGAACCAGTGCTCTGCACTCGGTGACAGGAGATAAGCGCCGTCGATCTGCTGGTCGGGGGCGTAGGAGACGAACAGCGGTCCGAGAAGGCCCGCGAGAACAACGGCGAGCACGAGGACCGTGCCGACGAGCCCCGACCCGTGGACGAGGCTGCGCCACAGCGGCAGTCGTGTCGGTCGAGAGTCGCGGTCGGTCGGAGTCTCCGGGATGAGACCGGGGTCGAGGTCGACGGCGGAGCCGTCGACAACGGGGACGGTGGTGGTCATGCGGCACCTGCCAATCGGATACGGGGGTCGAGCCATGCGTGGACGATGTCGGCGGCGAGCTGGATCAGGACAAAAACCGTCACCGACAGCAGAACCAGGACTTGGACGAGTGGATAGTCGCGGGCTGAGATGCCCTCCTCGGTCAGCAGTCCGAGTCCGGGCCAGCCGAAGATGGATTCGACAAGCACGGCACCGCCCAGGAGCGCACCGACGATGAGGCCGAACGCGGTGATGGTCGACGGGAGTGCGTTGCGCAGTGCGTGTTTGAGCACCACGTCGCGGCGTGATGCGCCGGTCGCGATCGCGGTGACCGCATACGGCTGTCTGAGCTCGGTCTGCAACGCCTCGGTGAGGAACCTGGCGAGCATCGCTCCGGCGGGCAATCCGAGCGTGAACGCGGGCAGCGCCAGATACTGCGCGGTGATCCACAGATCGTCTGTGAGGCCGTTCGGCGGTGTGCCGCCCGCCGGGAGCAGTCGCCAACGGACACCGAACAGGAAGATCAACACGATTCCGACGACAAAAGTGGGGAGTGCGATCGCGATCGCGTTGACTCCGGTGAGCAGCGTGTTCAACCAGGCGGACGGTCGTATGGTCGCAGCCAGACTGAGGGCGATCCCGAGGGCGACCGCGAGCACCGCCGCCGCAGACGTCAGTACCAGCGTGTTGGTCAGGCCGAACGAGACCAGGTCGCCGATACTGCCGCCGACCTGGTAACTCGTGCCGAAGTCGAGGGTGAGGACGGATCCGATCCACGCGGCGTACTGGACGAAGAAGCCCCGATCGAGGCCGAGATCGTGACGGATCGCCGCGAGATCGTCCGGGGTGGCGTCCGATCCCGCGAGTGCCGCTTCGGGGCCGCCGGGAATGAGCCGGAGCACGGCGAAGATGAGCAGTGAGGCAGCGAACAGGACCACAACAGCTGTCGGGATCCGCCGGAGAAGGTAGCCGGTCATGTCATGACCTCCGATCGGGATTGGTGAGACTCGTGTCGGCGAAATGGAACTGGACTCGACGGTCCCAGCCCACATCTCTGACGTTCGGTGATGCGGTCGCGTGTTGGATGACCACGCCGATCTCAACGAGGAACAGTTCGTTGAGCCAGACCGAGTCGAGCCGGCGGTACGCGGCGATCGCCTCGGGCGACGACGGGTCGGCAGTCTTCCACGCGGAATCCGCCGCCGCCGCGTAGTCGGCGGCGACGAAGTTCGAGGCGTTCTTCGCCGCATTGAACGGGTACGCCGACACGGCGAGCGTCGACGGTGTGAACTGGGCGAACGCGTGCTCGAGGATCCACAGGCCGGAGAACTCTCCGCCGATGAGCTTCGATGCGTGGACCGTCGGATCGTTGGGCACCAGATCGGCGGTGATGCCGACGTCCTTGAGATTGCTCTGCACGATCTCGGCGACGATGCGTGACGTCCCGCCCTGCGTGGAATAGTCCAGGTCGATCGGCGGCACCGGTGGAAGCTCGGCGAGAATCGCCCTCGCCTTCGAGACGTCCCGCGTGAAGGTCCGATTCGCCGAAGCGTTGTAGGCGGGCGACGTCTTCGGCCACGGCAGGTTCACCGGATACCCGGCGCTCTGGTGCACGTCGGTCATGATCCGGTCTCGGTCGACCGCGAATGCTATCGCTCGGCGGACACGACGATCGGCGAGTGCGGGGTTCGCAACGTTGACACCTACGTAGACTTCGCTCTCCGCGCCCGTGAACTCGATGTCGCGGAACCCGTACCGGCTGGTGGCGAGCTTCTGGTCGTGTGACGTCAGACCTGCAGGGTCGACGACGTCGAGCTGCCCGGTCCGCAACCGCGTGTACAACGACTTCGGGTCGTTGCCCTCCACGAAGCTGATCTTGTCGAGCGCAGGCGAACCGCCCCAATAGTCGGGATTGCGGACGAGGGTGACCCGGGAGTTGGGTGTCCACGACGCGAACTCGAAGGGACCGGTTCCGTTGAACGTTCGGCCCGCCTTCAGTCCGTCGAGTGTCTTGGCGTCGATGATCGGCGCCGAGTCGAGCAGGTCGAAGATGTTGCCGACCGGGTGAGCGAACGACAGGACCACTCGATGCGGGTCGGTGACGTCGTAACCGGTGATCGCGGCGGCAGTCCGCTTGAACTGCGGCTTCCACGGCCCGGCGAGATAGGCGAGGAGCGACTGCTGCACATCGGACGATGTGAACTCGCGCCCGTCGTGGAATGTGACGCCTCGGCGCAGGTCCACAGACAGTGAGAGCCCGTCCGGCGCCAGAACCCACCCGGTCGCCAGCGACGGACGCGGGGTGGGTGAACTGTGGTCGAGCGTGATGAGGGTGTCGTACACATTGGCGACGACGTGACCATTGAGACTGCCGGTGCCGATCTGCAGGAACTTGGCGGGGGACAGGTCGCCGAGCACCCCGACACGGAGTTCACCGCCGCGCACCACTGGTCCGGAGCCTGTTGCCGGACCTTGCTGCGCATCGACTGCACTACGGCAACTGCTGAGCCCGACCGCTGCGATCAGGGCTAGGAGCAGTGCCCACAATATGCGGGCGAACCGATGTCGGAACATGTCAATTTCTGCTTTCTCGTCGAATTCTTCTCGCACCGCTGCCGGTGGGTGCGGTTGGCAATGAATGATTCAGCAGAGCGTCGTCGAAAGGATCACTTCCAATCACGACGATTCAAAGTTTTGACGGTGCGCCGGGATGTCGGGAATGGTGCTCGAATCGGTGCCTGCGGCGCCGACGACACGTTCGGACACTGCATGAAAGGCCACGAAGTGACGAGTGGAATTCCCGACTACGCCCGCGGATACGACGATTTCGGTGGAACGGTGGGGCGGACCACGTCCGCGTCGACGCCGTGGTGGCCCGCCGACACGGACGGCCGCCGACGGCCCAACATCGTCGTGGTGCTCATCGATGATCTCGGCTACTCCGACATCGGTCCGTTCGGGGCCGAGATCCCGACACCCAACATCGACCGGATCGCCGCGACCGGTTACCGGCTGAGCAACTACCACACGACTCCGGTCTGCTCGCCTGCCAGAGCGGCCTTGTTGACCGGTGTCAATCCACACCGCGCGGGGTACGGCAGCGTCGCCAACTCCGACCCGGGGTTTCCGGGACTGCGCCTCGAGTTGGCCGACGACGTCTTGACATTGCCGGAGATTCTCCGCGAGTCGGGGTACGCGACGTTCGCCGTCGGCAAATGGCACCTCGTCCGCGATGCCGACATGAGTCCGGGGCGATCCCGGAAGTCGTGGCCTCTGCAGCGAGGTTTCGACAGTTACTACGGATCGCTGGAAGGACTGAACTCGTTCTTCCACCCGAACCAGCTGATCGCCGACAACTCGGTGGTGGACGTCGACGAGTACCCGGAGGGCTACTACGTCACCGATGATCTGACTGATCGAGCGATCGGGCAGGTCAAAGCTCTGCGTGCGCACGACGCGGACAAGCCGTTCTTCCTGTATTTCGCGCACATCGCGATGCACGGTCCTCATCAGGTGAAGCCCGCAGACCTCGACCGGCATCGAGGCCGGTACGCCGACGGCTGGGACGAGGTCCGGCGCAGGCGATTCGCGAAGCAGGTGGCCGACGGGCTCTTCGACCCAGGCACCCCGATCCGGGAGCGGAACACCGAACCCGGGTACGACGCACCGCCGTGGGACGACCTGTCGGACGAGGAGAAGAACCGCTACCAGCGCTACCAGGAGGTGTACGCGGCTCTCGTCGACAGTGTTGATCAGAGTGTCGGGCGGATCGTCGACCTCCTCGACGACCTCGGCGAACTCGACGACACGATCATCGTCTTCACCTCCGACAACGGCGGCACGGCCGAAGGTGGGGCGGAGGGGACCCGCTCCTACTTCAGCCAGTTCGTCCACGGTCCGGTTCCGCCGGACTGGGAGCGCGACGTGCCGCACGACGAGTCGCTCATCGGTTCACCCGAACTCGGAGTGCACTACCCGCGCGGTTGGGGCCAGGCGTCCAACACTCCGTTCCGGTTCTACAAGGGCCAGACGTTCGCCGGCGGCGTCCGGGTTCCGTTCGTCCTGTCCTGGCCGGGCGGTCTGACGAGAGCGGCCGACGACAACGGGGTACGGCGCCAGTTCGCCTACGTCACCGACCTCGCGCCGACCCTGCTCGAGCTCGCCGGTGTCGACACGCCGCGGACCAGACACGGAGTCGACGCGATCGAACGTGACGGTGTGAGCGTCGCCGAGTTCCTGCGCGAACCCGACGCGGCGTCGCCGCGGACCGAGCAGTACGCGGAGTTCGGCGGCCACCGGGGCTTCTACCGCGACGGCTGGAAGCTGCTGTCGTTACACGACGGCGATCCGGCCGACGTCGACCGTCCTCAATGGGAGCTGTACGACGTGCGGACCGATCCCGCCGAGACCGTCGACGTCGCCGCCGATCATCCGGATGTCGTCGCAGAGCTGGCCGCCGCGTGGGACGAGGCCGCATGGCGCAACACGGTGTTCCCCCTGTTCGACACCGTCGGTGACCAGGTGAGACGCCGCCCCGCCGAAGCTGAGCGTTTTGCATCTGACGTCCGGCTCCTCCGAGGCACGCCGACGCTGGAACGGTACCGGTCGAGCAGGCTGATCGCGTACCGCGACTTCGAGGTCGTCGTGGAACTCCGCGACTGGGAGCCGTCGGACGAGGGTGTCCTCGTCGCGCACGGAGACGTCCAGGGCGGCTACCTGGTCGTCGTCGAGAACGGAGTGCTGAGCTTCGTCTACAACGCCTACGGGCGGGTGCACCGGGTGTCCGGACCGCTGCCGGAGCGGCCGGAGGCCGTGACCCTCAGAGCTCAGGCGTCCGACGACGTCCGGTGGGATTTCACCGTCGACGTGACAGTCGACGGCGCCGAATCGCGGGTCGCCGATCTCCCGCGGGCGGTGCAGTTGGTGGGGATGGCGCCATGGACAGGCATCTCAGTGGGCCTCGACGCACGAGGCGCGGTCGACAGCGATCTGCGGGCCAGACGCGGTGTGTTCCGAGCTCCGGAGTCGCTCGTCTCCGTCACATACCGGCCCGGGCGGGTCCGCGTGCCGGAGCCGATTCGGCGCACCATCGATCAGCAGGCGGCCGATGTCGCCGATTGAACCGACTTGCAATCACGATGATTCGATGTGTGGTGCTCATCGCGCCGATTCGATTTCATGAGTGTCACGCATTCGCGTCGATCATCAATTCCCCCACATTTCACACTCGCCTTCAAGGGTGAAAGGAATTCAGCCATGACAATCACTTCCATTGCGAATCACGCCGACCGTGCTGCTGCGGCGGAAAGCATTTACGCCGATGCCGGAATCAGGGTGGACAAGCTCGGAGAGTACATCGGTGCCCGAATCAGCGGGGTGCGTCTGGGCGGCGAGATCAGTGACGATCAGGCAGAGGCGATTCGACTCGCGCTCGCCGTCAACAAGGTGGTCGTGTTCAGCGGACAAGAGCACCTCGACGACGACGGGCAGTACGCATTCGCACAGCGTCTTGGAGAGCCGACACTCCCGCACCCGACCGTCACCTCGCGGGGCAGCCAGCTGCTGACGATCGAAGGCGCTGCCAACAGCTGGCACACCGACGTGTCGTTCGTCGACCGGATCCCGAAGGCGTCGATCCTGCGGGCCGTCACACTCCCAGCGTGGGGAGGGGCCACCACCTGGGCGTCCACCGTCGCCGCCTACGACCAGTTGCCGGCGTCGTTGCGCGCGTTCGCAGACACTCTGTGGGCGAAGCACTCCAACCTCTACGACTACGTCACGTCCGAGCACGGTGGCGGCGACCAGGAGACCGCGCGCCGGACCGAGCACTACAAGGAGTTCACGAGCTCGGAGTACCAGACGCTGCACCCCGTGGTCCGGGTCCACCCGGAGACGGGTGAGCGGAGTCTGCTGCTCGGACACTTCGTCAAAGAGTTCCACCAGCTGAAGCCCGGTGAGTTCGCGGCGCTCTACCAGGTGTTCCAGAACCGGATCACCCGCCTGGAGAACACCTTCCGATGGAACTGGAGCCTCGGCGATGTCGCCATCTGGGACAACCGGGCGACGCAGCACTATGGAATCGCCGACTTCGGTGGGCAGGAGCGCAGGCTGCACCGCATCACACTTGCCGGTGATGTGCCGGTGAGCGTCGACGGGGAGTCGAGCCGAATCATCTCCGGCGACGCGTCGCACTACTCGAGCATCGACGAGCCTCGGCGGCTGGACGTCTACGCCGCCTGATCTTTGAACGAGTACCAGACGGGGCCGGTGAGCAACCAGATGACGGTGATCGTGCCGAGCATCCCGAAACTCCCGAACATGGCCTCACGCTGAGTGGAATCCGCGACGGTGTAACCGAGGGCTGCGGTGATCACCGCGGCGATGGCGACGGCACCCAGCCATCGCCCGAAGTCGGACCACTCATGACGGGCTCGCACCGGACCGGTCGATGGGATCGGCACCGGTGCGGGCCCGTCGGCAAATCGGTGCGCAAAACGCACATCGGCCCACGCGATCATCCGATGCCCGAACATCAGCGTGCCGCCGAGGTAGATCGGTGCGAGTCGATGGGCGAACTCGACGTCGCCGCCCCTGGCCAGATCGACAGTCACCGCGATCAGCAGAACCAGGTCGATCAGCGGAACACAGGCGAGGACGATCGTCGATGCACGCGTGAGTCGAGCCAGATAGCGAAGGGCGAGTCCTCCGACGACAAACGCCCAGAAGCCGATCTCGCAGGCGGCGATGGTGATCAATACGGGGTTCATGGATCCACCGTGCCCCGCGTCCACCATGCGGCGCATCCGCCGATCGACGTCGGCGGGGTCGTACTTTAGGGGGACCCGCGCAGGCGTCCGGTGTGCTGTAGTTGGAGACGATGACGATCCGATTCCACCGAGACAGCATGCTGACCGGGGCGAACGTGATGGCCGCCGGCACCCTTGCTGTCGGCCTGCTGATGTGGGCGTCCGGGTCGTTCGTGTTCTTCACCGATGTCGATCGGTATCCCTGGTACGGAAAGCTCGGCATCCTGTCGGCGGCGTTTCTCGTCCAGCTGTCCGCCCAGCGCAGGCCTGCACTCGCTCTCGGCGCGATGGGGCTTCTGCTGGCATTCGACGCGTATGCGGGCCCGTCGCTTCCGTTGTGGATCGCGCTATCGGACGTGATGTACATCGGTGTGGTCCGCGGGTCGGATCGCCTTCGACGCGTGGTGATCGTGCTCGGAGTGGTCGCAACCGTCGCCGGGGCAGTCGCCGGGGCGATCGCCGGAGGTGCTCGTGCAGGCGTGCTGACCGGCCTGATCGGTGTTGCACTTCTGCTGTCGCCGATCGGCTACGGGCTGTCGGTTGTCGCGACCCGGCGGGCAGGCGACGCCGAGAAGTCGGCGGCGGTCGCACAGGCGCAGGCAGAACGGGCCGCAGCACTCGCCGACGAACGTCGGCGGCTCTCTCGTGAACTCCACGACACCGTCGCCGGGCACGTGTCCGCGATCGCGATCCTGTCCGAAGCGGCGCGTGACGCCGCCGAACCGGGACCCGTCGTCGAATCGATCCGCGGGAACTCGCTCGCGGCACTCGGCGAGCTGAGGGCGATGATCGATCTGCTCGCCACCGATGGGGACGAGATCACAACGGTCCGCTGGTCATCGGTCGATCCGCTGATCGACGCCGCGGACGCTGTCGGCTCGACGGTCTCCGTGAACGGTGACGTGACCGGAATGCCTCGTCGTTTGGAAGCCGTCGTCACCCGGATCGTGGGGGAGGCCCTCGCGAACGCGACCAAGCACGCACCCGGGCGCCCGGTCACCGTCGAACTGTCCAGCGGCGCCCGCGCTGTTCGTGTGATCGTCCGGAACGACCGGGCCGCCGAAGCGCCGTCGACGAGGGGCCAGGGGTTGGCGAACATGCAGATCAGGGCAGAGAGCATCGGGGGACACCTCGACGCCGGACCTGTTGGACAGGAGTGGATCGTGACGGCGGAGCTTCCCCGATGAGCAGTGCGACGAGCAGGGTCCGGGTGGTGCTGGCCGACGATCACGCCGCCGTGCGTGAAGGACTGCGGATGGTGCTCGAAGCCTCCGGGCGGATCACTGTGGTCGGGGAGGCGGCCGACGGCGCCGTCGCGATCCGCCTTGCGGTAGAACTGCGCCCCGACGTCGTGCTGATGGACGTGCGGATGCCCGGTGTCGATGGTCTGGCGGCAACGGCCGCGGTCACCTCCGCGACCGATGCGCGCGTATTGGTGCTGACGACGTTCGGTCTCGACGAGTACGTCGTCGGCGCGTTGTCTGCAGGCGCTTCGGGGTTCCTGTTGAAGACCGCGTCCGGGGCCGAACTCGTCGATGGGACGCTGCGGGTGGCCGAGGGCGACGCCGTCCTCGACGCGGGAGTCACCAGGGCTGTCGTCGACGCCATGCGCACTCGGCCCGCACCCGCGGTTCCCGACCTCTCGGCGCTGACTGACCGTGAGCGCGATGTGCTCGGCGGGGTGGGTGCAGGATTGTCGAACGCGCAGATCGCGCGTCGACTGGGCATCGGGGAGTCGACGGTGAAGACGCACGTCTCGCGGGTGCTGATGAAGCTGGACGCGCCGTCACGCGTACAGGCCGCGGTGATCGCTGCTGCGGCCGGGCTCGTCTAGTCGTCCGCTGGTCCCGTCGCGGCGAGTGCACCGTAGAACAGCAGGAACGATGTCGCGGCGGTGGCGTTGAGTCCGAAGTCGCGGACGCGCACGTGGGAGCCGACGGCGAGGGTGAAGTAGATCGTCAGCATGATCGCCGTCAGACGAGCGAGGGCGGGCGAACGTGTCACGGACGCCAGTCCGACCGCCGACGCGCCCTTCACAACGGGAAAGATCCAACGATTCGTCTGTGGATACTCGACGCTGTCCAGGCATCGGGTGATGTAGGGGATGGGGCCGATGCACGCTACTGCGTCGGCGGCCTGGCCGACGGCGGCGAGTTGGTACAGGCGCGGATCGCGGAGCAGGTCAGTCGGTGCGTTCATGTTCTGACCGTAGGACGAACGGTGTCACGCGGCAATGGTCTCCGGTGGTGACTGATCGCACCACAAACGGCATTGGCCTGCACGTCGAGGCTGGGTATGGTCAGGGGAGTGGCCGGAACTCGGCCCCCGGACGAGCACACCGTACCCGGCCTGCGACAAGACGGTGTTTGTTCGAAAGGTGCATCTCATGTCGTGGATCATTCTTGTCGTGTCCGGGCTGCTCGAAGCCGTATGGGCGACCGCCCTCGGAAAGTCGGAGGGTTTCAGCCGCCTCTATCCATCAGTCGTCTTCGGTGTGGCACTGGTCGCGAGCATGGCCGGGCTGGCGATCGCGATGCGCGATCTGCCGATCGGCACGGCCTATGCGGTCTGGGTCGGCATCGGGGCCACCGTCACCGTCGTCTACGCGATGGTCTCCGGGGACGAAGCCGTCAGCATGGTCCGGATCATGTGCATCATTGCGATCGTCGGTGGAGTCGTGGGCCTCAAGCTCGCGTCCTGACATAGAACAGCGGGCGGCCGAATCGAATTCGGCCGCCCGCTGTTCGCGTCTGCTCAGTGCCCAGTGAGCTTGTCCTTCACCGAGTCGATGCCGTCCTTCACCTTGTCGGCCACTTCGGTGGCCTTCTCACGAACCGCGGCGAGCCCCTGGTCTGCCTGACCTTCGGCCTTCAGGTCGTCGTCGCCGATCGCGGCGCCGGTCGCCTCCTTGGCGCGGCCCTTCAGATCGTCGGCCTTGTTCTGTGCGTCGTCTGCGAGTCCCATGGTGTGAATCTCCCTTCGATCGAGCGCTCAACCCTTCCGGGTGGTCGTCCGATTGGACGACACCACCGACGCTACCGAAGAGCGCCGGGTCTCGCAGTGGTCAGACTCGTTGTGAGTTCATCGGGCACGCCGCAGTGCGGACCGCGTCAGAAATCGCCGTGAGCTGCACGAAGGGACCGAATGGCGCTCACCAGAGCACGTGATTCGTCGGAGGGCATGCCTATGTCGGCGAACACAGTGTTCAGGGCTGCAGTGGCGAGTTCGACACGGTCGCGGCCCGCCTCGGTGATCGCGACGAGGGTCGTCCGGCCGTCTGTCGGGTGCGGTCGGCGTTCGACGAGCCCGGCGTCGACGAGGCGCGCGATCGCACTCGTCGTCGACGAGACGTGCACTTGGAGACGGTCTGACGCCTTGGAGATGGGGAGTTCGCCGTGGCGAGTGAACGCGAGGAGACGCAGCAGTTCGAAACGTGCGAAGGTCAGACCGAAGGGCTTCAACTCCTGCTCGACGCGCGCCAGCATGATCTGATGCGCACGCATGACGGACGTGACCGCCTCCATGCCATCGGCGATCTCACCACCCCAGCCGGCGTCCTCCCAATTGCGGCGAGCCCGCGCGATCGGATCACGGTCGTCTCGCACGGGCCCTCCTCTGGTCTGGGTGCTCACCGAGTCTCGGTCAACGCAAGGTGTCGATTATCGCACTGAAGTCGAGATGTCCGTGCTCGGCGGCATACGCGGCGTACAGTCCTGCCGCATGCGAGCCGAGCGGCGCCGTTGATCCCGTCGCTGCGACGGCGTCCATCGCAAGGCCGAGATCCTTGTTCATGAGCGCAGTTGCGAACCCCGGCTTGTAGTCGTTCTCCGACGGCGCCGTGGGCACCGGACCCGGGACGGGACAGTTCGTGTGCAACGCCCAGCAGTTGCCCGTCGCACCCGTCACGACGTCGTACAACGCCTGATCGGCCAGACCCAACTTCTCTGCCAGCACAAACGCCTCACCCACGGCGATCTGCTGGACCGCCAGGATCATGTTGTTGCACAACTTGGCAGCCTGGCCGTTTCCGGAGCCGCCGCACGGCACGACCTTTCCGGCCATCGGCTCGAGCACGGGGTCTGCAGCGGCCACGGACGAGTCGTCTCCGCCGACCATGAAGGCCAAGGTGCCCGCGGTGGCGCCCTTCACGCCGCCCGACACGGGTGCGTCGACCTGCCGCATGCCCGCGGCCAGTGCCTGCTCATTCACGTGGCGTGCGTCCTCCACGGAGATCGTCGACGAGTCGATGAAGACAGTGCCCTCAGCGGCGACGGGGAGGACGTCGCTGTACACGGCTTTCACGATCGCGCCGCTCGGCAGCATCGTGATGACAGCGTCCGCGCCGTCGACGGCCGCCCGTGCCGAGTCGACGGGTTGGACGCCGTGCTCGGCCGCGTGGGCGAGCGCAGCATCCGACAGGTCGAACCCGACGACAGTGTGACCTGCGGCGATGAGGTTCGCGGCCATCGGTCCGCCCATGTTGCCGAGTCCAAGGAATGCGACTCGCATCGATTGCCCTCTCGTTTCACTCGTCCCGTTCATCGGGTCTTCTCCTTCGTGACGCGGGCGGCTTCGGCGCGGCCGATGACCATCCGCATGATCTCGTTGGTGCCTTCCAGAATGCGGTTCACTCGCAGATCGCGGACGATCTTCTCCACACCCGTCTCATGCAGGTAGCCGTACCCGCCGTGCAATTGCAGGGCCTGGTCGGCGATCGTGAAGCAGTGCTCGGTGACGAACCGCTTGGCCATCGCACACAGTTCCACCTTGTCGAGGTCTCCCGAGTCGACGGCCTCTGCCGCACGCCACAGCATCAGCCGTGATGCCTCGAGGTTCATCGCCATCTCCGCGATAGTCGCGCGAATCGTCGGTTCGTCGATCAGAGGCGCTCCGAATGCGTGCCGATCGGCTACGTACTTCAGGGCGGCGTCGTACGCAGCCTGTGCGCCGCCGAGCGAGCAGGCGGCGATGTTCAACCGTCCGCCGTTGAGCCCGTTCATGGCGATAGAGAAGCCGGTTCCCTCTCCATCGACGCCGCCGAGCATGGCGTCCACCTGGACTCGGACGTCGTCGAAGACCACCTGCGCGGTCGGCTGGTTGTGCCAGCCCATCTTGGCCTCCGCAGGTCCGAACGACAGCCCGGGCGTATCGCGCTCGACGACAAACGTCGAGATGCCGCGGGCTCCTGCATCGCCGGTGCGGGCCATGACCACGTACACGTCTGACACTCCGCCACCGGAGATGAACTGCTTGGACCCGCGCAGGACCCACTCGTCACCGTCCCGTCTGGCCGACGTCGACAAGGCGGCGGCGTCCGAGCCCGCGCCCGGCTCGGTGAGGCAGTAGCTCGCCATGAACTCCATCGACGCCATCTTCGGGACGAAGCGTTTGCGCTGTTCGTCGGTGCCGTAGGTGTCGACCATCCACGTGCACATGTTGTGGATCGACAGGAACGCCGCCGTCACCGGATCGGCCTTGGCGAGCTCCTCGAAGATCCGAACACCGTCGATACGCCGCAGTCCGGATCCACCCACATCTTCTCGGGTGTAGATCGCGGCCATGCCGAGCGACGCGGCCTCCACCATCTCCTCGACGGGGAAGTGCTTGGTCGCGTCCCACTCCAGGGAGTGCGGTGCGAGGCGCTTGCGCGCGAAGTCACGCGCCGTCTCGACGACGATCCGGTCGTCGTCGTTCAGAACCGGGTAGGGCATGCCCGAGCCTCAGTTCATCGTCGGGATGGAGAACTCGGCGCCGTCCTTGATGCCCGACGGCCACCGCGACGTGACCGTCTTGGTCTTCGTGTAGAACATGATCGACGCAGGTCCGTGCTGATTCAGGTCGCCGAAACCGGAACGCTTCCAGCCGCCGAACGTGTGATACGCGACGGGAACCGGGATCGGCACGTTGACGCCGACCATGCCGACCTCCACACGCGAGGTGAAGTCACGGGCGGCGTCGCCGTCACGGGTGAAGATCGCGACGCCGTTGCCGTACTCGTGCTCGGTCGGCAGGGCGAGCGCCTCCTCGTAGTCCGCAGCCCGGACGATCGTGAGGACGGGACCGAAGATCTCATCCGTCCAGATCGACATGTCCTTGGTGACGCGGTCGAAGAGGGTGGGGCCGAGGTAATAGCCGCCGGAGATGTCGACGCCGTTGAACTGTGCGTCGTCACTGCCGCGGGTCCGACCGTCGACGACGAGCTCCGCGCCTTCCTCGACGCCCTTGTCAATGTAGTTCTTCACGCGCTCGAGTGCGGCAGCACTGACAAGCGGACCGTAATCGGCGGCCGGGTCGTGGCTGTGGCCCACGCGCAGGGCCGCGATGCGCTCGACGAGCTTGGCGCGCAACGCTTCCGCCGTCTCCTCGCCGACCGGAACCGCCACCGAGATCGCCATGCACCGCTCGCCCGCCGAGCCGTAGCCCGCGCCGATGAGGGCGTCGACGGCCTGATCGAGATCGGCGTCCGGAAGGATGATCATGTGGTTCTTGGCGCCGCCGAACGCCTGGCTGCGCTTGCCGTTCGCGGCGCATGTCGAGTAGATGTACTGCGCGATGTCGGAGCTGCCGACGAAGCCGACGGCCTTGACCGTCGGGTTGTTCAGCAGCGCGTCGACGGCGGTCTTGTCGCCGTGCACCACCTGGAACACCCCGTCGGGGAGTCCGGCCTCGGAGAACAGTTCGGCGAGCCGCACCGGAACCGACGGGTCGCGTTCGGACGGCTTCAGGACAAACGCATTGCCGCACGCCAACGCGGGGCCGGCCTTCCAGAGCGGGATCATCGCGGGGAAGTTGAACGGAGTGATGCCTGCGACGACGCCGAGCGGCTGACGCATCGAGTAGACGTCGATCCCCGTGCCCGCACCCTCGGTGTACTCGCCCTTGAGCAGGTGGGGGATGCCGATCGAGAACTCGATCACCTCGATGCCGCGCTGCACGTCGCCCTTGGCATCGGCGATCGTCTTGCCGTGCTCGGACGACAGGAGCTCGGCCAGCTCGTCGATGTTCTGGTTGACCAGATCGACGAAACGCATCATGACGCGGGCTCGACGCTGCGGGTTCCACGACGCCCATTCGCGCTGCGCGACTGCGGCCGACGCGACGGCGGCGTCGACGTCGGCGGTCGACGCGAGTGGGACCTGCGCCTGCACGGCGCCGGTGCTGGGGTCGTAGACGTCGGCGGTCGCGCCGGTGCCTGCGACGCGTGCGCCGTCGATGTAGTGGTCGATGGTGCGCAGATCGCCCATGTGAAACAGCCTCTCGTACAACTCTCCAGGTGGTCACGATCACCATAAACTTGGATGTCCAAGTAATGCAATAGGTTGGACGTCCTAGTTTTCTTCCGGGGGATGGTCGAGTCGTGTCGGCCTGCCCCCGATCAGGTCGGCCCACCGCCGCTGAATCGGCCCCCACCTGCGGTCGAATCGGTCCAGGCGGCGGCGGGCCAAGCTTCTCCGGTGCTCGTCGTAGCGGAGGCGGGCCCAGAGTGACGTGGGCCGGGCGAGCCGAATCGCGGCGATCCATGCGACCGGCGCCACGAACACGCCGACCACGGCCGTCGGGTACTTGCCCTTCAATGCGACAACCGCGACTGCTGTCAGGTTGAGCGCGAGAAACACCATCAGCGCGTACCGGATCCACAGAACCGCCCCGGACAGCCCCGGCACGCTGGCGGGAGACAGGCCGACGACTGCGAGGCACAGACACGCGGCGGCCAGCGTCGCCGCGCCGATCGACATCTGGCCTTCTTCGCTCCAATACACATCTCGCAGGCGGAAGATCATCGCGAACTCGTCGAGGACGAGGGCCGAGCCGCTCCCGACGGCGAACGCGGCGAGGTATGCCCAGACGGACAGCGTCGGGGCGCCCACCGCGGTGAGGCCGCCGCCGATCACCATGACTACTCCGGGTGTGGAGTGGTGCAGATGGACGCCGTCGATGTTGATGTTCCCGAACGGGCCGATGCCGGCCCGGATGAGCCGAGTGATGATTCGGGTGACCAGGAACGTCACCACGAACGCGATCAGGGCGAGCAACAGCGGCCCCTTGCCGCCGTGGACCACTTCGTGACTCCACCACCAGTTGAACCAGTGCATGGACCCATCCTTGTCGGACGAACCTACGGCCGGGGCTGTTCCGTGTCGAATGCTCCCGCTCCGGCGAGCGTGTACGCCACCGAGTCGGCGATGAACCGGTCGTCGAACGTCCTGTTGCCGAGAAGCGCGCGCATGTAGGCGGGGGCGACGAGGGCTTCGATGACTCGATACGGGTCGGCGGTCGACGGCAGTTCTCGGCGGTCGACGGCCCGTTCCACGATCACCGACGACGCCGCGAATCGGTTGCTGAAGAATGTCGAGCGGGCCTCGTCGACTGTGGTGGCGCCGTCGAGTGCGGCCGCGCTCCGCACCACTCGAATCACCTCCGGCCGACTCAAGAGATCAACGATCTGTGTGAGCAGCTCGCTCAGATCGCCTTCGAGTGAGCCGGTGTCGGGTATCGGGTTGTCGGCATCGGCCAGCCTCAGCAGCGCGGCAGCGACCAGGTGGTCGGTTGACGGCCACCGTCGGTACACGGTGGTCTCGGCGACTCCGGCCTCCTGTGCGACGGCGCGCATCGTCAGCCCGATGCGTCCACCGCTCAGCAAGAGTTTCAGTGCGGCGGTTTCGACGGCCTCCTGCACACGCGCGGAACGCCCGCCGGTGCGTCGGATGGGCGGTTTGGTGTCGGGCACGACTTCCATTCTTGCCGGATCGGGGGGTTGACGCCGTGAAATGACGCGCCTAGCGTCACTTAACGATAGTTCACCTAGCGTTAGGAACGAGATGGCCCTGCCTGAACTCGACATCACGGCGACTATCAATGGTCGGCAGGTGTCTCGCGCCGACGTCCTCGCCTGGGAGGACAAGCGAATCGACGCCGCGGCGAAGAAGCTCGGGGTTCCGGCGCCGGACCCGATGCCGGTCAGCGAACGTCGCGAGGAGTGGCTGCAGATCAAGCGGGCCTCGGTGACGATGAGATTCTCCGTCGACTCGAGCGCGATGCGCGGATCGCCGACATTGTGGGACGTGCGCAGGCATCACTCAGCCGGCGTCGACGCATCTGCGTCACCGAACTCCACGTGCCTGGAGGGACCGCGCAAGAGTTCGCCGACTTGTTCACCGAGATCACGTTCTCCTCGAACCAGGACGCGATGGAACGCTCCTGCCCGGACCATTTCGTGCTTCGCATGGCAGGAGGCCGACAGCAGGTTCTCGAGACGAACGGGGGCAGCCCGTTCGCGGCTCTCTTCGACATCGACTACGACGACGTGTCCAGTCTGGTCACGCCGATCGACCCGCAGTTCCCGGTGCGGCTCGACGGCGTCGCGATCAGTTCAACGGGCCGCCCGATCGGCGGCGTCCGGCACCAGTTCCGCGACACCGCCGACGGCGTCCACGCGCGACTGCTGGTCGAGTTCCCGCTCCCGATGCTGCAGACCGTGATCTCCGGACATCAATGGCATCTCGCCTGCGAGTTCTCCAACTGGTTCGAGGCCGCGTTCGCCGACTGAAAGCCTCCCCGCTACCTGCCGGACCAGTTCGGCGGACGCTTCTGTACAAACGCCACGATGCCCTCACGGGTGTCCTCGCTGACCAGGACAGTGTTCAAGACGTCGAGGCTCTGTCGGACGGCGGTCACGGTCTCGGGTTCGGCGTCGGCCCGCGCCACCGTGCTGATCGACGAGCGGACCGCGACCGGCGACGCTGCGAGGATCTCCTGTGCGACGGTCCGTGCGAGGTCGAGCACCTCGCCGTGGGGAGCGACACGGGAGACCAGGCCGCGAGCGAGCGCTTCCGCCGCGTCGATTCGACGACCGGTCAGGATCATGTCGCGCGCAAGCGCGGGCGGGACGACGCGCGGGAGGCGAACGAGCCCGCCGGCAGCCGCGACCAGCCCGACCTTCACCTCGGGAAGTCCAAAAGTCGCCTTCTCGTCGGCGACGATCACGTGACAGGCCAGGGCGATCTCCAGGCCTCCACCGAGGGCGAAACCGTTGACCGCCGCGATGATGGGCTTGGGCAGGCGAGTGCGCGCCGTGAGGCCCGCGAACCCGTTCTCCGGCATCGACAAGCCGCTTCCGCCCGCACTCGCAGCGAGGTCGTTGCCCGAGGAGAACGCCTTGTCGCCTGCGCCGGTGAGGATCGCGACCCAGAGGTCGGGGTCGGCGAAGTAGGCGTCGAAGACGGCGTCGAGCTCGGCGTTGGTCGCCGGACTGATCGCGTTGCGGGAGTCCGGACGATTGATCACCACTTCGAGGACGTGCCCGTCCCGCCGGACGATCAGGTCCTGGTACTCGTCGGCGAAGCCGACCGCGGGCCGGGGATGGCGTTCGTCCAGTTCAGAGCGGGTGGCCGTCACGACGTTCCGGGAGGCTGACGACCGCGCGTACACGGTCTGCCCGATCGGATCGCCCGGTCCGGTCAACAGGTCGAGCAGCGCGTCGCCGTCGGCGGTGGCGATGAACCTTGTTCCGTCGTACAGGCGTCCGATCACGGTCCCCGCACGGTCGTCACGGTCTGGATTGAGGACGGTGAACGTCTCGATCGTCGCGCGCCCGTCGGCGTATCGACTGATCTCCACTCGCGGCGCCACGTCGAGCTCCGCCTGCACGGCGTGAGAGGTGGACGGCGCGAGAGCGCGCGGCGTCGTCGAGTACAAGCCGACCGAGTACTTGCTCATCACACCGCCGTTCGCGGCGACGAGTCCGAACGAACCGGGTGCGCGTCGGGATCGGTCGACGATCTCGACGATCGCGTGCATCGAGTAGTTGTTGCCCGGACCGCCGAAGTAGGGGAGACCGCCGGTGACCGTCAGGCCGCGAGGATCGTCGGCTGCCAGGCCGAGTGCGTCGGCGGCGTTCGAGACGGCGATGGGGAAGCAGCTGTACAAGTCCAGCGAGCTGACGTCATTGATGCCGATGCCCGCCATCTCCAACGCTGCATCGAGCGCGGCCGCCGCAGCGGGGGACCGGGACAGATCGGGGCGTTCGAGCAGCGGCGGTTCGCGCAGGTCGGAGTACCCGTGCAGGAAAACCCACCGTGACGGATCGATGCCTGCTTTCGTCGCCGCTCCCGCCGACATGAGGACCACGGCGGCAGCCTGATTGACCTGGTCGCGTGAGACGAGTCGGCGCGTGTACGGGACGGAGACGCGCCGATTCTCCTCTGTCGGGACGGCGAGATCGTCGGCCGAGTGCACGTGTGTGCTCGCCGAATGGGGATTCGACTCGGCGACGTGAGTCATCGGCGCGAACAACGTGCCCATGTCGGAGGCGTACTCCGACTGCGACAGACCAAGCCGGTGGCGGCGCGCGTTCTCCAGCAGTGAGTACTGCGCGATCGGGATCACCACGCCGTGCTTCACCTCGTCGATCGAGGTGAGGCCTGCGATCTGGTAGCCGCGGTCCTCCAGTTGTCCCTCGAGATCCTCCGTGAAGTCGGGGCGTTCATCCTGCTTGAGGGCGGCACGGACCGTCGATATCACCTCGGCACCGAACAGGAGGACGGCATCGGTGCGGCCGAGGCTGATCTCCGTTGCGAACTCGGTGACCAGGTGCTGCGGGCTCTGGCCGCCGGTGACCTCTTCGACGGCCCGGCGAGGGTTCATTCCGATGCGCGCCGCGACAGCACGCGGCATGTTGTTGGGCCGGCCCAGCGGAGACGACGACGCCGGACTCGACTTCTCGAACGACCGCACAGCGGCCGCGACGTCGATCAGTGCCGCGACCTGCGCCGGGTCGACACCGGTGTCGGCGAACGCGGCGCGGGCGGCGTCGGCCGCGAGATCCGCTTCGCCGAGCCCACGGTAGTCGGCGTCGCCGAGGCGTTCGGACGCCTGACCGACGCCTACGATGACGGGAGTGGCCGGATCGATGTCGCCGGCGGTCGTGATTGCCATGACGCTACGTTCCCACGTTGCCATTGGCTGATGGCATTCAGGTAGTGGTGGAAGGGATATCGATGTTCTCCATGGCGCCCACAGACGCCGCGATGTACTGGTTGGGACGAGGCACCGTGAACGACCAGTTCCTGCTCTTCGCCTTCGACCGCGGTGGAGTGCCGGACGTCGTGCAGAAGCTGCGTCGTCGTGCCGCGGCCATAGCCGACCTGCACCTGGCTGTCCGCACGGTGCCCGGTGACCTCGACTTCCCGCGCTGGGCGCCCGCACCGATCCGAGATGACGCGATCGTCGTAAGACCCGGTGACGATTGGCCTGCCTGTCTGGCCGCCGTCACCGCGCTCCGTCCACTGCGCGAATCGTCTGCGCTGTGGCGGGTGCACGTGTTCGACGCAGTCGCCGGGGTTCCACGGGTCGATGGACTGGGACGTGTTGCCGTGCTCCAGATATCGCATGCGGTGGGCGACGGCCGACGTGTCTCGGCGATCGCCCGCGCACTGTTCAGCCGCGAGCCCGCACCGTTCCTGCGGGACAAACGTGTGGCGATCGACGACACTCGTTTGGCTGCACTGAGGTCTGGCCTGCTGATCGGGCCGAATCTGTTGCGTTCGACAGCCCTCGGTCTCGCGGCGTGGGCCGCCGAAGAACCCGACGGTGGTCGCGCGAACGTCGCGCCGACACGGGCGAATGTCAGTCCGGAAGGACCGCGCGAGCTTCGTACCCTCACTGTCGATGCCGCGTCTCTGCGGGTGGCCGGACGATCGTCGACGGTCGGCGTGCTCGTTGGCTTGGCGGAGGTGCTTCCGAGCTTCCTCAACGCGCCCGTCTGCGACGCGTCGGTGGAGCTGACGGTCGCGTTCGACGACGATCGGGATTCGGCGGCGCGGAACTGCTTCCAGACGGTCGGCGTCGGTCTCCATGCAGATGTCCGTGACCGGGGGCTTCGGGCGTCGCTGATCGCCGACGAAATCGCGGCTGCTCGCGCTCGGGTGTCGTCTGCCCAACGCGCGGCATCTCGCCGGGCCGCAGAATCATCGCCGGCAGTCCTTGTTGCGACTGCGGCGCGGCTCGGTTCGGGCGCTCCGCCACCTGCCTCGGTCGCCGGATGGACAGTGGTCTCGCCGGTGTACAGGGGCGCTGCCGACTTGACGCTTGGCGGCGGCGCTGTCCGATTCACCGCGGGATTCCCCTACTTGTCGAGCGCTCACAGTCTTACTCACGGCGTGCACCGGATCGGTGACACGGTCACGCTGTCGGTCAATGCCGGCGGCCGGATCGCTGATGGAGTTGACGACTACATCGCGTCGTTGGCCAGCGTCTTCGCAGAGCTCGCCCAGATCCCGACCGATGGGCCATAAGTCGGCGTATGGTCGGGCGCATGACGTCTTATGTGACCGCGAACCCGTCCACCGGCATCGTCGAGAAGGAGTTCGAGACGCTCTCGGACGACCAGATCGATCCGATCCTCGAACGCTCCGCTGCCGCCTACCAGTCGTGGCGCACCACATCGATCGACGAGCGTGTGGCAGTCCTGCGAGCTACTGCCCAGGCATACCGAGACCGTGCGGCCGAACTCGGCGCCGTGATCTCGAAGGAGATGGGCAAGCCGCTGCCGCAGGCTGGTGGTGAACTCGCCCTGACCGCCATGATCTACGACTGGTACGCCGAGAACGGCCCGGCGCTCCTCGAGACGAAGCAACTCGACCCGCAGGGCGCCGCGGAGTCGTCGGTGACGAGTGTCCCCGTCGGATCGATCCTCGGCATCATGCCGTGGAACTTCCCGTATTACCAGGTGGCGCGTTTTGTCGCCCCGAACCTGTTGCTGGGCAACGTCATCGTGCTCAAGCACGCGCCGATCTGTGCAGAGTCGTCTGCGCTGATGGAGGAGATCGCGCATGCTGCGGGCACGCCGGTTGACGCGTACATCAACGTTTACGCCACCAACGAGCAGGCGGCGACGATGATCGCCGACCGTCGTATCCAGGGCGTGTCGCTGACGGGCAGCAGTCGTGCAGGCGCCGCCGTCGCCCAGATCGCGGCGAGCAACCTGAAGAAGTCGGTGCTCGAACTCGGCGGGTCGGACGCGTTCATCGTCCTCGACAGCCCGGACGCTCGCGCGGCGGGTGCTCAGGCCGCGGGAATGCGCATGATGAACGCGGGCCAGGCCTGCAACTCGCCGAAGCGGTTCATCGTCAAGGACGACCTGTACGACGACTTCGTCGCCGGTCTCATCGACGGTGTGAATGCGCTGGCGGTGGGTGATCCCTCGGAGGCGTCGACATTCATCGGGCCGCTGTCGTCCGTCGCCGCCCGCGACGAGGTCGTCCGTCAGGTGGAGGAAGCGGTGAGCCAAGGTGCGACTCTGCACACCGGCGGTGCGGCGCTCGATCGTCCGGGTGCTTTCATGTCGCCCGGCGTGATCACCGGCGTCACCTCCGACATGAATCTGTACAGCGAGGAGATCTTCGGTCCCGTCGCTGTCGTGTACTCGGTGTCGGACGACGACGAGGCGGTGGCGCTGGCCAACGACGTCGAGTACGGCCTCACCGGCTCGGTCTGGACGTCGGATGTCGAGCGTGGCAAGGACATCGCCGAGCGCCTGGATGTCGGCAACGCGATGGTCAACGAGCACGGAACGTCGCTGCCGGGCCTCCCGTTCGGTGGCGTGAAGCAGTCCGGTTACGGTCGCGAGCTCGGCCAGTGGGGTCTCGGCGAGTTCGCCAATGTGAAGCTCCGTCGCGTCGCCAAGTAGTTCTTGTCTCTGCCTTTCGACTCGCAGAACTTCCCTGCTCCTTGAGTGGAATTGTCCCTGCTCCTTGAGCGAGCCGACCCCTGCTCCTGAGCGAGCCGACCCCTGCTCCTTGAGCGAGCTTGCGAGTCGAAAGGCTAACGTGCAGCAAGGCATGGCGGTGTCCCGCCTGAGCAACTCAGGCGGGGTTCCGCACCACGTCGACCCCGGGTGGGGCCGGCGGTCCGGGCGGTGGTGCCGGGATCCGGCACGACAACCATTTCTCGACCGCCGATCCGGACTTGGTGGCCCGGATGGCCGGGAGGAGCTTCTCCGGCTGGAGCGAGTGGTTGACTTTCCACGGCTCGGTCGAGCCGGTGGGCCGCCAGCCGACCCGGCCCTTGAAGGGGCCGGAGGTGAGGATGGTGGTCTCCCATCCGCCGGGTGTCTTCGCGACACTCCGGTTGTGCGGACCGCAAGCCCCTCCGAGGTGGTTGATGTCGGTGGGTCCGCCGTCTTGCCAATCCGGCATGTGGTGGGCCTGGGTCCGTGACCACGGGGTGGTGCATCCGGGCGCGGTGCAGCCGCGGTCCCGACCGAACAGGGCCAGCCGTTGGGCCAGCGAGGCGAGTCGCTTTCCGCGACCCAGGTACAGAACCTGCGAGGACTGGCCTTCGAACACTTCGAGCCACGGGGTGGCGTCGGCGGCGATGTCGACCAGATCAGTGACCGGCAGACGCGTGCCGGTCGCGGTGACCGCAACACCGGCCCGCTCCTCGAGATCCTCGAGCGAGGCGGTGACGACGAGGTGGGCGGGCAGGGCGACGGAGTCGCCGAGCGCACCGTTGGCCAAGAGATGGTCGAGCATCGCCTCCAACGCGTCGTGATTGCGCTGGGCCTGCGACCGCGTGTCGCGCTCACGAGCGGCTGCGAGTGCTTCGGCGTCGGCACCGTAGGCCGCGCCGCGCGGGGACTCGGGGTCGTCGGGATTGTTCATCCCGGGCTCTGCCCAGAGGGTGAGGATCGCTTCGAGCTTGGCTCGAAGCGACGGGGACAGTTGTGCTCGGATCTTGGACATCAGCCGCTTGTCCTGCGGTTGGATCGCAAATCCGCGGGTGCGGGCGCGATCGGCGTCGTCGGTCAGCGACCCGTCGGGGTCGAGGTGTGCCAGGATCCGGCGGCCGACCTCCCGCGTCCCCTCTGGAGTGAGTTCCCGGGACAGTTCGGCGAGCTCTCGCTCAGCACGAGCCTTGTCCTCGGCGGGGATGGCGGCGGGTATCTCCTCGATGACGGCGACGATCTCGGTGACGTGGTCGACCGACAGGTCGCCATCGGCCACGGCGGCGGCGGTGGCCGGCAGTGCCGGGTCGAGTTGGTCGCCGGAGTAGTTGTACATCGGGCTGATTGCCAATGCTGCGGCGACGCGGCGCTTGCTGGCGCCGAGGCCCAGGCGCAGGGTGGCGGTGAGGTACTTACCCGGAGTCTGGACGCCGGCTTTGCGGTAGGCCCCGCGGGTGGAGACCTCCGCGTACAGGCGGGCGCCGATGCCGTCGGACCGGCGATTGGAACGCTCGAACACCTCGGACATGTGCAGCACGCCGTCGTCTGTCATCGGGGTCAGCGACACCGACGACAGCTTCACCGCCACCGCATCCTGTAGGCGGGCGAGCTCAAGAGGCAAATCGGGGAGATCGAAGGTGTCGGTCATGGTGTTCGCCTCCTTTCTTGGCTGCTGTGTTGATGTCTCCAGTATAGCAATGGTGTGTGACAAATCATATAGTGATCGCTACTCAGTTCGAGTATGTGGCGATGGCAACGCTTCGACTCGCTTCGCTCGCTCAACGAGCAGGGAGGAGCTGCTGTCTCTCAACGAGCAGGGAGGAGCTGCTGTCGCTCAACGGGCACGGAGGAGCTGCTGTCGCTCAACGAGCAGGAGGATTCAACAGTGGGCGAAGTTCGCGGGCTCGAGGGGCGGCGAAACGCGTCGGCCGCACCGGAGAACCGGTGCGGCCGAGGGGGTGAATCTATGCGGGTCTGATCAGAGTCCGGGAGGCTCGTAACCGTTGCGGCCGTTGCCTGCGGGGCCCCGGGTGAGCCGCTTGGGGAGTCTTTCGACCATGCCGCCGATCGGCGCGACCGAGGCGTTGAGCAGTTCGACGACCTCGTTGAGATGATCGACGGTCTCCTGCATCGCCGCGAGGTTCGGGGGCAGTGACGCGAGAGTCTCTGCCAGTTCGGTGAACTTGTCGAGCGGTCCGCCGGGCTCGATGAGCCGGTCGATGGCGCCGCCCTCGCCGAGGAGCTGGTCGAGCAGTCCTTCGTCGCTGGCGGCGCGGTCGAGCAGGCCGTCCTGGCGAGACAGCTTCTCGAGGATGCCGTCGGGTGCAGTGAGCTTGTCGACGATGCCGCCCTCGGATGTGAGGCGTTCGAGGATGCCCTCGTTCTCGGTGAACTGATCGACGACACCGCCGTCGCGGGTGAGTCGATCGAGGGGACCGTCCTTCGCGGCGAGCCGCATCAGGATGCCCTTCTCATCAGTCATCTGGTCGAGGATGCCGCCCTTCTCGGTCAGCTTCTCAAGCAGTCCGTTAGGTGCGGTCAGTCGATCGATGACGCCGTTCGGCTGGATCAGCCGGTCGAGTGGACCACCCGTCGCGAGGATGCGGCCGAATGGTCGGTCGGGGCTCAGCAGGTCGGCGACCTGCGCGAGGATCGTCAGTGGTGCTCGGACGGAAGCTATGTCGGCGGACGTGTGGACGCCCAGGACGTCGTTGACCTCTGTCTCGATGCTGCCGGCCGTGATACGGGCGACGTTGATGATCGACTCGGCCGTGCCGAGCACGATGCCTGCGGTGGCGAATCCGACGCGGAACGGCAGGCTGATGACCTCGCGCGCATCGATGGGTGCCTTGCTCATGCGCGAAGTGTACCCGGCGGTACCACGTACGCCCTACTACTTCTTGGCGGCCGCCTTGACGGCCTTCTTGAACTCGCGGACCTTGATCAAGGAGTCGGCGTCGACCACGTCGGCCACCGAACGGAAACCCTTGCGGCCGTAGTCGCCGGTCACCTTGGTCCAGCCGGCGGGTTTCACATCGAGTTGCTTCGCGAGCAATGCGGTGAAGATCTTGGCCTTCTGCTCGCCGAATCCGGGAAGAGCCCGGATCCGTCCGAACAGCTCCTCACCGCTGCGCGCCGTCGTCCAGATCGACTCGGTGTCGCCGTTGTACTCGTCGACGACGACGCGTGCCAGCTCCTGAATTCTTCCGGCCATCGATCGGCCGTAGCGGTGAATCGCCGGGGGAGTGGCGCACAGATCGGCGAACGACTCGGGTTCGGCGACAGCGATCGCCGCTGGGTCGAGCGTGCCGAACCGGTCCTTGATCTTGGCGGGACCGGCGAAGGCACGCTCCATCGGAAACTGCTGGTCGAGCAACATCCCCGCGAGCAGTGCAAACGGGTCCGTCGAGAGCAGCTCGTCGGCGACCGGGTCCTGAGCAATCTGAATTCTCGCCATACGGCCATGGTAGTGCTGGCACACTGTCGCCATGCGGACACTGGTGGGGACTCGGTCACGGATTGCAGGAATTGCGGCATCGCTGCTCGTTGCGGCGGGAACGGCGGCGTCGATCGTCGGACCGTCGCAGGCGAACGCGGCGCCGTCGGCAGAGCCTCACTATGTGAAGACCATCCGCTGCGACAGCGCCAATCCGTGGCCCAAACCGCGGATCCGACTGCCCGTCGACATCTACACCGGCATCAGGTTCCCGTCTGACGGGCTGCCCGGACCGGCCATCGAACTGCGGGCCAATCAACCGATCACGGGCGACCCCTGGCTCAACATCACCGAGTACACGATCTCCACGCGCGTCAGCTGGCACAATCTCCGCACGGGTCGCCGCGGCGTTGTCGTCACGCCCACTCGTGCCCACCGGGTGACGTGGCAGGCCGTCGTCCGTCCCGGCACGGGCCCGGTGAAGCTGACGATTCGTCAGAAGATCGGTGCGATGGCGTGGAACCCGATGGTGAACCCGCAGTACAGCAGGTGTGGAACGACGATCAACGCGTGGTGATGTTCGCGCCCGCGCCCGCGCGGACCCGAGCGACCGTCGGGCGAGGGTGACCTGAGCGTTCCACCTGTTCCGGCAGATCGGCCTCGATCTGCGCGGCGGCCTCGGCCGATGCGAGCACAACAACTGAGCCGCCGAAACCGCCACCCGTCATTCGCGCTCCATGCGCACCCGCACCGAGGGCCGTGCGCACGATCTCGTCGATGGCGGAGGTGGTGATCTCGAAGTCGTCTCGCATCGACGCGTGGGATTCGACCATCAGACGCCCGACGCCATCCAGATCGCCTGCAGTGAGCGCCGCCGCCGTGTCCAGGACTCGGCTGTTCTCGGTCAAGACATGTCGCGCTCGTCGACGGTCCACCGGATCGTCCACACGACGCCAGTCGTCACCGGCCGCACTGCGCAGCTCGGGGACACCGAGTGCGGCGGCTGCGGCCTCGCATGATCGTCGTCTGGCGCCGTACTCGCCCGCTGCGTGGCTGTGCGGACTGTGCGAGTCGACGACCATCACCGTTGCGTCACCGAGTTCGATCGGCACCGGCGTCACCTGCATCGACCGGAAGTCGATGAGCATCGCGGTGTCGACGGCACCGTGCAGGATGCTCAGCTGGTCCAGCAGTCCGGTGTCGGCTCCGACGTAGCGGTTCTCCGCGTCGTGCGCGACGGCGGCCACCGTCCTCCGGTCCAGATCAGGTCCGCCGGCCGCCGCGGACAAGGCGAGGACCACCGCACACTCCAGCGCCGCAGACGACGACAGGCCCGCCCCGACCGGGACGGCCGACGTCACCACCATCGCGCCACCGGGCACATCGACCCCTCTGCGTCGCAGTGCCCACACACATCCGGCGACGTACGCACCCCAGCCGCCGACGTCGCCCGGGACCGTGTCGAGGCTGATCGTGACCTCCGAGCCGGCGTCGACCGCGTCGGACATCGTCTTGACCTTCAATGACGAGGCGGTCGGGTCCGGATCGAAGTCGACGTGGGTGCCCCGGTCGAGGGCTATCGGCAGCGCGAAACCGCCGTTGTAGTCGGTGTGTTCGCCGATCAGATTCACGCGCCCGGGAGCGTAGGCGCGAACGCCGCTCATCTCATCGCCGCCCGGAGGTCGGCGGCCACGGACTCCGGAGTCCTCTCGGTGATGAACGCGTCGCGGGCCGATTCCGATCCGGCGAGGTACTTCAATTTGTCGGCGGTCCGGCGGATCGAGAACATCTCGGCGTGCAGTCGCCCCTCGGGGGCCTGCGACCGATACTGATGCCATGACGCGACGTACGGGAGCGGCGAACCGTAGAGCGCGTCATACGCGCGCAGCACCGAGAGATAGACGGCGGCGAGGTCGTCGGTCTCGGCGTCCGTCAGTTCCCCGAGGTGGCAGACGTGTCGGTTCGGGTAGACGTGGACCTCTGCAGGCCAGCGAGCGGCGAACGGCACAAAAGCGGTGGTGTGCTCGGTGCGCACGAGCACCCTCTCGCCGTCGTGGACCTCACGATCGAGTATCGCCCGGCTCAACTCGACGCCGTGAATCTCACGGTGCTCGGCCGCCCTGCGCAGCATCGTGTCGGTGCGACGAGTACGGAACGGATACGCGTAGATCTGGCCGTGCGGGTGCGGCAACGTCACGCCGATCTCGGCCCCGCGGTTCTCGAAGCAGTGGACTTCGGCGACGTCGTCGCGCGCGAACAACTCGGTGGTTCGGTGCGCCCACACGTCGAGGACGAGCCGGGCGTCGTCGTCGGAGAGTGCTGCGAACGACCCGTCGTGATCGCTTGTGAAACAGACGACTTCGCAGCGGCCCGCACCTGCGACTTCGGAACGAAGCGGGTCGTCGTCGACCAGCGCGCTCGTCCGACCGGTCAACGAGGGGAAACGGTTCTCGAACACGGCGACCCGGTAGCCGTCGCCGGGGATCTCCGACGACAGCCCTTCCGGGTCGGGGCACAGCGGGCACATCTGCCGGGGCGGATGGTACGTCCGCTCCTGCCGCGAGGGAGCGATGATCACCTGGTCGCCGGTGGCGGGATCGTATCGGACGACACTGACCGGCCCATCCGGGCGCTGGGGCAGATACCGCCGATCGGTCCCGAGAACACACTCGTGACTGTCGCCGAACAACAGGATCTCGCGTCCGTCTGCCAGTCGGCCACGAACAGGTTCAGGAAGGTCTCGAAGCGTCGGCACGCTGAGGAACGTTAGAACAGGTTCTTGAGGAATGCAGCAACCGTGGCCTGTTCTTGACGTGACGCATCGGTCGAGCTTCCGGTGAGGTACGTCTTGGCGACCACCTTGTTGCTCGACAACTGTGCCGTCGTCAAGTACCGCAGATTGGCGGGAACCGCGGTCTCGTCATCGACCAGCTTCTGGCTGAGGAGGATCGGCCTGCTGAACCCGCGCGTGCGGAGCTGCAGACCTTCGCGCAGCGCGGTGTCGAGCGCTGAATTGGCCGCCAACGGGGCGGTCACCAGCGCGGACAGGTTGGTCGATCCGATCGCCTTGGTGAGGGCCGGCGCGCACATCGTGCGCGCTTTGGCGACGAGCTCCTTACCGCGGGGAGTCAGCAGATCGGTCACGTCGTCGGCGTCGAGCGAGGCGAGTGCGTACACGACGTCGGCGACGGTGTCCGGCGACACGGGGCTCGACGCCGGGCTCAGGCCCGCGAGCACGTCGTCGTAGCCGACGGGCAGGGTGGTGGCTGCCGCGCCGCGGAAGTCCATCGACCCCTTCTGCCAGGTGGTGGCACTGCGGGCGAGTTCAACGGCGGTGCCCGCACCGAGTGCGTCGCCTACTGCTGCCCAGCGAGGCGACACACTCGGTTCGATGTCGGTGAGCGCCTTGACCGCGTCGACGACGGTGTGCGCGGACGCACCGAAGTCGACGTACTGCGGGGATCCGGTGACGCCGACGGTCGTGTAGTCGGGGATCACCACGGCGTAGTCGCTGCGCAGCAGCCCGGAGACGGCAGCGGTGTCCCGCGACGCGCGGCGTTTGGACGGGGCGCATCCGAGCGACAGGCCATCTGGGCGATGCGCGTAGACGACGACCGGCCAGCCGCCCGCGGGCGCGGCGCCCTTGGGCTGAAGGACCGTCGCCGTGGTGAGGTGAGTTCGCTCGTCGGCCCCGAGGGTCCAGTAGCTGAACTGCTGGCCGACGGCCGCGGCGGCAGGCAGGTCGGCGTCCGGCACGGCTCGGTTGGCGAACACGCTGCCTGCGGTCTGTCCGCCCGGTGCGGCAGGAGTGGTGTCCTCCGGAGTGGCGATGGCTCGGGTGGCCGTCACGCCGCCGACCACGACGCCGACAGCGACGACCGCTGCGCCGACTCGGACAGCGGTCCGGGAACGTCGGCCCGTCCGTTCGGCTGGAGCGGCGAGCACGGGGTCGATGCGGCGGGGCTGCGCATTCATGGGAGGTACCTCAGTCTTCAAGCGTGAATTCGATTGTGGCGGTGCGGTGAACGCGGGTGTCAGTTCTTGACGACGCCCAGCGCGGGCAGGAAGTAACAGGTGCGACCTGCTGTGGTCGTGGTGCCGAACACCGCGGACAGGACGGAGCCCTCGCCAGTGGAGGCACGAGCCAGGCGGACACCGTTGAATCCGGGTGTCGCTGCGAGCGCCTTGAGCAGCGGACCCGCGGTCTTGTCATCGGCGAGCGGCTTGAGGGGTTCGAGGCCGCCCTTCATGGTGGACGTGTTGAACCACGCGACGCTCAGGTTCGTGGATCCGGGCGCAGTCGGCGGGACGAGCGCGTACGCGGTCTGGCCGTCCTTGATCTCCTGCAGAGGTGCGGTCGCGGCCGGATCGAGGAGCTTGAGGAGTTGGTCGCCGCCGATCCCCTTGACCAGGCTTCCGATGACAGTCGAGTCGCCGAGCGGCCACGGGCCGGGAATGGCGACGGTCGGAGCGGTGACGAGGCCGAGCGGATTGTCGTCTGTCGGGGCCGCGCAGAACGGTGCGATCGCCGGAGTCAACATCTGTGTGCCGGTCAGCTTCTGCAGAGTCGCGAGGGCGTCGACGTCGGTCGGGCGGACCGGTGCGTCCACCTGGTTCGGCTCCACGGGCGCGGTCGGTGCTGCGGGCGCCGTGGGCGGCGTGGTCGCCGACGGGAGGATCGAGTCGAGTGCACCCGGGTTGATGCCGAAGGTCGACAGCAGTGTGCTCGGGTCGAGCTGCCCGGACGAGCCGAGGATCGACGAGAGCGCGGCGATCGCCTGCTCGCTGCCGCCCGAGGACTTCAGAGTGCGCAGCAGGTCTGCGAGTTCGGCGTCGCCGGGAATGCCGGACAGGCTGGGCGCCTCGCCCGCCGGGGCGGCGGGCGATGTGGTTGCAGGAGGGGTGGTTGCCGGAGGGGCTGCCGGTTCGGCGGCTGCGATGCCGGCCATCGAGACGGCCACGGCTGCTGCGGCGCCGACGATGCCGACTCGGATCGAACTCTTCACGACTGCACTCACGTCGTCTCCTCCACGAACTGACGAATTCACCACGGTCTGTCGCCCCGCCCACGAGGCTCGTGTGACAGGTGTGGCGAATGGTGTTGAAGTTAATGGTGGTGTGTCGAGGGGTCGAATTTCAAGGAGCGAGTCCGAGTTGTGATGTCAGCGCGACATTCGGGCCGGGCCGAGTGGCGCGAATCACCGACCGAGGATGAAAAAACACCCTCCGGCGCTGCCGGAGGGTGTTTCGTCGCGCTGCTCGCGTCAGATGATCGCGGTGCCGATCGTCGGCGCGATGGTGCAGGAGATGGTGCGACCCTTCTGGGTGGTCGTCACGTCGCCGTAGATCGTCGAGACGATGCGGCCGCGGCCGGTGTTGGCGATCCCGGTGAACGTGCCCGGACCCTTCGTGGCGTTGATCTTCGGGTTCGGCTTGAGTGCGGTGCGTCCGCTCCGGCCGTTCTCGAGGTTCAGCCACGTCACATAGAGGCGGCGGGGCGAGGACTTCGCCGGGCCGGTGCCGAGGCTCGTGTAGACGAAGCCGGCCTGGCCGCGCTTCGGTCCCGGTGCCGGGGCCTGCTGCGGTCCTGCGGTGACAAGCGCCATGCCGACCGAGTTGCCGCCGCCTGCCATGCAGCCGAGGCCGATGGTCGGGTAGAGGAACTGCTGGATGCGGGGCTTCTTCGGGCCGGTCGGGATGTTCGGCGAGTCGCTCTTCTTCTTCGCGACGTCGTGCTCGGCGGCTGGGACCGCGCCCGCTGCGACGGCCTTCGCCTTGCCGGGCTCGCCGAGGAAGTCGATCAGCTGACGCCACGTGGCCGTCGCCTGCGCGGGCAACGCGGGGTTGTCGGCGAGTGCGCGGGCCTGCTCGAGGAGGTCGTTGTTCACCTGGCCGTCGTCGTCGCGAGTCGCGATCGAGCCGATCAGGGCGGGAGCGAACGCGCCGAGCGAGCTCAGAACGGCGGGATCAACGTCCGGTGCGGTCTCGGGTACGGGAATTGTCTGCTCGGTCGACGGCGCCGGGGCGGCGGGTTCGGCTTGAGCGAGTGCGGGGGAGACGAGCGCGCCGGTCACAGCGAGGGCTGCGACGACGGTGGCGGTGCGGCTGGTGCGCGCAAATCGCACGACGGGGTCCTATCGATAGACGGCTCGGACAGTGACGAGAGTCTAACCCGATCTCTGTGAAACTACTGATGTTGGTGTGACAATTGTTACCAATGTGAAATCAGGGAGTGGTGCGTTCACAACGACAGGCGTTCCTCCATGCGCGCGCGACTCGGCCACCTGGTTAGATTCACGCAGAACGACGGGCGCGAGCCCGCCGACCGCGTCGACCTATTTCAGGAGACTGTCGTGAAGATTCGTGCCACCTCACTGCGTCGAGTGATCGCCGTCGGTCTCGTCGCCGCCACCGCCGCCGGAACCGCGGCATGTGCGACGTCGTCCGACAGCGCTTCTGAGGTCAATCTCCTCACCCATGACTCGTTTGCGCTTCCGCAGAACCTCGTCGACGACTTCCAGCGCGAGACCGGCCTGAAATTGAACATCCAGAAGTCCGGCGACGCCGGTCAGCTGTCGTCGGTCGTGTCGTTGACGCCGGGTTCGCCCAAGGCCGACGCGGTGTTCGGCATCGACAACACGTTCGCCGCGCGGCCGATCGAGGCCGGCGCCCTCGAGCCGTACACCTCCCCGCTGGCAGCGAAGGGCGCCGCGGAGTTCGCGGTGGCGGGCCACGAAGATCAACTCACCGCCGTCGACCGCGGCGACGTGTGCCTCAACGTCGACGATGCGTGGTTCGAGAACAAGGGCGTGGAAGCGCCGACGAGCATCGACGATCTGACCCAGCCCGCCTATCGCGACCTGACCGTCGTGATGGACCCGGCAACGTCGTCGCCCGGCATGGGCTTCCTGTTGTCGACGATCGGCCGATTCAAGTCGAAGGCGTTCGACTACTGGCGTGGGCTGTCCGGCAACGGCGTCCAGGTGGTGTCCGGTTGGGAGCAGGCCTACAACCAACTGTTCAGCGCGGGCGAAGGGCACGGCCCCAAGCCGATCGTCGTGTCGTACGCGTCGAGCCCGGCGGCCACGCCCGGTACCAGCGCGATCCTCGACAGTTGTTTCGCGCAGATCGAGTACGTCGGCATTCTCAAGGGCGCTCGGAACTCGGCGGGCGCACGCAAGCTCGTCGACTTCATGCTCAGCCCAGCAGTACAGGCTGCGCTCCCCACGGCGATGTACGTTTACCCGGTCCAGAAGAACACTCCGATGCCCGCCGACTGGCGTCAGCGCGCGCCTGCTCCCGGTTGGACGGTCCGCATGGACCCGGATTGGATCAACAAGAACCGCGAGGAGTGGCTCACCCAGTGGCGCGCCACCGTGAAGCCCTGACCCCAGTCCGCTCCACCCGCAACGGGATCGCACTCGGACTGATCTCGCTCGTTCCGTTGGTCTTCGCGACCGCGGTCTTCCTGTGGCCGCTCGGCGTCCTGGTGGCCAGGGCGTTCGACGACAGTGACGGCGCCACGCTCCCCGAACTCTGGGATCGCACACATGCCTGGCGTCTGTTGGCGGTCACCGTCGGCCAAGCTGCGGGCTCGGCGTTGACGGCGTTGATCGTCGCCGCGCCGATCGTCTGGCTCCTGTCGACCGTGCGGCTCCCGGGATCAGGTCTGCTGCGCGCAGTGGTGACCGTCCCGTTCGTGCTGCCGACGGTGGTCGTCGGGGTGGCGTTCCGAGCGCTGTTCGACGGCCCGCTCGCCTTCCTCGACATCGGTCAGGGATGGACGGCGATCATCGTCGCCCACACCTTCCTCAACGTCGCGGTCGTGGTCCGCGTGGTCTCGGCCGCGTGGCAGCGAATCGAGCCGCGCGAGGTCGCCGCGGCGCGGACACTCGGTGCGTCGGCGGCTCGGGCATTTCTCGACGTCGTGATTCCGAGGCTGCTGCCTGCGATCGCGTCGGCGTTCGCGCTTGTGCTCCTGTTCTGTTCGACGAGCTTCGGTGTGATCCAGATTCTCGGAGGCGGCGACGCGTCCACCCTGGAGACCGAGATCTACCTGCAGGGGATCGGGTACGCGAAGCTGCCGGACGCCGTCGCTCTGTCGATGCTGCAGATCGTCCTGGTGCTCGCCGCACTCGGCGTCGCGCGGGTCGTCGGCTCCACCCGGGTTCCGCCGACCGGCGCGGGCGCTCACCTGCGTCCGCCGCATGGTGCGAAGAGGATCGCGGTCGCGGCGGTGCTCGCGTGGATCGGACTCTGGCTGATCCTGCCGATCGTGACCCTCGTGATCCGATCCCTCCGCCCGGGCGGCCACTGGGGTCTCGCTGGTTACCGGGCGCTCGCCGACACCACCTACGGGCCGTCCGCGTATTCGTCGCTCGGCTATTCGGTCAGCAGCGGACTGCTCGCAGCGGCGATCGCGGTGGTCGTCGGACTGCTGACGGCGACGGCGCTGACCCGGACCGGGGGCGTCGTCGCCAAGCTCGCGGGAGGGCTCTCGGTGCTGCCGCTCGGTGTCAGCGCGGTGACCCTCGGGTTCGGCTACGTCCTCGCGCTCGCAACGGTGCCGTATGAGATCGCCGCATCGCCGCTGGTGGTGCCGTGTGTGCAGGCCCTCATCGCGATCCCGGTAGTGGTCGGGGTGATGGTTCCCGCGCTGGAACAGGTGCCTGACCGTTTGCGGGACGCGGCGGCAGTTCTCGGCGCCGGGCCACTTCGTGTGTTCGTCACCGTCGACCTGCGACTCACCGCGCGGTCGCTGGCCGCGGCCGCCGGATTCGCCTTCGTGATGGCGGTAGGCGAGTTCGGTGCGACGACGTTCCTCGCACGTGCCGACACGACAACATTGCCGGTGCTGATCGGCTCGCTGATGGGCAGGCCGGGCGCCGACAACTTCGCGGCGGCGATGGCCGCTTCGGTGGTGCTCGTCGCTGTCAGTGCAGCGGTGGTCGCCGTCGTCGAAACGGTGTCGTCCGCGCCGGAGACACGAGCTCCCGGGAGAAACGCGCCGAAGAAGAAGGGGAGTGCACGTGCTGACGCTGCATGATGTGTCTGTCCAGTACGGGGACCGAGAGGTGGTCCACGGCGTCGACTGGGCGGTCGGCGGCAATGCCCTGGTCACAGCGCTGCTCGGGCCGTCGGGATGTGGGAAGTCGACCCTCCTGCGGGCGATAGCCGGACTCGAGCCGGTGGCAGGCGGCATCGTCGCGTTCGACGGAGTGGACCTCGCCCGGACTCCAGTGCACCGCAGGGATTTCGGCGTGGTGTTCCAGGACGGTCAATTGTTCCCGGGGCGGACGGTGGGGCAGAACATCGCCTACGGACTCTCTCGCCGCGGCATCGGGCGCGACGAGGCCGCCGCGAGAGTCGGTGAACTGCTTGATCTCGTCCAACTGCCGGGCACGGCGAACCGCCGGGTGACCGAACTGTCCGGTGGGCAGGCACAGCGCGTCGCGCTCGCCAGGGCGCTCGCGCCGCGTCCGCGGCTCATGTTGCTCGACGAACCGCTCGCGGCTCTCGACCGACGCCTACGAGACGACCTTGCCGTCGCGATCTCCGAGATCGTCAAGACGTCCGGCACGCCGACAGTCGTCGTCACGCACGATCACGGTGAGGCCGCACTCATGGCCGATGAGGTCTCGGTGATGAACGACGGCGTGATCGTCGACACCGCGCCGCCGCAACGACTCTGGCGTCGGCCCGCAGACGAGTGGGTCGCACGTTTCCTCGGCGCCGCCGCAGTCGTCGACGGAACGGTGAGCGATGCGAGGCTGCAGACCCCGGTGGGGGACGTGGCTCTCGACGGTGATCTCGCGGATCTGGCGCAAGGCCCCTGTCGGGTGACTCTGCGGCCCGACGCCGTCGTCGTCGCACCCGATGCCGTGTCGAAAGCAGAGGTGGTCCGGGTGCGTCCGATGGTCGGTTCGTGGCACGTGTGGGTCCGCCTTCCCGACGGGTCGAGCGTCGAAGCCGTTGCGCACCACCGGGTCGACGTCGGGCAGCGGGTGGCGATGACGCCGATGGCCGAGCGGATCGGCGTGATCGGACTGTGAGCTCGGTCCTCGTGGTGGCGGGCGCGGTGTTCGCGAACGGCAAGCTGCTGATCGCCCAGCGAGCGTATCCGCCGGAGCTCGCCGGCTTGTGGGAGCTGCCCGGCGGAAAGGTCGAGTCGGGCGAAACGCATTCCGACGCACTCGTCCGAGAGTTGTGTGAGGAATTAAACGTCGACGTCTCCGTGGGGGAGCCGCTGAGCGAAGTGGTCCGGCCGCGTGAAGGACTCGAACTCGTCGCGATCCGTGCCCGGATCGTCTCCGGAGAGCCTCGGCCAGTGGAGCATCGAGCGCTTCGGTGGGTGGACGCCGATGACCTGATCGCGCTCGACGACGCAGGCTCGGTGGTGCCGAACGATCGTGCGTGGATTCCGGAACTAGTCGCTGACCTGCGGGTTGAACCGCGCTGAGTGCGTCAGGCCGCGCGGGCCTTCTTCAGCGCTTTGGTGGCCTGCTTCTTCGACATCTTGTGGCAGTCGAGCTTGCCCATGCGGTGGATCACCACCGGGCACCGAAGGCAGCGCGTCGATTTCCGACAGCACTTCTTCTTCGGTTTCATGTCTGCGATCCGGGTGGGATCCTTCTTACCCATGACCTCAGTTTAGCGCAGGCTAACCATAAAACTGCATCGTGGAAATCGCGCAGACCCGGGCACTGCCGCTACCCTTACAAAGTTCAAACCACGCCCCGGCGCACGCGCGCCTGACGGCGCGTGGGCGTCAACGTGATGAAAGAGACCTTAGTGAGCGCAGTCCCCAACTTCCGCAACGTCGCGATCGTGGCGCACGTCGACCACGGTAAGACCACTCTGGTCGACGCGATGCTGCGTCAGTCAGGTGTGTTCGGCGAGCGCGCCGAACTCGTCGACCGCGTCATGGACTCCGGCGACCTCGAACGCGAGAAGGGCATCACCATTCTCGCGAAGAACACCGCCGTGCACCGCCGCCAGCCCGACGGCACCGAGTACGTCATCAACGTCATCGACACACCCGGCCACGCCGACTTCGGTGGCGAGGTGGAGCGTGCACTGTCGATGGTCGACGGTGTGGTCCTGCTCGTCGACTCGTCCGAAGGCCCGCTGCCGCAGACCCGCTTCGTGCTCCGCAAGGCGCTCGCGGCGTCGCTGCCGGTGATCCTCGTGGTCAACAAGACCGACCGTCCCGACGCTCGCATCGGCGAGATCGTCACCGAGGCGCAGGATCTGCTCCTGGACCTCGCGTCGGACCTCGACGACGAGGCCGCCGAAGCAGCCGAGCTCGCACTCGAACTGCCGGTCCTGTTCGCGTCCGGCCGTGCAGGCGTCGCAAGCACCGAGCAGCCAGCCGACGGCTCCGTGCCCGACGGCGAGAACCTCGACCCGCTGTTCGACGTCCTCATCAACAGCATTCCCGCGCCCAAGGGCAACGTCGACGCTCCGCTGCAGGCGCACGTCACCAACCTCGACGCATCGCCGTTCCTCGGCCGCCTCGGTCTGGTCCGCATCCACAACGGCACCCTCCGCAAGGGGCAGCAGGTGTCGTGGTGCCGTGAGGTCGACGGCGAACAGGTCATCGAGAAGGCCAAGATCACCGAGCTGCTGGTGACCCTCGGCGTCGACCGCGCGCCCGCGGACGTCGCCGTCGCAGGCGACATCGTGGCCGTCGCGGGCATGTCCGAGATCATGATCGGCGACACCCTCGCCGATCCGGAGAACCCGGTCGCACTGCCGCGCATCACCGTCGACCAGCCGGCCATCTCGGTCATCATCGGCACCAACACGTCGCCGCTCGCCGGCCGCGTCAAGGGCCATAAGCTGACCGCCCGCATGGTGAAGGACCGCCTCGACAGCGAACTCATCGGCAACGTGTCCCTCAAGGTCGAGGACATCGGCCGTCCCGACGCGTGGGAGGTTCAGGGTCGTGGTGAGCTCGCACTCGCCATCCTCGTCGAGCAGATGCGCCGCGAGGGCTTCGAGCTGACCGTCGGCAAGCCCCAGGTCGTCACCCGCAAGGTCGACGGCAAGACCTACGAGCCGTTCGAGAACCTGACCGTCGACGTCCCCGAGGAGTACCTCGGCGCCGTGACGCAGCTCCTCGCCGCGCGCAAGGGTCGCATGGATCAGATGAACAACCACGGCAGCGGCTGGGTCCGCATGGAGTTCGAGGTGCCTTCGCGTGGCCTCATCGGTTTCCGCACCGACTTCATGACCGAGACGCGCGGCACCGGCATCGCCAACGCGGTGTTCGCCGAGTACGGCCCGTGGGCGGGTGAGATCCGTGCACGCCACACCGGTTCGCTCGTGTCCGACCGTGCGGGCAGCGTCACCCCGTTCGCCATGATCCAGCTCGCCGACCGCGGCACGTTCTTCGTGAACCCGGGCGACGACAGCTACGAGGGCCACGTGGTGGGCATCAACCCCCGCCAGGAAGACCTCGACATCAACGTCACGCGTGAGAAGAAGCTCACCAACATGCGTCAGTCGTCGGCCGACGTCATGGAGACTCTGGCGAAGCCGATGGAACTCGACCTCGAGGCCGCCATGGAGTTCTGTGCCGCCGACGAGTGCGTCGAGGTGACGCCCGAGGTGTGCCGTGTGCGTAAGGTCAATCTCGATGCGTCGACCCGCGCCCGCGAGCGTTCGCGGGCCAAGGCGCGTGACGCGAACGCATAACGAGAGGTCTGGTGGATGAGGGTCGGTTCGTTGCGTAGAAGCGTGCTCGCGCTTGCGCTCGCAGGGACGGTCGGCGTGACGGCCACGGCATGCATGGCCGACCCTCCACCCCCGGTCCGGGAGACACTGCCGACGACCACTCCCAACGAGTACCCGGATGAGCGGACCGTGTACGTGGCGACCGACTCGATCGGTTCGGGGTTCAATCCGCACGTCGGCTCGGACCTCGGTTCGGTGACGACCGCCGTCGCCGCACTCACCCTGCCGAGCGCCTTCACGCCGGTGCAGACGCCGCAGGGTGTCCAGTGGCGACTCAACGACGCGCTTCTGTCGTCCGCCGAGGTCACGTCGGAGGCTCCGTTCACCGTCGACTATCACATCGTCGACGACGCGCAGTGGTCCGATGGACTGCCCGTCACGGGCGACGACTTCGCATACCTGTGGCAGCAGATGTCGCGGCAGCCGAACGTCGTCGCTCCGGCCGGATACCGTGCGATCACCGACGTCAAGACCAGTGGTGGCGGCAAGCAGGTGACGGTCACGTTCGACGCGCCGTATCGCGCGTGGCGTGAGTTGTTCACGTCGCTGCTGCCCAGTCACACGCTCAAGTCGAAGCAGAACGGCTTCCAGACCGGAATGGACGAAGGCAAACCGGTGACGGCGGGCCCGTTCGCGATCTACTCGATCGACAGGTCCCGCGACGAGGTGCGCCTGATCCGCAACGACCGCTACTGGCGCAAGCCCCCCGAGATCGACCAGGTGGTGCTGCGTCGTGCGGGCACTGCACCGCAGATGGCGCAGACCATCCGGAACGGCGACTCCACGATGGTCTCCCTGACCGCGGGACCCGCATCGGCCGCCGAGGTCGGGGCGATTCCCGGAGTGACGACCGCCCGCAGGCCCGCAGTCCGCGGACTCACCGTGAACGCGAACACACGCTCGGCGACGATGTCGTCGCTCGCCGTCCGCAAGGCGGTGTTCGGGATGCTCGACGCCGGACTCATCCGTTCCGCCGCGGCAGGAGACACCGTGGTGACGCCGTTCGCGAACACCGTCTTCGCGCCGTCCAACACCGGATACACCGACGTCCGGCGCCCGCGACCGGGCGTCGACCAGATCCGTGAACTGCTCGCCTCCGCGGGCTTCCGCCCCGGTCAGGTGGTGCAGCGTCCCGTACCGACGACGCCGGGCACGTCCTCGTCGAGCGCGGTCCCGTCGACGTCGCCGACCCTGGTGCCAGGCGATGTTCCCGGACTTCCGTACGGTGTCGCGCCGTACACCAGAGACGGCCAAGACCTCGTGGTCCGGATCGGCGCGGTCAACTCCGACGAGTCGGTGATGTCGGCTGCCGAGACGATGGCCGACCAGCTCCGCGCCGCAGGAGTGCGCGCCAGCGTGCAGGGCATGTCGAACACCGAGCTGTACGGTGCTGCACTGCGCAACGCCAGGGTCGACCTCGTGGTCGGCTGGACCGGACTCGGAGCAGACCCCGCGACCTCCCTCGCTTCGCAGGTGGGATGCGCCGCCCCGAAGGCGGGCACCGAGGCCGGCGCCCACAAGTCCGACGACGACGAGGACCCGGCCGCGGACGAGAGTGTGCTGCCGACACCGAGCGGTGCACCGACCTCCACGACTCCGGCCGCGGGATCGAGCGACGACACGTACACCGGCAACATCTCCGGTCTGTGCGATCAGACGCTGATGGATCTGGCTGTCGAGGCGATGAGCTCTGAGGCGCCCGATGATCAGCTCTCGCAGGCAGAGGAACTGCTCGCGGCACAGGCCGTCTACCTGCCGATCTACCAGGACACCGTGCTCGGAGCGTCGACCGACAAGGTGGTCGGAGTGTCGCTCGACGGACCGCCGCAGGTCGGCGTCTTCGGCGACGCGGTCCGCTGGGGTCTCCAGTGACCGGGGCGCCGCTGCGTCTGATGCTCCTTCACGCGCATCCGGACGACGAGACGATCATGACCGGCGGAACGATCGCCCGCTACCTCGATGAGGGGGCGGACGTCCGTGTCGTCACCTTCACCCTCGGTGAGGAGGGTGAGGTGATCGGTCAGGAGTGGGCGATGCTCGTCGCCGACGGTGGAGCCGACCAGTTGGGAGGATTCCGCATCGGCGAGCTCGCGGCCGCACTGTCAGAGCTGACGCCGACGGGCGTCGATGCGCCGCGCCCGACGTTCCTCGGCGGCGCGGGTCGATGGCGGGATTCCGGCATGGCCGGGACCGCCTCCGCGGAGAACCCCCGCGCCCTGTTTCAGGCGACTCAGGACGATCTCGTCGCCGCGCTGCGAGACGAGATCGACCGATTCGCACCGCATGTGATCGTCACCTACGACGCCGCCGGAACCTATGGGCATCCGGATCACAAACGTGTGCACGAGGTGTCCGTCGACGCGATCTCCGAGTCGCGCGCCGCCACCGGTTACCCGCGCAAGGTGTACGAGTCGGTGACCCAGCGGTCAGCGCTGGAGGAGGGCCTGGCCGGGATCGCAACGATTCCGGTGGGCTGGCGGATGCCCGCACCGGGTGAGCTTCCGAGCTATCCCGACCAGGAGGTCACCGCGGCGGTCGACGTGTCGGCCGTGCTCGACCGCAAGGTCCGCGGCCTCGCGGCGCATGCGACCCAGGTGATCGTGGCGCCGTCGGGCACCGAGTACGCGTTGTCGAATCTGATCGCGCAACCCATCGGGACCGCTGAGCATTTCATCCGCACCGACGTGGACTCTCCGGAGTTCGAGAGCGATCTGTTCGAGGGGATCCGATGACCGCGGGCGACCGCGTTGAACTCGCCGTTCTCACGGTCTGCGGATTCGTCCTCGGTGTGGTCACCGTGTTCTATCTGAACGTCCTCGTGGGAACGGCGCCGCTGCCGGTCAGCGCGCTCGCCGCGGCAGTCGGCAATGTCGTGCTGCTGCAGCTCGCGGCGCAGATCACCGGCTCGCCCTGGCGATACGCGCCGTTGATCGCGTGGGTGCTCGTCGCGCTGGTCGCTCTGCTGCCGGGCGTCAACGGCAACGGTGCGCTGATCTACGACTGGCGCGCTCTTCTCCTGCTGTTCTGCGGGGTCGGCGTGCCTGCGCTCGCGCAATCGATGAATCGGTTGAATCACCTTTGAGCAGACGGCGGACGCCGCCCGTCATCGATCCGTGTCTACCATCGGTAGAGTGACGTCTTCCGATTCTGTCAGCGGGGCGCAGACTCCGGCTCGGTCGGCGATGCGACGCGCTCTGCGCCGTGCTGCCGACGCGACACCCCTCAACGTCGACGAGGCGGCCGTCCTGCTCGCCGCCCGCGGCGACGACCTGACCGCCCTGATGGAGGCCGCGGCCCGTGTCCGCGACGCCGGCCTCGACGCGGAGGGCCGGTCCGGGCAGGTCACGTACTCGCGCAAGGTCTTCATCCCGCTCACCCGACTGTGCCGCGACCGCTGCCACTACTGCACGTTCGTGACTGTCCCCGGCAAGCTCAAGCGCGACGGTCACGGCATGTTCCTCGAACTCGACGAGGTCGTCGCCATCGCCCGAAACGGTGCGGCGCTGGGATGCAAGGAAGCCCTGTTCACCCTCGGCGACCGACCCGAGGACCGGTGGCCCGAAGCCGCACAGTGGCTCGACGAGCGAGGCTACGATTCGACCCTCGACTACGTACGCGCTGCGTCGATCCGCGTGCTGGAAGAGACCGGTCTGCTTCCGCATCTGAATCCCGGCGTCATGAGCTGGGAGGAGATCAACCGGCTCAAGCCGGTCGCGCCCAGCATGGGCATGATGCTCGAGACGACTGCTCGCAGGCTGTTCACCGACAAGGGGGAGTGCCACTACGGCAGCCCCGACAAGGATCCGGAAGTCCGGATGCGAGTCCTGACCGACGCCGGTCGACTCTCGGTCCCGTTCACCACGGGCATCCTCGTCGGGATCGGTGAGAACCTCACCGAACGGGCCGAATCACTGTTCGCGATCCGCAAGTCGCAGAAGGCGTTCGGGCACATCCAGGAAGTGATCGTCCAGAACTTCCGCGCGAAGCCCGACACCGCGATGGGCTCGGCGCCCGACGCCGACATGGACGAGTTCATCGCCGCGGTCGCGGTTGCGCGCATCGTGCTCGGCCCTGGCATGCGGATTCAGGCTCCGCCGAATCTCGTGTCGGCCGAGGAGTGCCGCGCGCTCGTCGCTGCGGGCGTCGACGACTGGGGTGGCGTGTCGCCGTTGACACCCGACCACGTCAATCCCGAACGCCCGTGGCCCAACCTGGACACGCTCGCCGAGATCACGGCGTCGGCCGGGTTCACGCTCACCGAACGGTCGGCGGCCCAGCCGAAGTTCGTCCTGGCGGGCTCGCCGTGGATCGATCCGCGTATCAGCCGTCACGTCGCCGCACTCACCGATCCCGAGACCGGCCTGGCCCGCGACGTCCGACCGGAGGGCCTGCCGTGGCAGGAGCCCGACGAGGAATGGGCGTCGTCCGGACGCGTGGATCTGAACACCGAGATCGACTCCGACGGCCGCAACACCGATACCCGCAGCGACATCGACAACGCATTCGGCGATTGGGACACCATCCGCGAGCAGGTTCTCGAACTGGCCTCCGGCAGCGCACCTGAACGACTCGGGTCCGACGTCGCGTCCGCGCTGCGGCATGCGGAGAACGACCCGGCCGGCCTGTCGGACGACGAGTATCTGGCGTTGGCCACCGCCGACGGTCCCGGACTCGAAGCCCTCGCCGCACTCGCGGACTCGATTCGTGCAGACGTCGTCGGTGACGACGTCACGTACGTGGTCAACCGGAACATCAACTTCACCAACATCTGCTACACGGGTTGCCGGTTCTGCGCCTTCGCCCAGCGCAAGGGCGACGAAGACGCCTTCACGCTGTCGGCTGCCGAAGTCGGAGACCGCGCCTGGGAAGCCCACGTCGCCGGCGCGACGGAGGTCTGCATGCAGGGCGGCATCGACCCAGAGCTGCCTGTCACCGGATACGCGGACCTCGTCCGGGCGGTCAAGGCCAGGGTTCCGTCGATGCACGTCCACGCCTTCAGTCCGATGGAGATCGTCAACGGCGCCTCCCGCGGCGGACAGTCGGTACGTGAATGGCTCACCGCGCTCCGCGAGGCGGGCCTCGACACGATTCCCGGCACCGCCGCCGAGATCCTCGACGACGAGGTCCGCTGGATCCTCACCAAGGGCAAGCTCCCTGCGTCGGCGTGGATCGACGTGATCACCACGGCGCACGAGGTCGGCCTGCGGTCGAGCTCCACGATGATGTACGGACACGTCGACGCTCCGCACCACTGGGTCGGTCACCTCAACGTGCTGCGCGGCATCCAGGACCGGACCGGTGGTTTCACCGAGTTCGTCCCGCTGCCGTTCGTGCACCAGTCGTCACCGCTGTATCTCGCCGGGGCTTCGCGGCCCGGCCCGACGCAGCGCGACAACCGAGCCGTCCATGCACTGGCTCGGATCATGCTGCACGGTCGGATCGACAACGTGCAGACCAGCTGGGTCAAACTCGGTGTCGACGGAACTCGTGCGATGCTGCGTGGCGGTGCGAACGACCTCGGCGGCACACTCATGGAGGAGACGATCTCCCGGATGGCCGGCAGCCAGCACGGATCGGAGAAGACGGTCGCCGAACTCCACGACATCGTCACCGGCATCGGGCGCACCCCGCGGCAGCGGACCACCGAGTACGGGACGGTCTCGTCGGCCCTGGCAGTCGAACTCGCCTGACGCCCCTGCCCTTTGAGCGAGCGTGTCCCACTGCTCCTTGAGCGAGCTTGCGAGTCGAAAGGCCCGGCGCCATCACCGCAAACGTGCTTGCCCTCGGCCGTGAGCAAAAATCCGCCCAGGTCAGCGTGCACTGATTCCCGCTGGGGCGGGGCGCAGCGATAGTCTGGACGGGTGCGGTCGGAGACGGCCGCGACAGCGTGCTGCCCGATGCGATCAGCCCTCGCGCGGAGCAGGAATGAAATAGAAGGAGAACCGACGTGACTTACATCATCGCCGAGCCGTGTGTCGACGTCTTGGACCGTGCGTGCGTCGAAGAGTGCCCGGTCGACTGCATCTACGAGGGCGGTCGGATGCTGTACATCCAGCCCGATGAGTGCGTGGACTGCGGTGCGTGTGAGCCGGTGTGCCCGGTCGAGGCGATCTTCTACGAAGACGACGTGCCGGACGACTGGGAGCCCTACGTGTCGGCGAACGTCGACTTCTTCGACAAGCTCGGTTCTCCGGGCGGCGCCAGCAAGGTCGGCAAGACCGAGTACGACCCGCCGTTCATCAAGGGCCTGCCCCCGATGGGCGAAGAGGACTGATCTCGACGTGACTCGCTCCGTGAACCGGCTTCGCCCGGTCAGCGCCGGACTGCCCGACTTCCCGTGGGACACGATCGCAGGCGCGAAGGCGCGGGCCGCGGAACATCCCGACGGGATTGTCGACCTGTCGGTCGGCACGCCCGTCGATCCCGTCGACCCGCTGATCCGGGATGCGCTGGCGGCGTCGTCGGAGTTCCCGGGTTACCCGGTGACCGTCGGCATCGTCGAACTGCGCGAGGCGGCAGTCGGAGCACTGTCACGTCGCTTCGGTGTCACGGGGCTCGACGTGTCGTCGATCCTGCCGGTGGTGGGAACCAAGGAAGCCGTTGCGGGCCTGCCGTCTCAGCTTGGCGTGCCCGCGGGCGCGACCGTCGTGATCCCTGAGGTCGCCTACCCGACGTACGAAGTGGGTGCGCTGCTCGCCGGTGCGAACCCGGTCCGTGCCGATCGTGTCGAGGACTACGGCGACGACGTCCCGGCTCTGATCTTCTTGAACAGTCCGTCGAACCCGACAGGGCGTGTGCTGTCCGTCGAGCACCTCCGTGGGGTCGTCGAGTGGGCGCGTGAGCACGGGTCGGTCATCGTGTCGGACGAGTGCTACCTGGGCCTCACCTGGGAGGGGGAGGCGCTGTCGGTGCTGCACCCCGACGTGTGCGGTGGCGACCACACCGGACTGATCGCGATGCACTCGCTGTCGAAGGTGTCGAACCTCGCGTCCTATCGTGCAGGTTTCCTCGCCGGCGACCGAGAGTTGATCGCCGAGCTGCTCGCCGTTCGCAAGCACGCGGGCATGATCGTCCCGTTCCCGATCCAGGGCGCCACCGTCGCGGCACTGAACGACGACGCCCACGTCGACGCCCAGCGCGAGCGTTACCGCGCTCGTCGCGACCAGCTGCGGGATGCGGTCCTGGGCGCGGGATTCACGATCGACCACTCGGAGGCCGGTCTGTACCTGTGGGCCACTCGCGGAGACGACTCGCGCGCCACTCTCGACTGGTTCGCCGAGCGCGGCATCCTCGTCGCTCCCGGCGACTTCTACGGGCCCGCAGGCGCCCGCCACGTCCGCATGGCGATGACCGCCACCGACGAGCGCATCGCTGCCGCCGTCGCCCGCCTGGGTTAGTCGGACGCAGCGGCCAACCTTCGCGCTCGTCGCCGTTACTTCGAATACACGTCAAATCCGAGTTCGGACAAGGGTCGAAGTTGCTCAATTGAAGCCCACGGTCGCCCCGCGGCCATGACAAGGCGATCGTCGTCGAGCTTCCCGGTCGCGTACGGGCCGACCAATTCGGAGTGGGCGTCGCTGCTTCGTTCGGACTCGCTTCCGTAGGTCGCGATGATGATCATGCCCGACTCCACTGATGATCCGCACCACCCAGAGCTCTCGGAACGGACGAGCGGGGGATTTCCCCGGCCATTCGCGAAGGTTTCCGAATCGCACACCGCTGCTATCACGTCGTTGATATTCGGCGCTGGCGCCGAAGAATGGGGGCGGCTAGTCGAAGGTCCGTTTGTCGCGACCAGCGTGACGATGAGGACGGCGGCCCCCGTCGTCGCTATACCCATCCAGGGCAGCGGCCGCTTCCACCACGGGGTGGTCGGTGGAACCGGGCCGGTTGGATGATGCCACGCAGGTGCCGGGGGGTGAAACGGTCCGCCGTGGTGCCGCTGGTGCGGTTGGCGATACTGCTGTGGGAACCGCTGTGGCCGCGACATTCCAGGAGCGGGCTGCCCGGTCGGGGGCCGGAACGGCGGGGGCTGACTGTTCTGCATTCTGTCCTCACGGCGACATTCATTACGAACAACATGTTGTGCGCAATTCTGCGTGAATGTACCGGTTGGTCGAATCGTTCATCCGACCGGAGGACAGGGTCTATCTTGGCAGTGTCTGTCGGTTGTGGGCGCGCATAGCCTCGTTGAGCTCGACGCCATCGCTCCCTCCATGGCGGGTCACCTCGACGGCACCGTGGTGCTGTTGCGGCGGAACTGGGGCCACCATCGAGATGCCGAGAGCGTCGGCGTTGATCGGAGATTCAAATACGGGCGACCGTTGCGTGACCTAAATTAGTCAACTAGACTAAAAATATGAACAGGGAAGAGCTAGAGGCCCGGAGGGTGGTCGCAGACGCACGAACGGCGGGCGACCTCTTCGGTCCGGCCGACGGATCGCGGAGGGACGGACGTCGGGAGTTCCGCAGGCTGGCGGCGCTGCTGCACCCGGATCGCGGCGGCGACGTCGGCGCCTTCGAGAAGCTGACGGCACTCTACGACGAGTGGCGTGCACCGGCTGGGACGATCGTCGGCCGCCGTGGCGAATACACACTGGGAGCGGCGGTGCAGGGGAGCGTGAGCGTCGTGTACTCGGCGGTGTCGGAGACTGGGGCACCCGTCGCGGTGAAGGTGCCGCGGTCGGCGTCGCCCTTCGCGCAACGGGAGCGCCGGACGCTCCGCGCTCTAGCCCGCTTCACCGACGACCCGGCGAACGCGTGGCTCGCGCCGTATTACCCGCAGTTGCTCGACACCGCTGTCGTCGACGGCGGCAGGCACGTCAACGTCCTGTCCGCGCACGGACGGGCGCAGGGCTTCGTCGACCTGTCCGCGGCGGTCCCCGCCGGCGGGCTCGACGGCCGGGACTGGGCGTGGATCCATCGCCGGCTTCTGCGAGCGGTGGCCGGAGCGCATGCGGCAGGCGTCGTCCACGGGGCGATCGTGCCGGAGAACGTCCTCATCCACCCGGAGGGCCACGGTGTGGTCCTGGCGGGGTGGTCGTTCGGCTCCGAGCCGGGCGACACGCTCCCCGGGCGGATCGCGTCGCGCCGCGATCTGTATCCGCCCGACGACACCGAACTTGCAGGTCCGGAACTGGACGTGTACATGCTGCACGCCACGATGCGACTCATGCTCGCATCCGACGAGCGGCGACAACGGGCATTCGCAGTCGGCTGCATGCAGACGTCGCCGCGGATGCGACCCGACGCCGTCGGCCTCCTCGACGAGTACGACGACCTGCTCGACGACCTGTACGGACCGCGGACCTTCCGGCGGTTCCCGTACACCGTGAGCGCCTGACGGCGTTCGCGTCCACCCGAGAAGTGAAGGAGAGTCACCATGGGAAACGGACACTGGAGCGACGACGTGTACCGTGCCGCCGCCACCTTCCGGGCACGCACGGGCTCGGCGGATTTCGCCTACAGCGCGTCCACCAAGGCCCGGCCGGCCAGCGAGTGGAAGGCGCACCCCGACCTCGACCCGCTCGACGTCGGCGTGCGCGAGTCCCGGGACAGCGCCGAACACCCGCAATCGACGCCGATCGTGGTGATGTTCGACGTCACCGGGTCGATGGGCTCGGTTCCCGTCGCGATGCAGAAGCAGCTGTCCAAGCTGCACGGACTGCTGCTGCGGAAGGGTTACGCGACTGATCCGCAGATCATGTTCGGTGCGATCGGCGACGCCGAGACCGACTACGTCCCGCTGCAGGTGGGGCAGTTCGAGTCCGACAACCGGATGGACGACCAACTGCGCAACATCCTGCTGGAGGGCAACGGCGGCGGGCAGAAGACCGAGTCGTACGAGCTGGCCGCGTACTTCCTCGCCCGGCACACGGCGACCGACGCGTGGGACAAGCGCGGACGCAAGGGCTACGTGTTCCTCATCGGCGACGAGATGAACAAGCGCTCGTTGAAAGCCCGCCACATCCGTGAGGTGATCGGCGACGAGGTGCGCCGCGACCTCGACCCGCGTTCGGTGTACCGCGAACTGCAGAAACGGTGGGAGGTGTTCTACATCCTGCCGCGGCAGACGAGCTACTACGACGATCCGCAGGTCCGCGGCCACTGGCAGGACATCCTGGGTGAACGCGTCCTGTTCCTGGAGGACCCGAACGCGGTGTGCGATCTGATCGCCGTCACCGTCGGGATGCTGGAGGACGTCGTCGACCTGGACGACGGGCTCGCCGACCTCGACGACGTCGGGGCAGGCACCGCGGGCGTCGTCGGAAGTGCGCTCGCACGGCTGTCGGACACCGTCGGGCGGGTCCCGTCCCGCCTGCCGGCGGGCGTCGCGGGCACCGACGACCTGATCTGACCCGACCGCACAGACACTCGAGAGAGGAGGGAACATGCCGAGCAGGCACCTCGCCGTAGTCGGGCTCGGCTTCGGCGACGAGACGAAGGGCGCGACCGTCGACTGGTTGGCGGCGCGGGTGAAGCCGACCGCGGTGGTCCGTTTCAACGGCGGGGCGCAGGCCGCCCACAACGTGGTGGCCGACGGTCTGCATCACACGTTCCGCCTGTTCGGCAGCGGCACGTTCACGGGCGCGGCAACCCACCTGAGCAGGCACGTCGTCGTCGACCCGTGGCGGCTGGCGGCCGAGGCCCTCGATCTGGAGGGCCTCGGCGTCGCCGATCCGTTGGGGCGGGTGTCAGTGAGTCCGGAGGCGCTGGTGGTGACGCCGATCCACATCGCGGTCAACCGGATACGCGAGGACGCCCGTGGCGACGCCAGGCACGGTTCGTGCGGGCTGGGGATCGGCGAGACGCGCTGGTACGCACTGGCCCACGACGCCCGACTGCGGCGGGGCGAGAGCCTGTACGACATCGTCGCGTCCCGCGACGCGACGACACCACCGCTCACAGTCGCCGACTGCCTCGACCCGCAGACCGTGCGTCGTACGTTGATGGCGTTGGCGGAGTTCTACGCGCCACTCCTCGACGGTGCCGAGCATGAGCCGCCGTCGGTGCGGGTGATGGCGTCGGCGCTGGCGGAGTTCGGGCGGGCGGTGTCGATCGTCGACGATCGAGCCGCGATCGCTGAGGCCGCATCGCGCGGTCGGCTGATCTTCGAGGGCGCGCAGGGGGTCCTGCTCGACGAGTGGCGGGGACTGCATCCGCACACCACGTGGAGCACCACCCTTCCCGCCGTCGCGCAGGCCCTGCTCCGGGAGGCGGGGGAGCCGCCCGCCACCGTCATCGGGGCGGTCCGCGCCTACGCGACCCGGCACGGCGCGGGGCCGCTGCCGACCGAGGACCCGGACCTGACGATCGCCGAGCCGCACAACGGGACCGGCCGCTACCAGGGCGATTGGCGGATCGGGCACCTGGACCTGCCGCTGCTGCGGTACGCCGCGCAGGTCTGCCGGCGGCACGGCGGGCTGGACGCCTTGGCGGTCAGCCACCTCGATGTCGCCGACGGGATCCAGGTGGCGCGTGGTTACGCCGACTATGGGCTCGGCGACTACCGCGACCTGGCGTTCCAGGAGCGTCTGACGGCCACCGCACGCTCGGCTGTACCGGTGCTCGAAGCGGTGGACGCCGCGGCGATCCCTGCCGAACTCGCGGCGGCCGCGGGCGTCCCGGTCGCCGTCCGCGCGCACGGTCCGGACAGGCGGGACCGGGCGCAGACCGGGGCGAGTGCCAGACTCGTCGTATGACTGAACTCTCCGCGCCCGGGGTCGGCTCGTCGGCGGTGTCGGTGGACGCCGTCGTCCTGCGGGTCGGCGGCGACGGTACGCAGGTCCTCGTCCATCGGCGGGCAGCCGAGCCGTTCGCAGGCGACTGGGCGCTGCCGGGAGTCCTGCTGGGCGCGGGGGAGCGGATATCGGAGGCCGCCGTGCGGGCTGCGGGCAAGGCCGCCATCACACCGGACGACGTGACCGGGGTGGGTCAGCTCGTCGTCTTCGACGAACCGCACCGCGACCCTCGAGGTCCGACGCTGTCGATCACCGCGTGGGTGACCGTCGGAGACGTCGAGACCGTCGACGGGCGCTGGGTGTCGTGGGACGAGCCGCCGTCGTTGGCGTTCGATCACGCCCGGATCCTCGCCGACGTCCGGCCGGTCCTCGCCGACAGGCTGTGGCGCGACCTCGGATTCACCGCGGCCCTTCTCGGCCGCGAGTTCAGCGTACGGACCGCGCTGGCCGTCACGGCATCGCTGACAGGCGGCGACGTGGACCGCGGCAATCTCAACCGCACGCTCAAGCGGATCGCCGTCCGGGTCGACGAATCCGCCCCGTCCGGCGTCGGGCGACCAGGTGCCGTCTGGCGGTGGCCGTGAGACGACTGTGCCGCCGATCGTGACCTGATGGTGGTCACGATCGACGGCACAGTCGATCGGGGCGTCAGTTGTGGGCGTGCAGAGCCTCGTTGAGCTCGATGCCGTCGCCCTCCTTGGCGGTCACCTCGACCGCGCCCGTGACGCTGTTGCGGCGGAAGAGCAGGTTCGAGCGGCCGGCGAGGTCGCGGGCCTTGACGACCGAGCCGTCTGGGCCGGTCACCTTGGTGCCCGCCGTGATGTAAAGGCCGGCTTCGACGACGCAGTCGTCGCCGAGCGGGATGCCGCAGCCCGCATTCGCGCCGAGGAGGCACCGCTTTCCGATGGTGATGATCTCCTTGCCACCGCCCGACAGGGTACCCATGGTGGACGCGCCGCCGCCGATGTCCGAGCCGTCGCCGATCACCACACCGGCCGAGATGCGACCCTCGACCATCGACGTGCCGAGGGTGCCTGCGTTGAAGTTCACGAAGCCCTCGTGCATGACGGTGGTTCCTGCGGCGAGGTGGGCGCCGAGACGCACGCGGTCGGCGTCGCCGATGCGGACACCCGACGGCGACACGTAGTCGACCATGCGCGGGAACTTGTCGATCGACGTCACGGTCACGTGGCCGCGGGCGCGCAGGCGGACGCGCGTCTGCTCGAAGCCGTCGACGGCGCAGGGGCCGAAGTTGGTCCACACCACGTTCGCGAGCAGTCCGAACTGGCCGTCGAGGTTGGCGCCGTGCGGCTGCACCAAACGATGCGAGAGAAGGTGCAGGCGCAGGTAGACGTCGTGCGCGTCGACCGGTGCGACCGACAGGTCGGCGATCACCGTCTTGACGGCGATCGTGCGGACGCCGCGGGCTTCGTCGGCGCCGACGAGCGGGCGCAGATCGGACGGCACGTCGTCGCCGGTCAGTTCGGTCGAGCCGGTGGTGCCGGCGTCCGTGGAGAGTTCGGGAGTCGGGTACCACGTGTCGAGGACGGTCGTCGTGCCGTCCGTGTCGACGACGGTGGCGATTCCAATGGCAACAGCACCTTGAGTAGTCACGGCACGAGTCTAACGGGGCGCCCTGACAGGCCTACGATGGATTGTCGTGAGCATTCCTGAGCTGAACCTGTCCGCCGACCCGATCGACTTGACGGCCGCACTCGTCGACATCGCGAGCGTCAGCCGCGACGAGAAGTCGATCGCCGACGCCGTCGAGGCCGCCCTGCGCGAACAGCTCACCGGATTCGAGGTCGTCCGGCATGGGAACTGTGTGCTCGCCAGGACGAATCGCGGGCTGCCGACCAGAGTGATCCTCGCCGGACATCTCGACACCGTGCCGATCGTCGACAACGTCCCGTCGAGGCGCACCGTCACCGACGACGAGGGCGACGTCCTGCACGGATGCGGAACCGTAGACATGAAGTCGGGCGACGCAGTGTTCCTGCACCTCGCCGCCACGTTGGACGAGCCCGCGCATGATCTGACGTTGATCTTCTACGACTGCGAGGAGATCGCCGCCGAGTTCAACGGTCTCGGCGCCATCGAACGAGAACTTCCCGACTGGCTCTCCGGCGACGTCGCGATCCTCGGCGAGCCGACCGCGGGCCTGATTGAGGCGGGCTGCCAGGGCACTCTGCGGGTCCGGTTCACCGCCACCGGAACGCGCGCGCACTCGGCCCGGGCATGGATGGGCGACAACGCGATTCACAAGCTCGGCGGCCTCCTGACGACCCTCGCGGCATACGAACCGCGCCGCGTCGACATCGACGGCTGCGAGTACCGCGAAGGGCTGTCGGCCGTCGGAATCCACGGCGGCGTCGCGGGCAATGTCATCCCCGACGAGGTGTACGTCGATGTGAACTTCCGCTTCGCGCCCGACCGCAGTGAGGAGCAGGCCTTCGAGCACGTGCGTGAGGTGTTCGCCGCCGAGCTGGCGTCCGGGGCAGTGACCGCCGAGGTCACCGACTCGGCGTCCGGTGCGCTGCCCGGGCTCGCTCATCCCGCCGCGGCCGCGCTGGTCGCGGCGGCCGACGGCAAGTTCCGAGCGAAGTACGGGTGGACGGACGTGTCCAGGTTCTCCGCGCTCGGCATCCCGGCGGTGAACCTCGGGCCCGGCGATCCGAGTCTGGCGCACCGAGTCGACGAGCGGGTGCCCGTCGAGCAGATCACGCAGGTGACCCAGATCTTGCGCACGTACCTGTCGCTCTAGATCGACGCGTCGTCGACAAACGCGACCCTTGTGACGGCAGCCGTCCGTCGACGAAGGTCGCGACGAACCTTCCGGGTCCTTTTGTCAACCATTGAGGAGCTTTCACCACACGACACTAGGTCTCGGTTCCGAACACCAGCGCACCCGCGAGGTCGACGATCCCGTCCCACACGTCGTCGGGGCGGTCGGTGATGGGCCCCAACTGTTCGAACAGCTCACTCGTGATCGCGCCGAGCAGCAGATTCCACGCAGCAACGGTCCTGGTCAGGACCTCGGGCGTCAGGCCGAGCTCGACTACGCCGTCCTCCCGCGTCGCCGCGCGGAGGGCGTCGACGGCGCGTTGTTGCCGTTCGGCGCTTGTTCCGGAGATGTTCGGCACGACTTCCAGACCTGCGACGATCCGGGCCGCAGCCAGGATCGGTCGGTTGCCTGCCCGCGCGGTCGCATCGGCCGGCGCGTGATAGCCGGGCACCGGTGAGCCGTAGAGCAGGGCGTACTCGCTCGGGTGCGCGACGGCCCACACGTGCAGTGCATGCGCGAACGCCTCGAACGCGGGCCTGCCGGGCTGACAACCGGCGACGGCCGTGTCGAGTGCGTCGCCGAGGTCGTCGTACGCCTCGATGATGAGGACGGTGAGCAGGTCGTCGCGGTCGCGGACGTAGCGGTACAGCGACGACGGGGTGCGTCCCATGTCGCGAGCCACCGCCCGCAAAGAGAGTGCCGCGGCGCCGTGTTCGGCGAGGTGGCGTCGTCCGACATCGCGCAGCTGCGACTCCAGCGCGGCTCGATTGCGGGCCCGGACTCCGGGTTCGGTGGGGGTGCTCATCACCTCACATCGTCGCACGTCCGCCGGGTCCCATCCAATAAACAAGAACACTGTTCTTGATTTGTCGATGGCGGAGCTGTACCGTCTTAAAACGAGAACACTGTTCACGATTTGTCGGAGGTTGAGATGGGCACGGCATATCTCTGGTCGCTCGCCGCACTGCTCTTCACCAGCGAGGTCCTGATGCTCGGCGTTCTCGGCGGTGGGGCGTGGGCGGCGGCGGGCCGCGGATGGCCGGGCGTGCTCGCCGGACTCGCAGCTGTCGTCGTCGCGGTGGCCCTGTGGGCGCTGTTCGCGTCCCCGCAGCCGGTCGTGGACATGATCGTCGCGAAGTACGCGGTCAAGATCGGCTTGTACGCGGCGGCGACGGCGCTTCTCGTGGCGGCCGGGATTCGAGCGCCGATCGTGTGGGCGTTCGCCGTGTTCTCGCTTGTTGTCAACATCGCGGCCGTGTTGCCGCCCTACCGAGACTTCTGAAGGAGATCACGATGACCGACACCAGGTACGAAGCGCCGAGCGGCCCGATGTTCACCGCCTCGAATCGGATCGTCGGCGGGCTCGCACGGGTCGGAGCTGCGCCGAAAGGCGTCCATGAGTTGCAGACGGTCGGACGGAGCACCGGCGAGATCCGTCGGACGCCGGTCAATGTGCTCGTCGTCGACGACCGTCGTTTCCTGTTCTCGCCCCGCGGCAACACGCAGTGGGTGCGCAATGTCCGCGCAGGGGGAGCGGTGGCACTGCGACGCGGCCGCCGCACCGACGTCGTGGCCCTCGCCGAACTCGATGCCTCCGCCAAGCCGGCGATCATCCGCGGCTACCTCGACAAGTGGGGCTGGCAGGTCTCGGATTTCGTGGGTGGACTGACCGCGACCTCCTCGGACGAGGAGATCCTCGCTGTCGCGTCGGGATTCCCGGTGTTCGAGGTGCGCGTCTGACACGGTGGGAGGCCGCGCGGATTGGTAGCGTCTCCTGTCATGGCCGATGGCGAACCCGGCGCGAACGCGCAGCCCACTGATGACGACGAGGCGACCTTCGAGGCGGTGCCGCTGCGGCATATCGGGGCGACGCAGGTCAGGGTGTCCGGAGACGCCGAGCGGATCACGACTGACCGCACTCTTCTCGAGTGGGTGGACCCGCGCGATCCGCAGCTCGCCGATCACCGCCGAATCCACGACTCATGGCGCGTTCTGCGCATCCAATCCGAGTTCGTCGCCGGGTTCGACGCTCTCAGCGGTGTCGCCGAAGCCGTCACCGTCTTCGGCTCGGCCCGGGTGGAACCGGGCAGCGACGAGTACAACCTGGGCGTCGACGTGGGGCGGAGGCTCGGCGAGGCCGGATTCGCCGTGATCACCGGCGGCGGACCCGGGGCCATGGAGGCGACGAACAAGGGCGCCTTCGAAGCCGGAGCACAGTCCATCGGCCTCAACATCGAGTTGCCGTTCGAGCAGCACATCAACCCGTACGTCACACTGGCGATCAACTTCCGGTACTTCTTCGTCCGCAAGACGATGTTCGTCAAGTACTCGCAGGCGTTCGTCTGCCTGCCCGGCGGCATCGGCACTCTTGACGAACTGTTCGAAGCGCTGACCCTCGTGCAGACCCGCAAAGTGCTGCGCTTCCCGATCGTGCTCGTCGGCCGTGACTTCTGGGGGCCCCTTGTCGACTGGATGAAGAACACACTCGTCGCCGACGGCAAGATCTCACCCGAGGACCTCGACCTGATCACTCTCGTCGACACACCCGAGGAAGCGGTGCAGGCCGTCTGCGACAAGGCGATCCGCCCGTGACGCGCGATGCGCCCGCGATCTGCGTGTACTGCGCGTCCGGCCCGGTCGACGAGGAGTACCTGCGCCTGGCCGCCGACACCGGCAAAGCCATCGCCGCGGCTGGGGCCACACTCGTGTCCGGCGGCGGGAACATCTCCATGATGGGCAGCGTCGCCCGCGCCGCGCGCGGAGCCGGTGGCAGGACGATCGGCATCATCCCCGAGCACCTGATGGCGCTCGAAGTGGCCGATCTGGACTCCGACGAATTGATCGTCACCGACACCATGCGCGAGCGGAAGCGGTTGATGGACGAGATGTCCGACGGCTTCATCACGCTGCCGGGTGGGGTCGGCACGTTCGAAGAACTCTTCGAGACGTGGACCGGCGCCTATCTCGGGGTGCACGACAAGCCTGTCGTGATGATCAATCACGGCGGGTTCTACGACCCGATGCTCGCCTGGCTTGACGATCTGCGCGCCCGTGGATTCGTCTCCGACCGGGCGTTGAACCGGCTTGTCGTGGTCGACACGGTGTCTGCCGCGATGAAAGAACTGACTCTACGGTAAGGTGACGGCGTTCACCGTCCGGCGTGAGGAGTGAAGCAACCCATGAACACAGTGCCCACCAAGGTCGGGTTCACCGACATTCTCAAGGGTGTCGTCAAGATGGCCCCCGACCTGCCCGGAATGGCTCGCCATGCGCCGAACATGATCTTCCGGTCTCCGGACAAGAAGAACAGCATCGGCCAGATCTTCGCGCAGCTCGCCGCGGACCATCCGGACCGGCCCTTCCTCCGCTGGCACGGCGAGTCGTCGTCGTACGGGGAGTGCAATCGCACCGTCAATCGGTACGCCGCGGTGCTGACCGAACGCGGTGTCAAAGTCGGCGACGTCGTCGGGATCCTGTCGAAGAACAATCCGACCGACCTCCTGGTGATCCTCGCCGTCCTCAAACTGGGCGCGGTCGCGGGAATGCTCAATTACAACCAGCGCGGCGACGTCATCGATCACAGCATGTCGCTGCTCGACGCGAACGTCCTGATCCGCGACCCCGAATGCGACGAGGCGTTCGACTCGATGAGCCCCGAACGCCATCCCGAGCACATCCTCGACTTCGCCGCGCTCGAGGAGGCGGCAGCGGGGAAGTCGGAGGCGAACCCGGCGGTCACGGCGACACTTCCCGCGTCGACTCTTGCGTTCTACATCTTCACCTCCGGCACCACCGGCCTGCCCAAGGCCAGCGTGATGAGCCACAACCGTTGGCTGGCGAACTACACCGGCATCGGCGGGCTCGCGGTTCGTCTGCGCCCGTCGGACACCATGTATGTGGCGCTGCCGCTCTATCACAACAACGCGGTGTCGGTGTCTCTCGGCGCGGTCCTGGCCAGCGGTGCGTGCATGGCCCTGGGCAAGCAGTTCTCCGCATCCCGCTTCTGGGACGACGTGATCGAGAACCGGGCGACAGCGTTCTCTTACATCGGTGAACTGTGCCGCTACCTTCTCGCGCAGCCGGAGAAGCCGACCGACCGTGCACATTCGGTGCGCCTCATCGTCGGCAACGGACTCCGCCCCGAGATCTGGGACGAGTTCGTCGACCGCTTCGGGATCGACCGCGTCGTCGAGTTCTACGGCGCCAGCGAGCTCAATCTGGCGTTCGTCAACGTCTTCGGCGTCAAGCGGACCGTCGGGTTCTGTCCGCTTCCGTTCAAGCTCGTCGAGTACGACGCGGACGGCCAGCCCAAGCGCGACGGCAGTGGCCGTCTCGTCGCCGTTCCGAAGGGCGAGCCGGGTCTGCTGATCGCCGAGATCAGCGAGCGCGTCCCGGTCGACGGCTACACCGATTCGCGGGAGACCGAGAAGAAGATCGTCCGCGACGCCTTCAAGAAGGGCGACGCCTACTTCAACTCGGGTGATCTCGTCCGCGACATCGGGTTCTCGCACATCACCTTCGTCGACCGCCTGGGCGACACCTTCCGCTGGAAGGGCGAGAACGTCGCGACCACCGAGGTGGAGGGTGCGGCAGGCGAGGACGACACGATCGACGGAGCAGTCGCCTACGGCGTCGAGGTCCCCGGATGCGACGGCAAAGCGGGCATGGTGTCGATCACGCTCGCGGGTGACCAGCGGCCTGACCCGAAGCAGCTGGCCGACCGGCTGTACGCATCGCTGCCCGCGTACGCGGTGCCGCTGTTCGTGCGGTTCGTCGACGAACTCGAAGTGACGTCCACGTTCAAGAACCGCAAGGTGGAACTGCGCGACGAGGGCTTCGGCGATGTCGGTGACGACGAGGTGTGGGTGCTCAAAGGCCGCGCAGACGGCTACGTGCCGTTCTACGACGACTATCCGGCGGACGTCGCGGCGGCCAAGGCCCCGCGCTGATCGACGCCTCGCTCGCGCCGTAGGGTGACATCGTGATCTCTGCCCCCTCGGCCGGGTCGAACCCGTCGGGGACGACTCCAGCCCCGACCCTGTGCGGTCGCCCCGTCGCCGTCGACCGAGCGCTTGTCATGGCGATCGTGAATCGGACGCCCGACTCGTTCTACGACCGCGGAGCCACGTTCTCCGACGACGCCGCGAAAGCACGCGTCGACCTCGTCGTGGAACAGGGCGCGGACATCGTCGACATCGGCGGCGTGAAGGCAGGGCCCGGCGAGGAGGTCGACGCCGTCGCCGAAGCCGGGCGGGTGGTCCCGCTGATCGCGTGGATCCGCGCGCAGCATCCCGACCTGCTGATCAGTGTCGACACCTGGCGCAGTGAAGTCGCCGCATCGGCGTGCGAAGCGGGCGCGGACATCGTCAACGACACGTGGGCGGGAGCGGATCCCCGCGTCCTGGCGGTCGCGGCGGAAGCCGGAGCCGGCATCGTCTGCTCCCACACGGGCGGCGCCGTCGTCCGTACCCGGCCTCATCGGGTCGCGTACGACGACGTCGTGTCGGACGTCGTCGCCGAACTGAGCGCCGCGGCGACGCGCGCCAGAGAGGCCGGAGTGCGCGAGGACGGGATCCTCATCGACCCGACACACGACTTCGGCAAGAACACGCATCACGGGCTGGCCCTGCTCCGGGAACTCGACCGACTCGTCGACACCGGCTGGCCGGTCCTGATGGCCTTGTCGAACAAGGATTTCATCGGGGAGACGTTGAACGCCGATCTGACCGACCGCGTCGCCGGGACCCTGGCGGCGACAGCGCTGGCCGCAGCGGCGGGAGCACGGGTGTTCCGAGTGCACGAGGTGGCCGACACTCGACGAGTCGTCGACATGGTGGCGTCGATCCGCGGAACCCGCGCGCCTGCACGCACGGTGCGGGGTCTCGCGTGAACCCTGCCTGGACCGACCGCGGTGAAGGCGAAGCCCGCTGGTCGCACACTCACACCTGGGACCATCCCGAATGGAGCGTCGACGATCTGGTCGCCGCTAAAGCCGGTCGAACGGTCTCCGTCGTGCTGCCCGCATTGAACGAGGAGGACACCGTCGCCGGTGTCATCGAGTCGATCCGGCCCCTGGTGGGGACACTCGTCGACGAACTCATCGTCCTCGATTCCGGGTGCACCGACCGCACCGCCGAGCGCGCTCGCGCGGCGGGAGCGCGCGTCGTCTCCCGCGAAGAGGCGATCCCCGGACTCGAACCGATGCCAGGCAAGGGGGAGGCGCTGTGGCGGTCTCTCGCGGCCACGACCGGCGATCTGGTCGCCTTCGTCGACGCCGACCTCATCGACCCCGACCCGATGTTCGTGCCGAAGATGCTCGGACCGCTGCTCGCCGACCCCGGGATCCACCTGGTCAAGGGGTACTACCGCAGGCCGCTCCTGCACGGATCGCAGCGGGAGTCGTCTGGTGGCGGCCGGGTCACCGAACTCCTCGCCCGACCCCTGCTCACCGCGCTCAAACCCGACCTCGGCGAAGTGCTGCAGCCCCTCGGCGGCGAGTACGCGGGCACCAGAGAACTGCTCACCTCGGTTCGGTTCGCTCCAGGGTACGGGGTCGAGATCGGGCTGCTCGTCGACACATACGACCGCTATGGGCTCCCCGGCATCGGGCAGGTGAACCTCGGCGTTCGGCAGCACCGGAATCGCCCGCTCCGCGATCTCGCCGTGATGAGCCGCCAGATCGTCGCGACCCTGCTCGAGCGCTGCGGCATCGACGACTCCGGGGTCGGTCTCACTCAGTTCGTGCCGGACGAGTCGGGTGCGTTCTCGCCGCACACCACCGAACTCCGCACCGACGAACGTCCACCGATCGCCGGACTGGATCCCCGCCTGTTCTGACTGCAGCGCTACGCTGGTCGGGTGGTGATCATCGGACTGTATGTGATCGGCGTGGCCGTGCTGGTCGCGCTGCTGTTCGCCGTGGTGTGGTTCGTCTTCGGGCGTGGAGAGGATCTGCCGCCCGTCGATCGTGGAACCACGCTCACCCGACTTCCTCGTGCGGGCATCAGCGGCGACGACGTCCGCAGGCTGGTGTTCGCCCAGACCATCCGCGGGTACAACACCGCCGAAGTCGACTGGGCGTTGGAGAAACTCGCCCGCGAGATCGACGAACTCCGGGACGTCGTGTCGGAGCTGTCGGGCCGCGACGTGGCCGACACCGGCTCCCTGCCGACCGTTCAGGTGCCGCCGATCGAACCGTGATCGATCGATCGATCAGCGGATGCGCGCGAAAGCGTGTCGTGTGGCACACGTATCATTGAACGGTCCAGTGAATCGTTGGAGGGAGCACGGACAATGGCGGCGATGAAGCCACGTATGGGTGACGGTGCGATGGAAGCGGTCAAGGAAGGGCGCGGAATCATCGTGCGCATCCCGATCGATGGAGGCGGCCGACTGGTCGTCGAGCTGAACGACGCCGAGGCCAGCGCGCTCGGTGAGGCGCTGCGCGAGGTAACCGCCTGACGCCAGACGCCGACCTGTTCGAGGCTGCCGGCCTCGTCTGTCCGGTCTGCTCGGAACGTCTCGAGCTGATGGGGCGGTCGATGGGCTGCCCGAACGGTCATCGTTTCGACCTCGCTAAACACGGCTACGTGTCGCTCTTGAGCGGCAAGGGGACGTCGCACCGCTCCGACACTCCGGAGATGGTCGCGTCCCGGACGGCGGTGTTCAACGACGGTCTCTACGATCCGATCATGGCCGCTGTCGCAGCAGCGGTTCCCGCCGGCGCGGGGGCCGTCGTCGACGCTGCGGCCGGAACCGGTGCCTACCTGGCGGCCGCGCTGAGCGACTCCGCCGACCGCAGAGTCGGAATCGCGGTGGACCTGTCGAAATCGTGCGCGCGCGCCGCCGCCCGCTCCCATCCACGCGTGGTGTCCGTCGTCGCCGATCTGTGGGCGCAGATTCCGATCGCCGATCGCTCCGCCGACGCCGTCCTGTCCGTTTTTGCGCCACGGAACGTCACCGAGACGGCCCGCGTGCTCGGGACGGGGGGACGGTGGGTGATCGTCACGCCCAACCCGGATCACCTCGCAGAGATCGTCGAACCCATGGGCATGCTGCGCGTCGGCGACGGGAAGACCGAGCGACTCGCGGTGGACCTGGCGGGCTCATTCGAGATCTGCTCCCAGGAGCGTGTGAGCGCCCGCCTCGACCTGACCACCGCTCGTCTGGCCGACATCGCCGGAATGGGGCCGGCAGGCTTCCACCGGACCCGTCCGGAGCTCGACGCCGCTGCTCACGCGCTCGCGGGCGACACAACGGCATCGGCCACCCTCGACGTCACGGTCACGGTCGCACGTCTCGCGGGCTGACGGAGTTCACCGTCGGGTGGTCGGCTCGCGGCGGGGCCGATATGTTGGAGCAGTGAGATCACAACCGCACGTCCTCGGAATAGTCCTGGCTGGCGGAGAGGGCCGACGGCTCTACCCGATGACGAGTGATCGGGCCAAGCCCGCGGTGCCGTTCGGCGGATCGTACCGATTGATCGACTTCGTCCTGTCGAACCTCGTCAACGGTGGTTACGAACGCGTCTGCGTGCTGACCCAGTACAAGTCGCACTCCCTGGATCGGCACATCTCGCAGAACTGGTGGACCTCAGGTTTCCACGGCGAGTACATCACCCCGGTCCCGGCTCAGCAGCGCCTCGGTCCGCGCTGGTACACCGGAAGCGCCGACGCGATCTTCCAGTCGATGAACCTGATCGACGACGAGAAGCCCGACTACATCGTGGTTCTCGGCGCCGACCACGTGTACCGGATGGATCCGTCGCAGATGGTCGAGGCGCACATCGCCAGCGGCGCAGCCGCCACGGTCGCAGGTATCCGTGTTCCTCGGTCGGAGGCGTTCGCGTTCGGCTGCATCGAGTCCGACGACGACGACCGGATCACCGCGTTCGTCGAGAAGCCCAGCGATCCGCCTGGGACGCCCGACGATCCCGACGTCACGTACGCGTCCATGGGCAACTACGTGTTCAGCACCGACGCTCTCGTCGAGATGCTCAAGCGCGACGCCGCCGACGGCGACTCCGACCACGACATGGGCGGAGACATCATCCCCGCCTTCGTCGAACGCGGCGAGGCGTACGTGTACGACTTCAACTCCAACGTCATCCCCGGGGAGACCGAACGCGACAAGGGATACTGGCGCGACGTCGGGACCATCGACGCGTTCTACGACGCCCACATGGACCTGATCTCGCCGAATCCGCGATTCAATCTGTACAACCAGCGGTGGCCGATCCGAGGCGCGACGAGTCACCTGCCGCCTGCGAAGTTCATCGGCGGCGGATCGGCGAGCGACTCGATGGTCGGTGCAGGGTGCATCGTCTCCGGTGCGACCGTCCGCAACTCGGTCCTGTCGAACGACGTGTCGATCGGCGAGGGCTCAGTCGTCCAGGGCAGCGTCCTGATGCCCGGCGTCCGCATCGGCCGGAACGCCGTGGTCCGCAACGCGATCCTCGACAAGAACGTCGTCGTCGCCGACGACGGTCAGCTCGGCGTCGACCTGGATCACGATCGTGAGCGATTCCAGGTCAGCACCGGGGGAATCGTCTCCGTCGGCAAGAACCTGCGCGTGGAGTGACAGGCGGCCGAGTCGAACGATCGGGTTGTCGTCCGAGCGAATGACGGATACATGGGCCCGGGGTACATTCCGATCATGACAGTTCAGACGAATCGCAAGGTCGCCGCCGTCCTGCTGCTCCTGTTCCCGTTTCTGATCACCGCGACGATGACCGTGTCCGAGAGCGGCGACTCTGTCGTGATCGCGATGTGCGTGGCCGCCGTCGTGACCTGGTTCGTCGTCCTGGTCGTGTTCGGCATTCGTTCTCTGCGACGCATCGACGACTACCGATACGGTCCCGACGATCTGACGTTCGACCCCGAGGAAGCGGCCCGCGCCCAAGCGCGCCGCGTTAGAGCCGCGCGGCGGAAATCCCGAGGCTGACGAGGAGCGGCACGGTGTCGGCGTCGATGTTCGCGGGGAGATCGTCGATCGACCACCACGCGAGGTCGACGGACTCGTCACTGCGCACGATCTCGGGGAGTGCGCCGTCGGGCGTCGGATCGGCGACGGCCGCGAACCGGACGTCCAGATGGCGGGTGGGCTGTCCGAGCGAGCACGTGATCGGATGCGTGTGCAGATGCACGGGTGTCCCGGTGAGCCGCAGTGACGGCAGCCCGGACTCCTCCAGTCCCTCCCGCAGCGCGGTCGCGGCGACACTGATGTCGCCGGGCTCGCAGTGCCCGCCGAGCTGAATCCACTTCCCGACCCGCGGGTGCAGCGTCAGCAGAACGTGCGTGAGCTCGGCGTTGAAGACGATCACCGACCCGGTGAGATGTCCAGGGACACAGGCGCGTTCGCACGGGTTCGGAGCCGAATCGACGAATGCCAGAAACGTGTGGCGCAGCGAGTCCTGCTCCGCGTCGGGTGCGGTCCAGTCGGCGAGGATCGCGCGCGTGGTGTCGGTGATGCTCACAGTTCGATCACCAGGCCGTCGGTCGATGCGGGCTCGCGCAGACCCGACGGAGCGGCCGGGTAGCCGATCGCCACGGCTCCGAGCGGCTGCCAGTCCGCGGGCAGGTCGAGTTGCGTCCTCACGGTGTCGGCGGCGAAGATCGTCGACCCGACCCAGCAGCTTCCGACGCCGCGGACCGACAGTGCGACGAGCAGGCCGCTGACCGCTGCGCCGCCCGCCACGGTGAACATCGTGTTCTCACACGCGTTTCGGCGTGCGTCCGGGTAGGTGTGCATCCCGTCGCCGGTGAGCACCGGGATCACGAGTTCGGGTGCGTCGTACAGGATCTGGCCGCGTGCGATGCGCTTGTCGATCGATTCGGCCGTCTTGGAATCCGCACCCAGATCGGTCCGCCACGCATCGCCCATCGCGTCGAGAAGAGCGCGACGGCGGTCGGCGTCGCGGATCCACAGGAACCGGATCGGATGCGTGTGATGCGGCGCCGGCGCGGTGAGCGCTTCCGCGAACGCCGCGTTCATCACGTCGTCGGAGACGGGACCGTCGGTGAACGACCGCACCGAGCGTCGGGTCAGCAACGCCTCGCGGCGGCCCTGGTCGATCGCCTCCTCGACGCCGAGACGGAACATGTCGTCGTCGAGATCTCGGACGAGGTCGGCGGCCGTCGAGCCGTCGTCGACAGGCGTGTACCCGCGAACCACGGCGACGGGCACGGCGTCCAGTTTGCCCTTCACCAGGTCGGCGGCAGCGGCGAGCTCGTCGGCCACGGCTATGTCGGTGACGAGCAACGTGTTGCCGTAGGCGTCGTCGACACCGTCGTAGGCGTGGCTGACGGCGATGCCGGCGGCCCCGATCGCCACGTCGGTCTGTCCGGTGCGCCAGGCGCGACCCATCGTGTCGGTGACGATCACGGCGACGTCGAGACCGTGATCGGCGGCGAGGACGGCTCGCAGCCGTGCGGCGCTCGCATCGGGATCAAGAGGGAGCAGCGCGATCTGGTCGGTTCGGACGTTCGAACCGTCGACGCCCGCGGCCGCCTGAACCAGACCGTTGCGGTTCGCCGTGATCAGCGTGCGATTGCGGCGGGCGACGACGCGGACGGTCTCGGCGTCGATCAATCTCCGCCGGAACGTGTCGCGCTCGTCCGGATCGGTCGGCGCATCGATCATCCGTCCCTCGGTCTTGGAGAAGATCTTGCTCGTCACCACCAGCACGTCGCCGTCGGCGAGCCACGGCGCTGCCGCGGTGATCTCGGCCGCGACGTCACTGTCGGGACCGAACTCGCCGAGTCCGGTCACGGGGAGGATCTGCAGGCCCCCGGTCGCCCGGTGATCCTTGACCTGGACCGCGGTCACGGCGTCTGCACTCCGACGAGGGCGCACGCGGCGCGGACCATGTCGGCGGTGGTCGCCGGATCGGTCATCAGCAGGGGAGCGGCGCCGACGGTGATGCCGTCGACCGTCGCATGATCTCCGTCGGCGATGAGCCATCCGTCGAGCAGGCCGTTCCCCGAGCGGGCACCGTAGTGTGCGGCGATCGCCTCGGCGGACGTCTCGACGCCGATCACCGACAGGCACTCGTCGGCCATGCCGCGCAGCGGCTTGTTGTCGATCACCGGGCTCACCCCGACGACCGGAGCCTTCGTGGTCCGCAGCGCGGCGCGCAGTCCGGGGACGCTGGTGATGGCGCCGATGCTGACCACCGGGTTCGACGGTGCGAACAGAACGATGTCCGCATCGGCGATGGCGTCGACGACACCCGGGGCCGGTTTGGCGTCGTCGGACCCCACCTGCGCGAAACCGTGGGTTGGCACCTGCGCGCGGTGGCGCACCCACCACTCCTGGAAGTGGATCGCGACCTTCTCGCCGGGCTCGCCTTCCGGGCGATCGATCACGACGTGCGTCTCGTGGCGGTCGTCGGTCGCCGGAAGCAGTCGCACGCCCGGCAGCCAACGCTTGTTCAGAGCCGCGGTGATGTCGCTGAGCGCAAACCCCGCATCGAGCATCTGAGTGCGGATGAGGTGTGTCGCGAGATCGCGGTCGCCGAGTCCGAACCAGTCGGGATCCGCGCCGTAGGCGGCGAGTTCGTCCTTCGCGTTCCAGGTCTCGTCGGTGCGACCCCACCCGCGTTCGGTGTCGATGCCTCCACCGAGCGTGTACATGCACGTGTCGAGATCGGGACAGATGCGGACGCCGTGCATCCACGCGTCGTCGCCGACGTTGACGATCGCGGTCACGGAGTGTTCGCCCTGCTGCGCCGTCCCCTCGGGGAACGGCGTGACGCCGAACAGCTCTCGCACACCTTGTAGGAAACGAGCGCCGCCGACGCCCCCGACGAGTACGGTCACCTTCACAGCGATCCACTGTAGTCAGCACCGTGCGACACGCCGACGGGCGTGGGTGAATGTGTGGGGAAACGGTTTTGTCAGACCCCGATGATAAAAATGAATCTTGCTCTTCGGCTTGACCGAGACCGCTCCCGACGTGTGTAATCACATCAGTGTCATTACGGGTGGAGCGGAGCAGGGAGGGCGCCGACTATGACTATTGATCACGGCGAGGGAGCTGAGCCGACCAGTCGCACGACAGCGAATGGTTTTGGGCAACTCACCGCGCTGCCAAGCGATTTCGAGGCTCTGTTCGACGCTGTCGAAGACGAGTGGCAAGACCGAGCACTGTGCTCGCAGACCGATCCGGAAGCGTTCTTCCCCGAGAAGGGCGGTTCTACTCGCGAAGCCAAGCGCATCTGTTCCGGCTGCGAGGTGAAGGCGGACTGCCTGGAGTACGCGCTGCACAACGATGAACGATTCGGCATCTGGGGTGGAATGTCCGAGCGTGAACGCCGTCGGCTCAAGCGCGGCATTATCTGAGTCGCGAATCGACCAGACCGAAGAGCGCCGGGCCGCCCTGACCTTTCAGGGCGGCCCGGCGCTTTTGTGTGCGTCAGGCGTCAGGCGTCGGGACCGTCCTCGACGGTCTCCTCGTCGATTCCGAGGAACGTCGCGACCTGCTGGATCAGCACCTCGCGGAGGAGCTCGGCCAGATCGTCGTCGAGGGCACGCAATTCGAGCGGACGACGGAACAGGATGATCTGCGCGCGGGTCGGCTTCCCCTGCGTGTCGGTGCCCGCCCGCATCAGACGTGCCAGTGGCACAGGGCCGTCGGCTGTCACCTCATCGGGCCACTGCACCGACTCCCAGTCCTCCGGATCGGTTCCGCGCGGCAGCATGCGCGGGATGTCGTCGACGGCGACGTCGAGACCCTTCAGCGCGTCGTGCCACTTCGCGTCGAGTTCGGCGAACGCGTCGACGGCGGCACGGTCGAACTCGTCCGACCGAGTCTTGCGCGCCGGGATTCCCGGCGGCAGAAACGGTCCGCGCAGTCCCCGTCCGTGACGGTCCCGCGTGCGGCGCGACGGCGGAGCGAGCAGACGGACGCCCGAGGTGAGCGGCGCGAGCAGAAAACCCATGGTCACAGTGTAGGTCCGCGTGTCGATCGTGGTTCTGTCGGGCAATCCCTATAGGCTGGCGCTGTGAGTCATCCCCGTCAGTGCTGCAGGCCCGGCTGCTCGCGACTCGCCGTCGCCACGCTGACCTTCGTCTACGCCGAATCGACGGCTGTCGTTGGTCCGCTCGCCGGCTCCGATGAGCCCCATTCGTGGGACCTGTGTGCCGAACACGCCGACCGCATCACCGTGCCGCGCGGCTGGGAGATGCTGCGCAGCGGCAGCGGTTTCACACAGTCCACCGAGGACCAGGATCTGACGGCGTTGGCCGATTCGGTCCGCGAGGTGGGTTCGGCCGCGCCCGTCGGTCGGCCGTCGTTCCGCACCCTGCCCGAGTTCGACGACGCACCGCGTGGTCGCCACCGCGCGTCGGACGCCCCGTCTCGTGCCGCGGCCCCGGCTCCGCGCCCGGGCCGACGCGGACACCTGCGGGTACTGCCCGATCCAGTCGATTGAGCACAGTCTCGAACACCCGGGCGCGTCGCGCTGACTAGTCTTAGCCTCATGTCTGCCCATTTCCGCGATCTCGACGACACCGACGGACTCGTCGCTGCCGATCGTGACGGTTTGCTGCGCTCGGCGGCGATGTCGGGTGCCCACGTGCGCGCCGTGGCGCACGCCGTCGCCGAGGGCGCGTTGGACCGGCTCACCGACCTCCGCCCCCGCGCCGTCGTCCTCGTGACGGGCCGTTCGGCAGCGGCGGACCGGGCCGCGCGGTTCGTCGTCGCGCTGCTCGCATCCCGCTTCGACGCGCCGCTCGTCGTCACACCGTCGTTGCCGGGCTGGATCGGACCGCTCGACGTGGTTGTCGTCGCAGGTGACGACCCTGGCGATCGTGCGTACGCAGACGCCTCCCAGCGGGCACTCCGAAGGCGTGCCGAACTCGTGACGGCCGTCCCCGTCGAAGGGCCCGTCGCCGACGCGATCGGGTCCGACCCCGTCGCGGATCTGTCGCCGCGTCTGCGCGTGGACGACCGGTTCGCGTTCGCGCGCCTGGTCGCCGTGTTCGTGGCCGTCTGCACGGCGTTCGACTCCGTGCGTCTGCACCCGGCGCCGTCGTCCCTCGCCGACATCGCCGATCTGCTCGATGCCGAAGCCGCCGCCGATCATCCGTCGCACGAGAGCTTCCACAATCAGGCCAAGCTTCTCGCCCTGCGCGTGGCCGGTCGGCCGGTGGTGTGGGCAGGGGACACGCCGGCATCGACGGTGCTCGCCGCGCACATAGCGTCCACCGTGTTCACCGTCGCAGGAATCGCGTCCGCCGCCGACGACGAGCAGAGTGCGCTCGCGAGGCTCCGGGTGTCGGCGCACAGCGGGGCGAGCGCGGCCGACTCGATCTTCTACGACCCCGACTTCGACGACGCGCCGCCGGCCGAACAACCTCGCGTGATCCTCGTGACCACAGCGAACCGAGGTTGGGGCGTCGAGCAGCGCGTGAGTGCGCTCGGGGACGTCGATGTGGTCACCGAGCAGAGCGACGCGCCGGACTACCCGGGGGGACTGGCCGAGCAACCTCGCCGCGACCCTGAGTTCTCCGACGTGCCCGCCGACCTGTCCGCGTATCTGACAGTCGCCGTCCGCGCCGACCTCGCATCCGCGTACCTCGAACTGGCGGGGGAGACCGCCTGATGAAACTGCTCGCCGGAGTCATCCGGCCGTACGCGTGGGGATCGCGAACAGCCCTCGCGCAGATGCGTGGTGCGCCGTCGCCGTCGGCTCACCCCGAAGCGGAACTGTGGTTCGGCGCCCATCCTGCGTCGCCTGCGACAGTCGTCTCCGACAGCTCTGGTGAAACCCTTCTCGGGCTGATCGAAGCCGATCCCGTCGGCCAGTTGGGTGCATCGGTCATCGAGACGTTCGGCCCCCGGCTTCCGTACCTGCTGAAGGTGCTCGCAGCCCAAGAGCCGTTGTCGCTGCAGGCGCATCCGAGCTCGGAACAGGCGCAGGAGGGGTTCGCGAGAGAGAACGCGGCCGGTCTCCGTTTCGACGCGCCCGAACGCAACTACCGTGACGGCTGGCACAAGCCGGAACTCGTCATCGCGTTGACCGACTTCGATGCGCTCGCCGGCTTCCGCAACCCGGCCGTCACAGTCGACCTGCTGCGCAGCCTCGACGTCCCCGAACTCGACCCGTACCTGGGCATGCTCGCCGCAGAACCGGACCAGACGGGACTGCGCGCCGTGTTCACCACGTGGCTCACCCTGCCCGACTCGGTGATCGGCGCCCTGGTGCCCGCCGTCCTCGACGGAGCTGTCCGTGCGCTGGCACGCGGTGAGGACCGGTTCGTCGCAGAACTGCGCTCGCTCCTCGAATTAGGCGAGGCGTACCCCGGCGATCCCGGCGTGCTCGCGTCGATGCTGCTCAACAGGCTGAGCCTGAGGCCCGGCGAAGGGCTGTACCTGTCGGCGGGCAATCTGCACGCCTACCTGCACGGCACAGCTGTCGAGTTGATGGCCAACTCCGACAACGTGCTGCGTGGCGGTCTCACACCCAAGCACATCGACGTCCCCGAACTGCTCCGCGTCCTCGACTTCACTCCGGTCGACCTCGACGACCTGATGCCGACGTCGAAGACGGTCGGCGCCGAGCGGGTGTACCTGACGCCTGCACCCGAGTTCCAGCTCTCGCGGATAGAACTCGACGGAACCGGACTGCACAGACCGTCATCGATCAGCTTCGACCTGCCGGGCCCGCAGATCCTCGCCGTCTTGTCCGGGCGGGTCACCATCGTCGGAGCCGACGGCGCGACGCTGACAGCGTCCGCCTGCGATGCGGTCTGGCTCGCCGCATCCGATCCCGATGTGGTCGTGCACGCTGCATCGTCGGACACGGTCTTCGTTCGCGCGCTCGTGCCCTGACACCTAGCCCGTCAGGGCGCGTTCGGCGGGAGTGGTGACGGTGCGGACTGTGCGTCGACCGCCACCTGGATCGATCAGATGGAGCGTCGATGAGTCGTCGGGCTCCTGTCGCAGCAGGTAGCAGCCCGGATCGCGGTGATGGCCGACGTCGATCACGGTGAGTCCCGCGTGCTCGTGGGACCGGTCGGTTGTGTCGTCGACGACGATCTGGGACGTCGGCGGAACGGTCGGGCCGTACGAGAGGAGCAACGAGTCGCCGATCATGTCGACGAGTGGTGTCCACTGCTCGGAACGATCGGAGACGACGTGTGCTCGGACGCCGAGCGCGAGTGCCCGGACGACCGTCTGCCGGACTGTCGGGAGGTCGGCGTCGACGGACACCCGGGGGATCGAGGGGCCCGCCACGCGTAGCGCGATCGGCGTCCCGTCGTCGTCGGCCCCGATCAGCTGACCGTCGCCTGCGAGCGGGGGAGCGACGCCGTCGACGCCGCCGGGAACGATCCGTGCAGCTGCGTCGGTGTCATCCGCGGTGGTCCACGCACCGTCGGTGGACAGTTCCGCGGCGGTCAGCGGGCGAGTCTGAACGCCTGCGGACGCGCACGCCGCACGAACCCTGCGCACGCACCAGAGCACGGTGCGCAGTGCGCCGACGTTTCCGCCTCCCCGTAGCGCGACCGCGTGCGGATGCTGTGCCGGATCGACGTGGACGACGAGGGCGACAGTACGGTGCGATGCCGGGACCAGCGGTCCGAGAAGCCCTCGATACGCGCGCGTCGCGGGACCGTCGCCCCACCACATGAGCGTCCTGGTGACAACGTCCACATGTGTCGGGCGGGCGTCGGACCGCGCCATGCACGTCGCGATCGTCTCCACCGGCACGCGGACGCGTGGCCCGTCCGGAAGCGACACCGGCGCCGGTGGCCCCGGCATGAGTGCAAGGACGCAGACGAGCCGTGGTCCGTCGCGGCGAAGCCCCGTGTAGCCGTCGCCGTCCGGAACGTCGAACGGTTCGAACGTGCGTGGGTCACGGCGAGCGGACCCGATGAGACGACGCATCTGGCATTCCCCCTGAAACAATCGATTCCCCCGAATCGTGTGGCGTCACGGTACAACGGGACTACCGTCGCCGGGAGGGGAAACGGTCATCGGGCTTCGGGGGAAGATCAATGTCGCGACGGATAACCACACGCGCGCAGGTCAGCGGATATCGCTTCGGCCTCGCACGCGCCGAGCACGCACTCGTACGCCGTGACGCGCGGATGGTGCACGACCCGATGCGATCGCAGGCGCGGGCGCTCGTCGCGGGAGGCGTCGTCGCGGTGCTGATCCTTGCCGGCGCCGGTGTGTACGGTCTCATCCGGCCCGCGCCGACTGTGGGAGACGCTCGCATCGTCGCCGAATCCGGTGGCGGACTGTTTGTGCTCGTCGACGGGGTGATGCATCCCGTTCTGAATCTGGCGTCGGCGCGGCTCGTGGTCGGCGGTCCCGCTCCGGTGAAGTCGGTGAGCGCGCGGTCGTTGCGGGAGTACCCGCGCGGTCCGACGCTCGGCATCGCCGGTGCGCCCGGTTCGTTGCCAGGCCCCTCAGCCGACGGTGAGTCCAGGTGGACGGTGTGTGACGGGCCCGACGGCACCGCCGTCGTGGCGGGGTCGCTGCTGGTGGAGTCGTCGCCTCGGGGCGCCGGGGCCGTCGTGTCGCACGACGGAGGCGTGTGGTTGCTGTTCGACGACGGCTCGGTTCCCGTCCGGGCACGGCTCGACACGTCGCGGGTGGAGGTGGTGCGCGCGCTCGGACTGGAGAACGCCGATGTGCGCCCGGTGTCGGCGGCGCTGCTCGACTCCTTCCCGGAACGGCCTGCGCTCACGGTGCCCGAGATCGCAGATCGCGGAACGCCCGGGCCGCTCGGCCTGCTCGTCGGCTCGGTGGTGCGAACCGCCGCCGTCGACGGTTCGGCCGCCTACCGGGTGGTGCTGCGCGACGGGGTGCAGCAGATTCCGGCGACGGCGGCCGACATGCTGCGCGCCGCCGACCGGACCGGCACCTCTGCGGTCCGCGAGATCGCGCCGGGAGAACTGACGTCCGTTCGGCACGTGACGCGCCTCGCGCTCGATCAGTTTCCCGAGTATGCGCCGCGGATCGTCGACGCGACGGTGCTGTGTCGGAGCTGGTCGCGGGGTCGTGACGAGCGTTCGGCACGGGAGACGATGCTGTCGTCCGAGGTGCTGCCCGTGTCGTCCACGCCGGTACGTCTCGCGTCAGCCGACGGCCCGGGGCCCGCTGTGGATCTGGTGTTCCTGCCTCCGGGGACCGCCGAGCACGTCGCGGTCACCGGTGCTCCGCCCGACAGCGCCCTGGCGGGCCAGCGGTTCGTGATCGCCGACACCGGTGTCCGATACCGCCTCGCCGGTGAAGACGCTGGACCCAGTCTCGGCCTCGGCGACGATCCCCCGCGCATGCCGTGGTCGATCCTGTCCCGGCTGCCGGAAGGTCCCGAACTCAGTCGGGCCGCGGCTCTCACCGCCCGCGACTAGAGGGCGCGTTGTCTAGAGCTTCGAGCCCGCGACCAGAGTGCGGATGGCGGCTTCCCAGTCGTCGGCGATCTCGGGGCGAGTGAGCCCGACGACGTCGAGGAGGTGACGCACGGTGATCGCGTCGAGCGGTGCCTGAACAGTGTGGGCGAGCACATCGAGGCGGCCGGTGAAGCCGAGCTCGCGGAGCAGGATCTTGACGTGCTGCGTCGACATCGCCCAGACCGGATGGGACAGGCGGTCGGGATCGTCGGCGCCTGCCTCGAGGAGGATGTCGAGGTGGTCGACGGTCATCTTCAGGCGTGCACGCCCGTAGGCGACGAGTCTGTCGAGGGGATGAGCCCCCGGTCCGAGCGGGACCGGCCCGGACAGCATCGCCTGTTGGAGATCGGACTCGGAGTGATCGAGGAGAGCGTGCATGAGGCCGGTTCGATTCCCGAACCGTCGGAAGACCGTGCCCTTGCCGACGCCTGCGGCGCGCGCGACGGCGTCCATCGTGACCGCCGCTGCGCCCTGGTCGTCGATCAGTGACTGAGCCGCCGCGAGGAGTAGACGCCTGTTGCGTGCGGCGTCGGCGCGTTCGGTGGACAGCGGCGGCCCGCCGACGACGGGCAGGCCGACGACCGGCAGGCCGGCGGGTGCTCGATCGGGGGAGGTCATGGAAGAGAGGTTATCCGATCAGTGCTCTCACCTGGCACGTCCCGTTGCGGTGACCGACATCACGGCGCGTCCGGGAAGCATTCCGGACCGCGGTCCGTTTACGCTCATGATAGTGACGACGGAGCCGTCGTCGGATCAATTGCTTCAGGGAGTGGAACACGATGTCGGACAACACAGTGAAGATCGCGGTACTCGTCGGGAGCCTGCGCGCCGGATCGATTAACCGTCAGCTTGCTGAGATCGCCCTCGAGAACCTGCCCGCAGGCGTCGAGGCGTCGATTGTGGAGGGTCTGGGCGACCTCGCCTTCTACAACGAAGACATCGACACCCCGGAGACCTTGCCCGCGGGCGTCGCCGAGGTCCGCGGTGCAGTCGCCGACGCGGACGCCGTCCTGCTCGTCACTCCCGAGTACAACGGCACTCTCCCCGCGGTCCTCAAGAACGCCATCGACTGGCTGTCGCGTCCGTATGGTGCGGGTGCGCTCGTCGGCAAGCCGGTCGGCGTCATCGGCGCCGCCCTCGGCCAGTACGGCGGCGTGTGGTCGCGTCAGGACACGCGCAAGTCGGTCGGCATCGCGGGCGCCCGTGTGATCGAAGACGTCGAGATCGGTGTCGCGACCGGCAAGCTCGACGAGTCCGGTGTCCGCACCGACGCGATCACCGAGCAGGTCGTCGACGCGGTCCGTGTGCTCGCAGACTCGGTCGCCGTCTCCGTCTGACACGGACGTGAGGCGCGACTGACCTCGGCCCGCCGGCGATCCCGGCGACCGTGAGTGAACCCCGTGGGAACGACTTTTGTCGTACCCATGGGGTTCACTCGTCTCATGGGCTCATCCACAGTTGTTGACGGTCGATGCACAGTGGTGTGCACGACACGCCGGGCCTCCCCAGACACGCCGGAGGCCCTGTGGATGACCACCGTGCGACCTGGGACTTTCACGAATGTTATTCACAAGTTCTTGTGGTCAGTTGAAAAGCCACCCACTAGGTGTAGTGTTTGGAGTGTCCGGGGGGCGGACGTACGGCGATCGAATCTCATCGACGTCATTCGCAGGGAAGGCCTCCCGAACACCGACAACGTTCAACCAGTCGAACTGAGCGGCTCGCGCCGCCAACTGAGGGGATCACACCGATGGCAATCACCGTCTACACCAAGCCCGCTTGCGTCCAGTGCAACGCCACCTACAAGGCGCTCGACAAGCTCGGTCTCTCCTACGACGTGGTGGACATCAGCCAGGACGACGAAGCGCGTGACTACGTCATGGCGCTCGGTTACCTGCAGGCTCCCGTCGTCGTCGACGGTGACGACCACTGGTCGGGTTTCCGCCCGGACCGCATCAAGGCGCTCGCCGCCCGCGCAGCCTGATCGGTTCGCCGTGTCTGAGCCCGCCGATCACGTCGAGGCCTCGGACCTGCCGCTGATCGTGTACTTCTCGTCGGTCTCGGAGAACACCCACCGCTTCGTTCAGAAGCTGGGCGCCCGATCACAGCGGATCCCGCTGATCGATCGGGAAGGCGCGTTCCGAGTCCACGAACCGTATGTGCTGATCCTCCCGACGTATGGGGGCGGGAAGATCAGCGATGCGGGGAAGGTCACCGCCCATGCGGGCGGGGGCTACGTCCCCAAGCAAGTCATCAGATTTCTCAACGTCGAACACAACCGCTCATTGATTCGCGGAGTGATCGCCGCAGGCAACACGAACTTCGGTGCAGAGTTCGCCATGGCGGGCGAGATCATCGCGAGCAAGTGTCAGGTCCCGTACCTGTATCGCTTCGAATTGATGGGGACCGTCGACGACGTCCTCGCCTGTCAGGTCGGCCTCGCCGAGTTCGCCAGAGCACACCGCGCGAATGCGCATTGAAATGGAGCCAGAAGTGTCACCCACCGTCACCGCCACAGATTCCACCGTCTCGGCCAGCGTGTCGGGGGTGCATTCGAGCCCGTCCGGCCACGAGCCGGGTGAACTCGACTTCCATGCGCTCAACGCGATGCTCAACCTGTACGACGCCGACGGCAACATCCAGTTCGACAAGGATCGCGAAGCGGCTCGGCAGTACTTCCTGCAGCACGTGAACCAGAACACCGTGTTCTTCCACGACCTCGACGAGAAGCTCGACTACCTCGTCAAGGAGAACTACTACGAGCCCGAGGTGCTCGATCAGTACGATCGCGAGTTCGTGAAGTTGCTGTTCGGTCACGCCTACAGCAAGAAGTTCCGCTTCCCGACGTTCCTCGGCGCGTTCAAGTACTACACGAGCTACACGCTCAAGACGTTCGACGGCAAGCGCTACCTCGAGCGTTTCGAAGACCGCGTCTGCATGGTCGCGCTGACGCTCGCCGCGGGCGACACCGCTCTCGCGCGCGGCCTCGTCGACGAGATCATGGACGGCCGTTTCCAGCCCGCCACTCCGACGTTCCTCAACTCGGGCAAGAAGCAGCGCGGCGAGCCGGTGTCGTGCTTCCTGCTCCGCATCGAGGACAACATGGAGTCCATCGGCCGCTCGATCAACTCCGCGCTGCAGCTGTCCAAGCGCGGCGGCGGCGTCGCACTGCTGCTGTCGAACGTTCGTGAGCACGGGGCGCCGATCAAGAAGATCGAGAACCAGAGCTCCGGCGTCATCCCGATCATGAAGCTGCTCGAGGACTCGTTCAGCTACGCCAACCAGCTCGGCGCACGTCAGGGCGCCGGCGCGGTGTACCTCCACGCGCACCACCCGGACATCTACCGGTTCCTCGACACCAAGCGTGAGAACGCCGACGAGAAGATCCGCATCAAGACCCTGTCGCTCGGTGTCGTGATCCCCGACATCACGTTCCAGCTGGCCAAGAACAACGACGACATGTACCTGTTCAGCCCGTACGACGTGGAACGCGTCTACGGCAAGCCGTTCGCGGATGTCAACGTCTCCGACACGTACCACGAGATGGTCGAGGACAAGCGGATCCGCAAGACCAAGATCAAGGCGCGCGAGTTCTTCCAGACCCTCGCCGAGCTGCAGTTCGAGTCGGGCTACCCGTACATCATGTTCGAGGACACGGTGAATCGCGCCAATCCGGTCGCGGGCAAGATCACCCATTCGAACCTGTGCTCGGAGATCCTGCAGGTGTCGACGCCGTCGACGTTCAACGACGATCTCTCGTACTCGCACATCGGCCGCGACATCTCGTGCAACCTCGGGTCGTTGAACATCGCGAAGACGATGGATTCGCCCGACATCGCGCAGACCATCGAGACCGCGATCCGCGGCCTGACCGCCGTCGCCGACCAGACGTCGATCGACTCGGTCCCGTCGATCAAGCGTGCCAACGACGACGGCCACGCCATCGGCCTCGGTCAGATGAACCTGCACGGATACCTCGCCCGCGAACGCATCTTCTACGGCAGCGAGGAGGGCATCGACTTCACGAACATCTACTTCTACACGGTCGTCTTCCACGCGATCCGTGCGTCGAACAAGATCGCCCAGGAGCGCGGGAGCGCGTTCGCCGGCTTCGAAGACAGCAAGTACGCCTCGGGCGAGTACTTCGACAAGTACACCGATCAGGTGTGGGAGCCCGCCACCGACAAGGTGCGAGGCATCTTCGCAGAAGCGGGCATCCACATTCCCACACAGGACGATTGGCGTGAGCTGAAGGCGCTCGTGCAGAAGCACGGCATCTACAACCAGAACCTGCAGGCGGTCCCGCCGACCGGTTCGATCAGTTACATCAACCACTCGACCAGCTCGATCCACCCGGTGGCGTCGAAGATCGAGATCCGCAAGGAAGGCAAGATCGGCCGCGCCTACTACCCGGCACCGTACCTGACCAACGACAACCTGGAGTACTACCAGGACGCGTACGAGATCGGCTACGAGAAGGTCATCGACACCTACGCCGCGGCGACCCAGCACGTTGACCAGGGTCTGAGCCTCACCCTGTTCTTCAAGGACACCGCCACCACGCGCGACGTCAACCGCGCTCAGATCTACGCGTGGCGCAAGGGCATCAAGACGCTGTACTACATCCGCCTCCGCCAGATGGCGTTGGAAGGCACTGAGGTGGATGGCTGCGTCTCCTGCATGCTGTGATCTGCAGATTTAGTCAGTACTCGGTCGGTCCATTCCTCGCCTGAGGCATGGACCGACCGTTTTGTCGGACCCTGTCGGTAGCGTCGGACCACAGAGAGGGCAAACCAGATAAAGCAGCCTGACGGCCGGTTGGAAAGCGAGAAACTCAGCCGCGCGATGTGATGTACGGCATAGTTTGGTCACGTCCACATTCTTCGTTCGCAAGGCGGTTGGATGAGCTTTCTCGAGCGGGTCATCAACAAGGCCCAGGCAACCATCCCGATGGAGCGGCAAGTCCAGGGCCTGCACGTCTTCCAGAAAGCGAAGACGCTCGCCCTGGGCAACCGGCAGCCCGACTTCGTCGAGGAGGAGATCCCCGACGTCGACGCGGTGGCGCTGACCGAGATCGACATGAGCAACCCGTTCATGTGGCGGCAAGGCCAGTGGCGGCCTTACTTCGAGCGCCTGCGCAACGAGGCTCCGGTTCATTTCCGGGCGTCGAGCGAATTCGGGCCGTACTGGTCGGTCACGCGATACGACGACATCGTCACGGTGGACCGTGACTTCGAGACCTACTCGGCCGAGCCGCAGATCGTCATCGGCGTACCGCCGGACGGTCTGGACATCGAGATGTTCATCGCGATGGACCCGCCACGTCATGACGAGCAGCGCGCAGCGGTTCAGGGAGTCGTGGCGCCGCAGAATCTCGAGGAGATGCAGGGACTGATCCGGTCGCGCGTCCAGGAAGTCCTCGACGACCTGCCGGTCGGCGAACCGTTCGACTGGGTCGACAGGGTCAGCATCGAATTGACGTCCCGAATGCTCGCCACCCTGCTCGACTTCCCGTATGAGGATCGGCGCAAGCTCGTGCACTGGACCGAGTTGGCAGGCGCCAGCGCAGCGGCCACCGGCGGCGACGTCGACATGGACGAGATGTACAAGGGCGCCGCCGAGATGGCGAAGAGCTTCAGCGCCCTGTGGCACGACAAGGCGGCGCGCCTCAAGGCGGGCGAGAAGCCGGGATACGACCTGATCACCCTGATGCAGATGTCCGAGGACACCAAGGACCTGATCAACAGGCCGATGGAGTTCCTCGGCAATTTGATCCTGCTCGTCGTTGGCGGCAATGACACCACCCGCAACTCGATGTCGGGCGGCGTGTACGCACTCAACCTGTTCCCGGACCAGTTCGAACGTCTCAAGGCCGATCACAGCCTGATCCCGAAGTTCGTCCACGAGAACATCCGCTGGCAGACTCCGCTGGCGTACATGCGGCGCATCGCCAAGAAGGACACAGTCCTGGGTGGTCAGTTCATCCGCAAGGGCGACAAGGTCGTCATGTGGTACGCCTCGGCGAACCGGGACGAGCGCACCTTCGAGAATCCGGACGACTTCGTCATCGACCGGCACAACGCCCGACACCATCTCTCGTTCGGCATCGGAGTGCACCGCTGCATGGGCAGTCGCGTGGCCGAACTGCAACTGCGGATCCTCTGGGAGGAGTTGCTCGCACGGTTCGAAGACATCGAAGTGATGGAGGAACCCGAATACCTCCAGTCGAACTTCGTCCGCGGCTACACGAAGATGATGGTCACGTTGACGCAGATCGGGCAGGAGCCTCGTCCCCGCGACCAACGGACCCTGCGGCCGGCCGCTGCACGGACTCCCGCTCGTCAGCCGATTCGTCGCTCCCGCGAAGCGACCACCACCACCGAGACGGAGATCGACGTCCAGGTAGCGGGCCGGCGCGAGGTGGCGGATGGGGTCGTCGAGCTCACGCTCAGCGCCCCCGCAGGCGCACCGCTTCCACCGTGGACTGCCGGGGCCCACATCGACCTCCTCCTGGAGCCGTCGCTGACGCGACAGTACTCGCTGTGCGGCAGCGCATCGGACGAGTCGTCGTGGAAGATCGGAGTCCTTCGCGACCCGGACAGTCGAGGCGGCTCGGCGTACGTCCATGAGAAGCTGACGGAAGGCGCGACCGTCCGCGTGCGCGGTCCGCGCAATCACTTCCCCCTGGTCGCCTCCGCCAACTATCAATTCGTCGCGGGCGGCATCGGGATCACGCCGATCATCCCGATGATCGAGGCCGCCCGGGCACGCGGCGCGACGTGGAGCCTGCTCTACTGCGGCCGTTCACGCGAGTCGATGGCATTTCTGGACCAATTCGCGGACACCGAGCGGGTCACGATCTGGCCGAGCAGCGAGAACGGCCGGATCGACCTGGCGGCGACCCTCGGAAACCCAACCCCGGACACGGCGATCTATTGCTGCGGCCCTGGCGCCTTCCTCGACGCCGTGGAGGAGGCGTGTGCGCCGTGGCCCGACGGCAGCCTGCACATAGAGCGCTTCGCGGCCAAGGAGGTCGCGGCATCCGAGGATGCGCTCGACTCGTTCGAGGTCGTGTGCTCGCGCTCCGGAGTGAGCGTGACAGTTCCGGAAGGCACCACGATCTTCGACGCGGTCGAGAAGGCCGGCGTCGACGTTCTCGGATCCTGCATGGAAGGCATCTGCGGCACCTGTGAGGCCGACGTGCTCGAGGGCACGCCCGAGCACCGTGACTCGATCCTGTCCAAGGCGGAGAAGGAACGTGGCGACACGATCATGCTCTGCGTCTCCCGTTCCCTGTCGAAGAAGCTGGTGCTGGACGTATGAACGACACCGCACGGAACCATATCCTCGTCGACTATCCGAGGGACTGCTGGTACGTCGTCGCCACGGCCGCCGAGGTCGGATACGGATTCACTGCGCGGCGCGTCCTCGACACATCGGTCGTGCTGTTCCGCCTTTCCGACGGCGCCATCGCCGCGCTGGAGGACCGCTGCGCGCATCGGCCCTACCCGTTGTCGGCAGGGCACCGAGAGGACGACTTCATCGTGTGCGGCTACCACGGCTGTACCTACGACGCGACTGGACGTTGGGTGAGCGTGCGGTCTCAGGACAACCCGCCCTCGTCCGCGCGGGTGCGGGCCTTCCCAGTCGTCGAGCGCGGACCTTTCGTCTGGATCTGGGCTGGAACGCCCGGCGGCGAACGGCTGCGGCCACCGCCGGCGACACCGTGGTTGCACGGTGACGGCTGGACGAGCGTCGGGGAACGGCGCGAGGTGGCCGCAAGCCTACAGGTGCTCCACGAGCACTATCTCGACCTCTCCAACGTCGTCGCGATGCACCCGGAGATGGTGCCGCCAGGCATCGAGGCGCTGCCGCCGTTGGAGGACGTCGAGGTCTCCGAAGTTTCGGTCTCCTACAGGAGAGAACTGCCCGAGGCCCCGCTGGCCCCGTGGGAGGCAGAGGTCACCGGGCTGGACGATGCCACGGTGTCCGCGTCATTCGGCCGGACGGAGACGGGCACGTTCGTGACGCCGGGCCTGCACAAGCAGACGTACTCCATCATCGGCGCGACCGGTCCGGCGCTGGAGCTCGTGCGGACTCACGGCTTCACGCCCCGATCGTCCGGCGTCACCCATGTCTTCCTGCAGATCTCCTGGCGGGGCGCTTCGGTCTCACCCGACATCGGCAAGCAGTTGATCGAGGTCTTTCACGCGATGGCCGACCGCGACATCGCCGTCCTCGAGACCGTGCAGCGATGTCTCGACGAAGACCCGATGCCGCGGCGCTACGTCAACGTCAAGGCGGACCGAGCCGCAGTGCGCGCGCGTCGGATCCTGACGGCGATGGTGGAGGACGAGCGAGGAGTCTAGGGCGAGCAATGAGACTTCGACCGGGTTACGCTTGTCAGATGCGTACACACGAAAGGGGCTCGAAGCCTCACCGTCACTGATGGCCGGGATGCGCGTCCGTAGACCGGACGAGATCCGCGAGAGCCGCCGTAAGCGGAATCATTCCTGTTGGGGACATCTGATCGTCGCACCGTTGTGGGCCCAGCACGGCGCCAACCTCGGGACGATGCTGCGGACATGCGACGCAGTCGGCGCATGCCTGGCGGTCCCGCCGCACGACTGGGTCGCCGAAGCGCTGCGGCGCGGCAACACGGTGCCGGGGCGCTCGTGCGTTCATCGGACCGGCAATCCGACGCGGTGGATCGAACGAGAGCGAGACAAAGGTGCTCGGATCGTCGCGGTCGAGCTCGTCGAGGGCGCGACCCGACTCGCCGATGTCCAGCCCGCCCGCCGGCGGACGGTGATTCTCCTCGGGCACGAACGCACCGGAATCCCGGAGCCGATGCTCGACCTCGCCGATGAGGCCGTCGAGATCCCGATGATCGGCAGGGGAGCGAGCCTCAACGTCGCCGTGTCCGGATCGCTCGTGCTGTACCGGCTTGCCGGGCTGTTGTGATCGGCGACGCACTACGCTCAACGGCATGAGAGCCGTGGTGTGCGAGCAAGGTGAACTGACCGTCCAAGACTTTCCCGACCCGACGCCGGGAAAGGGGCAGGTGGTGCTGACGGTGAGGCGTACGGGCATCTGCGGCTCCGACCTGCACGGACGCCACCACGCCGACCTCGTCGCCGATGTGGCCGACAAGGCAGGCTATCCACATCTGATGCGAATGAACCAGCCGATCGTCATGGGGCACGAGTTCGTCGGCACGGTGACCGAGTACGGTCCCGGCTGTCACAAGAGGTGGAAGCCGGGCACCCGCGTTGTCGCGCTGCCGATGGTGGACAGCCTGACCGGACCTCACCTGCTCGGCCTGTCCGAGCAGGCGCCGGGAGCGTACGCGGAGAAAGTCCTGGTCCAGGAATCGATGACCATGCCGGTCCCGGACGGACTCTCCGACGACGAGGCCGCGCTCACCGAGCCGATGGCGGTCGCGTGGCACGCTGTCCGACGCGCAGAGCTCGCTCGCGGCCAGGCAGCCGTCGTCATCGGCTGCGGACCGATCGGGCTGGCCGTGATCGCCATGCTCAGAGCGTCCGGTGCCAAGAAGATCGTCGCCAGCGACCTGTCGCCGCGGCGTCGGGAACTCGCCCGTGAGCTCGGCGCGCACGTGGTGGTCGACCCGCGGGAGACGGATCCGTTCGACGCGTACGCCCCAGGACGCAATGAGGTCCGCTCCGTGAGCGATCTCGTCGGCGTCGCGATCGACACCATGGGCAAGCTTCGGATGATCCCGGGCCCGGTGCCGTGGTGGAAGGTTTTCCGGCTCGCCGAGACGATCGGAGAAATCCCCGCCGGTCCGGTGGTGTTCGAGTGTGTCGGCGTACCGGGAATGATCGACCAGATCATCAACACGGCCCCGCTGCGGTCGCGCGTCGTGGTGGTCGGTGTGTGCATGGAACCCGACTCGTTCACCCCGTCGATGGCGGGAACCAAGGAGATCGACCTGCGGTTCGTCTTCGGCTACGACCCTGGTGAGTTCCGCGACACGTTGCACATGATCGCCGACGGAAAGGTGGACGTGAAGCCGCTGATCACCGGGACGGTCGGTCTCGACGGCGTCGACGCGGCATTCACGGCGCTCGGTGATCCAGAGGTCCACGCCAAGATCCTCATCGACCCGTCGAGCGCTGTCGTCAGCCCGTAGACCTCAGCCGCCGCCATGCCCAGCGGGACGACATATGCAAGGGATCGTCGACGGTGACGATCCGCGGCGCGGAGTTCAGCCCGTTGGGCGGGCCGGACTGCGGTTCCACGCAGACGGCCTCCGGGCGCTCGTTGAAGACCACGACCCACTCGGCGGGGCTCGTCACATCGACGCGGAGTTGCCCGGGCCAGATCACCGCGACGGCCACTCCGCCCGGCATGCCGAAACAGTCGTCCCACGGTGGTGGACCAACCGGGAGTCGTCGGCCCGTCGGGATCATGGCGACGCGTTCCTCCTGCCAGTCGGCAGTGAACTCGAGCGTGGCCCGCGGAGCACCGTCCACAAGGGTGGTGGCGAACCAGGGATGCCAGCCGACCTGTGCTGGGAACGGGCCGGCGTGCGTTGTGACCGTCATCGACAGGTCCAAGTGGGTCGGAGCCAGTGACAGTTCCTGCGTGACGCGTCCGCGGAACGGCCACGGCTCCACGAGTTCGCACGCCATGCTGACGGCCGTCTCGGAGACCGATGTGACGTCCCACGCGGCATCACGCACCGTTCCGTGGATCGCGTGCGGCCCATTGTTGATCGGCAGTCGAACGTCGTGGTCGGGGAGATGAACCAGCCCGTCGGCGGTTCTGCCGCACCACGGCGCCATCGGGAACGAGCCGTGACCGGCGCCGGGGACCAGGACGTCGATCCCATCGATCGTCAACGCAGACAGTCGTCCGCCGAGTGCGGGCGACACCGTGACACGGACGTCGCCGGCACGCAGCACAACGTCGCGCACTAGGCGAACCGCCACGCGAAGGCGGCGGCGACCGCGCCCGCGCCGTTCGCCGCCCAGTGGAGGGCGAGGCACGGCAGGAGGCTTCCAGTCTTGACTCGAAGCCACCCGAAGACCACGCCGGTGATGCCGGTGAACACGACGGCGCCCACGATGCCGAGGATCACGCCGAGCGCACCCGATCCGACTGCGTCGCTGAAGCCTTCGTTTCCGGCGGTGAGGCCGAGTGAGGACACCACGTGCCACAGGCCGAACAGCACCGCCTGGAGGCCGATGGCGACGCCGGTCGAATGCCTCCTCAGCAGGCTGCCGAGGACAACACCTCGAAACAGCAACTCCTCTGGGATGACGGTCTGCAGTGGAATCAAGACGAATGCGGACGAGACCGCCCACGACAGGTCCTGATACGCGTCGTTCCGGAACAGCTCGCGCGCCGGTGGAACGGCCATCGCCACGGCGATGGCCACGACCACGACGATGATGATCACCGCTGCCCACCGGCCGCCTCGGGCCATGGTCGACGGCGCGAGTCCGAGGTCGGCCGGCCGCAGGCCCGCCCCGAGGGCGAGTGCGGTGGCGGCGACTGCGGTGCCTGTGACGATCCAGCGTGACCAGGTGAAATGCGTGAAGTGCATCGTCGCTTCCGCCGCGAACATCACCACGATCAGTGCAACGAGCGTGTAGTAGTTGCGGACTCGAGAGCGGACGATCTCGGCACCGCGTGCCGACGGTGCGAGCCTGTCGTCCATGTTCTCGGTGACCTCCGCGTCGCACACGTTGATGAGGGTCTGATTCTATCCACCAGCGCGTCTCGCCGGTTCACGTGATCGCACTCAAAGCCTTCCGCTGATGGTCGACGTCTACTGCGGGCCCGCAGCAGTCGCGATCGCAGCGCCGATGTACAGGCAGGCGATCACAACCACGGTGGAGATGATCGGCCAATAGAACGAGTACCGCCTGCGCCGGATGCAGTACACCGATCCGGAGACCGCCGCGATCAGCGCGAGGAGAACGCCGATCGACACGGTGCCCATGGCGGGGCCGAGAAGATCTGCGTCGCAGACGTTGTCGCCGGAACAGTTGGCGGTTCCCATCACAAAGGAAGTGCTGTAGAGGACGCTGTACCCGGAGACCACGAGGAGCATCACCCAGGCGAGAACGCTCAACACCGCGTCGACGATCCCGACACGTTCTTTCCGCCGCCTGCACGGTCGTGAGGCGATTGGCGCGAACACGGGCTCGTCTCTATCCGTTCGGAGGTTATCGTCGGGTATGGCGGATTGTGATTCTACGGTTCCCGAGCCGTCCGTCACACTGGGAGCCGCGCTGAACGGTGGACACGCGGTACGACACGCCGAACACGGGGAAGACACACGATCTTGTGTTCACGGGGAGTGTCAGACCCAAGCGGTAGGGTTAGGCTCGTTCTCCTGCCAAACATTTCTCACGACGCGAGGTGCCATGTCTGAGTCCGCCCACAGTCCTGCCGACGGAGCTCCCGTGAAGCTGGTGAGCCGTGTGTCGGCCATCAACTGGAACCGGGTCACCGACGACAAAGACGCCGAGGTCTGGGACCGTCTGACCGGTAACTTCTGGCTGCCGGAGAAGGTTCCGGTGTCGAACGACATCCCCTCGTGGGGCACGCTGACGGATTACGAGAAGACGCTCACGATGCGGGTCTTCACGGGTCTGACGCTGCTCGACACGATTCAGGGCACGGTCGGCGCGATCTCCCTGATCCCGGACGCCCTCACTCCGCACGAGGAAGCGGTGATGACGAACATCGCGTTCATGGAGTCGGTGCACGCCAAGAGCTACAGCTCGATCTTCTCCACCCTCTGCTCCACCAAGGAGATCGACGAGGCGTTCCGCTGGTCGGAGGAGAACGAGCATCTGCAGCGCAAGGCGCAGATCATCATGGACTACTACCGGGGCGACGACCCGCTCAGGCGGAAGATCGCGTCGACCCTCCTGGAGTCGTTCCTCTTCTACTCGGGCTTCTACCTGCCGATGTACTGGAGCTCGCGCGCCAAGCTCACGAACACCGCCGACATGATCCGCCTGATCATCCGCGACGAGGCCGTCCACGGCTACTACATCGGGTACAAGTACCAGCGTGGGCTCGAGACGCAGACGCCCGAGCGTCGCCAGGAGCTCAAGGACTACACGTTCGAGCTGCTCTTCGAGCTGTACGACAATGAGACCGACTACACCGAGGCGCTCTACGACGAGGTCGGACTCTCCGAAGACGTCAAGAAGTTCCTGCGATACAACGCGAACAAGGCGCTGATGAACCTCGGCTACGAGGCGATGTTCCCGAAGGACGAGGCAGACGTGAACCCGGCGATTCTGTCGGCGCTCTCGCCGAACGCCGACGAGAATCACGACTTCTTCTCGGGCTCGGGCAGCTCGTACGTCATCGGCAAGGCCGTCAACACCGAAGACGACGACTGGGACTTCTAAGCGCTCCGAAGACTCGTCCATACACAAAGGTCCGCCGGCACACTGCCGGCGGACCTTTGTGATCCGACCGATCTCAGGAGCTCAGTCAGCGCATCTCGCGGATGAGCACTCGCCGGACGATCGGGTGGTGCGCAGACGTGACGGCGAGGACTGTCAGCAGCACCCAGACGATCACGGACGACAGCAGGACCAGGAAGAACGCCGACCATGCGCCCCCTGCGATCTCGTGCGCGGCCGCATGGCGGGCCCACATCCGCCAGTAGATCATCAGATTCACGGTGAGCCCGACCCCATACGAGATGCCGAACGACAGCAGGAACGGCAGCCACGTGCCGTCGCCGAGCCGGGCCGTGAACGGTTCGCGACGCAGCGGCGAGATCACCGACAGCACGTTCGCGACACCGAGCCAGATGAACAGCATCGCGATCAGCTGATCGATGATGACCACGGCGTTCGGGTGGTCGGCGCCCGTCGAGATGAGGACGACGACGGGAATCGCCGCGACGGCGATCATCAGTGCGATGGCGATGTTCTTCACCAAGAGGACACGCCACAGCGGCTGTTGCGACGCCAACGACTCGCGGACGCGCTGTGCGTCGAAGCACAGGGCGTTGGTGCAGACCACGCTGCCTGCGACGGCTGAGAAGAGGTAGATCGACAGTGACTTCATGTCGTAGCTGGACCACCCGATGAGCTCGTACGTCACCACGAATCCGAGTGCCATCGCAATGGTGATCGCGAGACGGATCAACACTGCTCGCGGACGGTCGGCGAAGATGTGCGCGATCTCGTCACGGACGAGTCCAGGCAGAGCCGCGGTCGCTTTGAGGGCGTCGCGCATCACCAGCAGAATGTCGCCGTGCCCGGCGCCGCTCCGCAGCGGTGCGCTCGGCATCGCATCCTGCTGGGCCAGAACGGTTTCGGAGATCGCGCGCCGTGCACGAGCGGACGCCTGTGCGACGGGGTCGATGTCGAGAAGGTCTCCGGGATCGGCGAGGTCGGCCCTCGCCTCGGCTACGGCCGCCGCCCACGGTTCGGATCGCTGCCCGCCGACCCACAGCGCATGGGCGTACGCATCATCGGAACGGTCGAGACGCACCCGCAGTCGGTGCAGCGCAGAATCGTCGGGCACGACGATCATCGTGTCATGTCGGACGTCACGAACGTCGCCGGAGTGCCCGGTAGAAGGTGCCGAGGTCGTCGACGGCTTCCGCCAACTGCGTTGCGGGGACACCCGACGCACGCAGAGCGGTCCGGAGCGCGGCAGCATCGAGGTCGGCGAGCGCGTCGACCGCGGGAACCGGCGGTGGCGGCGCCGGAACGATGCGGTCGCCGTAGAAGTCCTCCGGCAGCATGTCGCGGTCATCAGTGGGCTCAGTCGTGGACGCCGGCCCACGATCCTCGCCGGCGGAGGCGAGGAGCTCCGGCAGGTCGGTTCCCATCACCTGCAGCAGAGCTGTGGGACGGCGGTCGATCTCGGCTGCCACCTCGAACGCGGTCGCCAATACGTGAATGCAGCGGGGAGCCTCATCAGGGCACGTGCAGCTCGATTCGACGTCGGCAGACTCGGTCGGTGCGATCAGCCCGCCGAGCCCGGACGGCTGCTCACCTCGCGCCAGTGAGAGGAGATCGTCGACCGCCCCTTGTGCGCGGAGCAGGCCGACGACGGTGTCGGCGTCGACGGTTCGACATGTCAGGATCACGTCGAACGGGTCGAGCTGGCTGCCCCGCACCGACGATGTGACCCGGCCGGGGACGATCCGCATGCCGTCGACGTGGCGATCCCGAAAGTAGCGACGCGCACCGGTCACGTGCCGGTGATCCGACCCGGACTCGACGACGTCGACGAACGCTCGGCCCCATCGGCTGATGCCGTATCCGCGGACCGGCGCGCGGCGCGCCCGCCCGGTCATTCGCCGACCGCCTCGTCGCGCAGGGCGAGCAGGTCGAACAGGGCGTCGTCGTCGAGGTCGCTCAGCCAGTTCTCCCCGGTCGAGACGGTCAACTGGGAGAGTTCACGCTTGGCGGTGACCATCTCGTCGATGCGCTCCTCCAGTGTTCCGACGCACACGAACTTCCTGACCTGCACGTTCTTCGTCTGCCCGATCCGGTATGCGCGGTCGGTCGCTTGATCTTCGACGGCCGGGTTCCACCACCTGTCGGCGTGGATCACATGGTTCGCACCGACGAGGTTGAGCCCGGTGCCACCCGCTTTGAGCGTGGCGATCAGGACGGGAGGCCCGTCTACGGACTGGAAGTCGGAGACCATCGCGTCACGGTCGCGGCGAGATCGTCCGCCGTGCAGCACGGGCACGTCGACCCCGAGGATCGGCGTCAGCCATTCGTCGAGCAGTTCGGCGAAGGCCGCGAACTGCGTGAACACCAGCGCGCGATCGCCTTCGGCGATCAGCGTGGTCAGGATGTCGATGAGCAACTCGACCTTGCCCGACCGGTGCCTGCGCTTGCGCAGCAACGCGGATCCGTCGGCGAGGTAGTGCGCCGGGTGGTTGCAGATCTGCTTCAGCCTGGTCAGCGCCGCGAGGACACTGCGACGCCGGAACTCGCCCTTGTGATTCGGGTCGCCGAGCGCCTCGTGCAAGTCGTTCAGAACCGCCTGGTACAGCCCGGCCTGCTCGGTTGTCAGATTGGTGCGGACCGTCAGTTCCGTCTTCTCCGGAAGGTCTGGTGCCACAGCCGGATCCGTTTTGGTGCGCCGAAGGATGAAGGGGCCGGTCAGCGCCGTGAGCCTACGCAGGGCATCGGCGTCCCGATCGCGTTCGATGGGTTCGGCGAAGCGGGCCCGGAACACCGACGCCGACCCCAGCATCCCCGGGTTCACCAGATCGACGACGGCTCGAAGGTCCTCCAGCCGGTTCTCGACCGGAGTGCCCGTCAGCGCGATTCGCAGCCGGGCCGGGATCGCGCGCAACGCTTTCGCTGCTGCCGTGTGGACGTTCTTCACGTGCTGGGCTTCGTCGACGACGAGTTCGCTCCACCGCAGCCCGGCGAGACCGGCCCGGTCGCGTGCGAGCGTCGCGAACGTGGTCAGCACTACATCGACGTCGCCGGTGGAGATCACGTCGACCGACCGGCCGGTTCCGTGGTGGACGATCACCCGGAGTCCTGGAGCGAAGGTCGCCAACTCGCGCTGCCAGTTGCCGATCACCGACATGGGGCACACGACGAGCGCGGGGTGGCGTCCAGGATCGTCTGCCCGCATGGTCGTGAGCAGAGCGATCACCTGCACGGTCTTGCCGAGGCCCATGTCGTCGGCGAGGACCGCGCCGGCGCCGATTCGGCCGAGGGACACCAACCAGTCGAGTCCGAGTTGCTGATACGGGCGTAGAGAGGCGTGCAGGGTAGGCGGCGGAGTCACCGGTTCCGGAACGATGGCGCCGCCGCGCGCGACGTCGTCTAGCCAGCCGAGTCCGTTCACACTCGACACCGGGACCGGGATCCGGTCGGTCGGGTCGGCCACCAGGGTCAGCAACTCGGCCATCGTCGATGCTTCCCCGTCGGCAGCTGCGAGGGCTTTCTGTGCGGCGACGAACGCTGCAGCCCGCGTCAGTGCTGCACCCTCCGCTCGTAGCCACCGGCCACGGACCCTCACCAGATTCCCGTGCTGCTGGGCGAGTTCGTCCAGGTCGGACTGGGTGAGCGCAGGGGAGTCCGGGGTGTCGCCGAGAGCGAGTCGCCATTCGAAGTCGGAGATCTCGTCGAGACCGACGAATCCCGGCCTGCTTCCGCCGTCGGGCACGGCCCCGGCGTGAAGAGACAGACTCGGGGAGACCGACGCGATGGTGCGCGGCAGGAGCACAGTCACACCCGCGTCGGCGATCGCGGTGGCCCCGTGGGCGAACAGGTCCTCAACAGTCGCCGTGTCGAGAAGGAAGTCCAGACTGTGCGGGTCGGTGTCGGCACGCGACAGTTCCCCGAATGCTCGAACCGCCGACGCCAGGTCGCCGGTGATCGTCTCGAGGTCGTGCGGATCGGTGCGGTGCGGGACGACTGGCACCACATCGCCGGTCGCATCGTGTCGACACACCTCGAGCCGCCACCGGTCTGCGTCCTCCGAGTCGTGTGGAGACTCGGGATCGTCCGCGGGTTCGTTGAGCCGCAGGACGAGAGTTGCGGCCTCCGGACCGACGGTTGCCAACCAGTCGTTCCACGCGCCTCGGGCCCCGGGGGCGGCGCTCACCGGCATCGGTGACGGCGCGGCGAGACCGGCGATCAGGTCCACTTGCGAGGTCACCCGGTGGGTGATCCGATTCCTGACCTCGAAGTCGAGGACCTCGGTCGCGAAGTCGGTGATCGCAGCACTGCCGCCGTTCTCGGCGACCGCGGGCGGAGCACTGCCGTGGACGACGTTGAGCCACGCTCGCCACGCGGTCGTGGGGAGCGGAAGCCACCGTGCTTCGGGCAGTCCGGCGACGTCCACGACTCCGGGAGCCACGGCCCCTGCGTCGACGACGGCCCGCACACCCGCCAGGACGTAGCGGTAGAACGCGGTGTCTCCGCCGGCGGGCAGATGATCGAAGCGGTCGAGGAGTTGCACCGCGGTCGGCACGCCCACCGCGGTGGTGGATGCGAATGTCCGACCACCGCCAGGCCTCCGCAGTTCGACGGTGTGGCGCAGTATTCGTCCGCCGAGGAGATCGGTCAGCGACGACGGCAGCTCGACGGCGTCGTCGAACACCGACCCGGGTGAGGGCGGTTCCGCGTCGGGCCGCCACGGCCAGACCGCCAAGCCGAGGCCGGGCCGCCACAGGACTCGGACAGGCGGGGCGTTCACGGACACAGTTCTACCCGCGGGGTACGACAATCAGTTCTCAGCGGAACTGCTGTTCAGGCAATCCTTGAGGTCGTTGAGGACCAGCCATGCCGAGGCGAGACCAGGATCGGTGTGCCAGATGCTGTCGTCGACGGACTTCACGCGCTTCCACGTGGGCGCGCCCATGTCGAGCCACTGATCCGACAACAGAACGTCCTCGCCGCGGTCCCGTCCGCCGTCGCCCTGGTAGCTCACCAGGATCAGGTCGGCGTCGGCGTCGGTGAAGTTCGCGTCCGTCTGAACTACGGTCTCGGGCGTGCGCTGTGCAGCAGGGCGAGCGACGCCGACGATCGCCATGATCTGCGCCCCGAACGACGACGTGCCTTCGATGAGCGTGTCATCGGGAGTGAATCGGACCAGCGACACCTGCGAATGTGCGGCGTCCATCACACGGCCGACGCGGGTTGCCTCGGCGACGAACTCGTCGATGCGGACCTTGCCCGCAGCAGAACGGCCGGTAGCCGCAGCGACCGCGAGGAACGCCTTCTGCCAGTCGCCATCGACGTCGACGGAGGCGACACGCGCCGATCCGAGAGCGCCTGTCGACCGCATCGCGTCGGCGCGCGCTGCGGTCTCCGGCGTGGACAGCACGAGGTCGGGCTTCGCCGCGGTCACCTGGTCGGCGGTCGGCGTGTCGCCGATCGCGGGGACGGCCGCGAGGTCGGGGCCGAGGTACTCGGGGACCGAGCCGGAAGGTGCGGCGATCGCACGCACCTGCGGGGCGAGCCCGAGCGCGCAGAGCGCATCGAGGAGAGCGGGGTCGGTGACCACGATGCGCTTCGCGTCGGTCTTGCCGGCGTCGACCGGTGTGGGCGCCAGGCACGTACGCGAGTAGTCGCGGCCCGGGTTGACGATGTTGACCTCCGCGAAACGGGTGGTCGTCGTCGAGATGACCGAACCGTCCGGCGTGCGCAGAAGGTCGTCGTCGGAACCACACGCCGCAGTTCCCGCGACAAGCGCCACGGCACACGCGACAGCGGCGGCGCGGCGGCCGGAGAAGAGTCGTCGAAGGTCTGTACGCACGGGCCTACGCTAGCACCGCGGCGTCGACCGGCCGCCCCGGCGACCAGGCATGGCGCACACCGCGACTGACGTAATACGACAGTTCGTAGGACCGTATTACGACAGTTCGTAGGACCCAGTCGGAATCGGGGCCGAGTCTGGTCTACGATCAGTTGTGCAGCGCGCTGTCTTCGGTCGGCGCCACAGCAGTTAGGACGGACGAAGGTCCAGTGCCGCCGACCGGGAAACCCCAGACGGGGAACCTAGGCCGATGGTGCTCACGAGGAGGAATCTGTGACCGCGGTAGATCAGCCGACGACTCAGGTGGAGGCCCAGCGCCCCTACCCAGAGCGTTACCAGCCCAAGGGCTCTTTCTTCTACAAGCTCATCACCACCACCGATCACAAGCTGATCGGTCAGATGTACATCGTCACCTGTTTCGCCTTCTTCCTCGTCGGCGGACTGATGGCGCTTCTGATGCGTGCCGAGCTTGCACATCCGGGACTTCAGTTCCTGTCGAATGAGCAGTTCAACCAGCTCTTCACGATGCACGGCACCGTGATGCTGCTGATGTACGCGACGCCGATCGTCATCGGCTTCGCCAACTTCGTCCTCCCGCTTCAGATCGGCTCGCCCGACGTCGCGTTCCCGCGCCTGAACTCGCTGGGCTACTGGCTGTTCCTGTTCGGCAACCTGATCGCCCTCGGCGGCTTCCTCACCCCGGGTGGCGCAGCGGACTTCGGTTGGACGGCGTACACGCCGCTGACCGACATGGTCCACTCGCCCGGCGTCGGCGCCGACCTCTGGATCATGGGTCTCGGTGTGGCCGGTCTGGGCACCATCCTCGGCGCGGTCAACATGATCACCACCGTCGTGTGCCTCCGCGCACCGGGTATGACCATGTTCCGCATGCCGATCTTCACCTGGAACATCCTGGTCACCAGCGTCCTGATCCTGCTGATCTTCCCGTTGCTCACCGCAGCGCTCATGGGCCTCGAAGTGGACCGCCAGTTCGGCGCCCACCTGTACGACCCGGCCAACGGCGGCGTCATCCTGTGGCAGCACCTGTTCTGGTTCTTCGGTCACCCCGAGGTCTACGTGATCGCCCTGCCGTTCTTCGGCATCGTGTCCGAGGTGTTCCCGGTCTTCTCCCGCAAGCCGCTGTTCGGCTACTCGGGCCTGGTCTACGCGACGCTCGCCATCGCGGCTCTGTCCGTCGCCGTGTGGGCTCACCACATGTACGTGACCGGTTCGGTTCTCCTGCCGTTCTTCTCGTTCATGACGTTCCTGATCGCGGTCCCGACCGGTGTGAAGTTCTTCAACTGGATCGGAACGATGTGGAAGGGCCGCATAACGTTCGAGACGCCGATGCTGTTCTCGATCGGCTTCATCGTGACGTTCCTCTTCGGTGGCCTCACCGGCGTCCTGCTCGCCGCACCGCCGATCGACTTCCACGTCTCCGACTCGTACTTCGTGGTCGCCCACTTCCACTACGTGCTCTTCGGCACCATCGTGTTCGCCACCTACGCGGGCATCTACTTCTGGTTCCCGAAGATGACCGGCCGTCTGCTCGACGAGACTCTCGGCAAGTGGCACTTCTGGCTGACCTTCATCGGCTTCCACCTGACCTTCCTGGTGCAGCACTGGCTGGGCAACGAGGGCATGCCGCGTCGCTACGCCGACTACCTGCCGTCGGACGGATTCACCGAGCTGAACATGGTGTCCACCGCGGGCGCCCTGGTGCTTGGCCTGTCGACGCTGCCGTTCCTCTGGAACGTCTTCAAGAGCTACCGCTACGGCGAGGTCGTGACCGTCGACGATCCGTGGGGCTTCGGCAACTCGCTCGAGTGGGCCACCAGCTGCCCGCCGCCGCGTCACAACTTCACCGAACTGCCGCGCATCCGCTCGGAGCGCCCGGCGTTCGAGTTGCACTACCCGCACATGGTGGAGCGCATGCGCGCCGAAGCCCACGTGGGTTGGGGCAGCGACAAGCACGACGCGCACTGACGCACTAGATGACGCCGCAAGGCCCGTCCGAGATCTTCGGACGGGCCTTGCGGCGTTTCGAATCGCTACGCTCGCTCAACGAGCAGGGGACTAGTGCTTCGGGTCGACCGCGACGGGCGCGAGCCGCTGCAAGTGTGTGAGGACGGCGGGGTCCTGTGCTTCCATCCAGGCGACGACGTCGCTGTAGGTGGCGCAGATCGTCTCGGGTCGGCCGCAGACGTCGGACATGAAGTCGCGGGTGGCGGGGTTGAACGCGTCACCGCTCCAGGTGTTGAAGTGATTGGCGATCACGATCGGCGCCCGGTTTCCTCGGTAGGCGCGGTCGTACATCGATCGGTAGGTCTCGCGGACGATCCGGCGGATTCGCGGCGCATCGGCGGGACGGTTCGCAGCACCGTTGGCGGTGACCCAGAAGTTGTAGTCGAGAGCAGTCTGCTTGGCGCGCAGCGGCGGCGAGTACACGTAGGGGATGGGAAACTCCCAGATCCCGCGGATTCTCTTCGGCCAGAAGATGCCGGGACGATCGGCGGGCATCGACGAGTCCCAGGTCATCGAGTGCTTCACGAGGGCAGGGAAGAGGCTGGCCGGGCTGCCTTCGAGGCACTGCGTCCGACCGCCGCGCACAACGTCTGGTCCGAACGCCAAGTCGGGGCCGTCGGTGATTCCGGTGTTCGTGCGCCAGTTCGTCATCAGCGAGAAGAACTGGTCCAGTTCGTGGTTCCAGTCGGCCGTGGTCCAGTCCCGACCCGGGTACGACGTCCCCGCGCAGAAGTGGCCGACGTAGTGGGTGCCGAGTTCGTGGCCGTCGAACCAGGTGCGGTTGAGGAGCTTCACCTCGGCCTTGACGTCCTTCGTGGACCCGCCGAACCCGATCGCGGCTTCCCCCGGCTTCCTTCCGGGCGCGCGATAGTGATTGCGGGCGTCGTCGGTGAGGAAGTACAGACCCGTCATCAGTGCCGTGAACCGAGCGCCGCTGCGGTCGGCGGCGTCGAGGAACTTGTGGAACTGTGGGCTCACGCCGACTCCGTCGAATGAGAACAGCACAAACTGCGGAGGCTTCTCATCGGGTGCCAACCTGCGGATCTGCACATTGGACGGTCGTCGTTCGGGGGCGCCGCTCGGCCGTTCGACGGCAGACGTGGTGGTTCTCACGGTACGGGCCGCCGTGTCGTGGGATGACGCCTCGCCGCAGGCGCTGACGGAGACGAACGCAGTCGTCACAGCGGTGATGACGGCGACGGCGCGGGAGTGCGGGCGCAAGGTCACGTGGTCTCGCTTCTCTCCGAGGCGTTGGTCCACTGACCGTAGGAGCGCACGGCCGCGGGGTTCAATCGACTGAATGGACGATTTCCGGCACCCGGGTATGCGGCCCGATGCGGCATGTAGGGAGAGGAGCCTTCATAATTCTTGGGTGGACACTGTGCAGACCAAGCGGACCATTCTCCTCACCGTCAGCGGGCCCGATCGGCCGGGCGTGACGTCGTCGTTGATGGGTGCGCTCGCCGGTGTGGGCGTCGACCTGTTGGACGTGGAGCAGGTGGTCATCCACAACCACCTGACCCTCGGCGTTCTCGTCTCGACCACCGGTTCTGCGGCCGCGGTCCTCGACGCCGTGGATCTGCCGATGCACTCACGCGGGATGTCTGTCGAACTCGCCGTCGACGCCACGTCGAACGGGCACCGTCCGTCGACACACGCGATCGTGATCCTCGGCCAGCCGGTGTCGGCGGAGTCGTTCCAGGCGGTCGCCGCCGAGGTTGCGAGCTGTGGTGGCAACATCGACTCCATCCGAGGCATCGCGGACTACCCGCTGACGGGTCTGGAATTGATGGTCACGGTCGCCGACGACGCACAGGCCGACACCGCGCTGCGTGCCGGTCTGGTGACGGTGGCGACACGATTCCCGATCGACGTCGCCGTCGAACGCGGCGGGCTGGCTCGCCGTGCCAAGCGGGTCATCGTGTTCGACGTCGATTCGACTCTGATCCAGGGTGAGGTGATCGAGATGCTGGCGGCCGAAGCAGGCCGTGAGGCTGAGGTCGCGGCCGTGACCGAGGCCGCGATGCGCGGTGAGCTCGACTTCGCCGAGTCGCTGCACGAACGGGTCAAGGCATTGGAGGGGCTCGACGCGGAAGTCATCGACAGGGTCGCCGCGGCACTGGAGTTGACTCCGGGCGCCCGCACGACGATCCGAACCCTGCATCGCCTCGGCTACCACTGCGGTGTGGTCTCCGGTGGCTTCCGCCAGGTGATCGAGCCGCTTGCGCGAGACCTCGAACTCGACTTCGTCCGCGCGAACACTCTGGAGATCGTCGACGGCGTGTTGACCGGTCGTGTGATCGACGAGGTCGTGGACCGGCCCGGGAAGGCACGTGCGCTGCGCGCGTTCGCCGACCAGGTGGGCGTCCCGATGGAACAGACCATCGCTGTCGGCGACGGTGCGAACGACATCGACATGCTCGCCGCCGCGGGCCTGGGTATCGCGTTCAACGCCAAGCCTGCGTTGCGCGAGGTGGCCGACACGACACTCGATCACCCGTTCTTGGACGCGGTCCTGTTCATGCTGGGCGTGACACGTGACGAGATCGAAGCCGCCGACATCGAAGACGGCACGTTGCGTCGCGTGCCGCTGGAGTCGTAGTTCGGTGTTCTCCGACGTCTACGATCGCCTCGTCGGATACGTCGGCGGCGGCACCGATCCCGAGGATCCGGGCGATGTCCTCGCGATGGGCATGGTGCTGCGCATCGAGAAGTCCGACCCGCCGAACCGCCACGGTCTGCTCGTCGCTGCCGCGCGAGCCGTGGTCCTGCTCTGTCTCGATGAGCGGGCCCAAACCGATGGCCTGTGGGCGCCGGGCCTCGATGCCTGGTGCGACGCGCGGATCCGGAAGATCGCTCGACGGGCTCGCGGCAAGCAGTGGTACGACGTTCAAGGCCTCTGGGGCGTCACCGCAGAGCACGACGGATGTGAGGCACGAGCCTTCGTTCCGGGACGTGTCGGCGACGTCGACCCGCGGGTGAAGAAGCTGCAGATCGGTGGAACTGACGTCGACGGAGAGCTGCTGTCGGGTGATCCGTCAGGCGACGGCGAAGGCCTGTGCCTGTGGATCAACCCGGGGCTGGACATGACAGTCGGCAAAGCAGCCGCTCAGGTGGGCCACGCGTCGATGCTCGGAGTTGCGCTGTTCTCGCTCGACGAGGCGCAGACCTGGTACGACGCCGGGTGTCCGCTGGACGTGCGGCTCGCATCGGCAGAGCGGTGGTCGGCTCTCGTCGCGGCGGCCGACCGTGGCGCCGCCGCCGCGGTCCGCGACGCCGGGTTCACCGAAGTGGAGCCAGGCTCCATGACTGTCATCGCCGAACGAGCCAGAATCGACTGACCCCCCGACTGTTCTCCGGTGTCAGGGTGTGGGGGCGAGGTGCTTGACGGTGCCGAGCCAGACGTCGCGGTCGCCTGCCAGGGGAGCGAGGATCAGTTCGTCGGCGCGCGCGTGGGCGGTGAACGACGCCAACTGTTCACGGACCTGATCCGGGGTGCCGACGGCGGCGTAGCGGAGCATTTCGTCCACCTGGGCGCCCTGCGGGCCGTCGAGGAGCATCTCAGCCTCGGCGTTCGTCAGGTTGCGGCCGCGATTGAACAACAGCCGGACGCGCTGGACCTTCGCGTTGTGCAGTTGGGCCGCGGCCCGGTCGGGGTCGTCGTCGGCGATGACGGTTGCGGCAGCCATCACGTACGGCTCGGACTGCGAGCCGTCAGGGAGTTCGGCGGGGCGGAAGTCTCGCAGGTATATGTCGACGGCGCGCTCGAGCGCCTGCGGTGCGAAGTGTGAGGCGAACGCGAACGGAAGTCCGACTGCGGCGGCAAGCTGAGCGCCGAACAGCGACGATCCGAGAATGTACAGCGGAACGTTCGTGTTGCTGCCGGGCGTGGCGCGGACGCCGTCGACACCCGCGCCGGAGAAGTACCGGAGGAGTTCGACTACGTCGCCGGGGAAGTGCTCGGATGCGGCCGGACTGCGGCGCAGCGCATGGAAGACGGCCTGGTCGCCGCCTGGTGCGCGGCCGAGACCGAGGTCGATCCTGCCGGGGTGCAGCTCAGCGAGCGTGCCGTACTGTTCGGCGATCGCCAGAGGAGAGTGGTTCGGCAGCATGACGCCGCCCGCGCCGAGCCGGATGCGGGACGTGTGAGCGGCCATGTGCGCGATCAGAACCGCGGGTGCGGCGGACGCGATGGCAGGCATGTTGTGGTGCTCGGCGTACCAGAGACGGGAGTATCCGTGCTGGTCAGCGTACTGGGCGAGGTTCAGCGAGTGGGCGAGGGATTCGGCGACCGTCTCACCCGGCCCCACCTGTGCGAGGTCGAGGAGGGACAGTGGAACGGTCGGTGCGGGGGTGTCGGTCACGCTGTGTTGCAGCGACACCGAGACACGAAATATTCCCCGTCGCCGGACGGGCGACGTCGATCGTGCACCATGGAGACGTGACTGAACGCATCGCTGATCCCGACCTGCTCATCGAGTTCCACGACGTGTCGATGGTTCGGAGCGGGAAGACTCTCGTCGGTCCCGTCGACTGGCGAGTGGAACTGGACGAGCGGTGGGTGATCATCGGGCCGAACGGCGCGGGCAAGACGTCCCTTCTGCGGATGGCTGCAGCGCTCGACCATCCGACCACCGGTGATGCTTTCGTGGTCGGCGAGAAACTGGGCCGCACCGACATCCGAGAGCTCAGCACCCGGATCGGACTCGTCAGTTCGGCATTCGCCGGCCGCGTCCCGGCAGACGAGAAGGTGTCGGATCTGGTGATCTCCGCCGGTTACGCCGTCTTGGGGCGATGGCGTGAGGAGTACGACCCGATGGATCGCGCGCAGGCTGCCGACATTCTGGAGTCGATGGGTGCCGAGCATCTCGCGGACCGCACCTTCGGCACGCTGAGCGAAGGCGAGCGCAAACGTGTCCTCATCGCGCGCGGTCTGATGACCGACCCCGAACTGCTGCTGCTCGACGAGCCTGCGGCGGGCCTCGACCTCGGCGGACGCGAAGAACTCGTCGACCGACTCGGGACTCTCGCCGCCGACCCCGACTCGCCCGCGATGGTGCTGATCACACACCATGTGGAAGAGATTCCGCCGGGCTTCACCAACGTGCTGATGTTGTCCGAGGGCGGCGTGGTCGCGCAGGGCGCCATCGAGGACACCCTGACGGCGGAGAACCTCTCGACGACGTTCCGGCAGAACATCTCGCTGTCGTACGACGACGGACGCTACTTCGCGCGCCGCAGCAGGCGCGCAGGCGGCCATCGCCGCGCCTGAGAGACATCCGCTGTGCAACTATGAGACGACCGACCGAGCGTAAGTTCGGTCACAGCCGTGCCAGTCTCAAGGAGCGCCCATGTCAGCCCCCGACGTTCAAGCCCCCGTTCCGCTACGCGATGCGTCGACGGTGGTCCTCGTTCGCGACAGCGCCGGAGGCATCGAGGTGTTCCTGCAGCGACGCGTCCAGCAGATGGCGTTCGCAGGCGGAATGACGGTGTTCCCGGGCGGCGGCGTCGATCCTCGCGACCGGGAGGCGCAGATCGCCTGGACCGGTCCCGACGTCGAGTACTGGGCCGAGCAGTTCTCGACGGATGAGGCGTCGGCCAGGGCGCTTGTCTGTGCTGCGGTCCGCGAGACGTTCGAGGAGTGCGGTGTGCTCCTCGCGGGCACGGCCGACGACATGCATCCGGATCCGTCGTCGTTGTTCGGCGCCCGCGCCCGACTCGTTGCGAAAGAGCTGTCGTTCGCGCAGTTCCTCAACGACGAAGGTCTCACCCTGCGCGCCGATCTGCTGACACCGCTCGCGCACTGGATCACGCCGAAGAATGAGAGCCGACGCTACGACACCCGGTTCTTCCTCGCCGCCATGCCCGACGGTCAGGAGGCAGACGGGGAGACCAGCGAAGCCGCCGAGACTCGGTGGCAGACGGCTGCGGACGCGCTCGCCGACTGGGACCGCGGAGACCACTTCCTGCTGCCGCCGACGTGGACCCAGCTGAGGCACATCGCGGAGTACAGCACCGTTGCCGACCTTCAGGCCGCGCCGCGGGCCATCACACCGATCGAACCGTCCATCTCGTCATCCGGTCTCGCCGGGCTCACTTTCGCCGACTCGAGCGAGTACCTCAGCGCACTCGGTGACGGCCGCATGGAGCGGCTCAAGAACACGAACGCCTGACTCAGCCCTCTTCTGCGATGGGCGGTATCTCGGCGTCGTCTCGGTCCGCCCATTCCAGGAGGGTGTCGAGGCGATGGGCGACGTCGTTGATCGGAGCGTGCAGGTCGCCCAGACGCGCAAAACGGTCCGGCATGGTTGCGACGGTGAAGTCGTCCGGCTCGGCGTCGGGCAGTTCGTCCCAGGTGATCGGCGCCGATACCGTGGCGCGCGGGGTGGCGCGGACGGAGTAGGCGGCAGCGATCGTGTGGTCGCGCGCGTTCTGGTTGAAGTCGACGAACACCGCGGTCGGATCGCGGTCCCTGCGCCACCAGGTCACGGTCGCCTCACCTGCCGCCCGTCGGGCCACCTCGGCTCCGAACGCGTGAGCTGCTCGTCGGACATCGGCGAAGCCCCACTCCGGCGCGATCCGTACATAGATGTGCAGGCCGTGTCCGCCCGAGGTCTTCGGATATCCGACGATGCCCAGCTCGTCGAGGACCTCGTGCGCGATCGCGGCGACGCGACGCACCTTCGCGAAGTCGCAGTCGGGCATCGGGTCGAGATCGATTCGCCACTCGTCGGGTTCCTCCACGTGCCCGCGTCGCGAGTTCCAGGGATGGAACTCGACGGTCGCCATCTGGACTGCCCACAGGACAGCAGCCGGCTCGGTGACGCACAGTTCGCTCACGATGCGCTTGTAGCGTGGAAAGAAGATGTCGACGGTCTCCACCCAGTCGGGGGCGCCCGCGGGGAGCTTCTTCTGGTGCACCTTCTTCTCAGTGGTGCCCTTGGGGAATCGGTGCAGCATGCACGGCCGACGGTCGAGTGCGCGGGTGATGCCGTCGGCGACGGATTCGTAGTAGCGCGCGAGGTCGAGTTTGGTGAGTCCTGCCTCGGGGAAGTAGATGCGATCCGGGCTGCTCAGACGCACCGTCCGCGTGACCCCGTCAGGACCGGGAACGTGCAACTCGACAGCATCTGCGCCCATGTGACAACAGTAGTCACATGGGCCCCGTACCGGGTTCGTCTAGAACAGGTGTCACCCGGTAGCCTGCCCTTATGACTGCTGAGTTCGTGACTCTTGAGACATCGCCCGAGCATCCCGGCGTCGGCACCATCCGGCTGAACCGGCCGCCGATGAACGCACTGAACCGTCAGGTTCAGGCCGAACTGGTGGCTGCCGCGGAAGAGGCAAGCGTGCGAGACGACATCAAGGCCGTCGTCGTGTACGGCGGACCCAAGGTCCTCGCCGCAGGCGCTGACATCAAAGAGATGAACGACATGTCGTTCGCCGACATGTCCAAGGTCGCGGGCAAGCTGCAGGACGGCCTCGGCGCGATCGCATCGATCCCGAAGCCGACGGTCGCGGCCGTCACCGGGTACGCGCTCGGCGGCGGACTCGAAGTGGCGCTCGGTGCGGATCGCCGTATCGCGGGCGACAACGCCAAGCTCGGCGTCCCCGAGGTGCTGCTCGGTGTGATCCCCGGCGGCGGCGGCACGCAGCGCCTCGCCCGACTGATCGGTCCCTCGCGCGCGAAGGACATGGTCTTCACCGGTCGATTCGTCGGCGCGGAAGAGGCGCTCGCGATCGGCCTCGTCGACGAGGTCGTCGCACCTGACGACGTGTACGACGCCGCTCTCAAGTGGGCGGGTCAGTTCGCGGGCGCCGCGTCCGTCGCGCTCGCCGCCGCGAAGACCGCGATCGACGCGGGTCTGGACACCGACCTCACGACGGGCCTGAAGATCGAGGCCCAGCTGTTCGCTTCACTGTTCGCCACCGAGGACCGCACGATCGGCATGGAGTCGTTCGTCGCCAACGGTCCCGGCAAAGCGAAGTTCACCGGAAAGTAGGACCTTCACCTTCATGACGACCATCGACAAGAACGGCGCGGACGACACCGTCGATCCGGCACCGAACCCCCACGCCACCGCCGAGCAGGTCGAGGCGGCGCTCAAGGACACCAAGCTGGCCCAGGTGCTGTACCACGACTGGGAGGCCGAGACGTACGACGAGAAGTGGTCCATCTCGTTCGACCAGCGCCTGATCGACTTCGCTCGCGGCCGCTTCGACCGCATCGTCGGCGATGCCGACCTGCCCTACGGTCGGGCCATGGAGCTCGGCTGCGGCACCGGCTTCTTCCTGCTCAACCTGATGCAGTCGGGTGTCGCCGAGAAGGGCTCGGTCACCGACCTGTCGCCCGGCATGGTCAAGGTCGCGCTGCGCAACGCGGAGAACCTCGGGCTGGACGTCGACGGCCGCGTCGCGGACGCCGAGAGCATCCCGTACGAGGACAACACCTTCGACCTCGTCGTGGGCCACGCTGTGCTCCACCACATCCCGGACGTCGAGAAGTCGCTGCGCGAGGTCCTGCGCGTCCTCAAGCCGGGTGGTCGATTCGTCTTCGCAGGCGAGCCGTCGACCTACGGAGACTTCTACGCTCGTTGGATGAGCCGTGCCACCTGGTGGGCCACCACGAACGTGACCAAGTTCGGACCGCTGAAGGAGTGGCGTCGCCCGCAGGCAGAGCTCGACGAGAGCTCGCGCGCCGCTGCACTCGAAGCGGTCGTCGACATCCACACGTTTGCACCCGAGGACCTCGAGCGTCTCGCGAAGGCCGCAGGGGCCGTCGAGGTCCGCTCGGAGGCCGAAGAACTCGCCGCGGCGATGCTCGGCTGGCCCGTCCGCACCTTCGAGGCGGCCGTCCCGCAAGAGAAGCTCGGCTGGGGCTGGGCGGGATTCGCCTACGGCGGATGGAAGCGTATGACGTGGCTCGACGAGAACGTGCTCCGCAAGATCGTTCCGCCGCAGTTCTTCTACAACGTCCTGATCACCGGTGTGAAGCCGGAAGCCTGATCCGACATCAGGAACGGCCCGTCTCCCGCTGGGAGGCGGGCCGTTGCTCGTCTGATCACCTGTGCGGTGTGCGAACGCCGGGTTCGCAGAGAAACCCGACGCCGTTGCGGCCGACACGGGTGAGAATCAACGCGAACGGCTTCGAACCCTTGAGCTTCAGCTTTCGGCGCAGTCTGTCCGGATCGATGTCGAGACCGCGGACGAGGATCTCCAGGCTTCCGCAATCGTGAGACGACAGCGCGCCACGCAGAGCCTTCTCGGTGACCCCTACCTCGTCGATCACCCGGAAACCGCGCTCACCCGCGGGGACCGTCGACCCGGTGAGGTACGCGATCTGCGGATCGAGCTGTCGGAGACCGTGGCGGTGGGCGTAATGCTGCACCAAGCCCGCCCGAACCACGGCGCCGTCGGGGTCGACGATCCACTCGTCGACACCGGGGGAGTCGATGTCGTCGGGGTCGTCGGAGGTGAACTCCTCCACGCGGACCACACCGTCGACAGTCCGCAGGACTGTCGCACGACGGTCGGGCAGGTCGTCGGCCTCCGTCCAGAGGCAGGCCTCGCGGACACCGCCGTCGAGTGAGGTGACCTGGACGTGGCATTCGATGCCGAACCGGTCGCGGAGCATCCGGTAGTCGAGCCCGGGGGAGCACTTCACGACCAGCGGGCGCCCGGCGTACACGGCGAGGAGCTCCAGGAGAGGCGGGTCCAACTCGTCGAGCCGAAACGTGCGGCCGCGGGCGCTGCGACGGGCGGGATCGGCGATCACGACGTCGGCGTTCGAGGCCGGTGCGAGAGCGTCTGCTCGCATCAGCTGAACGCCGCGGCGATCACCTAGATTGTGTGCCGCCATGGCGAGCCTGACCTCGTCGAGGTCACTTCCGAGCACTCCACCGAGTTCGGTGCGGGCCGAGAGAGCCGACAGTTCGGCGCCGATCGAGCAGGTCACGTCATGGACCACCGCGCCCGGGTGGCGGCCCGCGATGTCGGCGGCGCGGTGAGCCGCCACCGCAGTCGGAGTCGCCTGCTGCAGCGCGGTGTCGCTCAGGAGCAGGCGGTCCGCGTCGTCGAGTTTGCCGACGGCACGTCGACGCGTCCGGACGGTCTCCACCAGTGCGGCCTCGTGCGGGCTGTATCGGCTCCGGAGTTCCGGAAGGTCTTTGAGCAGCGACGCGTCCGTCAGCGGCATCTCAGACGCCGTCGCCAACGCCTTCTCTCCGTACCGCGACGTCAAGAACGCGACGTCGTCCAGGGTGAACGCGAACGCCATCGACTCAGAACGGGCGGTAGAAGAAGAACACGGCGCCGTTGGACGTGCCGACCGCGATGGAGCCCCACGCAGAGACGGCCACACCGGTGGAGAAGCCCTTCGCGCCCGGCAGCGGCAGCGTGCGCTTGGTGGCGCCGTCCGCGGTGCTGAACTCGGTGAGCGCGAGGGACTCGCCGTCGCGCGTCACCGCCCACAGGGTCCCCGCCGACGTCTGTGTGCCGAGCCCGGCGGTCTGCACATCGTCGCGTCGCGCGACCACCTCGACGCGTGTTCCCTTGTCGCGCAGGATCGTCAACGGTGCGCCGAGCGCGCCGGCGGGGACGAGGGTCCCGTCCGGCGACACGGACAGTGTTGCGAAACCGTGGCCGCCGACGTCGTGCGACCACCGGACTGCACCGGTCGCGGCGTCGAGCGCGTACAGCTTGCCGTCCCGGCCGAACGAGTACACCGTCTTGCCGTCCGCGGAGACGGTGGGCGGGCCCATCACACCTCCGCCGATGTCGGCGGTCCACAAGTCGGTGATGGCGCCGTCGGTGTAGGTCATCGCCTTCACCTGGGACGACCGTGCGCCCTTGGGGAAGAAGGTGAGGAACGTGCGGTGGGTTCCGAGGTCGAGTGCGGGCGGCGCGGCGATCGCGCAGGCCGGTCCGCCGACGGTGCAGTCGGCGAGCCCGGCCCGCGCGTCGGCGTTCGTGTCCGGCCGGAGGAGGGCTTCCGGGGCCGCGAGATCGCCGGTCTGCGCGTTCAGCAGCAGAACCTGCCCCTGGGTTGTCGCCACCAGGACTCGACCCGGCGCGGCGAACTTCGCGGACAGCGGCACGCCGTACGTCGGGTAACGCCACCGGATCGCCCCGCCGCCGTTGAACGCGAAGAACATGCCCGCCTCGCCGATGTACGGCTGGCCGATCTGGTCGAAGAGCGGCGTGTTGAGCGGCGACCCTTCGCCGAGCCGTTTGCAGTAGTTCTTTCGGCCGGCACGCTGATCGAACACGTTGAGGTTGCAGCCCGACGCGGTCTTCGCAACGCCCGCGACGTCGCCGCTCCCGTTGATCGCGAGCGGAGCGGTGATCGCGCCGCCGACCTCGCGGTTCCAGATCAATTGGAGATCGTCAGGGACCTGCGAGTATGTGAAGTTCGCGTTGGCTGCGTTGCCGCCGTACATCGGCCAGCCGTAGGGGGCGTTCTGCCGGACGTCGTGATGGCCGTCCGAGCACGCGGTGCCGATCAGGGCGACGACCGCCGCAAGAGCTGCTACGACGAGCAGACGTGAACTGCGTCGTCGGCGGGCTGCGCCGGTCATGTGACTCCTGACGTCGGCCCGTCGACTCGTGTCGTCGGGCGTGGAAGCTTCGCGCACGACTCTATCGCGAAAGGGTCTGCCTGATTCCGCAGGCCGGGAGTGCCTGGATTAGGGTTTGACCTCATGACCACCATGTGGAATGCGTCCTACCGCTCGCGATGGCGCGCCGGCCGGAACCGCGACCCCGAACAGGCTCGCTTCTTGACCCTCGATTCCCTGCGATGGGTGAAGCGGAACAAGGCCTGGACGCCCTGGTACCTGGTGCGCTATTACCGGCTCGCTCGGTTCCGTCTCGCGAACCCGCATATCGTGCTGCGCGGCATGGTGTTCCTCGGCAAGGACGTGGAGATCCACTCGACGCCGCAGCTGGCGCGCATGGAGATCGGTCGATGGGTGCACATCGGCGACGGCAATTCGATCCGCTGCCATGAGGGCAGTCTCCGGATCGGCGACAAGGCCGTCTTCGGCTGCAACAACGTCGTCAACGCCTACCTCGACATCGAGGTCGGCGGCTCGACGTTGGTCGCCGACTGGTGCTACATCTGCGACTTCGACCACGTCACAGACAACATCGACATCCCGATCAAGGATCAGGGCATCGTGAAGGGGCCGGTTCGCATCGGCGCCGACACGTGGGTGGCCGCCAAGGTGACGGTGCTGCGCAACACGATCGTCGGACGAGGCTCGGTCCTCGGCGCGCACGCTGTGGTCCGCGGTGAGATCCCCGACTACTCGATCGCCGTCGGCGCGCCGGCCCGCGCGGTCAAGAACCGCGTGGACATGTGGGAGGCAGGTGCGGAGCAGCGCGCCGAGATCGAGCGTGCGCTTGCCGACATCGAACGCAAGAAGGCTCAAGCGGAAGCCGAGCAGAAGTCGGACTAGCGGTCCGACGGGGCGGTGTGCCGGGAAAGTAACACCGGGGTGCTGGACGAAACGCACCCCGGTGTTACTTTCCTGCCATGTCGTGAGCGGTCCCGTCAGTTCCCCGGATCGCGATCCGGCATGGGGCGTACCGGGATCTGCGGGCGAGGCCGAACGGGCGCGTCGCGGCGCTGTGCCGCCCCGTACACGGCCGCGGTACGCTCGGCGACCACCCGCCAGGTGAACTCTTCCGTGAGCCGTTCCGCCGCCCGCTGCGCACGAGTGGCGGCGATCGACGGGTCGTCGAGTGCGTCGCACACGGCGACGGCGACGGCGACGGGATCGAACGGGGGAAACGTCCAGCCGGTCTCTCCGTCGGTGACGGCCTCGCCGAGCCCGCCAGCGGTCGACGTGACCAGGGGGATGCCGGTGGCGGCTGCTTCCAGTGCGACGATGCCGAACGGTTCGTAGCGGCTCGGCAGGACGATCAGGTCGCAGCGATGCATGAGTCCGATCAGTCCGTCGTGATCCTGTCGACCGGCGAAGGCGACGGCATCGATCACGTCGTGGGTGCGGACGAGCTCGTGCAGCCAGTCGGTCTGCGTTCCCTCGCCCGCGATCGTGAGCCGGGTTCCGGGATGCTGCGCGCGAATCGCGGGCAGGGCGGCGATCAGGTCCTGCACACCTTTCTCGTACTCCAGGCGACCGGCGAACAAGAGTTCCGGGGCACGACGCCGAGGAGTGCGCGCCGCGAACGTCCACGCGCTCACATCGATGCCGTTGTGGATGACGCTGATCGGGGCGAGCGACGGACCGAACAGTTCGGTCACCTCGTCGCGCATCGACGCAGAACAGGTGATGAGGGCGTCCGCTCGGTTGGCGAGCCACGACTCCACCGAATGGACCTGTCGGTTCACGTGCCCGGCCACCCACCCGCTGTGGCGGCCGGCCTCGGTCGCGTGCAATGTTGCGACCAGCGGAACGTCGAAGTGCTCGGCCAAGGCGATCGACGGGTGTGCGACCAACCAGTCGTGTGCATGAACCACGTCGGGGGTCCACCCGTGACCGAGGAGGCGCAGTCCGGCGCGGATGAAACCGTGGCCCATCGCGAGGGTCCAGGCCATCATGTCGACACCGAAGTCGAACTCCGGCTGGTCCTCGGCCACGGCGATCACGCGAACGCCGTTCACCACGGTGTCTGTGGTCGGGTGGGTGAACTCATCGGTGCCCGACGGCTGACGGCAGAGGACCGTCACGTCCACTCCGAGATCAGCGAGAGCTTCGGCCAAGTGATGGACGTGCCTTCCGAGGCCTCCGACGACCACCGGCGGGTACTCCCACGAGACCATCAGGACCTTCACCGGCCGGGTCTGTCGGTGTGCGGCGGTCATCGGTCATCTCCGTCACGGCTGGGCAGGCGGCGGGCGTCGAGCGCGCCGAACATGTTGTCGGCGTTGCGCCAGCCGCGGGCGAGCCGCGTCGCGGCCTCGGCTCGACCGGCGTCGGACGCAGCGCAGATCTCGCGTGTCGCGTGTGCGTGCTTGTACGCGCGGTCCTGGGCGTATCCGGCAGCGGTGTCTTTGGAGACCATGAACGGCCAGTCCGACTGCACGGTCATCAGTGTTTCGCGCAGGATCTGGTCGGCGACCTCGTCCCTCGCATGCGAGGCCGTCGCGAGGCGCTTGTCGAGCGAATCGAGGGCGGTCGCGGTCACTTCTGAATTCAGCTGCACGAGGTGTTGGACCTGTGGGCCCTCCCAGACGCGCCAGTCCTTGCCCGATCCCCACGACGAGTCGGCGAGGTCGACCGGTTCGCCGACGTAGCCGTTGCGACGCGCCGTGTCGAGCGTGCCGACGGTGATGCCGACTTCGGGCAGGCGGCGCAGCAGCCGTTCCAGCCAGATCGGTCCCTCATGCCACCAGTGGCCGTACAACTCGGTGTCGAAGGCGGCGACGACGAGTGCGGGTCGTCCGATGCGCTCGGACTCGGAGATCAATCGGTCGCGGATGCAGCCGATGAAGTCGTCGACGTGGGCGTCGATCGCCGCGTCGACCCGGGAGGGGTCGTAGGGCTTCTTCTCATGGGCGGGCACGGTTTTGCCGGTCACCCGCACAGACTTGAACCCGGTCTCGTGGTCGTAGGTGTGGAAGTCGCGGTAGTCGGCGTGCCCCGGATACCCGGACTTGGGGGACCACACGCGGTAACTGACGGTCAGATCACGTCCGAACGCGACGACGCCTGAATCGCCGACCGGTCGGCCCAGAGCCGTGTCGCCGTGCAGGGTCGGGCCGTCGACCATGAAGTGTCGGACGCCTGCGGCGGCGTACTCGGCCTCCATCCCGGGCGTGTATGCGCACTCCGGTGCCCAGATGCCCGACGGCCGTGTGCCCCAGCGATGTTCGGCGTCGGCGAGGCCCTCGGTGAGGGACAGCCTGCGCAGCCGCTGGTCGAGGAGGGGCTGGAACGGGTGCGCGAGCGGGCCGCCGAGGAGTTCGATGACCCCGGACTCGACGAGGGGCCGGATCTGCGGGCTCCCGCCGTGCCTCCACTGTGTCTCGAAATCTGCGAGAGCGGCTGCAGCGGAACGGAACTCGCGTGTGCCCGCGTCGGCGCGGGCGTCGTCGCGAGACAGCGCGGCTTCCATCGCCCGCAACTGCCAGTCGGCGAGCCATTCGTACATCGAGGCGCCGGCGTAGGGATCGTCGAGCTGCGCGGCCAGGATCGGGGTGACACCGAGGGACAGCTGATCGGTGAGACCGTCGTCGGCCAGGCGGCGCAGCATCGAGAACATCGGGAGATAACAGTCGGCCCACGACTGATACAGCCACTCCTCGCCGACCGGCCAGCGGCCGTGATTGGGCAACCAGGGGAGATGCGAGTGCAGGACGAGGGCGAACTGCCCGGGAACACGGTCGGTCATCGCTGACGTGCGTCCTAGAAGCGTGCGGCGACGGCCAGCAGGTCGAGGCTCGCGTCGATGTCGGCCTCGGACGCGCGGCGGATGTCGAAGTCGGCGATCGTGATCCCCGCGACGTCGGCGACGAGATCGTCGGGCCACGGCTCACCCGCCAGGGCGCGGTCGATCTGCGCGTCGATGATCGACCCGCCCCACTTCTGGTCCAGTTCCACCAAGCGTGCACCGTGGTAGACGCCGAGCATGTCGACGACGTCGAACCCGTCGTCCGACAGGAGTTCGGTCAGCTCGGTGGCCGAGAGCTCCCGCGTGTGGAAGGGATTGAGCGGCGTGTCGCGGCCGGGGGAGAAGGTGATGCGGTTGGGGGTGCTCATCAGCAGTTCGCCGCCGCCGCGCAGCACGCGGAAGCACTCGCGGACGAACTCGCTCTGATCCCACAGGTGCTCGATGACCTGAAAGTTGACGATCATGTCGACGGAGGCGTCGTCGAGCGGCAGGTCGATCAGATTGCCCTGGTGCACAGTCAGTTCCGGGTACACGCGGCGTGTGTGCTCGACGGCCTGCTGGTCGTAGTCGACACACGTGACCGACCGCGCGTCCCGCGCGAGCATGGATGCGCCGTAGCCCTCGCCAGAACCTGCTTCGAGGACGTCCCGGCCAGCGCAGCGGCGGAGGATGTAGTCGTAGGCGACTTCATGACGGCGGAACCAGTAGTTCTCGGCGGGGATTCCCGGGACGGTGCGCTCGCCGGTCAGGGCGAGCTGATCGGCGGGTGATCCAGCCTGCGGTTCGGTCATTTCCATGAGACTAGTGGAACAGGTTCGCGCAATCCGAACCGCGGCGGCCTGAGATATGAGAGACACCACGTTCTCGCAGAGAGGTCAAGCCGCTACAGTGAGAGAGACCCTGGGCCTTACCGGCTGGTAAGTTGCCGAACCCGATGCAGGAGGTCGACGAAGACCCATGACGAATACTGTCGTTCTGATCAAGCAGGTTCCCGATACCTGGTCTGAGCGGAAGCTCGCCGACGGCGACTACACGCTGGACCGTGAGGCTGCCGACGCCGTTCTCGATGAGATCAACGAGCGCGCAGTCGAGGAAGCGCTGCAGATCAAGGAGCGCGACGGCGGCGAGGTGACCGTGCTCTGCGCCGGTCCCGACCGCGCCACCGACGCCATCCGCAAGGCGCTCTCGATGGGTGCCGACAAGGCGATCCACATCAACGACGCGCAGCTGCACGGCAGCGACGCAGTGCAGACCGCCTACGTGATCGCCACCGCACTGGGCACCGTCGAGGGCGTCGAACTGGTCATCGCAGGCAACGAGGCGACCGACGGTCGCTCGGGTGCCGTCCCCGCGATGATCGCCGAGTACTTGGAGCTCCCGCACCTGACGCACCTGCGCAAGCTCGAGGTCGACGGCGAGACCCTCAAGGGCGAGCGTGAGACCGACGAGGGCATCTTCCACGTCGAGGCCTCCCTCCCGGCGATCGTCTCGGTCAACGAGAAGATCAATGAGCCCCGCTTCCCGTCCTTCAAGGGCATCATGGCCGCGAAGAAGAAGGAAGTCCTCGTCCTGACCCTCGCCGACCTGGGCATCGAGCCCGAGGTCGTCGGTCTGGCCAACGCGGGCAGCACCGTTACCGGCGTCACCCCGAAGGCTGAGAAGACCGCGGGCGAGCGCGTCACCGACGAAGGCGACGGCGGCACCAAGGTCGCTGAGTACCTGGTCGGCCAGAAGCTCATCTGATCCCACTCGTTCTGAGCGAATACCAAAGACATTCAGGAGAAAATCATGGCTGAAGTACTCGTGCTCGTTGAGCAGGATGCCGAGGGTGGGCTGAAGAAGGTCACCAGCGAACTCATCACCGCCGCCCGCGCACTGGGCAGCCCGGCCGCAGTCGTCGTCGGCAAGCCCGGCACGGCTGCAGGCGTCACCGGCGGTCTCGCCGAGGCAGGCGCCGAGAAGATCTACGTCGCGGAGTCGGACGACGCCGCCGCATACCTCGTCTCGCCGAAGGTCGACGTCCTGTCGACTCTCGCCGAGCAGGTCGGCGCCGCAGGCGTCCTCGTCGCCGCGACCGCAGAAGGCAAGGAAGTCGCCGGTCGTCTGGCCGTGCGTCTCGGCTCGGGTCTGCTGACCGACGTCATCGAGGTCAAGGAAGGCGGTGCCGGCGTTCACTCGATCTTCGGTGGCGCGTTCACCGTCGACGCACAGGCCGGCGGCGACACCCCGGTCATCTCGGTCCGCCCGGGTGGCGTGGAGGCCGCACCGGCCGCCGGTGCAGGCGAGGTCGTCAACGTTGAGGTTCCGGCGCAGGCCGAGAACGCCGTCAAGATCACCGGCTTCGAAGCCAACGTCGGCGGCGACCGCCCCGAGCTCACCGAGGCGTCGATCGTCGTCTCCGGTGGCCGCGGTGTCGGCTCGGCCGATCAGTTCGCCGTCGTCGAGGCACTCGCCGATTCGCTCGGCGCCGCAGTCGGCGCTTCGCGTGCGGCTGTCGACTCGGGCTACTACCCGGGACAGTTCCAGGTGGGCCAGACGGGCAAGACCGTCTCGCCCCAGCTGTACATCGCCCTGGGCATCTCGGGCGCCATCCAGCACCGTGCAGGCATGCAGACCTCGAAGACCATCGTCGCCGTCAACAAGGACGAGGAAGCACCGATCTTCGAGATCAGCGACTTCGGCATCGTCGGCGACCTCTTCAACGTCGCTCCGCAGCTGACCGAGGAGATCAACAAGCGCAAGTGAGCGCTGTGATCACCCTTCGGTGAGTCGTCACAGAACACCCCGTCGCACTCGGTGCGGCGGGGTGTTCTTGCGTCGCGGGCAAACACGACATCGGTGAGACGTCAGGGTTGCGGGGCGGGAAACGCCGCGTCGAGGAGTTCACGGGGCGTGTGCGAACACGACACGTCGACGTGACCGCGACGCCGCTCCGGTCGCCTTGACTGCAGGCATGACAGTGATTCAGGTTGCAGCGAACAGCGCACGTACTCGCCGGGTGCTCCTGGCGGGTGGCGACTACGAAGTGACGATCACCGAAGACTCGGCCGACGTCGACGCGGCACAGCGTCTGCGTTTCGAGGTCTTCAACAACGAGCCCGGATACTCCGATTCGATCGGTGACGCGGCGTCGGGCCGCGACGCCGACCGATTCGACGACTTCTGCGAGCACCTGCTCGTGCGTCATCTCCCGACCGACAAGCTCGTCGGCTGCGCTCGTGTCCTCCCGCCGCCCCGCGCCATCGCAGCGGGCGGCTGGTACTCGGCGGGCGAGTTCGACCTGGACGAACTCGACCCGATCCGCGGGGAGACCGTCGAGATGGGCCGTGCCGTTGTCGACCCCGATCACCGCAGCGGATCGGTGACGGCGATGCTCTGGGCCGCGCTGCTCGGCTACCTCGAGGAAGGCGCCTACCGGTACATGATGGGCTGCGTGTCCGTGCCGCTCGAATCACCGCTCGGCCGTGGACGTGAGCTCCGAGGCATCCGGGACCTCTCCCGCGACAAATACCGCGGACAGTGGCAGGCGTTCCCGCACATCCGAGTCGAGGTCGACGGCAAGTCCCTCGACGAGCTGGAGCCACCGGAGACCCTCCGCCTGCCCGCACTCCTGAAGGGGTACACCAGGCTCGGCGCCCGAGTCTGCGGTGAACCCGCATTCGACGAGGTCTTCGACGTCGGCGACTTCCTGACAGTCCTCGACCGCCACCAGGGCGAGGCGCGCTACGTCGAACGACTCCGCGGCGCGATGGCCCGGATGAAGAGCGCGGACTAGCGGGCCCGGGGCAGCGACACCATGACGAACACGACCGTGAACCAATGGGTGCCGCACAGCCCGTGCGGCGCGGCATGCGTGCCGGAGACCAAGCGAGTGTCGAGGCTGCGGTCGACGGCCCGGATGACCGGGTTCGCTTTCGCCGCAGTCGTACTGCTGACGGTCGGGCTGATCACCGTGCTCGTTCCGCGACGAGCCCGGCACGGTTACTGGCGGGGGAGCGCGCGCGTCTGCCTCCGGTCGATGGGCGTGCGGCTCACGGTCGAGGATCGACGTCCCGACGAGGCACGTCGAATTCGGGGAGCCCTCATCGTGGCCAACCACGTCTCCTTCCTCGACATCGTCGCGATGGCGTCGGTCGCGCCGGCCCGGTTCGTCGCCAAGCACGAGGTGGCGCAGATGGCGGGCTTCGGGATCGTCGCCAAGGCGTTCGGCGTCCTCTCGCACGTCCGCGGAGATCTCCGACTGCTGCGACCGATGATCGACAAGGTCACCGGGATCCTCGACCGTGGCCGTGCCGTGGCGGTGTTCCCGGAGGGCACCACCTGGTGCGGTGCGGCGTCCGGGCGGTTCCGCCCGGCGTTCTTCCAGGCGGCCGTCGACGCGGGAGTCCCCGTCCTGCCGATGCGGCTGACGTACAGCGAGTCGGGTCGCCCGACGACTATCGCCGGGTTCATCGGCGACGACACGATCGGCGCCACGTTCATGCGCATCGTGACCGCTCCCGAGCTCGTCGTCACGCTCACCGTCTTCGACCTGCAGCTCCCCGCGCCCGACCGCCTCGAGCTCGCGAAATCGGTGCAACGGCTCGTGAACCCGGCCGTCGACCTCTCCGACCGCCTGGTTCCGGTCGATCTCGTCGACACGGCGCGCCCGGCGCCGAGCCCCGTCTGACCCGACCGGGCCGCACGGGAACAACGCGCCAAGTCCGCGACAAGGCGACTCCAAGCCGTCGCGACCACGGTGTCCTCATCGACTACTCGAGAGGACACCCTCATGACCGACACGACTCAGCGGTGGGACGCCCGCCGCCGGATCACCCTCGCCGCAGTTTGTGCGGCCACCGCGATGCTGATGCTCGACATCGCGGTGGTCAACACGGCACTGCCTGCGATATCCCTCGACTTCGCCGCCGACCTCGGGGGACTCAAGTGGGTCATCGACGGCTACACCCTGGCGCTCGCATCGACCGTCCTCAGCGCGGGCGCGTGGGCCGACCGAGTGGGACGTCGACGGGTGTTCACGATCGGCGCGGTCGTCTTCACCGCGTCGTCGGTGTGGTGTGCGAGCGCCGACGGGATGCTGCTGCTGAACCTCGCTCGGGTTGCGCAGGGACTGGGCGCGTCGTTGCTGTTCGCGACCTCGCTGGCGCTCCTGGCGAACGCGTTCCCCGCCGGTCGTGAGCGTGCGACCGCACTCGCCGCATACGGCGCCACCATCGGTGCCGCGTTCGCCGTCGGCCCGCTGCTAGGCGGCGTGCTGACCGAGTGGCTCGACTGGCGCGCCATCTTTCTGATCAATGTGCCGGTCGGTCTGCTCATGCTGATCGGAGTCAGGTGGATCGACGAATCGCGCAGCGCGTCGCCCCGCCGCGGCGACTGGCTCGGTCAGCTGACGGCCATTGTCGCCCTGGCGGCGTTGACCGACGGATTCTTCGAGGCGGCGGAGGACGGATGGTCCGCGCCTCGCACCCTCGTCGTGTTCGCGGTCGCCGGGATCGCGTTCGTGGCCTTCCTGATCGTCGAGGCGTCCGTCGCCGAGCCGATGCTGCCGTTGGGACTGTTCGCGACTCGCGCGTTCGCCGGAGCACAGTGCGCGACGTTCGCGATCTCCGCGTCGATGTTCGCTGTGTTCGTGTACGTCACCCTGTATCTGCAAGGCGTGCTCGGGATGTCGCCCATCGAGGCGGGCCTGGTCTACCTTCCCGGTACCGCGGTGATGCTGATCGTCGCGGGAGCCACCGACAGACTGATGCTTCTCGTGGCGCCGCGGACACTGATCACGACGTCGTTGATCGCGGTGGCCGGTGGACTGGCGTGGATGACGATCGCCACGGTCGACGGGTCCGGGTGGAATCTGGTGCCGGGCTTCCTGCTGTCGTGCATCGGGGCAGGCGTCTTCAACCCGGTGCTGTCGGCCGTCGTGCTGTCCGAGAGCGGCGCAGACGACCTCGGACTCGCCACCGGCGTGAACGACGTGTTCCGACAGTCCGGCATAGCGCTCGGCGTGGCAGCGCTCGGCGCGGTGTTCCCGGCGCAGTCGGCCTTCGTCCCCGACGCCGCGCAGGAGTTCACCGACGCACTGGTCGTCGCGCTCTGGATCAGCTGTGGTGTGGCGGCAGTCGGTGCGCTGGTCGCGGCGGCGACGCTGGGTCGTGCCGTGCTCGGGGTTCCGCCGAGCGAGGAGTCCGGACGATTGACGCGAACCGGATCGGTCGGGGCGCTTCCAGTCGTAGGATCGCCTCGTGGATGAACGAGTCGATGCGTGAGTACCGTGCGCTCGGCCCCCTGACCGTTCTTCGAGACGGCGTACTGGTCGACCTGGGCTCACCCAAGCAGCGGGCGGTCCTCGCGGCGCTGCTGCTCGGTCGTGGGGCCGTGGTGTCACGGGACCGGCTGATGGACGCGGTGTGGGGCGATCAACCGCCGCCCGCGGCGGGCACCAGCCTGCAGGCGTACATCTCCAACCTGCGCAGGCTCCTCCGGGACTCAGGCGGGGAGGCGTCGCCCATCCAACGGGTGAGTCCCGGATACCGCCTGGATCTCGGAGACGACGCGTTCGACGTCGCGGACTTCGAACGGTTAGCTCACACTGCTCAGGACGCTCGCCGCGAGAACAGGTGGGACGATGCGCTGGGCTTGTCGGCGAAGGCGCTCGATCTGTGGCGCGGCGGCCTGCTCGCCGAGTTCGGTGATCTCGAGTGGGTCGCCGTCCCGGCGGCGGCGCTCACCGAGACGTGGCGGGGAGTCGCGGAGATCCATGTGACGGCGCTGCTCGCGAAAGGCGAGATCACCGCGGCACTGGGTGAGATAGCGTCCCTCCGCTCGACTGACGTGCTTCGGGAGCGGGGCGTCTGGCTGCACATGATCGCCCTCTACCGCGCCGGTCGGGCCGCCGAATCACTCGCCGTGTTCGCCGCTCACACGCGGGCGATCGGCGACGAGCTCGGGCTCGACCCGGGTGTCGAGTTGAGCGAGCTCCAAGGCGCGATTCTGCGTCACGACCCGGAGATCGCGGCCTGGCCGCGGCCGCCGCACTGGCCGGGCGCCGAGGAGACGAGGGAGCCTGCCGTCGACGACGCGGCATCGATCGCGATGTCAGACGAGACTCGTCGTGCAGCGCCGGCGCCACTGGTCGGACGGGCAGCGCTGGTCCAGCGGATCGCCGGACTCTACACTGCGGACCGAATCGGAACCCGGTGGCTGGCGCTCGTCGGGCCCGCGGGCATCGGCAAGACCCGCCTCGCACAGGAAGCCGCGCGTCTCGCCGAGGAGCACGGGGAGACCGCGCTCTGGGTCCGATGCCCGGACGCAGAGGGCATCCCCGCGTGGTGGCCGCTGCGCCAGCTGTGCCGTTCCCTCGGCGCCGACCCGGACGACGTCCTCTCCATCCCGGCCGGGGTGGACGCCGACACCGCCCGGTTCGCCGTCTACGAACGGGTTCAGGCGGTGCTGGAGGCGGCGGCGCCGCTCACGGTCGTCGTCGACGACGTGCAGTGGGCCGACGCCATGACGGCGGGCCTGCTCGGGTATCTGGCGTCGGTCATGACGCAGCCTCGGCTCACCGTGCTCCTCACAGTGCGCGAAGAAGAGGCCTGCGCCGCGACCCTGCGCCTTCGCGACGCATTGGTCCGCGCAGGCGGTGACGTCCTCGGGGTGTCGGGCCTGACCGAGAACGAGGTCGCCGATCTGGTGCGGGCCGTCGCCGACGACCTCTCGCCGACCGACGCCGCCGAGATCGCGGTCCGCACGGGCGGAAATCCGCTGTTCGTCACCGAATACGCCCGCCTTCCTGCGAGCGAACGCGCCGGGATGATGCCCGAAGCCGTTCGGTCGGTCCTCGGCAGACGGCTCGACACGCTCGATCCGCCGGTTCGAGAGGTGATCGGGTACGCGTCGCTGCTCGGCGAGGACATCGACGTCTCGTTCCTGGCCAGAGTCATGGACCGCTCGACCGCCGACGTGGCGGACTGCCTCGACGAAGCGGCCGACGAACGGATCGTGGTCTGGGCGTCGTCTGGCGGGCAGCCGGAGTTCGCGCACGGCCTGCTGAGAGAACAGGCTGCTGCATCGCTGGCGCCGTTGCGTCGCTGTCGTATGCATCAGCGGATCGCCGATGTGCTCGGCGACGTCGACGGAGTCGGAGCCACCGAGGCCAGGGCCGGGCATCTGCTGGAGGCGTTGCCGGTGGCCGACGTCGACGCCGTGGTGCGAGCGTGTCGCGCGGCGGCCGAACAGGCGTCGGCGCGATGGGATTCCGAGAGCACCGCCCACTGGTACGAACGCGCGCTCACCACGTACGAGTCGACCGTGGGCGGCGACGCCGATGTCGGGGTGCGCGACGGGCTCCTGGTCGCGATGCTGCGGGCGAATGCGCGCGCCGGGCGCGCCCAGCACGTGCTCGACACCGTGTGCAGCCGGTTGTCCGACGCTGTCGCCGACCGGTCCGGCGACACCGCGGGCCGCGTCGCTCGAACACTGCTGCGAGCCGGCGGCGGATGGCCGTGGATGTCGCCTGCCGAGGAGCCCGGCGAGCTGCACGCAGTTCTCGAACAGGCCGCCGTGACGTTCGAGGGTCGACCCGACGCACTCGTCGGCATTCTCGGCGCCCTCGCGATCGGCAACTGTTACCACCGTGACGCAGAGGTTCCCGCCGGGCTGCTGCGACGAGCCGACGAGGCGGCCGCCGCAGTCGGGGATCCCGATGCGTTCGCCGACGCGGCGCTGGCCCGGCTCATCACCTACTCGGGCGTCGCGTCGCACGCGACCGAGCAGGTGGCGCTCGCGCGACGCATCGCCGAACTGCCGCACGCCGACGCTGACGTCGACGCGGTGATCACCGACTCGGTCATCACCATGGCGGCGTTCACCCTCGGGGACCTCGAATCGACGGTGTCGCACATGAGTCGGGCCATCGTGGGCAGTGAGCGCATGCGACTGCCGGTGCTTCGCGCTCAGCTGAGGTGGATGGAGATGGCGCTGGCGGTGTGGCACGCCGACTTCGACCTGGCGCGCGAGCACTTCCGCGTCGCGATGACGGTGCACCGGCAGACGGAGCTGTACGTCGCCGGGTCGGGCATGCTGGCGTTGATGGCGCTCGCCGGGCAGCAGGGCGTGGGCGAACTCGTCGACGAGGTCCTCGGCACCGACGAGAGCGGCCGGATGGACTGGGCGGCCGCCACGGTCGCTGCCTCGCCCGACAATCAGGTGGCCCGTCTCATGGCGGCGGGTGTCGCGACAGTCGCCTGGACACAGGGCGACGAGGCCACGGTCCGCGAGATGATCGAGATCTGGTCGAACGACGACCACCCGATGTTCTGGACGTCGCTCGCGCAGGCGACGGTGCTCGCCGACCTGGTCGCCGAACTCGGCCTCGTCGACCATGCGGCGGGCTTCCTCGAGTACCTCGCACCGTTCGCCGGGTGCATCGCCACGGTCGGCCAGGTCGGCTGCGTCGGCCCGGTGGACCTGGCGTTGGCACGTCTGCACTACCTGATCGACGACGCGGTGGCGGGGGATGCGGCGCTCGACCGTGCTCGCGAGGTGTGCACGTCTGCCCTCAGCCCGTCCGGGCTGCTCAGATGCCGCCTGGTCGAGGCGTCGAGGATGCCGGGCGGACCCGCGCGCGAGGCCGCACTCGCAGCCGTCGTCGAGGATGCTCGCGGCCTCGGACTGCCGCGCGTCGAGGCGAGCGCCCGCGCGCTGCGCGGGTGACCCGACCGGGTCCAAGCGCACTCCAAGAGTCCGGCAAGCGGTGGCCGACACGCTGTCCTCACAGCACCGGCGACGTGCCGCTGCCGACCCCGAGGAGCCCACCGTGACCACTGAATCAGCCCGCCGCGTCGACCGCGCCGACATCGCAGCTCTGCGGTCGTCGGTCCGCGGCGAGGTCCACCGTCCGACCGATGCCGGCTACGAGACCATCGCCTTCAACGTCGCCGTGTCCAGGCGCCCATGGGCGGTGATCGACGTCCTGGACGCGGCCGACGTCGCGGCCGTGATGGAGTTCGCGGCCGCGAACGGGATGACGGTCGCCGTGCACGCCACCGGACACGGCGCCACCGAGATCGACGGCGACACCCTGCTCGTCCGCACCCGACGCCTCGACGGTCTGCACGTCGACGCGGTCTCCAGGACGGCGCGTGTCGGCGCAGGCCTGCGCTGGCAGGCGGTGATCGATGCGGCTGCGCCTCTCGGTCTGGCGCCGGTCTGCGGTTCGGCTCCCGGTGTCGGCGTCGTCGGGCTGCTGACCGGCGCGGGGATCGGACCGATGGTCCGGGCTCTCGGAAGCTCGGCGGATCACGTGCGCGAGTTCACCGTCGTGACCGGCGACGGCCGTGTCCACCGAGCGGCCCCTGACGAGAACCCCGAGCTGTTCTGGGGGCTTCGCGGTGGCAAGGGAACCCTCGGGGTGGTGGTCGAGACGGTGATCGATCTGCTCCCGCTGCGGGGCTTCTACGGCGGCGCCCTGTACTTCGACGGCGACGACGCCGCTGCCGTGCTGCACGCATGGCGCGTATGGACGCAGACTCTGCCCGACGACGTCGACACGTCTGTCGCGCTCCTGCGGCTGCCCGAGATGCCAGGCGTCCCGCCGATGCTCGCAGGTCGACTGACCGTCGCCGTGCGGTTCGCGAGCCTCGCCGATCCCGACACCGCAGCGGGCGTCCTCGCACCGATGCGGGCGATCGCGCAGCCGGTCCTGGACGCCGTCGCGCCGATGCCCTACGCGGCGATCGGTGCGATCCATGCTGACCCGACCGATCCGGTGCCGGTGTGCGAGGACTCGGCTCTGCTGCGTGAGGTGACCGCCGACACCGTCGTCGCATTGCTCGACGAGGCCGGGCCCACGGTCCCGAGTCCACTGCTGATGGTGGAGATCCGCCTGCTCGGTGGTGCGCTGGCCCACGCCGACGCCGCGCACAGCGCACTCAGCCACCGCGACGCCGCGGCCAACGTTCAGGTGGTCGGAGTGCTCGCACCGCCGATCGCCGACGCTGTTCCGAAGGCGGTGTCGTCCCTGATCTCCGCGCTGGCGCCGTTCAGCGACGGTGCACGGCTGCCGAACTTCACCGCGTCCTCCGATCCGGCGGTGATCGCTCGGTGCTACAACGACGACACACGCGCTTGGCTCGGTGCGCTCGCCCGGCAGTACGACCCGGCGGACGTGCTCGCCGTCGGCCAGGTGGTCCGATGATTTCTTCCCCCTCACCGGGCGCGGCTATCGTGGTGGGGTCATGTCCACGCCCCAGCAGCCTGCCTACCTCGACAACGCAGCGTCCACCGCACTCGTCGCGGAGGCTCGTGCGGCGATGGAGTCGGCCTGGGCGAGGCCGGGCAACTCGTCGTCGCTGCACGGTTCGGGGCGACGGGCCCGCCGCATCCTCGAGGAGTCGCGCGAGTCGATCGCGCGCGACCTGGGAGCTCGGCCCTCCGAGGTGATCTTCACCAGCGGCGGCACCGAGTCGGACAATCTTGCACTCAAAGGCATCTACGCCGCCCGGCGACGCGAGGACGACCGTCGACGCACCGTCGTCGTGTCGGCCGTCGAGCACCATGCGATCCTCGATCCCGCGCAGTGGCTCGCCGATGAAGCCGGCGCGAACCTCGCGGTGCTGCCCGTAGACGAGAACGGGGTGGTCAGCGTCGCCGCGTTGCGTGAGTTGCTCGCATCCGACGCCGACTCGGTCGCGGTCATCTCGGTGATGTGGGCGAACAACGAGGTCGGCACCGTCCAACCCATCGCCGAAGTCGCCAGGCTCGGCGCAGAGTACGGCGTACCGGTGCACTCGGACGCCATCGCCGCCGCGGGGCATCTGCCGATCGACTTCGCCGAGAGCGGACTGTCGGCGCTGAGCATCGCCGGCCACAAGTTCGGCGGACCACAGGGCACGGGTGCGCTCCTTCTGCAGCGAGACGTGGCCTGCACCCCGTTGCTTCACGGCGGCGGCCATGAACGAGACATCCGATCCGGTACGCAGGACGTTCCCGCCGCCGCCGGGATGGCGGCGGCGTTGCGGGCGGCCGTCACGCATCGTGATGCGCACAACGCTCACGTCGTCGCCCTTCGCGACCGTCTGCGCGACGTGCTGGTCGCGGTCGGCGGCGTTCAAGTGAACGGCGCCCTCGGACATCCGGACGCGGCCGATGCGCTGCCGGGGATCGTCCACGTGTCGTTCGACGGCTGCGAAGGCGATTCGCTGCTCATGCTGCTCGACGCCAAGGGCGTGGAGTGCTCAACCGGTTCCGCGTGCACCGCAGGCGTGGCGGCTGCGAGTCACGTGCTCTTGGCGATGGGCCTGGACATGGGCACAGCGCGCGGTTCGTTGCGCTTTTCGCTGGCCCACGACAACAACAACGACGATGTGACCGCGGTCGCCGATGTGATCGGCGACGTGGTCGACAGGGCACGAGCGGCGGGCCTGCTCAGTGCGGGGTCTCGAACGGGAGGGAGACGCTGATGCGTGTACTTGCAGCGATGAGCGGTGGAGTCGACTCGGCGGTCGCCGCTGCACGGGCGGTCGAAGCGGGACACGACGTCGTCGGTGTCCACTTGGCACTGTCGACGGCGCCGGGAGCACTGCGTACCGGATCGCGCGGCTGCTGTTCGCGCGAAGACGCCGACGACGCTCGGCGTGCCGCCGACGTGTTGGGCATCCCGTTCTACGTGTGGGACTTCGCCGACCGGTTCAAGGAAGACGTCATCGACGAGTTCGTCGCGTCGTACGCCGCGGGGGAGACTCCCAATCCCTGCCTCTCGTGCAACGAGAAGATCAAGTTCTCGGCACTGGCCGAGCGGGCGGAGGCGCTCGGCTTCGACGCCCTCGCGACCGGCCACTACGCGCGCTTGGAGAACGGCGAGCTGCGGCGCGCAGTCGACGACGACAAGGATCAGTCGTACGTGCTAGCCGTACTCGACCACGAGCAGCTGTCGCGGGCGATGTTCCCCATCGGCGACACTCCGAAGCCGCAGATCCGTGAAGAGGCGGAGAGACGAGGCCTGTCGGTCGCGAACAAACCCGACTCGCACGACATCTGCTTCATTCCGACGGGCGACACACGCGCATTCCTCGGTGCGCGGATCGGCATCCGCCCCGGTGCGGTGATCGAGAAGTCGACGGGCGAGAAGCTCGCCGACCATGACGGTGTGCACGGATTCACCATCGGGCAGCGCAAGGGACTCGGCATCGAGGGGCCAGGCCCGGACGGAGCGCCACGCTACGTCACTGGAATCGACCCGGAGACCGGCACGGTCACCGTTGGGTCGGCCGCCGACCTCGACGTCTCCTCGATCATCGCCGCGCGTGCGATCTGGACGTCGGGCGTCACTCCGGACGGACCGGTCGAATGCACCGTCCAGGTGCGTGCTCACGGCGGGCTCGCACCAGCGGTCGCGACCCCGATCGAGGTCGACGGCGGACCGGGAGTCCGCATCGACCTGCGGAGCCCGCTACGCGGCGTCGCCCGAGGGCAGGCAGCTGTGCTGTACGCCGCAGACGAGGCGAACGGCGACCTCGTCCTCGGCTGCAGCCGCATCGCCGACACCGTCCAGGTCACTCGGTGACATTCGTCGGCTCGCGGGTGCCGACCGGACTCGGCACCGGGCTCGGGCCGATGCCGGGCGTCGACCCTGCGGAAGCCGTCGCCGTCGTCTCGGGGGAGACCGACTTCGCCTTCGTGCCGGAACTGCCCGCCCGCGGAATCGGCGCCGATCCCGTGGGCCGTGCGGGTGCAGTCCTGATCGACATGCCGTTCGAGATGATCCACGACGCGTACCGGCTCACCTCTCGGCCCGGGTCGGTGACCAGGCGAGCGCGCGACCTGCTGGCCAGGGACCTCGACGCACTCGAGGAGCACTGGGATTCGAACGGTCTGATCGATACTGGGAAGCTCCTCAAAGTGCAGCTGTGCGGACCGTTCACCTACTCGGCACAGGTCGAGCTCCGGAACGGGCACAAGGTGGTCCGTGACCGCGGCGCTCGACTCGACGTCGTCGCGTCGATGACCGACGGCCTCGTCGAGCATGTGAAGGAACTGCGGCGCAGGCTGGGCGCGGAGGTCGTCGTGCAACTCGACGAACAGCAGATCGACGCCGTGTTGAACGGCAGCGTGCAACCGCTCACCAGGCTGGACGCCATCCCGCCCGTGCCGATGTCGCTGATCGTCCAGCGATTCGAGGAGATGGCCGCGGCGATCGGCACGCCGATGATCCTGCACGGCGCGAGCACTCCGCAGTCCGCGTTGGTCAGGATGCTGCCGTCGTACGCGGTCACCGTCGACCTGTCGACTCCGTCGACCGACATCGGGAAGGACCGGATGGCCGAGTTCCTCGACGCGGGCGGCGTGATGCTCGCAGGGGTGGTCCCGACCTCTCGGCCGGCGGTGGAGCCGCGCCCGGAGGAGATCGCTCAGGGCTTGGCTCGTCTCATGGACGAGATCGGGATGAACCGCTCGGTCCTGCGCGACAACGTCGTCGTGACACCGCACAGCGGCCTCGCCGACGCCGCGCCGTCGTGGGCCGCCAGCGCGCTTCGCATCGCGTCGCAGACCGCCGAACTCCTCGCATCAGACCCCGCAGCGCTCTAAGACGCGATGGGCGATCCAGACGGAACGCGCCGCTCGGTCGTCCCCTGCTCGTTGAGCGAGCGAAGCGAGTCGAAGCGAGTCGACGTCCCCGACGGACTATCCGTCCAACAGCGCGATGGCACGTTTGGGTGCGATCTGCCGGAACGCGGCGTCGAGGAGCTCTGCGACCTCCTCCCAGTCACAGTCCAGTGCGAGGTCGATCCCCAGCCAGCCGTACGCGCCGACGTACGCCGGAACGAAGAACCGCTCGTCCTGGACCAGGGCGTCGCGCTCGGCCGGATCCGGGACGAAGAGCAGTGCGTTGTCGTGGACGATCTTCGTCTCGCCCTTTCGAGAGCCGCCGTACATCGCGAACATCTTCCCGCAGCGGAACGTCGGCCGACCGTGCGCGACCTTCTCGGTCGCCTCGGGTAGGGCGAGTGCACGTTCACGAAGGAGCGCGAGGATCGGGTCGGCGTCGTCGAACATGATCGGGTGCGGCATGTGGCCAGCGTATGCGTGGATCACCACCAGGGACCAGGATAGGTTCCGTTCGTGTCCTTCACGAGCTGAAGACGGTCCGGTTCGAGGGTGCCGGAGTGGCTGACGATCGTCCATCCTTCGATTCGACCGACCGGCCTCACGGTCCAGCCCTTCGACACTGTCCGTCCCGTCCGCAGGTCGATGACCGGGTTGTCGGCGCCGTCGTCGACGTAGAGGTAGTGGTCGGCCAGCGCGTTCTTGGCGGGGGACGTCTCCTTCGTCGAGTCGAGCAGGACGGTGCCGGTGGACATGTCGACCACCCAGCTGTTGCCGATCTTGACCACGCTGCCCCACACCCGCGGATCCCCAGGCAGCGCGTCTTTGAACGGTGTGGTGATCTTCTTGCCGCTGACGGTGTCCATCAATACGATCCGGTTGGTCGAACTGACCCGGTAGACGACGAACCGACCGACCGCGGCGTAGACGGACGGATTGTCGGGGAGCGGCGTCGATCCTCGCGGAGTCGTGCGGATCCAGTCCAATCGTCCGATCTTCAGAACAGCGTCGGGCTTGTCGAGGACCACGCGGGTGATGTCGCCGTTCACCGACATGTCCACGCCGTCGATGTCGTTCACGTTGCGGGGCGAGAACGGGAAGACATTGGTGACCGTCGGCTTCATGTGGTCGTCCAAGGTGACGAGCTTGAGGCCACGGCCCGGTGCGACGCGTCCTCCACCGACGTCGATGCCGACTTCGCCCAGGAAGAAGCCTCCGGGAAACGACTTGAAGTCGATGTAGTCCGGCCCGGTTCCGGGCGTGAGGATGCTGGACAGGTCGACGGCGTCGTCGGCTGAACCGCCGCGCACTTTGATCGCGTACACTTCACCGCGGCGTTTCTCGCCGGATCGACCCTGGGCCGAGGCGACTATCGTCGACGCATAGACGACGACGGGATCCTTCGGATCACCGGTGATCACGCATTCGAGGTGTTCGGACTTCTCACCGGCCCGATCGGGTCGGGGCAGCGGGACCGGCAGCCACGTGCCCGACGTCACGTCGAACACTGTGTGATCGGTGTCGGCTCCGCGGCTCCCCGGCACTGGATATCCCGCATTCCCCGGGTTGTTGCACGTGTTCGCGATCGTCTGATTCGTGATCCACGCATCGGACGACAGGTCGACGGTCGTGCTGTCGGCGGTCGTCGTGGTCGGGGCCGTCGAGCTGACGTGGTCGCTCGATGTGGTGGCGGGGACGGGGTCGTCGGGCCCTGTCGATCGGGCCGAACATGACGACACGGCGAGGACTGCAGAGATAGTGACGGTTGCGATCGCTCCGCGCGAGTACGTGAACACCGGGCAAACCTAGTTCGCCTCGGTCGGCGTGGGCAATCAACCGATCGATCGATTGCGACCGAAGTGGAAGCGATCTGTTGTCGTAGGGCTTCGATACCCTGAGTTCGTGACGAAATCGGATAGGCAGGCCGTGGAAGCCGACGTACGCAGGGACAGTGCGAGCGCAGAACGCGAATGGGCCGAACTCGCCGACGAGGTGCGCGGACACCAGTTCCGCTACTACGTGCAGGACGCGCCGACAATCAGCGACGGAGAGTTCGACTCCCTGCTCAAGCGACTGATGGCGCTCGAAGAGGAGCACCCGGAGCTCGCGGTCGCCGACTCGCCGACGAAATTGGTCGGCGGCGGATTCTCCACCGACTTCGCGTCCGTCGACCACCTCGAGCGGATGATGTCCCTCGACAATGTCTTCGACTCCGATGAGATGCGCGGCTGGGTGTCGCGCACCGAAGCGGATGCAGGAGTCGGGATCGACTTCCTCTGCGAACTGAAGATCGACGGAGTCGCGCTCGCCCTGGTGTACGAGAACGGGACGCTGGTCCGTGGTGTCACACGCGGCGACGGCCGCACGGGTGAGGACGTGACGCTCAACGCGCGCACCATCGTCGGGGTGCCGCATCAGCTGTCGTCCGATGTTCGTCCGGTGCCGGAACTGCTCGAGGTCCGCGGCGAGGTGTACTTCCGGCTGGAAGACTTCGCGACCCTCAACGCGTCGTTGGTGGCGGACGGGAAAGCGCCGTTCGCGAATCCCCGCAACTCGGCGGCGGGCTCGCTGCGTCAAAAGAATCCCCAGGTCACGGCTCGACGAAATCTGCGGATGATCTGCCACGGCATCGGCCGGATCGACGGGTGGCGGCCGGAGTCGCTGCACGACGCGTACGTCGCGCTGGCCGAGTGGGGCCTGCCGGTGTCGACGCACACCCGCAAGGTTGTCGGAGCCGATGCGGTCCTCGACACGGTCGCGTACTGGGGTGAGAATCGCCATTCGCCGGAACTCGATCACGAGATCGACGGCCTTGTCGTCAAGGTCGACGATGTGACGCTGCAGCGCAGGCTCGGAGCCACCTCTCGTGCACCGCGGTGGGCGATCGCCTACAAGTACCCACCCGAGGAGGTCACCACCAAACTCCTCGACATCATGGTCGGCGTCGGCCGCACCGGGCGTGTCACCCCGTGGGCGCTGATGGAGCCGGTCACCGTCGCCGGATCGACCGTCGCCCGCGCGACCCTCCACAACGGTTTCGAAGTGCAGCGCAAGGGTGTGCTGATCGGTGACACCATCACGGTCCGCAAGGCGGGCGACGTGATCCCCGAGGTACTCGGGCCGGTCGTCGAACTGCGCGACGGCACCGAACGCGAGTTCGTGATGCCCGTCGAATGCCCAGAGTGCGGCACCACACTTGCGCCCGCCAAAGAAGGCGACAAGGACATCCGTTGCCCCAACCAGCGGACGTGTCCCGGTCAGCTGCGGGAACGGCTGTTCTACCTAGCCGGACGCGGCGCGTTCGACGTCGAAGCACTCGGTTATGAGGGCGCCCAGGCGCTCTTGTCCAGCGGCGTGCTCGTCGACGAGGGTGATCTGTTCTCCCTGACCGAGGACGACCTGCTCCGCACCGACATCTACACGACCAAGGACGGTGCGCTGTCGGCCAACGGGCGGCGGCTCCTCGACAACCTCGACAAGGCCAAAGACGTACCGCTGTGGCGGGTGCTCGTCGCACTGTCTATCCGTCACTGCGGACCCACACCGTCCCGCGCCCTCGCGACCGCGTTCGGCTCGCTCGAAGCGATCGAGAACGCATCGGTGGAGGAACTGGCGCAGGTGGACGGTCTGGGACCGACCCGGGCGGCGAGCGTCCACGACTGGTTCTCCGTCGACTGGCATCACGACATCGTCGCGAAGTGGCGTGCCGCGGGCGTGTCGATGGAGGACGAGGTGGACGAGACCGTCGTGCGGACTCTCGAAGGCAAGACGCTGGTCGTCACCGGTTCGCTCATCGACTTCACGCGTGACGGCGCGAAGGAGGCCATCATCGCGCGCGGCGGCAAGGCGTCGGGATCGGTGTCGAAGAAGACCGACTACGTGATCATCGGCGACGCACCGGGCAGCAAGGCGGCCAAAGCCGAAGACCTCGGCGTGCCGATCCTCGACGAGGACGGGTTCAAGGTGCTGCTCGAGACGGGCGCCCCGCCCATCGAGTGATCAGCGGCCGTGCTCGATGACCGTGCTGATGATCCCGGTGAGGTAACCCAGTCGCGCGACCTCGGACGGCCGGAAGTCGGGCCCGCCGGTCCGGCCGAGGACGAGCGCCTTCGCGCCGTCGCCCAGGGGAGCGGCGGCGAGTGTCGTGTCCATGTCGCGCCAGATCTGGGGCACCCAGTCGAGGTCGCCAGCGAAGCTCGTCGCGGCCTGGAGAGGAAGCCAGTCGGCCTGTTCGAGTGGAGTCTCGGGGGCGCCGGAACTTCCGAAAAGGGTGAGGACGTCGACGCCCGGGCGCGCGACGATCATCGCCCACGAGGCGCGCAGCACCCGCGGCGCGAGGTCGACGAGCACCTGGTAACGGTCCGTCGCGGCCGTCGCGACGACGTCGATCAGTTCCAATTCCTGATGCGTGTCGAGGACGTCGGAGAACGGCCGAAGTGATTCCACGTGCACGTCGTGGACGTTCTCCGCTGCGGTGATCAGGGTGTCGGGCAGTGCGGTGACGGGAAGTTCGACGACGATGTCGTCGACCGCGTATCCGTCACCGCGCTCGATCACTTCGAGTGATTGGATGTCGGCGCCGACCGCACCGAGCTCCACCGCGAGCATGCCGAGGCTGCCTGGGCGGTCGGAGAGGCGCAGGCGCAGCAGGTACGACAACGCGATTACTGCTGCGGAGCAGGATGGCCGGGAGCGACCTGCTGGGCCTGGGGCGCGAACTGCTGCTGCGGCGGCGCCTGGCCGTCGACCGAGCGAACGCCGACCGCGGTGCCGTAGGCGCACACTTCGACACCGCCGCCGCCCGCGTACTCGGTGGTCTCGAAGCGGAAGGCGACGACAGCGTTCGCGCCGCGCCCCTGCGCCTCGGTTGCGAGGCGACTGAGGGCCTCCTGGCGGCATTCGTGCAGAAGCTGCGTGATGCCTTTGAGCTCACCGCCCGCCAGCGACTTCAGTCCTGCTCCGATGTTGGAACCGATATGACGCGAGCGAACGGTGAGGCCGAAGCACTCACCGAACACGTGCTCGATCCGGTAGCCGGGCAGCTCGTTCGTCGTGACGATGATCATGGCCACAGGCTACGTCGCTCGACGTGTGTCGGCCAGTGCAGGGCGCACAATCGTTCATCTGGATGTAGGACATGCCAGATGGGGGTGGAGGCGACTGCGGAGTGGCGACGGCGGTCCCATATCCTGGAGGACATCCATCCATCTGCGTCTACCCGCCTGCGTGCACCCATGTGGGCCGTAGGCGAGAAAGGTCCGGCGATGTCACCCGAACCTGAGTCCGCAATCAGCCGCGACGAGGTCGCGCACCTGGCGCGTCTGTCGCGCTTGGCGCTGACCGACGCCGAGCTCGACCAGTACGCCGGGCAGCTGAACTCGATCCTCACCCACGTCGCTCAGGTCGCCGAAGTCGCGGCCGACGACGTTCCGCCGACGGCGCATCCCGCCGACCTGCAGAACGTGCTCCGACCCGACGTCGTCGTGCCGTCGCTCACGCCCGAACAGGCCCTGTCGGGCGCACCGGCCGTCGAACAGGACAGATTCGCCGTCCCGCAGATCCTCGGGGAGGAACAGTGACCGATACCACCACCCGCGCAGCAGGTGAGATCACCGGGCTGACCGCCGCGGAGCTCGCAGGCAAGATCGCCGCCCGTGAACTGTCGTCCGTAGAGGTGACCCAGGCGCACCTGGATCGCATCGCCGAGATCGACGGCGAGCTCGGCGCGTTCCTGCACGTCGGCGCCGCGGAGGCGCTTGACGCTGCGAAGGCCGCCGACGCCGCGATCGCCGCAGGCGAGGCGCCCAGCGCGCTCGCAGGCGTCCCGATCGCGCTCAAGGACGTGTTCACCACCGTCGACGCTCCGACCACCTGCGGTTCGAAGATCCTCGAGGGCTGGGTGTCGCCGTACGACGCGACGCTCACGCAGCGTCTGCGCGCTGCGGGCATCCCGATCCTCGGCAAGACCAACATGGACGAGTTCGCGATGGGATCGTCCACCGAGAACTCCGCGTACCAGGTGACACGCAACCCGTGGGACGTCGACCGCATCCCCGGCGGCTCCGGTGGCGGCAGCGCGGCGGCGCTCGCGTCGTTCCAGGCGCCCCTGGCGATCGGCACCGACACCGGTGGCTCCATCCGCCAACCGGCTGCTGTCACGGCGACAGTCGGTGTGAAGCCCACGTACGGCACGGTGTCGCGCTACGGACTCGTCGCATGCGCTTCGTCCCTCGATCAGGGCGGACCGTGCGGCCGCACCGTGCTCGACACGGCCCTGCTGCACGAGGTGATCGCCGGGCATGATCCGCGTGACTCCACGTCGATCGACGTCCCGGTGCCCGACGTGGTCGGCGCAGCTCGGGCCGGCGCGACCGGGGATCTGACCGGCGTGCGGATCGGCGTCGTCAAGCAGCTGCAGGGGGAGGGCTACCAGGCCGGCGTCCTCGAGTCGTTCCAGCAGGCGTGTGCCACGCTGACCTCGCTCGGCGCGACCATCGTCGAGGTGGACTGCCCGAACTTCTCGTACGCGCTGGGCGCGTACTACCTGATCCTGCCGTCGGAGGTCTCGAGCAACCTCGCACGCTTCGACGCCATGCGGTACGGCTTGCGCGTCGGCGACGACGGCACACACAGCGCCGACGAGGTCATGGCCCTCACGCGTGCCGCGGGCTTCGGTCCCGAGGTGAAGCGGCGCATCATGATCGGCACCTACGCGCTGAGCTCCGGCTACTACGACGCCTACTACGGCCAAGCGCAGAAGGTCCGCACGCTCATCGCACAGGATTTCGCCAAGGCCTACGCCGACGTCGACGTCCTGATCTCACCGACCACGCCCACCACGGCGTTCAAACTCGGTGAGAAGGTCGACGATCCGCTGGCCATGTACCTGTTCGACCTGTGCACCCTGCCTGTCAACCTGGCCGGAACCGCCGCCATGTCGGTGCCGTCGGGCACCGCGTCCGACGGCGGCGCAGTGCTGCCCGTCGGTCTGCAGATCATGGCGCCCGCGTTGGCGGACGATCGCCTGTACCGCATCGGCGCCGCCTACGAAGCAGCACGCGGCCCGATCGTCTGACACCCGGGAGGGAGTTCGCCGACAGCGAGACCCTGCTCGATCCCGTAGTGGTGCCCGGTGCCGACCGGTCCGTCGAGGGAGACGGCCAGGTCGAGAGCGGTCCCGACGACGGACAGCCCGGGTATCCACGGCAGCTGCTGTCGCGGGGCCCCGATCGTCGTCGTTCCGCCGACGTGGTCGGGGGCTCGCCACGCCAGTGATGCGTCGAAGTCCGCCACCGGGTCGGTGGCGTTCGCCAACACCACACGCGGCTCGCACGCGGGCAGGGACTCGACGGTGCCCGCAGGCGGACCCGACAGCACGGTCCCGTCGATCGCGACCTTGTGGTCGTCGGCCCACGCCCTGGCGGCGTCCGCGCCGATCGCGCCGAGGCTCTGCCCGAACAGGTACACGTCGGGTCGGTCGGGTGAGGCGCTGATCCGGCGATTCAGCGCACGCACGACGGCGATCGCGCTGTCGCTCGCGGCGGCAGGCGACCGCACGTAGGCCTGCCACGACGGGACGTCGGAGTACTGCATCGCAAGGAATGCGACGTCGTCGTCGAAATGCCGGCGGAAGCCTGCGACAGCGCTGGCGTCGACCCAGCCGGACCCGGTCGGGACGATCACCACGACCGCGCCGGTGTGCGGTTTCGTCGCCCAGTCGTCGACGAGTGCCTGCGCCCTCGCGTCGACATCGGCCGTCGGATCGAGCATGGAGTAGCTCAGCGCGGGATCGGCGGGAATGTCGGGGGCTGCGGCCCGAGCGTGCGCTGCGGGGCCCGCGATGAGGGCGGTCAGCAGTGCACCGACCGCCCACACCCGGCCGGGGAGCCAGACCAGCGCCAGGCCGACGGCCAGCGGCACGCCCGCCGCGGCAGCCACCCACAGCACGCCGGGAGCGGGGGCGCCGAAATTCTCGGTGACACGGGTCTGCCACCACAGCGCACCGACCACCGCGGCAGCACCTGCGACTGCCGCCGCCGACACGAGTTCCGACGACGCGGCCCGGCGCCTTCCCAGGCGAGCGCTGACGGCTCCGACACCCATCCCGAGCAGCGTCAGCACGGTGCCGACCGCTGCGGAGACCATCGCCGCGCGGGGAAGCTGACCGGGTGTGAGAGCGAGCGCCCATCCGATCAGGCCGCCGAGAAGCGCGGCGGAGGAGATCCGCGGCGCGCTCATCGTCGACCCGCCAGCGACTCGGTGACACGGAGAGCGGCCGACGCCGCCATGTCGCCTGCGGACTCCGGAACCGGGGCCGACCAGTGTTGCCTCCACGAGTTCGCGTCGAGTCCGACTCCGGCGAGACTCGCCGCGGCATCGCACACCGGGTTGCTGCACGACCGGTGCATGGCGTCGACGAGCATCTCGTCGAGCGCGAGCCGCGCCCACGGTGCGGCGGGCCGGCCGGTCCGATCGCCGTAACGCAGCAGGTCGTATCCGAAGTCGTGGCTTCGGCACAGCGGCTCGAATCGGTCAGGCATCGGGACGGGCGACGAACAGTCGCCCGTGGTGTTGACCGGTTTGCCGTCCTCGACGCCCGGTCGGTAGCCCATCACTGCGGGGAAGTCGGAGGGGAGTGCAGTCAGTGCCTGCTCCGGGTGATCACCGACCAGCGCAGCGATCGCCTTCTCGGCTGGGTTCGTGATCGGCCCGATCGTGGTCGGCGCGCCCGATGCGGCGGCCGCCGCAGCTGTCGTGCCGAGGACCAGGGTGGCGAACACGGCGATCGCGGATGCGGCGACGACACGACGGGCAACAGCGCGGAGAGTGAGGTTCTCGGTCATGGCGTCAACGTTCTCGGGCCCGGGCACCAGGCCGGATCGCCCGCGAAAGCGATTGTGGGGCCCTACGTCTCGGGCAGAGCTCGGCGATCTCTCACCCTCCGGGCGGAGTCGGATCTCCCTCTCGCGGGGGAGGTGCCCGACGCGTTCGCCGATCTACGGTTGACGGGTGAAACGTCTGACCCGTACTCGATCCGCGTTGAACCGCGTGTCGTTCGACGCCGTGCCCGATCCCGCGGTCCGGCACTACCTGAACAACCGGTGGAACTGGTTGGGCATGCTGTTGGCCGTGATCATGACGTCGATCACCTGGCCGACCGTCGCCCAGACTCATCAGATCGCGGCGTACCTGCTTCCCGCGTTCGCGATCGCGGCGTGCGCGCCGCTGGCGTTGATGTTCGCCGGCCCGAAGGCGGTGCGGACCGCATGGGCGATGGTGACGGTGACGGCCTCTGCGACGAGCCTGATCCCGCATTCCGCCGACGTGATCCCGATGCCGGTGTCGATGTTCCTCGTGCTGCTCGCGATGACGTTCGCGGCACTGCTGACACAGAATCTGGACCGGATCCCGGTCCTCACCGTGATCACCGCGGGCGCCTTCTTCGTCGGACTGGGCCCCGACATGCGCATCGGATGGATCTTCGCCCTGGTCGTCGTCGCCATCGGGACATCATTCGTGCGGTATCGAGTGACGTCGCAGAAGGTGATCTCGGAGCAGGTCAGTGCCACCGAACACGCACAGGCGAGAGAGGCGGTGCTCGCCGAGCGGACCCGGATCGCCCGCGAACTCCACGACGTGGTCGCACACCGGATGTCGATGGTCGTCGTGATGTCGCAGACCGCGAAGTACCGGCTGGCGGCCGGCGACCCGGCGGAGACGATCGGCCCCGGCGCCGACGCCGAGTTCACCGCGATCGCCGAGGCGGCGCGTCAGTCACTGGACGAGGTCCGCCAGTTGCTCGGCGTCCTGCGTCCGTCGGATGCCGATGCGAACGACGGCACGGGGTCGGCCGACCTGCGCCCGATGCAGGGAGTGGGCGACCTGCCCGACCTGATCGACTCCGTTCGTGCGGCCGGTGTGACCGTCGACTTCGCCGACCGCGTCGACGAGTGGGGCGATCCGGGGGCCGCGGGCACCGCCGTATACCGCATAGTCCAGGAGTCGCTGACGAATGCGGCCCGTCATGCGCCCGGTTCGGAGGTCGTCGTTCGACTCGATCGGGACGGCGAGTCCGTCGTGGTCTCGACGGTCAACGGACCGAGCGCCGACCCCGACCACACGATCCGTCCCGGCGGCGGTCAGGGCCTGATCGGAATGAATGAAAGGGCGTCGGCCGTCGGCGGAGAACTGTCGTCCGGGGCCACACCCGACGGAGGCTTCGCGGTCACCGCCCGCATCCCGCTCGCGACTCGATAGGCTTTGTCGAGTGTCAGTGACTGTGGTGATCGCCGACGATCAGGCGATGGTCCGTGCCGGTTTCGCCGCGCTCTTGAACGCCGCCCCCGACATCTCGGTGCTCGGAGACGCCGAAGACGGGATCGCGGCAGTCGAGGTCTGCAAGCGGCTTCAGCCCGACATCGTGCTGATGGATGTCCGAATGCCCCGGCGAGACGGTCTCTGGGCTGCGGAGCAGATCATCGCGAGCGGATCGGCGACCAAGGTGTTGATGCTGACCACGTTCGACATCGACGACTACGTGTACTCCGCTCTGCGGATCGGGGCGTCAGGGTTCATGCTCAAGGACGCACCGGCCGACGAACTGGTCCGTGCGGTCCGCGTGGTCGCTGCAGGTGATGCTCTGCTGGCGCCGTCGGTCACGCGGCGGCTCATCGCCGAGGTCACCTCACGGGCGGCGAAGCCGGTGTCGACCGCCGTCGACGTGCTCACTCCACGCGAGCGGGAGGTGCTCGAAACGGTCGCCGACGGAAAGTCGAATGCGGAGATCGCCGTCGACCTGTTCGTCTCCGAACAGACCGTGAAGACGCATGTGAGCAATGTGCTCGCCAAGCTCGGCCTGCGGGATCGAGCCCAAGCTGTGGTCTTCGCGTACGAGAACGGACTCAAGTAGGCCGACCACCCGACCCTGTGCCGCGAAAAGTGTTGTCATTGAACCCATCAGCGGTGCGGACCACGTGCCGCCGCGACACGAGAGGACTTCCGGCATGGGGCGTTTCGGCATCCTGACCTCCGGCGGCGACTGCCCAGGACTCAACGCGGTGATCCGCGGGACCGTTCTCCAGGGAGAGACGCTGCACGATCAGGAGTTCGTCGGGTATCTGCGCGGCTACCGGGGGCTCGTGTACGGCGACGTGATGCCGCTCGATCGCTCCGTGGTCCGCGGCATCTCGTCACAGGGCGGCACGATTCTGGGGACCAGTCGATTCGGCCCGTACACCGAGCCCGACGGCACCCCGGACAACATCAAGGCCCACATGAAGAGGCTGGGCGTCGACGGTGTGATCGCCATCGGCGGCGACGGCACGATGGCCGCGGCGAACCGACTGTATGAGGACGGTATCCCTGTCGTCGGTGTCCCGAAGACCATCGACAACGACCTCGAGGCCACGGACTACACGTTCGGTTTCAACACCGCTGTCGAGATCGCCACCGAAGCCGTCGACCGGCTGCGGACGACCGGCAACTCCCACAAGCGATGCATGGTCCTCGAAGTGATGGGCCGCCACGCGGGATGGATCGCCATGTATGCCGGGACTGCAGGCGGTGCGCACGCGATCCTGATTCCGGAACAGCCGGAAAATCTCGATCAGATCTGCGAGTGGGTGCAGAGCGTCCGACTGCGCGGGCGTTCGCCGATGGTGGTCGTCGCCGAGGGCTTCACTCTGCCGGACATGGACGAGGCGCACTCGCACAAGGGGATGGACGGCTTCAACCGTCCACGCCTCGGCGGAATCGGCGAGATCCTCGCACCGCTCATCGAGGAGAAGACCGGCATCGAGACCCGGGCGACGGTGCTCGGTCACATCCAGCGCGGCGGTGTCCCGTCCGCGTGGGACCGTGTCCTCGGCACCCGTTTCGGCCAGGCAGTGAGCGACATGGTGGCCGATCAGGCGTGGGGTCAGATGGTCGCGCTGCGCGGCATGGACATCGAACGGGTCCCGTTCTCCGAGGCCGTCGGCCACACCAAGAACGTTCCACTCGACCAGTACCGGGGCGCCCGCGCGATCTTCGGCTGAGCGCGGGAGTCAATCCTGCGGGATGATCAGCCAGAGCAGCAGGTACAGCAGGACCTGTGGGCCGGGCAGGATGATCGACGCGACGAACGCTACGCGCACCCACGTCGAGTCGACACCGAAGTAGTCGGCGATGCCGCCTGCGACTCCGCCCATCCATTTGTCGGTTCGTGATCGGCGCAGGCGCTTCGGTCCCGCTTCGGCCTTCGTGAAGTCCGTCGGTCCCTGAGCGGCTCCTCCTGCTCCAATTGCGGCTCCTCCTGCTCCCTGAGCGGTTCCTTCTGCTCCCTGAGCGGAGTCGAAGGGAACGTTCTGATCAGTCATGGCGAGTCCTGTCGCTGGAAGTTCGGTCGGGGCGGACGCCTCGATCCATGTCCTCACGGTATGGATTCCGGGCTGCTTCGGGCATCGGGACAATCCCCGAGATCCACCCCCAGATACGATGGACGGCATGAGTGCGGCTACCCACGAACTGATGGATTACGACGACGTCGTCGCGGCGTTCGACCCGGTCATGGGCATGGAGGTGCACGTCGAGCTCGGCACCGCGACGAAGATGTTCTGCGGCTGCCCGACGACGTTCGGCGGCGACCCCAACGCCCAGGTGTGCCCGTCGTGTCTTGCACTGCCGGGTGCACTTCCGGTCGCGAACGCGACCGCGATCGCGTCGGCCGTCAAGATCGGTCTCGCGTTGAACTGTTCGATCCGCGAATCGAGCGTCTTCGCGCGGAAGAACTACTTCTACCCGGACCAGCCGAAGAACTACCAGATCAGCCAGTACGACGAGCCGATCGCGTACGACGGGTACCTCGACGTCGTGCTGACCGACGGAACCACCTGGCGCGTGGAGATCGAGCGCGCGCATATGGAGGAGGACACCGGGAAGTCGCTGCACATCGGCGGCAGCACCGGTCGTATCCACGGTGCGAGCCACTCGCTGCTCGACTACAACCGCGCGGGTGTGCCGCTCGTCGAGATCGTGACGCGTCCGATCGAGGGTGCGGGGGAGCGTGCACCCGAGGTCGCTCGCGCATACGTGACCGCGTTGCGCGACCTGCTCTCGTCGCTGGACGTGTCCGACGTCCGGATGGACCAGGGTTCGATGCGATGTGACGTCAACCTGTCGCTGATGGCGAAGGACGCGACCGAGTTCGGTACTCGTACCGAGACGAAGAATGTGAACTCCCTGAAGAGCGTCGAGACCGCCGTGCGCTTCGAGATGCAGCGTCAGGCCGTTGTCCTCACCACCGGTGGCGAGGTGATCCAGGAGACCCGTCACTTCCACGAGGCCGACGGCACCACGTCCGCCGGTCGTCGCAAGGAGACCGCAGAAGACTACCGGTACTTCCCGGAGCCCGACCTGCCGCCGGTGATCGCCGACCCGGAATGGGTCGAGTCGATCCGCGCGACGTTGCCGGAACTGCCGTGGATCCGCCGTGCACGTATCCAGGAGGAGTGGGGCGTCTCCGACGAGGTGATGCGCGATCTGGTCAATGTCGGCGCCGTCGACCTGATCATCGCGACCGCGGAAGCCGGTGCGTCGTCCGACGCTGCGCGCAGCTGGTGGGTGTCCTTCCTCGCTCAGCAGGCGAACACGCGGAACACCGAGCTCGCCGACCTGTCGATCACGCCGGCCCAGGTCGCCGAGGTGATCGGCCTCGTCGACGAGGGCAAGCTCACGAACAAACTCGCTCAGCAGGTCGTCACCGCGGTCCTCGACGGTGAGGGCGAGCCCAAGCAGATCGTCGCCGACCGCGGCCTCGAAGTGGTCCGCGACGACTCCGCGCTGCAGAAGGCGGTCGACGAGGCGCTCGCCGCCAACCCCGACATCGCCGACAAGATCCGCAGCGGCAAGGTTCAGGCTGCGGGCAAGATCGTCGGCGACGTCATGAAGGCCACCCGCGGCCAGGCGGATCCGGCACGCGTCAAGGAACTGGTCCTCGCCGCTTGCGGTGCCTGACCGAACGGACGTAGAACGGGCTAGGGCACCCTATCCACCCACGAGGCGCTAGACGTCAGCCGAGGATCCCGGAGTCAATGCAGCTGCCCGACTGACGATCCCGTGCCTGTTCGCTGCCTTCGGCGACGAACGCTGCATTCGGCGACTGAGATCGACGCTTCGTTGACAGGCGCGGCCTTTGTGGAGGCCGCGTCTGTCAACGAGCGTCGCGGCGAGTGGTTTCTGCTGGTCGTCCGGGCTTGTGATCGCGTTGGGAGCGACTGAAACGATGCTGTGACCAGATGGAACGGTGCACGGAACACTCAACCGGCCGCCCTCGATTCCCCAGCATCGTTGACATCGACCGGCAGCTCCTTATCCGAACGGCATTGCCCCTAGAACGCTCTGGAGCCGCACTAGGGTGTGAATCGGTGTCACCAGGTGACACCGATTCACACCCTAAGGTTCAGATCGCCGTCACACGACGGTAGCTAGGTGCGGTCTTCGGCAGGCGGCTTCGGCATGTTGATGGCCACACGGTCGTCGGTGCCGACCGGCTTAGTGCCGGGAGCGGTCTTGTTCACGGTGGCGAGCTGGTAGGCCCCGCCGAACGTGGTGAGACGGCCGACGGCACCGTAGGTCTTCGACGTGTCCTCGGACGACGGTTCGCTGACGCTCGGGCTGGCGCTGGTCGGCTTGCCGAACATGTCGATGCGCTTCTTGGAGGCGACGGAGACGGCGATCCAGTCCGTGCCCGTCGCGCATCCGGTGACACCGGGTCGGCCAGGCCATGTCCACAGAGTCTTCAACGACTTTTGGCTCACCAGGGACAGTCGATCTCCGGCCGCACCGCTGTCGGCGACGAACAGCCGGCCGCCCGTCGCGTCTCTGCAGAGAGCGACGTTCGAACCGAGCCCGGACGCTTCGACCTCCGGGCGTGCCCCCGGCCGGTTCGGATCGATTGTCAGGATCTTCCCCGCCAACGACGACGGGTTCCTCGCGTCTGACGGACTGCCGGCGTCGCCGGTCGCGATCGTCAGTTCGGTGGGTGAGGTGAACGCGATGGACCCGAGATTGCCGGTCGGACCCTTCGGGATGCCGGTCAGAATCGGTTTGACCGAACCCGTCGGCGCGATCCGCACCACTCGGTTGTCCGATGGGGTGGTGATCAGGGCGAAGATCATCTGATCCTGCATCCATGTCGGCGACATCTCGAAATCGATCAGTCCGCCGTCGCCTGACGCGTCGACGTCGACCGTGGCGATGGCACGCTGCGGACCGAACCGCTTGGACAGGATGATCTTGCCGGTGGTCCGCTCGGCCACGTACGTCGTCTGCCCCTGAGCGTCGGCAGGACGGAGTCCGGACGTCGATGCCAGACACGTCGCTATGACCGAGGGATTCGGGTCGATGCACGGGCCCGTCGGCGGCGGCCCCTCGTCGGTCGGCCTGCTCGGAGCGGGAGGTGCGTCCGGCCGGTACACCCCGGTCGGCACCGAACTGAACGTGCCTTCGTCGGCCGTCGTCTCTTGATCGGCGAAACTCGCGCATCCGGACGCCGACGTCCCGACGACGAGTGCGACGGCCACGGCTGCGGTGCGCCGCGAGAGAAGAGAGGGCAGCGGCATGCCGTCCACCCTAAACGATCGTTACCAAATCGTCGGGTGCCGCTCAGCCGGTACTCAACCACCTGCGCATACCCTCGGATGTGTGATGAGTTCCAATGACAGCGATTCGACGCCGAGCGGTGGCCCGACGCCGCGCCGGCCACGTCGACCGCAGCCAGACCGTGACAACTTCTTCGAACAGCACGGCAGGCGACCTGCGCCGGAACCGAAGCCCTTCGACGACGACGCGGTCGAGGCTCCGAGTGTCATCGACGCGCCCGACACCGACGCGGTCGACGACGCTGCTGAGACCGGTCTCATCGAGAAGGCGGCGTCGCCGGCCGACGACACGGACACCACGGTCATCGAGAAGGTGACAGACGACGTGGACGCGCCCACCGAGGCCACGACACGACTTCCGCTCAGTGACGTGGAGGTGACCTCCTCCGATGAACCGGTCCAGACCGAACCGTTCGTCGACGTCGACGACGAGGTGCGACCACGTCCCGAACGGCACACGGCCGAACATCTGACTCAGGATCCGCTGCCGTACATCGAGCCGATGCCCACCACTCCCATCGAGGTGCCGGAGTACCAGACCGAGCCGTTCGAGCCGGAGCCCGATGCCGATGTGGCGCCGGTTGTCGTCGCCGAGCCGGCTCCGACACGCCGTGGCACCCTCGACCTCGGCCTGTTGATCCTTCGCCTCGCCGTTGGCGGAATCTTCACGGTCCACGGACTGCAGAAGCTGACGGGCTGGATGAACGGTCCCGGGCCCGACGGGTTCTCGACCTTTCTCCAGAATGTTCCCGACCCGAGCATCGGCTTCGACCCGGAGGCGACCAAGTGGCTCGCCCTCGTCGGAGGAGTCAGTGAGACCGCGGGCGGGATCCTGCTCATCCTCGGGTTGTTGACCCCCATCGCAGGGTCGGCGGTGCTCGGCAGCATCCTCGTAGCCATGACGTACAAGGCGACACTCGCGGGCGGTGTGTGGTTCTTCGCAAGTGACGGAGGCGGCAGCGGCCTCGAATTCGAGATCATGCTCGCCGCGGCGGCAGCGGCCCTCATCCTCACGGGGCCGGGCGTGTACGCCTTCGACCGTCGATGGGGTTGGGCTCGACGTCCGGCCTGGGGTTCGGCGGCCTGGCTGGTGATCGGCATCGGCGCCGCCATCGCAGTCTGGATCGTCTTCAACGGAACCAACCCGTTGGTCAAGAACTGATCTGCTCCCGGAGCCGAGAAGAGGCCCTCCAGCGATTCGCTGGAGGGCCTCTTCTCGAATGTTCGCCCCGTCTCAGTCGACCGAGCGGACGGCGCCCTTGTCGGCGGACGTCGCCAGCTTGGCGTACGCACGCAGCGCCTGAGTGACCGGGCGCTGGCGGTCCTTCGGCTGCCACGGACGCTCGGAGGCCTCCATCTTGGCGCGCCGCTCGGCGAGAGTCTCGTCGTCGAGGAGCACTTTGAGCGTGCGGGTCTTGACGTCGATGAGGATCTCGTCGCCGTTCTCGACCAGCCCGATGTCGCCACCGGCAGCAGCCTCGGGGGAGGCGTGGCCGATGACCAGGCCCGACGACCCGCCGGAGAAGCGGCCGTCGGTGACCAGACCGCATTTCTTGCCCATGCCGGTGCCCTTCATGAAGGCGGTCGGGTGCAGCATCTCCTGCATGCCGGGTCCACCCGCAGGCCCTTCGTAGCGGATCACGAGGACTTCGCCGGCCTGCAGTTCCTTCGACAGGATCGCGTGGACCGCGTCCTCCTGGCTTTCGACGACGCGCGCCGGGCCCTGGAAGTGCCACAGCGCCTCATCGACGCCCGCCGTCTTGAGGATCGCGCCGTCCTGCGCGATGTTGCCGTGGAGCACGGCAAGACCGCCTTCGACGGTATACGCGTGCTCCTTGTCACGGATGCAGCCGTCGGCCGCGTCGGTGTCGAGCGATTCCCAGCGGTTGGACGTCGAGAACGGCTCGGTCGTGCGGACTCCGCCGGGCGCGGCGTGGAACAGTTCGATGGCGGTGTCGGTCGCGGTGCCGCTTCGGATGTCCCAGTCGGCGAGGTACGCCTCGAGCGAGGACGCGTGGACCGGATGGACGTTTCGGTTCAGCAAGCCCGCACGGTTGAGCTCACCGAGGATCGCGGGGATTCCGCCTGCCCGGTGAACGTGCTCCATGTAGTAGTTGGGCGAGTTGGGTGCGACCTTCGCCAGACACGGGACGTTGCGTGAGATGCGGTCGATGTCGTGCAGGTCGAACGACACCTCGCCCTCCTGGGCGGCCGCCAGGATGTGCAGGACGGTGTTGGTCGATCCGCCCATCGCGACGTCGAGCGCCATGGCGTTCTCGAATGCCTCCCGGGTGGCGACCGAGCGGGGGAGGACCGACTCGTCGTCGTCCTTGTAGTACTTCGTGGCGATGTCGACGATAAGTTCACCTGCACGCGTGAACAGGTCACGACGTGCGGTCTGCGTCGCCAGCGTCGAGCCGTTGCCGGGCAGCGAGAGGCCGAGGGCTTCGGTGAGGCAGTTCATCGAGTTGGCGGTGAACATGCCCGAACAGGATCCACAGGTCGGGCATGCCGATCGCTCAACCTCGAGGAGTTCCTGATCGTTGACGTTGCTGTCGGCGGACGCGACGATCGCGTCGATCAGGTCGGTGCCGGGGCGGACCACTCCGTTGATGACGACCGAGGTTCCGGCTTCCATCGGACCGCCGGAGACGAACACCGTCGGGATGTTCAGACGCATCGCCGCGTTGAGCATGCCGGGTGTGATCTTGTCGCAGTTCGAGATGCAGACGAGGGCGTCGGCGGTGTGCGCGTTGACCATGTACTCGACGGAGTCGGCGATGATCTCGCGGCTCGGGAGGGAGTACAGCATCCCGCCGTGTCCCATCGCGATGCCGTCGTCGACCGCGATCGTGTGGAACTCTTTCGCCACGCCGCCTGCGGCGACGATGGCCTCGGCGACGATCTCGCCGACGTTCTTGAGGTGCACGTGACCGGGCACGAACTGCGTGTACGAGTTGGCGATGGCGACGATCGGCTTACCGAAGTCGTCGTCGGTCATTCCGGTGGCACGCCACAGGGCGCGTGCGCCGGCTGCTTCGCGGCCGACCGTGGTGGTCCGAGACCGAAGGGCTGGCATGAGTTCCTCGCTACGAATCGCTGATTAGTTGTCCCTGCCCCTGCCGGGCTGACGGCCGGGGACTGTCCTTCTACTTTACGCGCGTGGCCTGCTGGTTATTCCTGCCGTGCTCAACGGCGAGGACTTGTGTCAAGTGTTTGACACATTCGGATCGATATTGGACACTTTGTATCAATGTATTGATACGCATGGTCGGTGCTGAATGCCCGACCGATGCATCGGATGTGAGGAATCAACTGCGAAGGTTCTCATCGCACTGGTCGCGATGGTGCTGGGAGGCATCGTCGCCGTGACGATGTCTGTCGCCCTACCGTCGGGGACGACGATCGACGACTCTCGGATCGGTCAGGTTCGTCGCGGACTGCTCGTTTGGCGGGCCGGCGGACTCGTCGTCGCGGGCGTGGCGGCAGCGGTTGCGCTGTGGTTCGGACTGGGGGCGCCGACGGTGTGATTGGCACGTACTTCAACGGGTCCGGCTGGTTCGGGTACACCAGCAGCGACCTGCGGGTGCTGGTCTGTGTCGTCCCGGCGATCTTCATCGTCGTGCAGCTGATCGCCATCGCGGTGGCTGAGTGGCGTGCGTACCGTCCGGTCGACGCACTGGTGACCGTGACGCTTTCGCCCCGTCGTGCCGCCGACTATCTGCCTTCCCGGCTCGTGGCGGTGACCGGCGTCGCCGCGGTGTCGGTGATCGGCATCTCGGTCGTGACAGTGCTCAACACCGGGACTGTCGCGCCGGGTCTCGGCGTCACCTGCCGTGATGGGACCGTCCTGGCTCGGGCGTCGTGGAGCCGCGAGGAGCTGATGGTTCTGACGGGCGGGATTCTGGCCGGTGCCGTGGCGTTCATGTTGGCGGTCCGGTCGATAGTCGATCGTGGTCGGCCGGACTCCGACGCCATGTCGACTGCTGCGGACGACCTCGTCCGACGTTCGTCCGCCACCTCTGCCGCAGGGCTGTTCGCCTGCCTCGTCGCGGTGACCGGAGCGGCAGTCGCGCTGGTGACAGGCGCTGCGGTGCGGCACCTCGCCGGGACGGGGTGCGGCAGCGGCTGGTGGACGGTGTCCGGGTGGGTGCTCTACATGTCCACCGCGGTATGGATCGTGTTGTTCGTGTGGGGCGCAGCCGCCGCCGCGAACAGGACGCGGCGTGGCGTCAAGCGAGCACCGCAGGGAGTTCGGGCATGAGTATCGTGCTCACCGTCGATGGCAACGACCCGACGCCGCCGTACGAACAGATCCGCGCACAGTTGGCTGGCGCGATCGGTTCCGGAGTCTTCGCGATGGGAGAGCGACTGCCGACGGTCCGTCAGTTGGCGAATGATCTGGGTGTGGCGCCAGGCACCGTGGCGCGCGCCTATCGGGAACTCGAACAGCAGCAATTGATTGCGTCGCGGAGGGGCAGTGGGACCAGGGTCAGCGCCCCGCCCCGAGCCCGCGACGACGTACTCGCAGACGTCGCTGCTGTGTACGTCGGATCGTGTCGTGAGGTCGGAGCGAGTGATGCCGAGATCCGTGCGGCGCTGGACGCCGCGCTCGCGCGCTGACGGTCGCGATCACTCACGATCGTCCCTTCAGATCCCGAGGACGGTCTTCGCGATCGTGAAGTAGATGAGCAGGCCGGTGGCGTCGCAGAACGTTGAGATGAACGGTGTGGAGAACACTGCGGGGTCGACGCGGATGGTCTTCGCCACCAGGGGCATGATGCCGCCGACGGTCGCCGCGACGACACAGATCGACACGATCGTCGTGCCGATCACGACGCCGATCTCGGTGTCGTAGGCGATCGACGCCACGGCGAAACCGACGAGTCCGAGCGCCGCGCCCATCGTCACGCCGACCCGGGCCTCCTTCGCCGCCACGCGCGCGACATCGCGTGCACGGACCTCGTCCATGGCCAACGCTCTGGTCACCGTGGTCGCGGCCTGCGATCCGGTGTTGCCGCCGATACCGGTCAGCAGTGGGATGAACAGCGCGAGGGCGACTTTCTGCTCCAGCGTCCCCTCGAAGACCTCCAGGACATTGACGGTCAGGATCGCCGAGACCGCAAGGACGAACAGCCAGACCACTCGGGCTCGGGTGATCGTGAAGACCGACGACTGCAGATACGGGGTCTTCAGCATCTCGTGGGCGCCTGCACGCGCAGCGTCCTCGTCCCGGGCGGCGGCCACGACGTCGGCGGCGTCGTCCAGGGTCAGCATCCCGACCAGGCGGTCTTCACTGTCGACCACGGGCATCGCGGGGAGGCTGAGATCGACGCATCGTCGTGCGGCCACCTCGGCCGCCGCCGTCGCCAGGCTGTACACGGGAGTGCGGCGGTGGTCTTCGACGGGTGCCGCGGGATCGCTCAGGAGCAGATCGCGGAGACTCACGACGCCGAGCAGGCAACGTTCGTGATCGACGACGGGGATCGTGTAGATGGTCTCGGCGTCGTGCCCGCGGGCGATGACGCGCGTCAGCGCGACCTCCACCGAGTCGTCGCCGTAGACGTGGACGAACTCCGGGCTCATCCGCCGCCCGACCGAGTTCCGGCCGTATCCGAGGACAACCGCTGTCGATTCGCGCTCCGCGTCCGACAGGTTGCGGACCAGACGTTTCGCGACCGTCGCGGGCAGTTCGTCGAGGAGTTCCGCGCGGTCGTCGGGATCGAGGTTGTCGAACGCTTCCGCCACCTCCGACGTTCCGAGCGTCTCGATGAGACGGGCCTGCGTATTCGACGACATGTCGTCGAACACCGCTACCGCATCGTCCTTGGGGAGCAGACGGAAGGCGATGGTGCCGCGTCGAGTGTCGAGCCCGTCGAGCACAGACGCCGCTTCTTGAGGAGCCATCTGCGCGAGTTCGTGGGCGGCGTCGGTGAGACGACCGGCATCCACGAGATCTTCGATGTCGCGGGTGGTCACGGACATGGCAGACCTCGCTTGGCGTCGGTGAGTTGTGGGCGCGCCGCCCTGAGTCAGGAGTCGTCGGACGCGGCCCGTCGGGCATCGCGCTCGGCGGCGAACGGATCGGGGATCCGACCGTCGCTCGCAGCGGACAGGACAGGCATGTCGGCGAATCCGACAGCGGGGAGTCGGACCTCGCGCCCGTCGGTTGTCACCGCTCGCACCGATCCCCACTTGGGGAACCGGAGGCCCGCGACGTCGTCCCAGGAGAGAGTGGTCGTCCCGAACGTGCCGACGGCGACGATGCCGTCGGAATCGACGTGGGTGCGCAGGTGGTGGATCCACCACGCGAGTGCGAATGGGATCACGGCGCCGAATGCGAACCACACGGATCCGCCGATCAGGATCACCACCACGAAGACGGCGACGGGGACGACCGCGTACGCGAGTCGCGAGATCTTGAAGTCGAAGGACGAGTCGGTCACGGCGACCATTGTTCCACGTCGCCCAATAGCGGACCGGAGCCGGTCGCGGGCGGATTTGACTACATCTGTGGCACTGCTCTACGTTATTCGTGTGATGGATCAGAAGATTCTCGTAGTAGTACTCGGTCGGCGCGTCAACGCCTGATCGGTCACTTCGTAGACCCTTCCGAAACACCAACGACGCGCCCCTCGACCAGCACCCGCTGTCGGGGGTTTTTTCTTGTCAGGAACCGGTGACCATCGCGTCGCCGACCTGGGCGAGAGTGTCGGACACATTACTGGCACACGAGGATGAGGAACGTGCAGTGAGTAATCCAACAGCACACGGTTCGCCGCGGCCGCAGTCGCCGTCGACGGAATCCATGCGATCGGGCGGCGCAAGCGTCGCACCCGAGCGTGTCACCGGCGCACAGTCGGTGGTTCGCACGCTCGAAGAGCTCGGCGTCGAAGTGGTCTTCGGCATTCCGGGCGGCGCGGTCCTCCCGGTGTACGACCCGCTCCTCGACTCGACCAAGGTCCGCCACGTCCTGGTCCGCCACGAGCAGGGCGCAGGTCACGCAGCCACCGGGTACGCCCAGGTCGCGGGCAAGGCCGGCGTCATGATGGCGACGTCGGGCCCGGGTGCGACGAACCTCGTCACCCCGCTCGCCGATGCGCAGATGGACTCGGTCCCCGTTGTCGCGATCACCGGCCAGGTCGGTCGCGCACTCATCGGCACCGACGGCTTCCAGGAAGCTGACATCTCCGGGATCACGATGCCGATCACCAAGCACAACTTCCTGGTGAGCTCGGCGGCGGACATCCCGCGCACGATCGCCGAGGCGTTCTACATCGCCGAAAGCGGCCGCCCCGGCGCAGTGCTCGTTGACATCCCCAAGGACATCCTGCAGGCGCAGACCACCTTCTCGTGGCCGCCGCAGTTCGACCTGCCCGGCTACCGTCCGGTCACGCGTCCGCACGGCAAGCAGATCCGTGAGGCCGCACGCCTCATCCAGCAGGCGTCCAAGCCTGTCCTGTATGTCGGCGGCGGTGTCATCAAGGCAGAGGCGTCGGCCGAGCTGATGGAGCTCGCCGAGCTGACGGGCATCCCGGTCGTCACCACGCTGATGGCGCGCGGTGCGTTCCCGGACAGCCACACCCAGCACATGGGCATGCCCGGCATGCACGGCACCGTCGGCGCAGTTGCGGCCCTGCAGCGCAGCGACCTGCTGATCACACTCGGCGCCCGCTTCGACGACCGCGTGACCGGCCAGCTCGATTCGTTCGCACCCGACGCGAAGGTCATCCACGCCGACATCGACCCTGCGGAGATCGGCAAGAACCGCGACGTCGACGTGCCGATCGTCGGTGACGCGCAGGCTGTCATCGTCGACCTGATCGAGGCGCTGCGCGCCGAGCGCGCCACCGGTGGGACCAGCCCCGACCTGACCGCGTGGTGGGTGTACCTCGACGACATCCGGGCACGCTTCCCGCTCAGCTACGACGGTCAGTCCGACGGTTCGCTGTCGCCCGAGTTCGTCATCTCCGAACTCGGCAAGGCCGCGGGCCCCGACGCCGTGTACGTCGCGGGTGTCGGTCAGCACCAGATGTGGGCCGCGCAGTTCGTCAAGTACGAGAAGCCGCGCACCTGGCTCAATTCGGGTGGACTCGGCACCATGGGCTACTCGATCCCCGCTGCGATGGGCGCCAAGGCCGCCGCACCGGAGAAGGAAGTCTGGGCCATCGACGGCGACGGCTGCTTCCAGATGACCAACCAGGAGCTCGCGACCTGCGCCATCGAAGGCATCCCGATCAAGGTCGCCCTGATCAACAACGGCAACCTCGGCATGGTCCGCCAGTGGCAGACGCTGTTCTACGACCAGCGTTACTCGAACACCGACCTGGCGACGCACTCGCGGATGATCCCCGACTTCGTCAAGCTCGGCGAGGCGCTCGGTTGTGTCGCGATCCGCGTCGAGCGTGAAGAGGACGTCGCACCTGCGATCGCCAAGGCGCGCGAGATCAACGACCGTCCCGTCCTCATCGACTTCATCGTCGGCAAGGACGCACAGGTCTGGCCGATGGTCGCTGCAGGCACCGGCAACGACGAGATCATGGCGGCCCGGGACATCCGCCCGCTGTTCGACGACGACGAGTCCGCTGCAGGCCCCGTCGAGATCCACGAAGTCATGAACGGGAAGGATTCGCTGTGAGCACCACCCATACGCTGAGCGTTCTGGTCGAGGACCGTCCGGGCGTGCTCGCACGCGTCTCCGGTCTCTTCTCGCGTCGCGGCTTCAACATCGAGTCGTTGGCCGTCGGCCCGACCGAACTCAAGGGCATCTCGCGCATGACCATCATGGTCACCGTCGACGACTTCCCCCTCGAACAAGTGACGAAGCAGCTCAACAAGCTGATCAACGTCATCAAGATCGTCGAGCAGGAACCGACGAACTCGGTCTCCCGCGAACTGATGATGATCAAGGTCCGCACCGATGCCACCAACCGAGGTGAGATCATCGACGTGGTCAATCTGTTCCGCGCCAAGGTCATCGACGTGTCACCGGAATCGGTCACCGTCGAGGCCACCGGAACGTCCGAGAAGCTCGAAGCGCTCCTGAGGATGCTGGACCCGTACGGCATCCGCGAGATCGCTCAGTCGGGCGGCGTGACCCTCGGACGTGGACCCAAGAGCATGTCCGCGAACCGCTAGCGCGACAATTACAAGCAACACCTCCTAATAACCATCTTTGAAGGGAATCACTGTGGCAGTCGAGATGTTCTACGACGACGACGCAGATCTGTCGATCATCCAGGGCCGCAAGGTCGCCGTCATCGGTTACGGCAGCCAGGGCCACGCCCACTCGCTGTCGCTCCGCGACTCGGGCGTCGACGTCGTCCTCGGTCTCCGTGAGGGCTCCGCCTCGCGCGTCAAGGCAGAGGAGCAGGGCCTGAAGGTCCTCACCGCCGCCGAGGCCTCTGCATGGGCCGACGTCATCATGGTGCTCGCACCCGACACCAGCCAGGCGTCGATCTTCACCAACGACATCGAGCCCAACCTCAAGGACGGCGACGCGCTGTTCTTCGGCCACGGCCTGAACGTCCACTTCGACCTGATCAAGCCTCCGGCGAACGTCACCGTCGCCATGGTCGCGCCGAAGGGCCCCGGCCACCTCGTGCGTCGTCAGTTCGTCGACGGCAAGGGCGTGCCCTGCCTGATCGCCGTCGACCAGGACCCGAAGGGTGAGGGCCAGGCCCTCGCGCTGAGCTACGCCTCCGCCATCGGCGGCGGTCGCGCCGGCATCATCAAGACCACCTTCAAAGAAGAGACCGAGACCGACCTCTTCGGCGAGCAGGCCGTGCTCTGCGGCGGCACCGAAGAACTGGTCAAGACCGGTTTCGAGGTCATGGTCGAGGCCGGTTACGCGCCGGAGATGGCCTACTTCGAGGTCCTGCACGAGCTCAAGCTCATCGTCGACCTCATGTACGAGGGCGGCATCGCCCGCATGAACTACTCGGTGTCGGACACCGCTGAGTTCGGCGGCTACCTGTCGGGCCCGCGCGTCATCGACGCAGACACCAAGGAGCGCATGAAGGCGATCCTGGCCGACATCCAGTCGGGTGAGTTCACCCGTCGCCTCGTCGCCAACGTCGAGAACGGCAACACCGAGCTCGAGGGTCTGCGCAAGGCGAACGCCGAGCACCCGATCGAGGTCACCGGCAAGAAGCTCCGCGATCTGATGAGCTGGGTCGACCGCCCGATCACCGAGACCGCCTGAGTCTGATCGTCCAGCACGGCCCCGCATCCTCCATGGATGCGGGGCCGTCTGCTGTTCGGGGTCTCGCTGATCGCCTCGACGAGCGACGTTACGATGACTCGTCACCTACTCAATGAGGGAAGTGTTATGAGCGAAGTCCGGCACGAAGCAGTCACCACCGCACCCCGCGAGAAGCTGTTCGCATACGTCGACGACTACAAGAACGTCCCCGAGTACATGCTCGGCGTCACCAGCTTCGAACCGACCACCGACGTCGTCCAGGGCAAGGGCTCAGTGTTCGCCGCCGCCTTGAAGGTGGGGCCGAAGGAGCTCAAGTCGACCGTCGAATGCACCGAGTGGGTCGAGAACGAGCTGATCAAGCTGGAATCGGTGAAGGGATTCGGGGCAAACACCGAGTGGGCCTTCCGAGACGGTGACGAGCCCGGCACCACCGTGCTGAGCGTCGTGTTCGACTTCACGCTTCCCGGCGGCCTCGCAGGCAAGGTGCTCGGCGGCCTCATCGGTCCGTTCGCCGACCAGGCGATCAAACACATCGAATCCAAGATCCGGACTGCCGTCGAGGCGTGATCCGCGCCCATCATGGGGCAAACGAGGTATTCGACGACAAACGAGGCATGCATGTATGCCTCGTTTGTCGTCGAATACCTCGTTAGAAGGCTAGATCTCCCCGTTGGCGCGAGCGGCGTGCTTGATACGCGACAGCTCGCTCATGTTCTGTATCAACGAGATCCAGTTGTAGATCAAGAGCGACAGCACGCCCCACCAGCCGAAGACGAGGCAATGGGTCTGCGCTTTCCAGAACGCAGAGCGGATCTCAGGGTACGTCCCCGTCGTCTGCACCGGCGTCGTCTGCGCGACGATCAGCATGCCCGTCTGCTTGCGGAACACAGCGGTGTACACGGCCGGAGCAGGGGAGTAGGGCGCAGCGGTGCCACATGGACGCGGATTCGCCGGTGGATAGCCGTAGGGCTGCTGTGGATGGCTCATCGAAGTGCCGTTCTCTCGTCGGACTGCACGCATGGACGGTCTGACGGTAGTCGACCCCGCATGGAGCGGTCCGTTCGCTGAACGACAAAGAACCCAACGTGGACCGTGCCATCGGTCCATGGCATTGTGGTCTACGCAACATCGGGCACAGTCGTGTGCCTGATGGCCGGACCGCAGATGACAGGGAGACAAACATGCCGGGCGTGCGCCAGACGGTGACCACACACAGTCCACGTGAGCAGGTGTTCGCGTACGTCGACGACTACCGCAACGTTCCCGACTGGATGTTCGGCGTCACCCGCTTCACACCCGTCACCGACCAGACCTGCGGCCTCGGCGCCACGTACCAGGCGACGATGAAGATCGGCCCGAAGAACCTCGATTCGACCCTGCGCGTCACCGAATGGGAAGAGGGCCGAGTCGTCGTGCTCACCTCCATTGCAGGCTTCGACGTCCAGACTGGCTGGCGATTCGCGGACGGCGACGACGGAACGACAGTGGTCGACGTCAACTTCGACTACGAACTCCCCGGCGGAATCGCAGGACGCGTCTTGGGCGCGCTCATCGAACCCGTGGTGGGGCAAGCGGTGAAGCAGACGGAATCGGCGCTTCGGTCTGCGGTTGAAGGCGTTCCTTCTTCGTCTTAGGGTTCCTGCTGTACGTGGGCGGCATGGGGCGGACGGTCGCCTCGTCGGCAGTCCTCGCGGGCTCGCCTAGCGGCTCGCTCGCTGCGGAGGGCTCCTCGGCGACCGTCCGCCCCATGCCTTCGCTCTAATGGCATCGCTGGTCGATGATTCTCATCGACGTGTTGATCGAAAAGAGCGGCGGCCCCGAGGGGGCCGCCGCTCTTTAGCTGCTCTTGCTGTTTGGTCAGGCGAGGCGGAAGTTGCCGTAGCCCTGGCGCGCGAGACGGTTCAGGATCGTCTTGGAGCTCGTGCCCGTCTCCGGTCCGGCGCAGGACCGGAAGTAGTAGGCGTTGACCATGCCGACCAGGCGGTTGCCGACGACGACCGGGCTGCCGGAATCGCCTTCGATGACGCACATCTGGCTGAAGTGGCTCTGATTGTCTGAGAACCACGTGACACCGCAGGTCTTGCCCGTGGTGCGCCCGGTCTTGCAGACCACGGTCGGGAACGCGATCGGACGGGTGTCGATCGAACGGATCGTCACGCCGCCGACAGTGCGGACAGGTGCGACCTTCGCCGCATCGAGACGGATGATCGCGACGTCGACGTCCGACGCGCTGTAGACGATCGTGCCGATCTGACCGCGCTGCTGGTAACGCTCGGAGAACACTCGCTGGCCGGGACGGCCGCAGTGACCTGCGGTGACGGCGATCAACTCACCCTTGTGCGAGCCGGACGTGGGACGACCGACAGCGGTCACGGTGCACGCCGCGGCCGTGTTCCCGCCCTTGAGGACGAGGATTCCCGAGCCGCCGCCCAGCGGGACTCGAGGTGCGGCGTCGGCGCTGCCGATACCGATCAGAGACGACACCAGTGCCGCCACGACGGCGAGAACCACCATCAGCTTCTTCATGTTCACTCCACTCGCGTTCTGTTGTAAGACCCCCACGGACGCGCCGCAGACCATCCCACTTTATGCGTACCGTGCCCTGAACCCCAGGCCACAAACGGTTCAGAGGTCGGTCGTGACTGAATCGATACGCGGTCTGCAATGTACCGGTGCTGCGTGTCGGCCACCACAATCGCAGATGGGCGGGTATGAGCCCACGGTCGCAGGGCTCTAGAATCGACAATGCTGAATCGACCCGCGACATCTTCTCGACGGTGTCCGCAACCTGAGAATCTGGAGAACACTGTGACCGATGCCGGCCGCCCAGTCGTCCTGATCGCCGACAAGCTCGCCCCCTCGACCGTGGAAGCACTCGGCGGCGACGTCGAGGTCCGCTGGGTCGACGGCCCGGACCGCCCCAAGCTCCTCGAGGCCGTTGTCGATGCCGACGCCATCCTCGTCCGGTCGGCGACCACCGTCGACGCCGAGGTGCTCGACGCGGGCAAGAAGCTGAAGATCATCGCCCGCGCAGGCGTCGGACTCGACAACGTCGACGTGCCGGCCGCCACCGCACGGGGCGTCATGGTCGTCAACGCTCCGACCTCCAACATCCACTCGGCAGCAGAGCACGCCGTCGCGCTGCTCATGTCGGCCGCACGTCAGGTGCCCGCCGCCGACGCGACCCTGCGTGAGCACACCTGGAAGCGCTCGTCGTTCTCCGGCGTCGAACTCTTCGACAAGACCGTCGGCGTCGTCGGCCTCGGCCGCATCGGCCAGCTCGCCGCGGCTCGCCTCGCCGCATTCGAGACGCACATCATCGCGTACGACCCCTACGTCTCGGCTGCCCGCGCCGCACAGCTCGGCATCGAACTGGTCACCCTCGACGAACTCCTCGAGCGCGCCGACTTCATCACCATCCACCTGCCGAAGACAAAGGAGACCGCAGGTCTCATCGGCGCCGAGCAGTTGGCGAAGGTGAAGAAGGACGTCATCATCGTCAACGCCGCGCGTGGCGGACTGATCGACGAGCAGGCCCTCGCCGACGCCATCACCGAAGGCCGCGTCCGCGGCGCGGGCCTCGACGTCTTCGACACCGAGCCCTGCACCGACTCGCCGCTGTTCGAACTGCCGCAGGTCGTCGTCACCCCTCACCTCGGCGCATCGACCGCCGAAGCGCAGGACCGTGCCGGCACCGACGTCGCCAAGAGCGTCCAGCTCGCTCTCGCGGGTCACTTCGTCCCCGACGCCGTCAACATCACCGGCGGACCCGTCGACGATGAGGTCGCACCCTGGCTCGAATTGTCCCGCAAGCTCGGCGTCCTCGCGGGCGTCGTCGCGGGCGGCATGCCCACCAACCTGACCGTCGAGGTGCGCGGCGAACTCGCCGCCAGCCCCGTCGACGTGCTCGGCCTCTCGGCCGTCCGCGGCCTCTTCTCGGCCGTGGTCGACGAGCCGGTCACCTTCGTCAACGCTCCGGCAGTCGCCAGCGAGCGCGGTGTGAGCCACGAGGTCGTCACGGAGTCGGAGAGCCCCAACCACCGCAGCCAGATCGACGTCAAGGCCGTGTTCGCCGACGGCAGCACCGTCAACGTCGCGGGCACCCTGACCGGTCCGCGTCAGGTCCAGAAGATCGTCAACGTCAACGGCCGCAACCTCGATCTCCGCGCTGAAGGCCGCAACCTGCTGGTCAGCTACGCCGATCAGCCGGGCTCGCTCGGCAAGATCGGCTCGCTGCTCGGCGACGGCGGTGTCGACATCGTCGCCGCCGCACTCGCACAGGACGCGGACGGCGAGGGCGCCACCATGCTCCTGCGCGTGGACCGCGAGCTTGACGACGCGCTCCTCGCCTCGATCGGCGACGCCGTCTCCGCGACCCTCATCAAGCAGGTGGACCTCTCGTGAAACTGGCAGTCATCGGCGGCGACGGAATCGGCCCCGAGGTCACCGCACAGGGTCTGAAGGTGCTGCGCAAGCTGCACCCCGATGTGGAGACCACCGAGTACGACTTCGGTGCACGGCGCTACCACGCGACCGGCGAACTCCTGACCGACGAGGACGTCGCGTCGCTCCGTGAGCACGACGCGATCCTCCTCGGCGCGATCGGCGACCCGTCGGTCCCGTCCGGCGTCCTCGAACGCGGATTCTTGCTGAAGCTGCGCTTCATCCTGGATCACCACGTGAACCTGCGCCCGTCGATCCTCTTCGACGGTGTGAAGTCTCCGCTGGCAGGCGACCCGAAGATCGACTTCATCGTCGTCCGCGAAGGCACCGAGGGCCCGTACACCGGCAACGGCGGCGCGATCCGCGTCGGCACACCGCACGAGGTCGCCACCGAGGTCAGCGTCAACACGCGCTTCGGCATCGAGCGTGTCATCCGTGACGCGTACGTCCGCGCTCAGGCGCGCAGCAAGAAGCTCACGTTGGTTCACAAGAACAACGTGCTGCAGTTCGCCGGCGGCATGTGGACCCGCGCCGTGGAGGAGATCGGCAAGGAGTTCCCCGACGTCGTCACCGACTACCTGCACATCGACGCGGCGACCATCTTCATGGTCACCGATCCGGGCCGCTTCGACGTGATCGTCACCGACAACCTGTTCGGCGACATCATCACCGACCTCGCGGCCGCAGTGTCCGGCGGCATCGGTCTCGCCGCGTCGGGCAACATCGACGCGACGCGCACCAGCCCATCGATGTTCGAGCCGGTCCACGGCAGTGCCCCCGACATCGCGGGCCAGAACATCGCCGACCCGACAGCGGCCATCCTCTCGGTCGCACTGCTGCTGCGTCACCTCGGCGACGACGAGGGCGCTGCCCGCGTCGAGAAGGCCGTCGCGTCCGACGTCGCCTCGCGCGGCGAGAACCGCGGTTCCACCACCGAGGTGGGCGACCGTATCCTCGCGCTCGTCTGATCTGCACTACCGAAAGGACCGCACCGGCTTGATGTCGGTGCGGTCCTTTTGTGTTGGCGAAACCTCTCCCGGTGATCGAGCCTCGCGCCCTCACCGCCCGGTGATCGAGCCGTGACGAGCCCCTGGGCGAGGAGGCGTGTCGAGATCCCCTGAGGCGAACGTTGTCGCGGGCCGGGTCGTCGTCAACGACGCTGAGGACGCGACGCGATGCCCGCCGCCTCCTGCGTATCACTCGCGTGCTGAGACGCGGGAACGACGCGACTCACCTGCCTCATCTTGCTTCTACCTGCTTCAACTTGTCCTACCTGCCTGAGCTCAGGCAGGTAGGACGAAATGAGGCAGGTGAGTGCGAGATGAGGCAGGTAGCTCTGCTCGGTGGGGCGCCTAGTTCTCCTGCAGGCCCGGCCGGACTGTCAGTTCTATCTGTCATCGTGCGCGTATGGAAGTGAATTTCCGAGATGATGCGGGCATTTTGACGATCGCGATGGGTGCCCGTCTGCTCTGGCGTCAGCAGATGCGAGAAAGACGCGATATCCCACCGTCGAAACAGCCTGAGCTCAGGCTGTCCAGTGATGTTGAGGCGCGTTTTCGGCGTTGAGGCAGGGGAGCCTACTCGGCGAGACGCGCCGGCACGGCGCAGGTCAAGTCCCTCCCGCTGTCCGAGAATCTTTGAACCTGAGTCCAGGCCAACCTAAGCCTTCTCGACGCCTACCGGCTCCTCGCGGCCGCGCACGGCGTCGCGGGGCACCAGCCCGATGGCGACCAGCGGCGCGACGGCGGCCACGGCGAAGGCGGCGGGGTAGCCGGCCGCCTCGATGACCCCGCCGAACAGGGGAGTGGTCGCGGCGGTGGTGACGTACTGGGCCGTGTTCTGGACGCCGAGGCCGCGGCCGCTCCACGACGGGCCTGCGAACTCGGCGATCGCGGTGAACGCGAGACCGTTGTCGGCGACGGTGCTGATCGAGGCGATCACCATCACGGCGGCCGCGACGGGGCTGCCGATCCAGTCGGTCAGCGCCAGCAGCGCGGTCGACGCACCCGCGGCGACGGCGATGTACCGGACCGGCCGCATCCGTGATCCCATCACGTCCGAAAGTCTGCCCGCGGCGATGCGCCCGAATGCGCCCGTGACCTGGGTCGCGGTGACCAGGGCTCCCGCTCCGAACGCCGACCAGCCGTGACCGACGATCAACCACGCGGGCACAAACGTCCAGAGCATCGACTGGGGGATCACCAACAGCACACTGACGGCGTGGACACGCTGTAGGAAACTGGACCCGCGGTACGGGTTGCCTGTCGGGACCGACGTCCCCGCCGACGGTGCGGGCGGGTCGACGACTGCTGCGGCCACCGCGATCAGGCCGATCACGGTCACCGCGACAGGCACGGTCAGGGCCGCCGCCAGTCCCCAGCGGTCCGCGAGCGCCGGCATCGTCAGAGCGCACACACCGATGCCGAGCGGCTGGGCCATCTGACGAACCCCCATCGCCGTGCCTCGCTGATCGGCGGGGAACCATCCGACCACGATCCGTCCGCTCGCGCCGTTCGCGGCGCCGGCGCCCAAACCGCCGATCAGCAACGGGATCACCAGCGCGGTGAATCCTCCGCCGGTCTCGGCGACGACGAACGCCGCCACGGTGCCGGCCAGTGTGACAGTCAACGACACCAGGAGGACACGTCGCTCTCCGAACCGGTCGAGTGCGGCTCCCCAGGCGATGATCGTCAACGTCAGCCCGATGGTGGGCACTGCGGCCAAGGTGGCTGCGTCGGTCAGCGACATCCCATGGTCGCGGTGGAGCACGGGGATCACATAGGCGACGCCCGCGGTGGCGCAGGTGGTTGTCATGGCCGCGACGAGGGAGCAGACGAGCATCGTCCACCGCCTGGTCGCCGACATGGTCTGAGTCATCTGCACACCTCACTGAATCTCAAATAGTGGAACTATCGTTTCATATTCTAGAACACGATGGGGCGTGCGTTAACCTTCGGGGTATGAAACTGGGTCGTGTCGCAAGTCCGGACGGAGTCGCATTCGTCTCCGTCGAAGGTGAAGAGGGCCAGGAGATCGCCCGTGAGATCGCGGAGCATCCCTTCGGCGATCCGACGTTCACCGGCCGCACGTGGAAGCTCGCCGACACGCGACCCCTGGCGCCGATCCTGGCCACCAAGATCATCGCGATCGGCAAGAACTACGCCGCTCATGCAGCCGAGATGGGTTCGGAGGCTCCCGCCGATCCGGTGATCTTCTCCAAGCCGAACACGTCGATCATCGGCCCGGGCGCTGCGATCGTCCGGCCGCCGTCGTCCGAGCGCGTGGACTTCGAGGGTGAGCTGGCGATCGTGATCGGCCGCCCGTGCAAGGACGTTCCCGCCGCGAAGGCGAAAGACGTGATCCTCGGATACACCGTCGCCAACGACGTGACCGCTCGCGACCAGCAGGCGTACGACGGTCAGTGGACTCGGGCCAAGGGATACGACACCTTCTGCCCGCTCGGTCCGTGGATCGTGACCGACTTCGATCCGTCCGACGTCGTGATCCGTACCGAACTCGACGGCGAGGTCAAGCAATCGAGCCGCACCTCGCTGATGCTGCATTCGGTAGGCGAGATCGTCGAATGGGTGTCTCGTGTGATGACCCTGCTCCCCGGTGACGTGATTCTGACCGGGACACCCGAGGGAATCGGCCCGATGGTCGCGGGCCAGACGGTGTCGGTGACCGTCGAAGGCATCGGCACGCTGAGCAACCCGGTGATCGACAAGTGACCCGACCCGGCCGCATCGCTCCAGTTCAGGTCCGCAATGGCGATGTGGTGTTGTCGTGCACCGCGGTGGGCGACGGTCCGCTCGTCGTGATGGTGATGGGCACCGGCAGTCCCGGGCGGGTGTGGCACGCGAATCAACAGCCCGCTCTGCTCAAGGCGGGCTACCGGGTGGTGACCTTCGACAACCGCGGCATCGCACCGTCGAGCGAATGCGCGAACGGTTTCACGATGGCGGACATGGTGGCCGACACCGCTGCCGTGATCGAGCACTTCGGTGCGCCTGCATTCGTGGTCGGAACCTCGCTTGGCGCGCGCATCACACAGGAGCTCGCGCTGGCGAGGCCGGAACTCGTCAGGGCCGCCGTGATGCTCGGCACTTACGGTCGTACGACGCCGCTTCTCACGGCGTACAACGAGGGCGAGCGGGCGCTGCTCGACGCCGGGCGTGAACTGCCTGCGCCGTTCTTCGCTGCGATCACCGCGCACATGAACCTGTCGCCCGCGACGTTGGCCGACGACAGGTCCGCACGCGACTGGCTCGACATCATCGGGTTCGGCGGGCAGTCGTCCACGCCGGGTGTCCGCGCTCAACTCGACCTGCCCGAACGGGATCAGAACCGCCTGGCCGCGTACCGGTCCATCACGCGGCCCACGCTGGTGGTCGGGTTCGCCGACGATCGCACTCTCCCGGTGCACCTCGCCCGCGAAGTGGCCGATGCGATCCCCGGATCGCGGTACGAGGAGGTCGCGGACGCCGGGCACTTCGGCTACCTAGAACGACCGGAGGCCGTCAACGGACTCCTGATCGGATACCTCGACTCTCAGCGCTGACTCCGGACGCGAGCTCACGGCGTCGATGACATAGGCTGACCTGCATGACTACCGGTGAAAACGTTCGCGTCCGATTCTGTCCGTCACCCACCGGAACCCCGCACGTCGGGCTCGCTCGGACGGCACTGTTCAACTTCGCGCAGGCTCGCCACACGGGCGGCACGTTCGTGTTCCGCATCGAGGACACCGACGCCGCACGCGACAGTCAGGAGTCGTACGACGCGATCCTCGACGCACTCCGTTGGCTCGGCCTGGAGTGGGACGAGGGCCCCGAGGTGGGCGGCCCGTACGCGCCGTACCGGCAGTCCGAGCGCAAGCAGTTGCATCTCGACGTCGTCGCTGCGCTCCTCGCGGCGGGGGAGGCGTACGAGGCGTACTCGACACCCGAGGAGGTCGAGGCGCGTCACCTCGCGGCGGGCCGCAACCCCAAGCTCGGGTACGACAATTTCGATCGTGACCTGACCGATGAGCAGCGTGAAGCGTTCCGTGCGGAGGGACGCAGTCCGGTTGTCCGTCTGCGGATGCCTGATGCAGACCTCACGTGGGACGACCTGGTGCGCGGCACCACCACGATCAAAGCCGGCACCGTGCCCGACTTCGCGCTCACTCGCGCGAACGGCGACCCGCTGTACACCCTGGTCAATCCGGTGGACGACGCGCTGATGAAGATCACGCACGTCCTTCGCGGCGAGGACCTGCTCTCGTCGACGCCGCGTCAGATCGCCCTGTACCAGGCGCTTATGCGCCTCGGGGTGGCCGACGCCGTGCCGGAGTTCGCACACCTCCCCTTCGTGATGGGCGAGGGCAACAAGAAGCTGTCCAAGCGTGATCCGGAGTCGAACCTCTTCCACCATCGCGACCGTGGATTCATCCCCGAGGGGCTGCTCAACTACCTGGCGCTGCTCGGTTGGGGATTCTCGAGCGACGAGGACATCTTCACCCTTGACGAGATGATCGGCGCCTTCGATGTGCGCAACGTCAACTCGAACCCGGCGCGCTTCGACCAGAAGAAAGCCGATTCGATCAACGCCGAGCACATCCGCCGGCTGGAGCCCGCGGACTTCGCGGCGCGTCTGCGCGCGTTCCTGACCGCTTCCGGCCGTCTGAGCGAGCCGGTGGACGACGCACAGTTCGCCGTCGTCGCCGATCTGGTGCAGACCCGCATTCAGGTGCTCGGCGACGCGTGGGACCTCATCAAGTTCCTGTACGTGGACGACGCCGACTTCGCGTACGACGAGAAGGCTGCGGCCAAGAACCTCGGCGCGGACGCAGTGCCGATTCTCGACGCCACGATCGCCGTGTGCGAATCGGTGGAGGCGTGGGACACCGCGTCGTTGGAGGAGGGCCTCAAGGCGGCGCTCATCGACGGTCTGGAGCTGAAGCCGCGCAAGGCCTTCGGTCCGGTCCGCGTGGGTGTCACCGGCGCGGCAGTGAGCCCTCCGTTGTACGAGTCGATGGAGCTGCTGGGACGCGAGAAGACGCTCGCTCGCCTGTCGCTCGCCTGTGAGATCGCGGAAAAGGCGGTCTGACCTGCCGATTTGTGGTTTGGGGTGGAGTTGTTGGTAATGTACTCCACGGCCCGAGAGGAGCCAGGCGGTTTCGCCCGGCGAGGCTCGGATCAAACCCTTGGGGTATGGTGTAATTGGCAACACAGCGGTTTCTGGTACCGCCATTCTAGGTTCGAGTCCTGGTACCCCAGCGATGTACACGGGTAAAAGCGTGTGTATCATAACTGAACAAGTGTTCTAGGGCCCCGTCGTCTAGCGGCCTAGGACGCCGCCCTCTCAAGGCGGTAGCGCGGGTTCGAATCCCGTCGGGGCTACAAAACGATGATGGCCCTCGGTCGCGTGAGCGACCGAGGGCCATCGTCGTTTTTGTGGGGTTAAAGGCCAAAATGTGTGTACGGACCGGGCGCGTCGCTGGGTGATTCAGGTGCTTCTGCCGCCCCAGCCGTGTTGGATGCCGTTCCCGTCCTCCCAGCTGAAGTCCGTACCGTAACCGCCGGGGCCGATCTGCTCGTCCTCAAGCGGTGTGCGCTTGGGCCGGGCCGACTGCGGGTTGTAGTGCTCGGTGCGAACCAGGCTCCAGGGGTCTCGCGGCTGGGCTGTGAGGCTGTTCAGCTTCCATTCGGCGGCTCGTCGGGCGTGGTCGGCGGGTAGTCCTCGGTGAGTACGGAAGAGGTCTTTGATGGCCTTGTTTGGTCCGCCTTCTAACGGCGAGGTGGTTCGGGGCAGTCGATGGTCGTCGTCGGTCAGGCGGGGGTCGATCCAGGTGAACAGATGTTCATCGGCGATCAGGCGCCGGAACAGGCCGCGGGTCTTGCGGAGGTCGCGGTGGGTGTACCACCAGGTGCTGGTGTCGGAGACTCCGGTGGGCCGAATGGTGTGGGTGCGGGCGTAGGTCCGGTGACGGAGGAA
>NZ_BAOP01000012.1 GCF_000344135.1 Gordonia malaquae NBRC 108250 | reverse complement strand
GCCCCAGGTCGACCACCCCAAATACTCACAGCGCAGCGAGTCGAAGCGCCGCAACGGGCCCAGCTCAATGTGCAGACGCTTCGACTCGCTTCGCTCGCTCAACGAGCAGGAAGGGCGTCACTGACCGGGGACGAACCTCGCTCAACGAGCAGTGGGACGAGGAAGGTCGCCGTACAGGAGCGGGAGGGACCTAAGCTACGCCGCGGATGCCCGCGGCGAGGCCGGTGTCGGCGAGGTCGTCGAGAGGCACGTACTCGGCTCGGAGCCGCTGGGCCAGTGCCACCGCGGAACCGAGACGGACAAAACCCTGCTCGCAGTCGACGACGACAGAACTGATGCCGCGGCGTGCGACATCGTCGGCCGCTTCGTCTGCCCGACGCCCCGCGTCGCGCCCACCTGTCGCCCGGCCGTCGGTGAGCAGCACAAGCAACGGCCGACGATGAGGATCCACGCGGGCCGACCGGTCGATCACCTCGACACTGCGCTGCAATCCCTCGGCGAGGGGCGTCCGACCTCCGGTGCGGACCTGAGCCAGACGACCGACGGCGATGTCGACGGAGCGAGTCGGCGGGACAGCGACATAGGCGTCCGCGCCTGCGGCGACGACCACCGCGACCCGATCGCGGCGGGTGTACGAATCACGCAGCATCTCGACGCATGCGTCCCGGACCGCGGTCAGACGCGAGCGTGCAGTCATCGACCCGGACAGGTCGACGAGGAACACCACGAGGTTCGACTCGGTGCCGATCCGCTCCGCTCCACGCAGGTCGCCGGGCTGCAGACTCGGCATCCCGTCGCCGGAGGCCCGTCGGGCCGCCGCGAGCACAGTGCCGAACAGGTGGACGCCGGTTCCGGAGCCGAAGTCGACGTCACGAACCGTCGAACCGCGTGTGCTGCGGGCACGAGACCGCCGACCGGGGTCGCCGTCCCCCACTCCGTCGGCGCGGAAGGTACGCACACGTGGAGACCCACCTGTCGGTCGCGTGCCGAACTGCGGTCCTCGAGAGCCGCCGCCGCTCGGTGGCGGGTCGTCGTCGGGGTCCTCTGACGTCTCGACTGCGCTCGACGAGCCAGAAGAATCGCTCGACGAGTTGGAAGGACTGTCGTCAGGCGAATCGGGAGGAGTGCCGTCGGGCGAACCGGGAGGAGCGCCGTCCGGGTCACGCGACGCGGCGTCGTCACCTGCGCCGAGAGCGTCGTCGAGCTGTTCCTCCGACATCGACGATTCGTCGAACGGATTGCGTCGACGACGGTGTGGGAGTGCCAGTTCGGCGGCCACGCGGACATCGTCCTCGGTCACCTCTGACGCGCCGCGCCACGCGGCATGAGCGGTCGCGGTGCGGGCCATCACGATGTCGCCGCGGAGGCCGTCCACGTCGAGGTGCGCACAGATGCCCGCGATGCGACGCAGTTCCGAGACAGGCAGCACCACGTCGGGCAGCGCCGTGCGCGCGTGCGAGATCCGTGCCGCGAGTTCGGACTCGGCGGCATCGTGCCGACCGGAGAAGCCGGCCGGATCGGCGTCGAACGCCATGCGGGCGGTCACGATCGCCACTCGTTCGTCGACGTCGCGCGGGCCCGCCACGTCGACGACCAGACCGAAACGGTCGAGGAGCTGCGGCCGCAACTCCCCTTCCTCCGGGTTCATCGTGCCGACGAGAACGAACCGGGCGGACTGGGTGTGGGACACACCGTCGCGTTCGACGGTCACCCGACCACTCGCCGCGGCGTCCAACAGGACGTCGACGAGATGGTCGGACAGCAGGTTCACTTCGTCGATGTACAGGACACCGTCGTCCGCCTTGGCGAGCAGGCCGGGCGTGAAGTGTGCCTGGCCGTCACGGAGCACGCGGGTCAGATCGAGCGACCCGACAACCCTGTCCTCGGTCGCGCCGATCGGCAGTTCGACCACCCGCGACTGCGATCCGAGCAGCGGTCCGAGGCCACGCACGACGGTCGACTTCGCGGTGCCCTTCTCGCCCCGGATCAGCACCCCGCCGATCCCCGGCGACACCGCCGACAGGATCAGTGCGAGTTTGAGCCGCTCCTGACCGACAACCGCGCTGAACGGGTACCGAACCGCGTCGGACATCGGTCAGTCGTTGTCGCCGGTGAGCTGCAGGCTGCGGTTGGTCCAGTCCCAGACCTGGTTGTACAGGGCGGGATTGTCGTTGAGCTTCTGGCCGAACGACGGGATCATCTCGGTCAGCTTGTCGCGCCACCCGTCGAAGTGGGCGGTGAAGCACTTCTCCAGGACCGAGATCATGGCGGGGACGGCAGTCGACGCGCCCGGCGACGCACCGAGCAGTCCGGCCATCGAACCGTCTTCCGAGGTGACGACGGCGGTGCCGAATTCGAGGCTTCCGCCCATGCCGTTCTTGCGGATCACCTGGACGCGCTGACCTGCGGTGATCAGCTCCCAGTCCTCGCCGACGGCGAGCGGTGCGAAGTCCTGCAGGGTGGTGACACGATCGTTCCGGCTCGCCGCGAGCTCGGAGATCAGGTACTTGAGGAGACCGAACTCCTTGGGGGCGATCGACATCATCGGCACCAGGTTGCCCGGCTTCACCGACTTCGGCAGGTCGAGGACGCCGCCGGTCTTCAGGAACTTGGGCGACCAACCCGCGTACGGGCCGAAGAGCAGACCCTTTTCGTGGTTGATGACGCGGGTGTCGAGATGCGGCACCGACATCGGCGGCGCACCGACAGCGGCCTGACCGTAGACCTTCGCCGAGTGCTCGGCGATGATGTCGGGGTTGGTGCAGCGGAAGAACTCACCGCTGACCGGGAAACCGCCGAAGCCCTTGGCTTCCTTGATGCCCGACTTCTGCAGCAGGCCGAGGGCGCCGCCGCCTGCACCGACGAACACGAACCGGGCCTCGACGCGGAGCTTCTCGCCGCTGCGCGTATTGCGGAGCTTGATCACCCAGCTGCCGTCCGACTGCTTGCTCAGGTTGCGGACCTCGTGCCCGAAGTACAGGTCGGCGTCGCGGCCGACGTAGTTCAGGAGCTGCTGCGTGAGCGCGCCGAAGTCGACGTCCGTGCCTTCAGTGAACCAGTTCAGACCGACCGGGTCGGAATAGTCGCGGCCTGCGCCCATCAGCGGGAGACGCTCGGCGAAGGTGTCGGCGTCGTCGATGAACTCCATGCCCTCGAACAGCGTCTGGCTCGACAGCGCCGCGTGGCGCTTGCGGAGGAACTCGACGCCGTCGGCGCCGTGGCAGTAGGCCACGTGCGGGATCGGGTTGATGAACTCGTCCGGGGCACCGAGCACCCCGTTGTCGACGCCGTGGGCCCAGAACTGACGCGACATCTGGAACTGCTCATTGATGGTGAGTGCCTTGGTGATGTCGATCTCGCCGTCGGCGCCCGCAGGCGTGTAGTTCAGTTCGCACAGCGCCGAGTGTCCGGTGCCTGCGTTGTTCCAGGGATCCGAGCTCTCGGCCGCTGCCGCGTCGAGACGTTCGAACAAGCTGATCGACCAGCTCGGCTCCAGCTGACGAATGAGGGCGCCGAGCGTCGCGCTCATGATGCCTGCGCCGATCAACGCCACGTCCGTCTTGATGACCTTCTGCGACACGATGCTGCTCTCCTCCGAGGTCGGGGTGAATCCTTGCCGACCCACTCCAGGGGCCGCTCTAGGAGACTCATTGTTCACCATCGAACGTTGACAGGTAGCACCGGTGCTTCCAAATGTGTCGCGTCCGACACGCGGATGAAGCAGCACTAGAGTGGTCGGCGTGACCACCGACTGGCGCCCTGACGAGTTTCTCGACGGCTATGAAGTCCGAACCATCCCCCTCGCAACGGATCCCGACGGCGAGGATCCGATCTTCGCGAGTCTCGTTCGCCGCCCGCTCGACGGCATCACGCCGCGTGGCGCGGTGTTGTACGTGCACGGCTTCACCGACTACTTCTTCCAGACCGAACTCGCCGACTTCTTCCACGAGCGTGGATACGCGTTCTACGCGCTCGACCTCCGTAAGTGCGGTCGGTCCCTGAAGGCTCACCATCAGCCGCACTACACCAGCGATCTCGCGTTCTACGACGAGGAGTTGAACGCCTCACTGGACATCGTCACCGATGAGGTGAGCGCCGCGGGCGGGACACCGCAGGTGATCGTCGCGGGCCATTCGACGGGCGGCCTGGTGACGCCACTGTGGTTGAACCGACTGCGGACCGGCGATCCCGAACGCCACGGGCACGTCGTCGGCCTTCTGCTCAACAGCCCCTGGCTCGATCTGCAAGGCGAGGCCGTGTTGCGGTCGACGCCTGCGTCCAAGCTGATCTCCGCCGTCGGGTCGGTCCGCGGCATGCAGTCGCTCCCCCGCGAACTGTCGTCGGCGTACGGCGACAGCTTGCACGCCGACGTCCACGGCGAATGGACGTACGACCTCGTCCGCAAGCCCCTCTCCGGATTCCCGGTGACGTTCGGTTGGTTGTCCGCCGTCCGCGCCGGACACCGACAGGTGCATGCCGGCCTCGACGTAGGTGTCCCGGCGTTGGTCCTGCGGTCCGACAAGTCGTCGTTCCGCGGGAAGTACGACGCGTCGGTCGACACGGCGGACTGCGTGCTGGACGTGAAGCAGATCGCGCAATGGTCCGGATGCATCGGCGGCCGAGTCCTGGCCGTCGCCGTGACCGACGCGCGGCACGACGTGTTCTTGTCGATCGAGAGTGTGCGCAAACGGGCGTACGCCGAGGTCGACGCCTGGATGGAGAGCGAGTTCGACAAGTGAGCACACCACAGATCGTCGACCTGGCGGTCATCGGCACCGGCAGCGGCAATTCGATCTCTGACGAGCGGTTCGACGACATTTCGATCGCGATCTTCGAGGAGAACCTGTTCGGTGGGACATGCCTCAACGTCGGCTGCATCCCGACGAAGATGTTCGTGTACGCGGCCGACGTGGCGGAGGCCGCTCGGAGCGCCGGTCGGTACGGCGTCCACGCGAGTGTCGACAGCGTCGACTGGCCGTCGATCGTCGATCGAGTCTTCGGCCGCATCGACCCGATCACCGCCGGCGGCCGCGAGTACCGCGTGGATCGCTGCCCCAACATCACCGTGTACGAGAGTCACGTCCGATTCGACGGCGTCGACGACGACCGGTACCGCCTGGTCACGGCGGCCGGCGATGTGGTTCTCGCATCACAGGTCGTCATCGCCGCGGGCGCCCGGTCCGCGGTCCCGGACGCCATCGCCGAGTCCGGTGTCCGCTACTACACGAACAACGACGTGATGAGGCTCCCGGAACTGCCCAAGCGACTGGTCATCGTCGGCAGCGGTTACATCGCCTCCGAGTTCGCCCATGTGTTCTCGGGCCTCGGCGTCGAGGTGTCGGTGATCGCCCGCGGTCCCCGACTGCTGCGTCCCATGGACGACGACATCAGCGCCCGATTCACCGAGGTCGCCGCGGAGCAGTGGGACGTCCACTTGAACACCCAGGTCAAGGGCGCGACGATGCTCGACGGTGGCGGCGTTCGACTGACGTTCGACTCGGGCGACACCCTCGACGCCGACGCACTGCTCGTCGCCACCGGCCGCATCCCGAACGGCGACCTGCTGTCGTTGGACACGATCGGTGTGGAACTCACCGACGACGGCCGGGTCCCGGTCGACTCCCACGGCCGCACGCCGGCTCGCGGCGTGTGGGCGCTTGGCGATGTGAGTTCGCCGTACCAGCTCAAGCATGTCGCGAACCACGAGCAGCGTGTGGTGCAGGGCAATCTCCTGCGCGGCTGGGATTCGGCCGAGCTCGCTTCCTTCGACCACCGGTTCGTGCCCGCTGCGGTGTTCACGCACCCGCAGATCGCGAGTGTCGGGCTCACTGAGGAGCAGGCCCGCGAACGTGGCCTCGACATCACCGTCAAGGTCCAGAAGTACGGCGACGTCGCATACGGCTGGGCGATGGAGGACACGGTCGGAATCTGCAAGGTGATCGCCGAACGCGGGTCCGGCACACTCCTCGGCGCCCACCTTCTCGGTGCACAGGCGTCGTCGATCATCCAGCCCGTCATCCAGGCGATGAGCTTCGGGCTGTCGGCGCACGAGATGGCACGCGGCCAGTACTGGATCCACCCTGCGCTGCCGGAGGTTCTCGAGAACGCACTGCTGGGGTTGGAGTTGTGAGCCTGCACGATCCGGTGTCGGTGCGAGAGTGGTACGCCGACTCGTCCGCCGCGTTCGTGGACGTCGTCGACCGGGTCCCCGCATCGACACTGGATCGTCCCGCGCTCGGCGAGTGGACCATGCGTTCGCTGGTGGGCCACACGTGCAGATCTGGCTTCACCACGATCGAGGTCTACGTCGCGGCGGCCCGCGATCGAATCGATGCCGTAGAGGGCCTCGGTGACCTTCTCGACGGCCCGGCGGCGTACTTTCACGCCGCCCTGGACTGGGTGACCGACCAGGCGGTGATCACCGAGGCGGGCGTGCGCGCCGGTGTCGGGCTAGGCGACGATCCGTTCGATCACGCCCACGACCTCGCCGCACGCGGTGTGGCTCTCGTCGACACACTCGCCGACGACGACCTGCTGCTCACTCCGGTCGGCGCGATCTCCGCAGTGGACTACCTCGCCACCCGAGCTTTCGAGTTGAGTGTGCACACGCTCGACATCGTTGACGCCGCCGGAATCGAACCGCCTGTGCAACTGCCCGGGTGCGCACGCCGGGCGGCGGCACTGGCCGCGTCGTTGACCCGCGACTACGACGTCTACACGCTTCTTCGCGGCATCCTCGGACGAGGCGAGATGCCGGATGGCTTCACCTGCCTGCGCTAGGAGGTGCGTGGGTTTATGCTGCTTCGATGACAACCCCCTCCCAGGCCGGTCTCGAGGTTCTCGGCGCGAACGGAGAGTCGTTGGTGTTCGACGGCGTCACCGTGGCGAAGTTCAAGCATCACGGCAAGGAGGAGACGGCTCGCAACCCGGTCTCCACATACCGCGAGGTGTCGATCAAGGAGAGGACTTCCCTGTTCGGCAAGCCCAAGAACCCGCGTCAGTTCGACGTGCTGCTCGCAATGTCGTCGTTCATGGCATTGACCGTCGACGAGCACGGCCGAGCTCAGGTCGACGAGCTCGTCGCGCGCCTCGAGTCAGTACAGCGCTGACCGCAGCGAGATCTCGCTCGCGACGGCCTTCGCCGCCTTCTGCGGCACCCAGTGATCGATGCCTTCGATGACGGAGAACCGGTAGTCGCCGTACACGTGGCGACCGCTGAACTCGGCCTGTTCGCGACCCAGTGCGGTGTCACCGTCGCTCCACACCATGGTTGTCGGGATCTCGACCGGCGGGCACGCCAGAGTGGCGGCGATGTCGCCGGTGAAGTTGGCGCGATACCAGTTCAGCGGGCCGGTGAGAGCGCCCGGTTCCAGCAGCGGCGCGACTTCTTCGGGTGTGACCCCGTGACGGGTCAGTCGCACACCGTTGTCTTCGGTGAGCAGCTGCTCCGCCTTGGGTTTGACGAAGGTCGAGATGTACGACGAGCGTTCCCGCTGGTCGGAACCCGCCTCCAGCGCCTCCTTCATGGCAGACGGATGGCCGGTGCTGACGGCGACGAGACCGGTGAAGCGTTCCGGGTGCTTCGCGGCGAGATGCCACGCGACGATGCCGCCCCAATCGTGTCCGACGATCATCGAGTACGCGATGTTCAGGTGACCGAGCACCCCGAGGACGTCGCCGACCAACTTCTCCAATCGGTAGTCCTCGACGTGCTCCGGTCGCGCACCTGGGCTGTATCCGCGCTGGTCGAACGTGACGGTGCGCAGGCCCGCTTCGTGCAGCCGCGGGACCACATCGTCCCAGCAGCGGGAGTCGACGGGGAAGCCGTGCAACAGCACCACCCATGGCCCGCGGGCCGGTCCGCTGAGCTTCACATCGAAGGTCAGACCGTCATGCTCGACTTTCAGGTGCTCGGTTTCCACTCAGCCAGGATAGGACGGACGGCAGCGGCCCGGTGCCCGCCTCGAGCAATCTGTGCACAGCTCTCATGTCGAGGTGTTCTGTGACCAGATCGGCAATGGTGTCCAGCTGGTCTTCGCGGACCTTCGCCACGGACAGTCCCGCCGCAGGTGTGAACCCTGCACGTCCGGCCTGGACGGCGACCGTCCGCAGAAACGATCGCCGCATGTCGTCGCCGTCGAGCAGTCCGTGACAGTGGGTGCCGACGACCGGACCGCGGCGTGCGCCTTCGGGGCCGGTCTCGGAATCCACCAGCCATGTCTCTTCAGCACTTCGCGTCACGACGCCGTGATGGATCTCGTATCCGGCGACTGGTGCACCTGCACCGTCGTGTCCGGAGAACGTTCGGAGGGTCTTGTCGGATCGGAACTCGATGTCGACGTCGAGCAGGCCGAGTCCGTCGACGGTTCCGGCGGTCGACTCCACTCGATCGGTGATCCGCCGCGCGAGCATCTGGAATCCCCCGCACACGCCGAGCACCGGACGCCCCGCGCGCGCTCGGTCAACCACGGCGTCGGCGAGGCCGGTGGATCGCAGCCAGGCGAGATCGGAGACTGTGGCACGGCTGCCCGGAAGGACGACGAGATCGGCTGCCCGAACGGCGGCGGGGTCGTCCACCCAGGTCACGTCTACGTCGGGTTCGCACGCGAGTGCCTCGACGTCGGTCGTGTTGGAGGTCCGCGGCAGTCGGATGGCGGCGACTGTGAGACGCTGTCCGCCGGTGTGGGCGACCGGCCCTCCGACTCGCCGGCCGACGGGCGACGCAAGCGAGTCTTCGGCGTCGATCCACAGGTTGTCGGCGAACGGCAGGACGCCGAGTGTGCGTCTGCCTGTGCGTTCACGGAGAGTGACGAGACCGGGATCGAGCAGAGACGGGTCACCGCGGAACTTGTTGATGACAAAACCTGCAACGAGTGCTTGGTCGTCGGGTTCGAGGAGCGCGAGCGTCCCGAACAGATGCGCGAGCGAACCGCCGCGGTCGATGTCGGTGACGAGCAGTACGGGCAGGTCGGCGGCCCTCGCCAGACCCATGTTCGCGATGTCCGTCGCGCGGAGGTTCACCTCCGCGATCGACCCGGCTCCCTCGCAGATCACGGCGTCGAAGTCGCGACGCAATGACGCGAGCTCGTCCGCGACCACGTGGGACAACTCGCTGCGGCGAACGTGATAGTCGGCCGCACCGACGTCACCGTACGGCCGACCGCGCACGACGACGTGCGAGCGCCGATCACTTCCGGGTTTGAGCAGGACCGGATTGAAGCGCGTGTCCGGTTGAAGCCCACACGCCACAGCCTGAAACGCCTGCGCTCGACCGATCTCTCCACCGTCCAGCGTCACCGCGGAGTTGTTCGACATGTTCTGCGCCTTGAACGGCGCCACTCGCACACCGTCCCGTGCAAGCGCACGGCACAGTCCCGCGACGATGAGGCTCTTGCCCGCGTCACTGGTCGTGCCACCGACCAGCAGTGCGCCATGGTTGTCAGACACACAGATGACCCTACCGACCGCCCTTTCGCTCACCACGATCGAAACCCTGTGCGTCGTCGGCGAAACAGAGCACTGTCAGAGGCCACGCACCACTCGAAGTCCCGGTGCACGCCCTAGGAGTTCCCATGCCCACCCTGCTCATCATCGGTTTTGTCGGCCTGCTCGGCCAATTGGTCGACGGAAGCCTCGGAATGGCGTTCGGTGTCACGGCGACGACATTCCTCATCGCGCTGACGACGTTGTCGCCCGCAGCGATCAGCGCCACCGTCCACCTCGCCGAGATCGGTACGAGTCTCGTGTCCGGGGTCTCGCACTGGAAGTTCGGCAACGTCGATTGGCGGGTCGTGGCCCGGATCGGCATCCCCGGCGGCATCGGTGCATTCGTCGGCGCGACGGTTCTGTCGAATCTGTCCACCGAGGACGCGAAACCCGTCATGGCCACGATCCTGCTGGTCCTCGGCCTCTACGTGCTGCTGCGGTTCACCTTCAGAGGCATCAGCACCAAGAACCTCGGCAAACCCCTGAAGTCGCGTTTCCTCACCCCGCTAGGTCTGTTTGGCGGCTTCATCGACGCCACCGGCGGTGGCGGCTGGGGCCCGGTCGGCACACCCGCCCTCCTCGCATCGGGCCGTCTTGAACCCCGCAAAGTGGTGGGCACAATCGACACCAGCGAGTTCATCGTCGCCGTCGCCGCATCTCTCGGCTTCCTGGCGAATCTCGGCGGTGAAGGCGTCGACTTCGGCGCGGCCGGCGCTATCCTGATCGGCGGCGTGATCGCCGCACCGATCGCAGCGTTTGTGGTCCGCCACTTCCCTCCGCGCCTGCTCGGAGCGACCGTCGGCGGCTTGATCATCCTCACCAACGCTCGCACCCTCGTGGGCAAGAGCGGCTTCGGACTCGACCCGCTGCAGCAACGGTTCGTGTACATCGCGATCGTCGCGCTGTGGGCGGCGGCGTTCGTGTACTCGTTCGTCCAGTACCGACGTGACAAGGCCCTCGAGTCGGTCGATGCGCTCTCGGAGATCGTGGAGCTCCGGTCGGCAGAATCGGGTCAAGAGCTCGCCACTTCGAAGTGACGTCATACGCGTGAGGTGAGACCGCACCGGGACGAGGTCGTGATACGGCCTAGCCCCGGTCCGGTCTCGCTCACGCGTCGGGAAGAGTCAGGATCTCGGCGCCGGTTTCGGTGACGACGAGCGTGTGCTCGAACTGGGCCGTCCATTTCCGGTCCGCGGTGACGACGGTCCAGTCGTCGTCCCACATCTCCCAGTCTTTGCCGCCGAGGTTGATCATCGGCTCGATCGTGAAGACCATGCCCGGCTCCAGGACGGTGCTCACACTCGGCTCGTCGTAGTGGAGGACGACGAGCCCGTTGTGGAAGGTCTCACCGATGCCGTGCCCGGTGAAGTCACGGACCACCGAGTAGCCGAAGCGGCTCGCGTACGCCTCGATGACACGTCCCACGACATTCAGCGCGCGGCCCGGCTTCACCGCTTTGATCGCTCGGTCGGTTGCGATCCGGGTACGTTCCACGAGGTCACGCACTTCCTGCGAGACGTCGCCCGCAAGGAACGTGGCATTCGTGTCGCCGTGGACACCGTCTTTGAACGCCGTCACGTCGATGTTGACGATGTCGCCGTCCTGGATCACGGTCGAGTCCGGAATGCCGTGGCAGATCACTTCGTTCAGCGACGTGCAGCACGACTTCGGGAAGCCCTTGTAGCCGAGGGTGGACGGGTACGCGCCGTGATCGAGCATGTACTCGTGGGCGATCCGGTCGAGTTCGGCCGTGGTGACTCCCGGCGCGACGGCACGTCCCGCCTCGGCGAGAGCGTTTGCGGCGATCTTCGACGCCACGCGCATCTTCGCGATGGTCTCCGGAGTCTGCACCCACGGCTCACTCCCCTCCGCGACAGTGTCCTTCCACACGTACTCGGGGCGCTCGATGGCGTCTGGCACGGACAGGACCGGCGCGACGACGCCGGGAGTGAGCGGGGCACGAACAGTCATGCCGTCGATTGTTTCATGCCAACCGAACTCCCGAGGCTGTCGCCTGCTCCAGGACAGGTAAGGTATTCCTAATAGTCTACTTTCACTCATTTCGAGACAGGCAGGTTCTGGTGATCGGTCGCCCACGTGTGCTGGTCGTCGCTGTGGCGGTCCTCGTTGCACTGACGTCGGCGTGCACCACCGAACCGATCGAGACCGATGCAGCACGGTCGGCGAAGCTCTCGGCATCCCTCCGACCGGGGCCGACCACGGCGGTGCTCCCCACGCCGGACATCGTCCCGGTGTCGACCACCGTGACTGTGCCTGCGAGAGCCGAGCGCATCGTGGCCATCGACCGCAACGGAACGCTCGGCGCAATCGTCTACTCCCTCGGCCTCGGGTCGCACGTTGTGGGCCGTGACAAGTCCACGACGTTCCCGTCGGCGCGCGCAGTTCCCGTCATTACCGATACCGGGCACGCCATCAACACCGAGCGTGTCCTCAACGTGTCTCCGACCATCGTGCTGACCGGTACCGACAGCAACCCTGCGGGCGCCGTCGACGCGCTCCGGCGGGCGGGCCTGCACGTGGTTCAGTTCCCGGCCGAACGATCAGTGGCGTCCACCCCGGAACTGATCCGGGCTGTTGCGACAGCACTCGGTGTGCCTGCAGAAGGCGAGAAGCTCGTCGCCCGGACGCAGTCTCAGATCAACGACGCCGGGCGATCGATCCCCGACCTGCCGACCAAGCCGTCGATCGCGTTCCTCTACGTCCGCGGCGAGTACCTGCTCCTCCTGGCGGGACCGAAGTCCGGCGCCGACGACCTGATCGAGCACCTCGGCGGAGTGGACGCGGGCACCGCATCCGGTCTGACGGCGCCGTTCACCACCGTCAGCGCCGAGAATCTGATGGCCGCCGACCCCGACGTGATTCTGGTGATGACGCAGGGTGCGGATTCAGTAGGCGGAATGGACCGATTGCTCGAACTGCCGGCCATCGCGCAGACGAAGGCGGGGCGGTCCAGGCGGATCGTGGAGATGGACGAGACGCAGATTCTGATGTTCGGGCCCGACACCGGTCTGGTGATGGGTGCTTTGGCGAAGGCGATTTATGCGTGAACTGATCCGCGGCCGCACCCTCGTGGTGTTCGTCGCCCTGCTCATCGTGCTCGCGGTGATCGTCGTCCTCTCGGCGGGCACCGGCGCGGTACACGTCTCTCCGGCTGAAGTCCTCGGTTCGATCGCGCACCATTGGCACCTCGACATCGGGCCGCTTCCGAGTCACCCGAACGGTGAGACCGCATTGTGGGTGACACGATTCCCCCGCATCGTCCTCGGGCTGCTGGTCGGCATCGCGCTCGGCGCGGCAGGCTGTCTCCTCCAGGGAATGCTCGCCAATCCGTTGGCCGAACCCGGAATCGTCGGCATCTCCTCCGGCGCGGCGATCGGAGCCTGCCTGATGATCGTGATCGGCGGCACCGGAACCAACGGGTGGGCCGTCGCGGGCGCCGCGGCCGTGTTCGGTCTCGCGACCACGTTCGCTGTGTACACCCTCTCCATGCGCGACGGGGCATCGTCGACCATCATGCTGGTTCTCACCGGCATCGCTGTGAACGCGTTCGCCCTCGGCGTCATCGCGTACCTGACCTACGTCGCCAGCACCGCGGCCCGGGAGCAGATCGTCTTCTGGCAACTCGGCTCACTCGCGGGCAATGCTTCGTGGGCACAGATCCGTGTGGTCGCACCCCTGGTGATCGCGGGCGTCGCGGGCGGCATGGTGCTCGTCCGCAAACTCGATCTGCTCGCGCTCGGTGAGGTCCAGGCCGCATCCCTCGGCGTCAATGTCGAGGTCGTTCGACGCCAGGTGATCGTGTTGGTCGCGATCCTGACTGCCGCGGCCGTCGCCTTCACCGGGATCCTGATGTTCGTCGGCCTGATCGTGCCGCACGTGATGCGCTTGGTCGTGGGACCCCGACATGCGGTGCTCCTGCCTGCCAGCGCGTTGGGCGGTGCACTCGTGGTGGCCGCCGCCGATCTCGCGGCACGGACGCTCACCGCGGGGGAACTGCCGCTGGGTATGTTGACCTCGTTGATCGGCGGCCCGGTGTTCTTCCTCCTTTTGCGCCGTAAGAGTGCAGGAGCGGCCCTGTGACCGGCATCGATGCGCGCGGCGTCACCGTGACTCTCGGCGGACGGACAGTCGTGTCCGACGTGGATCTCGTTGTGAAGCCAGGTGAACTCGTCGCTCTCGTCGGTCCGAACGGCTGTGGCAAGTCGACATTGCTGTCTGCAGTGTCCGGGCTCCGATCCCCCGACTCCGGGCGGGTCCTCATCGGCGAGGCGGACATCGCGACACTCGATTCCCGAGCGCTCGCTCGTCGACGTGCCCTCGTCACCCAGACGAACCGGACCGACACGCCTTTCACCGTTCGCGAAGTGGTCGAGATGGGCCGCTACCCGTGGACTCGCACTCCGGAGGCCGCGCAGTCGGAGGCGTTGATCACCGCTGCAGTCGAGGCTTGTGAACTCGGCGACCTGCTGGAACGCCATTTCTCTCAACTGTCTGGTGGGCAGCAGGCCCGCGTGAGCCTGGCCCGCGCCCTCGCACAGGACACGCCGGTCCTGCTGCTCGACGAACCGACCGCCGCTCTCGACATCGGCCACAGTGAACAGGTGCTTCAGATCCTCGCCGAACGCGCGAAGGGCGGTGCCACAGTTCTCCTCGTGGTGCACGACCTGTCGCTCGCCGCTGCGTATGCCGACCGGGTAGCGGTGATGAAGGACGGCCGCATTCAGGCCTGCGGCCCCGTCCGCGACGTGATGACCGCCGATCTGCTCTCGACGACCTACGATCATCCGGTGCTAGTCGTCGACCATCCCGACACCGGCGAGTTGCTCATCGTCCCGCGCCGCTGACGACAAACGCGCCGCCCCTCGACGGGACGGCGCGTTCGGCATTCGAACTCGTCAGGCGTTCTTCTTCCGCAGGATGATCACTGCGACACCGGTCGCAACGAGCGCGAGTGCTGCCACCAAGGTCAGCCAGAGACCGAAGCCGACATGAGCCTCGATGTCGAACGACGTTCCGAACGGACTCGTCGAACCTGAATTGATGTCGTTCGCGGCGTCACTGACGTCGGCGATGTCGACGATCGCGACGAGCACCGAGATGACGCCTGCCAACACTGCGGTGACACCTGCGGCGAGCGGCAGCGCCGCTTGCTTCGCCGTCAAGAACACCGCGGCTCCGGCAACTCCTGCCGCAATCAGACCGAGGATCAGGGTGATCACCCCGTCCTTGCCGTCTCCGACGCCCGACGCAGAGTCGTTGACGAAGCCGCTGATGGTCACCCACGGCAGGAATGCCGCGATGATGACCACAACGGCCGCCCCGACGACACCCCACAACGCGGTGACCACCTTCTGGCTCAGCCCGACGCCCATCCCTGCGTTCTGGGGCGCGTACTGCTGTCCATACTGGGCCGCACCGTAAGGCTGTTGCGCGTAGGGCTGCTGCCCGTACTGCGCCTGCTGGTCATACTGAGGCTGTCCGTACTGCCCCGCTTGAGCCTGACCGGATTGCCCCTGTCCGTACTGAGGATCGCCGTACTGCTGCTGCCCGTACTGTTGTGGCTGCTGGGGAGCGCCGTACTGAGGCTGTTGGGGAGCGCCGTACTGGGGCTGCTGGCCCTGCTGGGGAGCGCCGTATTGGGGAGCACCGTACTGGGGCGCGCCGTATTGGGGAGCGCCACCGTGCTCGGGATTCTGCCCGGGGTATCCGGGTGTGGGACCAGTCATGGTTCGCCTCGACTTTCACTACAGGGTCTCCCGTGAGACTTCCATAACCTATGCCCTCATTAGACCGAATGCACGACGGGGGTTCATCCGAATGGTGCACACGCCTGGCACGGAATTGACGAAACACCCAGATCCGGCGTCGGCGTCCGCCGATTCCTGAACTGAATCGGCGGCGGAGCGACAGGGCCGGTCAGGGGCGGTAGTCGGTGGGCAGGGCCGCGAGAAAGTCTCGGGTGACGGCCACTGCGGCTTCCGATCCCCCGCCCATCACGATGAGAGTGGCGAAAGCGATGTCGCCGCGAAAACCCGCGAACCACGCGTGCGATCCGCCCGCGACCTCGGCCTCACCTGTCTTGCCGTACACCTCGCCTTGATCAGCGATCGCCGACGCCGTCCCCGACGTCACGACGGCGCGCATCATCGTCCGCAAGCGCGCGTAGACGTCGCCGTCGAAGTCGACGGTCGGCCCGACGACTTTGGTCGGGCGGTCGTTGATGAGTTGCGGGACGGGCCGACGACCGGTGGCCGCTGTCGCCGACACCAACGCCATTCCGAGCGGGCTCGCGAGTACAGTGCCCTGCCCGAAGCCGTCCTCGCTGCGTCGCACGAGTTCGGGTTCGATACGCACCGATCCGGCTTCGGACTCGATTCCCGCGATCGTGTAGTCCGAGCCGAGGCCCATGGCGGCGCTCGCGTGGGCGAGGTCGGACGGCCCCATCTCGCTGGCGAGTTTTGCGAACGTGGTGTTGCACGACGCCGCGAAGGCCTGTCGCAGCGTGACCTGGCCGAGCGAGAATCCGTCGTAGTTGGGAATGGTGCGTTCACCGATGGTGATCTCGCCGGGGCACTGCACCTGCGCGTCCGGCTCGCTCAGACGCCCGTACATGGCTGCTGCCGAGGTGACCATCTTGAAGGTCGAACCCGGTGGGAACTGGCCCGCGGCGGCCGGGAATCCCGCGCGGTCGGCGTCACCGTTCTGCGCGATCGCGAGGATCTTGCCGGTGGACGCCTGGATCGCGACGGTCATCGCCTGTTTGCCTGCGACGGCGTTCACCGCCCGCTGTGCCGCGTCCTGGACGGTCCGGGACAGCGTCAGGGACACGGCGGGCGCCGGGACACTGGGATGGTCGAAGACGACATCTGCGACCAGCCCGTTGGCGTTCACCACCGACACCCGCCATCCAGGAGTGCCGATGATGTCGGCGCCGACGGCGTTCTTGACACGTGCGACGACGGCGGAGGCGAAGCCGGGATTCCGCGGCTGGAGCACCGACTCGTCTCGCAGCACGATGCCCGGCAGTGCCAATTGATCACGCTGTCTGGCCGCATCCGCTTCCGACAGGGTCCCGATCGGCATCGGGTCGCTGGACGCGGTGGCCTGCTCGGCGATCCGCTGCGCAGACAGGCCGGGCACGAAGGGGCCCATGACCTGCACGAGTCGAGTCGCGGGTCCGATCACGTCCCCGGCCTGCGCCGCAGCGCGGCCGTCGAACAACACCCCAGTGACCACGCCGTTCACCATCACCTCGGTGCCGTCGGACTCGTTGACACTCGCTCTCGGCGGGCTGAGGTCGCCGACGGCGAGATGCTGGTCGGTGCCGAGCTTCGGGTGAATGGCGGTGGACGTCCATCGCACCGACCATCCGGTGTCGCTGCGGCCCATCGACAGCGTGGCCTGGTACTGCCACGTTCGCCCACCCGGCAGCGACCACGTGTACGTCACGTCGACGTCGGCGACATCGTGATCCACGCGCACGCGTCCGGTGCGCGCAGACATCGACTCCGCGCCGAGGCCTTCCCACGTCTCGGACATCGCGCGAGACGCGCCGTCCGGGTTCGTCGTGACGGCGGCCGCGGACTGCACGTCGCGGGCGGCGAACGCGGATATGAAACGGTCCGCCGCATCGCGGGGTTCATCGTCGTCCGACGAGCACGCCGCGGCCGTCACCGCCAACACGAAGACACAGAACAGTGCTATGGCGCGACGCAGGATCATCGTGTGCGGAGGACTTTCTTTGTCAGTCGACGAGAACGGTCGCGAACGTGCCGACCTGGGTGAAGCCGACACGCTGGTAGGTGGCACGGGCAGGCGCGTTGAAGCTGTTGACGTACAGACTCGCGATACGTCCCTGCCGTGCGATGGCTGCGGCGACCGCTGCCGTTCCGGACGCACCGAGTCCGTGGCCGCGCGACTCCTGATCCACCCACACGCCCTGGATCTGTCCGACCCGACGCGACATCGATCCGATCTCCGCCTTGTAGACCACCCGATCACCGTCGAACCGGGCGAACACGCGGCGTGCCGAGATCAACGCGGCCAACCGACGCCGGTACGACGCACCACCGTCGACTTCGCACGGGTCCACACCCACTTCGGTGCGGAACATCGCGACGGCTGCCGGGAAGTAGTTGTCGAGGTCGGCAGGAGTCACGAGCCGGACCAGCGGGTCGGGTATCACGGCGGGCATTCCGCTCAACGCCAGCAGCGGTTGATCGGGACGAATCTCTCGCGGGTCGCCCCACATGGGCGCCAACCGCTCCCACAGGCCGAGGGCGAGCGGCGCGTATCCGACGACCGACGTGCAACCGCGCGGCGATGCCAGAGCGCGTCCCGCGAAATCGTCGAGATCGGCGTCGCCACCGAGGAGCGGCATCAGATTGGCGCCCGAGAAGCACAACGACTGGGCGGGCGTGGAGGCACTCCACATCTCGCCACCGAGAAAGCGCGGCGACATGCCGTACGCCTCGACGCGTGCGGCGACCATGCACGACCCGACGGGGTCTTGATCGAGGGCGCGGCTCACCGCTTCGGTGTCACGGGCTCCCAACGGGCGTCCGCCCAACAATCGCAGCACGTCCCACCTCCGTGTTCGAAGTCCTAGTCGTCAATGCTCCGCGGTCGGCCGAGGGGTCTCAGCTCACCGAGACGACTGGTGATCCGCTCTCAGTGTCCCCCGACTCCTCGGCGATACGCAGCGCTTCGGCGATCAACGTCTCAACGATCTGAGCCTCGGGAACGGTCTTGACCACCTCACCCTTGATGAAGATCTGGCCCTTGCCGTTGCCGGACGCGACACCGAGGTCCGCCTCGCGCGCCTCACCGGGTCCGTTGACCACACATCCCATGACCGCGACGCGCAACGGCACTTCCAGACCCTCCAGCCCGGCGGACACCTCATTCGCGAGCTTGTACACGTCGACCTGCGCGCGGCCGCACGACGGGCACGACACGATCTCCAACTTGCGGGGACGCAGGTTGAGCGACTGCAGGATCGCGTCGCCCACCTTGATCTCTTCGGCAGGCGGTGCCGAGAGGGAAACACGAATCGTGTCACCGATTCCCTCCGACAGCAGCGACCCGAACGCGACGGCCGACTTGATCGTGCCCTGGAACGCCGGACCGGCCTCGGTGACGCCGAGGTGCAGGGGGTAGTCGGACTGCGCCGCGAGTTGGCGGTACGCCTCCACCATGATCACCGGGTCGTTGTGCTTCACCGAGATCTTGATGTCGCCGAAGCCGTGCTCCTCGAACAGGCTCGCCTCCCACAGCGCCGACTCGACGAGTGCTTCAGGTGTCGCCTTGCCGTACTTCTTCAGCAGTCGCGGATCGAGCGATCCGGCGTTGACGCCGATGCGGATCGGGATGCCCGCGTCGCCCGCCGCTTTTGCGACCTCTTTGACGCGGCCGTCGAACTCCTTGATGTTGCCCGGGTTGACGCGCACTGCGGCACAGCCTGCGTCGATCGCGGCGAAGATGTACTTCGGCTGGAAGTGGATGTCGGCGATCACCGGGATCTTCGACTTCTTGGCGATCGTGGCGAGTGCGTCCGCGTCCTCCTGGCGGGGGCAGGCCACGCGCACGATGTCGCAGCCCGAAGCGGTGAGCTCGGCGATCTGCTGCAGTGTCGCGTTCACATCGTGCGTCTTCGTGGTGCACATCGACTGCACGGAGATCTGGTGGTCGCTTCCGACTCCGACGGACCCGACCTGGATCTGGCGGGTCTTTCGGCGAGGTGCAAGAACAGGCGGAGGTCCAGCAGGCATTCCCAGCCCGATCAGATCAGTCATGCCCCGAGTCTACCGACTCACGCCGTACCGCGAACGTCAGCCGAGTCGGATCGGATTGATGATGTCCGCCGTCACAGTCAGCACCATGAAGGCACCCATCACCGCCACGACCGCATAGGTCAGCGGGAGCAGTTTCACGTAGTCGACGGGCGGCCCGGCCGTCATGCCCATGGCACGGCGAATGAGGTTGCGGAACTTCTCGTACAGAGCGATCAGCATGTGCCCGCCGTCCAACGGCAACAGCGGCACCAGGTTGAACGCGCCGAGGAAGAAGTTGATGCTCAGCAGCAGCCCGATGAACAGGTCCCAGTAGCCGCGTTCGACGGCCTCGCCGCCCAGGCGTGACGCTCCGACCACACTGACCGGCGAGTCGACGGCGCGTTCACCGCCGGTCACCGCCGTCCAGAGGTCACCGATCTTCGTCGGCAGCGACGCCAACGACTTCGCGGTCTCGACGAATATGTCGCCGGTGAACGACACCGCCCCACCCCAGACCGAGCCCCAGTCGTACTGCTGGACCAACGTGTTCGACAGTGTCACGCCGATCGCACCGACGGTCACCGGCGTCAACGTGCCGTCCGGGTTCTGCGCCATCCGCTGGACCTGCGACACCGGGATCGTCACGTCGGTGCGTTCACCGTCGCGTTCGACGGTCAGCACCGTCGAGCCCTGCACGTCGCGGACCTTCTCGATCATGTCCGTGGAGTCGGAGATCGACGAGCCGTCGACGGCGACGATCAGGTCACCGGTCCGCAGTCCCGCGTCGACCGCGGGTGCGGCTCCGGTGCACGGGACGGGCTTGCCTTCCGCGTCGGTCGTCGGAGCGACGCACGAGATCTCGGCGACGTGCACCGGCTTGTCACCGAGGACGGGCAGTCCCCACCCGAGCGCGAGCACGATGATCAGAATGAAGCCGAGGATGAAGTTCTGGACCGGTCCTGCGATGAGGACGACAAGACGCTTCCACGTGGCCTGCTTGTACATGGCCCGAGGCTGATCGATGATCGACATCTCGTCGTGCGGCGTCATGCCTGCGATGTCGCAGAAGCCGCCGAGCGGGATCGCTTTCAGGCCGTACTCGGTCTCCCCTACACGCGTCGACCACACAGTGGGACCGAAGCCGACGAAGAAGCGGCGGACCTTCATGCCGGTGGCCTTGGCCGCGAGGTGGTGTCCCAACTCGTGCCAACCGATCGAGATCAGCAGCGCGAGCGCGAACGCCACCACGCCGAGCACGTAACTCACCCGTAAGACTCCAGTCGTCGACGAACCTAGGTGGCAGCAGCGACCAGCACGGCAGCGCGTTCGCGTGCCCACCGGTCCGCTGCCAGGACCTCGTCCAGAGTACCCGGCCTGCCGGTCCACTGATCAGCGTCGGCGAGCACGTCGGCGATGACGCCCACGATCCGCGGGAAGGTGATCCGCCCGGCGAAGAAGCCGTCGGCGGCGACTTCGTTGGCCGCGTTGAAGATCGCGGTGAGGCTTCCGCCCGTGGTCCCGGCTTCGCGGGCGAGGTTGATCGCCGGGAACACGACGTTGTCGACCGGCTCGAACGTCCAGGTCGACGCTTGACTCCAGTCGCAGGCGGCCGAACTGCCCGGCACCCGGTCCGGCCAGCCGAGCGCCAGAGCGATCGGGAGTTTCATGCTCGGCGGCGACGCCTTCGCGATGGTCGCGCCGTCGACGAACGTCACCATCGAGTGCACGATCGACTGCGGATGCACTGTGACGTCGATCCGGTCGTACGGCACATCGAACAGCAGATGCGCCTCGATCACCTCGAGCGCTTTGTTGACCAGGGTCGCCGAATTCAACGTGATCATCGGCCCCATAGACCACGTCGGGTGCTTGCCCGCCTGCTCGGGAGTCACATTCGCCACCTGCTCCGCGGTCCAACCGCGGAACGGACCACCCGAGGCGGTGAGCACCAGCCGGTCGACCTCCGATGCCGATCCACCACGCAGGCACTGGGCGATCGCCGAGTGCTCGGAGTCCACGGGCACGATCTGGCCGGGGGCCGCGGCATCGAGGACGAGCGCGCCTCCCGCGACCAACGATTCCTTGTTCGCCAGCGCCAACCGCGCCCCGGACTCGAGCGCCGCAAGACTCGGGCGCAGCCCGATCGCTCCGACGACGCCGTTCAGCACCACGTCGGCCTCGACCGACTCGATGAGACGGACCATCGCGTCGTCTCCGGCGAGGACGCCCGCACCGATCCGATCGGCGAGTACACCGGCCGCGGCCGGGTCGGCGACCGCGATGCGGGAAGCGGTGAGCCCGGTCGCCGCCACCTGGCGTTCCAGAAGGTCCAGATTGCCGCCGCCCGCACCGAGTCCGACGACCTCGAACAGTTCTGGATGCTCGTCGATCACCTCCAGCGCCTGGGTACCGATGGAGCCTGTCGATCCGAGGATCAGCACACGTGTCGTCACATCTGACATTGTCGCGCACCGGGTGCCGGTTCCGTCACTGGCACGGGTTATGCTTACCCCGAACTACTACCGGCTGTCATAAGGAGTGGACGTGGCAAGTACTGAGGTCCAGGCGATCGATACCGGCTGGGTCCGTGAGCCCGCCGATGCACCGTCGGCCCGCTTCGGCTGGCACGGCACCGCACCGCGCACGTACGCGATCGCCGCGTTCGTCTCGGGACTGATCTGCCTCGCGATGCTGAAGGGCAACCACATCGGCCACGTCGAGGACATCTTCCTCATCGGATTCGCCGTAGTCCTGATCGGCTATGCAGGCTTCAAGATGATCCCGAAGAAGGGCGCCTGGCGACGCTAGCGCGTCCTGCACACGACCAACGGTCGTCCGCCTCATCGAGGTGGACGACCGTTTTTCGTTCGTCCCCGCCGGTCTGCTGTCAGCGTTCGTCGGCGGCGAGCTGGCCGCAGGCGGCGGCGATCTCCTGGCCGCGGGTGTCGCGGACGGTGCAGGAGATCCCCTGTTCGCGAACCCGACGGACGAACTCGTCCTGGACGTGCCGCGGACTCGCATCCCACTCCGACCCCGGAGTCGGATTGAGCGGGATCAAGTTGACGTGCGCCAGAGAGCCTAGCGTGCGACGAAGCTTCTCCCCCAGCATGTCCGCGCGCCACGGCTGATCGTTCACGTCGCGGATCAACGCGTACTCGATCGACACACGGCGGCCCGTCTTGTCGGCGTAGTAGCGCGCCGCCGACAGCACTTCGGCAACCGACCAGCGGGTGTTCACCGGGACGAGCGTGTCGCGGAGCTCGTCGTCCGGCGTGTGCAGTGAGACTGCGAGAGTCACCGACAGCCCCTCGTCCGCCAGGCGACGGATCGCGGGTGCCAGTCCGACAGTCGAGACGGTGACGTGCCGCTGGGAGATGCCGAAGCCCTCCGGCGAGGGCGACGTGATCTTGCGGACCGCGTCGACAACGCGCTTGTAGTTGGCGAGCGGCTCGCCCATGCCCATGAAGACGATGTTCGACAGTCGCCCCGGGTCCCCGAGGTCGCCGTCGCGGGTGGCCCGTGCCGCGGCACGGACCTGGTCGACGATCTCCGCCGTCGACAGGTTCCGGTCCAGACCACCCTGACCCGTGGCACAGAATGGGCAGGCCATACCGCAGCCGGCCTGTGAGGAGATGCACAGCGTGGTGCGGTCGCTGTAGCGCATCAGGACCGATTCGAGAAGCGTGCCGTCGTGCAGTCGCCACAGGGTCTTTCGGGTCGACTCGTCGTCGCACGCCACGTGTCGGACAGGCGTCATCAGCGTCGGGAAGAGGGCTTCGCCGACCGCGTCACGCTTGTCTGCGGGCAGATCCGTCATCTCCGTGACGTCGCCCGTCAGCCGGCCGTAATACTGCTTGGCCAGCTGATTCGCGCGGAACTTCGGCAGCCCGAGCTCGGCGACCGCTGCGATGCGTCCGGCCTCGTCGAGGTCGGCGAAGTGCGTGGGCGGAAGCCCACGCTTGGGCGCGTCGAACACGAGCGGCAGAGACGTCATGCCGTCCATTCTCGCACGATCCGAGCTGCCGTCCGCCTACGCGGGAAGCGGGTCACGGATGATCGGGCAAGTCATGCAATGGCCGCCCCCACGCCCGCGGCCCAGTTCGGCGCCGACGATCGTGATCACCTCGATGCCCTCCTTCCGCAGGAGTGCGTTCGTGTAGGTGTTGCGGTCGTACGCGAACACGACTCCCGGTTCGACGGCGACGAGGTTGTTCCCGCTGTCCCACTGCTGCCGCTCGGACGCGTACTCGCTGCCACCGGCTTCCACACGCGCAGCACCTCGAGGCCGAGCGCCTTGCGGACCACGTCGACGAAGTGCTCGGACTCCTCGATCACGTCGAGACCGACCTCGTTGTCCGCCGGCACGATCGTGAAGGGGACGATCGCGTCGACGATCTTCGGGTAGACGGTGACCAGATCGCGGTCGGCGAACGTGAACACCGTGTCCAGATGCATCGCCGACCTCAATTTCGGCATACCGGCGACGATCACCTTCGTCACGTCCCCGGCCGCGAACAACTGTTGCGCCACCTGAGTAATCGCCTGTCGAGAGGTCCGTTCGCTCATGCCGATCAGCACCACACCGTCGCCCGGCACGAGGACGTCACCTCCCTCGATTGTCGCGCCGCCCCAGTGCTTCTCCGGATCGCCCCAGCGGACAGGCGAACCGATGAAGTCGGGGTGGAACTCGTACACGGCCTTCATCAGCAACGTCTCGTCGTGACGCGCAGGCCAGTACAGAGGGTTCAACGTGACACCGCCGTAGATCCAGCACGTGGTGTCGCGGGTGTACAGCGTGTTCGGCAGCGGCGGCATCAAGTACTCGTTGACGCCGCCGGACTCACGGGCCAGAGACAGGTAACCCGTCCGCAGCTCGGCAGGGAGATCCCGCGTCGACATGCCGCCGATCAACTGCTCCGTGAGTTCGCGCGCGTCGAGTCCGTCCAGGTACGACCGGGTCTCGGCGACGAGTCCGACACCGACTTCGTTCGGCACGATCTTCCGGTCGAGCAGCCACGCGCGCGCGGCCGGATCGGCGACGGTCTCGGCAAGAACGTTGTGCAGTTCCACCACGTCGACTCCACGATCACGCATCTTCGTCATGAAGTCGAAGTGGTCGCGCTTCGCGTTCTGCACCCAGAGGACGTCGTCGAACAGCAGATCGTCGGAGTTCGTCGGTGTGAGGCGTTCGTGCGCGAGCCCCGGCGCGCAGACCAGTACCTTGCGCAGCGTCCCGACCTCGGAGTGCACACCGTACGCGCTGGACGGACTGTCATTCATGTGGGAAGCCTCTCGTTCAGTCGGATTCGTGGACGACCGAGTAGCGGTCTGGTTCTGGATGATTGTCGATCTCTTCGACACCGGTCGCGAGCAGCACCACACCCACGACGCCGCCGACCACGATCGCGCCGAACAATGCGGCCTCGAAGGGCCGGAACACTGTCAGACCTCGCTCCCGCCTGGCGATCACGAACAGGATCGTGCCGATCGCGTAAAGGCTGAAGGCGAGGAGGAGTTTGTCGAGTCCGGCCGCGACCACGAGAAACCCGGTGTACACGACTGCGAGTGACGCGATGACCAGATCCTTTGTCCGATCGCGCCCGTCGGAATAGGTCTCCCGCCTGACCACCAGACGCAGACCGTAAAGCGCGACGAGCAGGTATGGCACGAGTGCAAGAGCCGCCGTCAGGTCGAGCATGAAGTCGAGCGCGTCATCGACGAACAGGAGCCAGATCAGGAGCAGCTGAACGAAGCCGGTCGCCATCATCAGCGCGGCGATCGGCGCGCCCTTCGAGTTGGTCCGCTTCAAGAAGGCAGGCATGTCGTCGGCCTGCGCCGGGATGTAGAGGATCTCCGCCGCCATCAGCGTCCACGCGAGGTAAGCGCCGAGGACCGACACGATGACGCCGATCCGGATGAACACCGATCCCCAGTCGCCGACGAGGTGGGCGAGCACCGAAGCCACGGACGGCTGATCGACGGCGGCGAGGTCGCCCTGGCTCATCGAGCCGTACGACACCAGCGTGACAAGAGCGAAGACACCGAGGACGCCGACGAAACCGAGCACCGTGGCGCGCCCGACGTCCTCCCGCCGACGTGCATAGCGCGAGTACATGCTCGCGCCCTCGATGCCCATGAAGACGAACACGGTGATCAGCATCGTGCCGGTCACCTGATCCCACAGGCTCCCGACCTCGATGCCGTTGCCGCCCAAGAAGTTGTCGGCGAAGTAGCCCGCGTCGAACATCACGATCGCGAGGATGATGAAGACGATCAGCGGGACCACTTTGGCTACAGTCGCGATCCGGTTGATGATCGCCGCCTGCTGGACTCCGCGGCTGATCAGCAGGAAGAAGAGCCACACCCCGACCGACGAGAGTCCTACCGACAGCACCGTCGCGCCGTCACCCAATTCTGGGAACAACGCACTGGTGGTCGCCATGATCAGCACCCAGTACGACGTGTTGCCCGCGCACGCCGACGCCCAGAAGCCGAACGCCGAGTTGAAGCCGATGTAGTCGCCGAATCCGTCCTTCGCATAGGCGTAGACGCCGGCGTCAAGCTCAGGCTTTCGCGTCGCCAACCGTTGGAAGACCAGCGCCAGCATCAACATTCCGCCGCCGGCGATCGTCCACGCGATGATCGCGCCCAGCACCCCGGTCTCGGCGCCGAAGCGACGCGGGAGCAGGAAGACGCCGGACCCGATCATGGATCCGACGACCATCGCCGTCAGAGTGGGAAGACTGACCTTGGCCGGACCCGCGTCCGTGTTTGTTGACGGTTCCGCCTGTGCCACTTGCCAATCCCCGATCGTCAGGTCTGCTATGGCTAGGGCGAGTTACGAGACACGTCCTGATTCTGACGCTACATCAGCAGTGTGAGCACCGCCCACGTAACGAACGCGGAGGACAGAAGTGAATCGAGTCGATCCATGATGCCGCCGTGACCGGGCAGCAGGGTGCCCATGTCCTTGATGCCGAGGTCTCGCTTGACCTGGGATTCGACGAGGTCACCGGTGGTCGCGACGATCACCATCAACGGACCGAGTGCGAGGCCGACCCACCAGTGCGTGTCGAGCAGCCACAGTGCGCAACAGACTGCACCTGCGGTGGCGAACACCATCGAACCGCCGAGTCCCTCCCACGACTTCTTCGGGCTGATCGCGGGCGCCATCGGATGCTTGCCGAGAAGCACTCCGGCGGCGTAACCGCCAACGTCAGAGCAGACCACGACGATGATCAGTGTGAACACCCGGTTCGCGCCGTGATCCTGCTGGATCATCGCCGTCGCGAACGTCGCGAGCATCGGCAGCCAGGCGAGGACGAGCACCGACAGCGACAGGTCGCGCAGATAGTTCTGCGGTGCGGCCGTGAGCCCTTGAGCGAAGAGCTTCCAGACCATCATCACCAACACGGTGATGACAAAGGCGACGAACGCGCCCTCGATGCCCCACGGCCACGTCGCCCAGATCACGCCCTGCCCGCCGACGAGCAGCGGGATCAGGGCGATGTCATAACCGCCGTCTCGGAGGCGTTTGCCCACCTCCCAGGTGGCGATCGCCAAGGCGACGCCGACGACGCCGTAGAAGGCCAGCGGGACGAGCGCCAGGACCGCGATCAGCATCGCGCCGAGACCGACGCCGACTCCGATTGCGGCTGGCAGGTTGCGTCCGGCCTTGGACGTCGTCGGTGTTGTCATACTTCGAGCAGCTCGGCTTCCTTGTTCTTGACGAGGACGTCGACCGAATCGGTGTACGTGTGCGTCGTCTTGTCGAGCTCCTTCTCGGCACGGACCACTTCGTCCTCGCCGGCTTCGCCGTCCTTCTGGATGCGCTTGAGCTCGTCCGCGGCCTTACGGCGCACGTTGCGGATGGCGACCTTGGCGTCCTCGCCCTTGTTGCGAGCCTGCTTCACGAGATCCTTGCGGCGTTCCTCGGTGAGCTGCGGGATCGCGACGCGGATGACGTTGCCGTCGTTGGTCGGGTTCACGCCGAGATCCGAGTTGCGGATCGCGGTCTCGATGTCGTTCATCGTCGACGCCTCGTACGGCTTGATGACGACGAGCCGGGGCTCCGGCGTGTTGATGCTCGCCACCTGCGTGATCGGTGTGCGGGCGCCGTAGTACTCGATGGCGACCTTGTTGAACATCGCGGGGTTGGCGCGGCCGGTGCGGATGGAGGCCATGTCGTCACGCACGTGGGCGACGGCCTTCTCCATCTTCTCTTCGGCGTCGAGCAGAGCTTCGTCGATCATTGTCGAATCGTTCCTTCGTTGTGTCTTGCGACAGTGGTGGTCTGTGGTCGGCTAGCTGCTGACCAGCGTGCCGATCTTCTCGCCCGCGACCGCACGTGCGATATTGCCTCGTTCGAGCAGGTTGAACACGAGAATCGGCATGTTGTTGTCCATGCAGAGGCTGAAAGCGGTCGCGTCGGCCACCTTGAGCTCTTTCTCGATGGCCTCACGATGGGTGATGTGGTCGTACATCGTCGCGTCGGGATTGGTGCGAGGATCATCCGAGTAGACGCCGTCCACCGCTTTCGCCATCAGGACCGCTTCGGCCTTGATCTCGAGGGCGCGCTGCGCGGCCGTCGTGTCGGTGGAGAAGTACGGCATGCCCATGCCCGCACCGAAGATCACAACGCGACCCTTCTCCAGGTGGCGGACTGCACGCAACGGCAGGTACGGCTCAGCGACCTGCCCCATCGTGATGGCTGTCTGGACACGGGTGGTGACGCCGCGCTTCTCCAGGAAGTCCTGCAGTGCAAGGCAGTTCATCACGGTGCCGAGCATGCCCATGTAATCCGACCTGGACCGGTCCAGGCCACGCTGCTGCAGTTCCGCACCGCGGAAGAAGTTGCCGCCACCGATCACGATGCCCACCTGGACACCCGATTCGACGACCTCGGCGATCTGGTCGGCGATCATGGCGACCACGTCGGGATCGAGGCCCACTCCGCCGCCGCCGCCGAACATCTCGCCGCCCAGCTTCAGCAGCACCCGGCTGAAACCCTCGCGTCCGTCTTCGTTGACACCGGCGTCGCTCATCTTTTCCTTCGCTGAAGAAGTGGACACAATCTTCTCTATCTTAGGGCACGCAAGAACCCGGCCCCGGGCCCGCTGAGATTCAGCGGATCCGGGGCCGGATCGTCAAACGTGGGTCAGTCGACTAGGACTGGCCGACCTCGAAGCGCGAGAACGCGACGACAGCCGCACCGGCCTCGTCGAGGACGGCCTTGACCGTCTTCTTCGAGTCGGTGACCGATGCCTGGTCCACGAGGACGACGTCCTTGTAGTAACCGTTGACGCGGCCTTCGACGATCTTCGGCAGCGCCTGCTCCGGCTTGCCTTCGGCCTTGGCGGTCTCCTCGGCGACGTGGCGCTCCTGCGCGACGATCTCCGCGGGAACCTCGTCGCGGCTGGCGTACTTGGCCTTCAGCGCGGCAACCTGCATGGCTGCACCACGGGCAGCTTCGGCTGCGGCGTCGCCCTCACCGGTGAACTGGACGAGGACGCCGACGCTCGGCGGCAGGTCCGACGCACGCTTGTGCAGGTAAACGGCAACCTGGCCGTCGTATGCGGCGACACGGCGGAGGACCAGCTTCTCGCCGATCTTGGCCGAGAGAGCCTCGACGGCTTCAGCGACGGTGCCCGAACCGAGCGGTGCGGCGAGCAGCGCGTCGACGTCGTTGGTGCGCAGTTCTGCAGCGGCGCCGAGGACGTCGTCGGCCAGCTTCTGGAACTCGTCGTTCTTGGCGACGAAGTCGGTCTCGCTGTTGATCTCGATCATGACGCCGTCACGAGCGGCGACCAGGCCCTCGGCCGTCGAGCGCTCAGCGCGCTTGCCGACGTCCTTGGCGCCCTTGATGCGGAGCTCTTCGACAGCCTTGTCGAAGTCACCGTCGTTGTTGGCAAGAGCGTTCTTGCAGTCGAGCATGCCCGAACCGGTCAGTTCGCGCAGACGCTTCACGTCCGCAGCGGTGTAGTTCGCCATTGAGGCGAGCCCCTTTCGTAAAGTTTTGTGTCGGTGTGAGGCGAGTGGCCCCGCCGCGGACTCATGTCCGTGGCGGGTCACTGCGCCACAGACTTATTCTGCAGCCGGAGCGGCGGCAGCGTCGGCCGAAGCCTCCGCGGGCGCAGCGGCCTCAGCCGGTGCGGTCGCCTCGGCGAGCAGATCCTGCTCCCACTCGGCGAGCGGCTCTGCGCCTGCCTCGGGCTTGGCGTCTGCCGCACCCTGGCCTGCACGTGCCTGCACACCCTCGGCCACGGCCGAAGCGATGACGCGCGTGAGGAGAGCAGCGCTGCGGATCGCATCGTCGTTGGCCGGGATCGGGTAATCGACGACGTCGGGATCGCAGTTGGTGTCCAGGATCGCGATGACCGGGATGTTCAGCTTGCGAGCCTCACCGACGGCGATGTGCTCCTTGTTGGTGTCGACGACCCACATGGCCGAGGGAACCTTGGCCATGTCGCGGATGCCGCCGAGGGTACGAGCGAGCTTGTTCTTCTCACGCGTGAGCATGAGGATTTCCTTCTTGGTGCGACCTTCGAAGCCACCGGTCTGCTCCATGGCCTCGAGCTCCTTCATACGCTGAAGGCGCTTGTGCACGGTCTGGAAGTTGGTGAGCATGCCACCGAGCCAGCGCTGGTTCACGTACGGCATGCCGACGCGCGTCGCCTCTGCGGCGATCGACTCCTGCGCCTGCTTCTTGGTGCCGACGAAGAGGATGGTGCCGCCGTGGGCGACGGTCTCCTTGACGAACTCGTAGGCGCGGTCGATGAACGACAGCGTCTGCTGCAGGTCGATGATGTAGATACCGTTGCGGTCGGTGAAGATGAAACGCTTCATCTTCGGGTTCCAGCGACGGGTCTGATGTCCGAAGTGTGCGCCGCTGTCAAGCAGCTGCTTCATGGTCACGACAGCCATGAATGGGTCCTCTCTCGCAGTTTGACGTCGGGCCCACGTTTTGGGTCCGACCCTGGCGCCCGCCGCCGTCAGAGCACCCGGACTTCTCTGTAGTCCGGGACCGCGCTCTGCGGCACTTCTTCATTCCCCTTGCGGAGACGTCACGCGGGCGCGCGAAGTCACCCGGGCATACCCGAGTGCGTCGGCCAGACTACTCTGATCCGCTTCGACCAGGCAAATCCCGGCCTATCGACGCTCACTGCGGCGCGTTGTGGAACCTGCCTCCGGCGCGGCGCGTCTGACCTTGTATGAGAGGACGCCGAGTCGTTGCCGGTCTGACCGCCGCTGTCGTGGTCGGCGCAACAGTGGCCGGGCCGGTCGGCTCCCGCGGGCAGTCGCAGTACGACTGGCCGTTGGCGCCGCGCCCGCCGGTGACTCGGGGGTTCGACCCACCCGAACAGCACTGGGAGTCCGGCCACCGCGGAGTGGACCTCGCCTCAACGGCGGATTCGGCGGTGCTGGCGGCGCGGGCCGGAACAGTCCAGTTCGCGGGCCCGGTCGGAGGCAGGCCGGTGATCTCGATCCTGCACGCCGACGGCGTCACCACCACCTATGAGCCCGTCACACCGCGGGTGCGGCGGGGCGACCCAGTGGGTCGCGGAGAGGTGATCGGTGTTCTTCTCGCGGGCCATCCCGACTGTTCCGCGCCGGCATGCCTGCATTGGGGTGCTCGGCGCGGCGTCGGCCACGACGCCGACTATCTGAATCCCCTCGGACTGCTGGGCGTGCTCCGTGTGCGGCTGAAACCGCTCACGCCCGCGGATGCGCCTGATCGTGCACCGCGCGGAGCCGCTCGACGCTGACGTGGGTGTACAGCTGAGTGGTCGCGAGCGACGAGTGCCCGAGCAGTTCCTGGACCACGCGGAGGTCCGCTCCCCCCTCCAACAAGTGGGTGGCGGCACTGTGGCGCAGTCCGTGCGGTCCGATCGAGCCGCCGTCGCCGTCGTCCGTCGCCTTGTGGACAACGCTGCGCGCCATCCGCTGGTCCAGCCGTCCGCCCTTCACTCCGAGCAGCAGTGCGTTGTTCGACGCCGTCGTCGCCAGCGCCGGACGTCCAGTCCTCAGCCACGCACGGAGGGCCTTCTCCGCGGGCGCGCCGTACGGCACGGTGCGCTGTTTGTCGCCCTTGCCGATCACGCGGAGCACCCTGCGGTCGGCGTCTACGTCGGCGAGGTCGAGTCCGCAGAGCTCTCCGACGCGGATACCGCTCGAGTAGAGAAGCTCCACGATCAGCCGATCGCGCAGCGCGACCGGGTCGGTCGGATCGGGATCGACGCCGACGGCCGCAGCCGCCTCCTCCGGTGCGAGGACGTGCGGGAGAATCCGATGCGCCTTCGGCGCCTGGAGTCGTTGGGCCGGATTCGACGCGAGCACACCTTCGCGGACGGCCCAGGCGCAGAAGGTCTTCGCCGACGACACCTGCCGGGCGATGCTCGACCGGGCCGCGCCTCGTCGGGTGTGTTCGGCGAGCCAGGCGCGCAACAGCGGCAGGTCGAGGTCGGCCACTTCCACTCCGCGGGCGCCCGCGAAGGTGATCAGGCCACGGATGTCGCCGACATACGCGCGAATCGTGTGCTCGCTGCGCGCCATCTCGTAGCGCAGATGACCTGCGAACTTCCCGAGGACATCGGCCATGGTTCTCAGTATCGCAGGAATGCGGACGCCGACGCCGATATCGTGTCGGCGTCGCCGCGCCAGTCGTGAGCGAGTACTCGGTACACCACTGGCCCGACGAGCTCGGCGGTCACCTGGCCGTCGACCGTGCGGTGGAACTCTCCACGGTCGCGCAGTCTGGTCAGCACCGCCGCCGCCGCGTCACCGAGAACGTCGACGGAGCGAAGCAGTTCGGCGACGGTCTTGTCGTGCTGAGCCTCGCCCAAGAGCGCTCGATACGCGAGGCCCGCGTCCGATGTGGTGAGAAACGTGACGAGCGCGGTCAAGAACACGACGACGTCGTCATGCGGCGTCGCCTGAGGCTCTGTCCGGAGTTCACGCTCGGCGTCCGAGCGGCTCGCCTCCAGGAGGATCTCCGCCTTCGACTGCCACCATCGATAGATCGTCTGGCGGCCGACGCCGGCACGCTCCGCGATGCCTTTCATGGTCAGCTTCGCGTAGCCGCCCTCGACGAGAAGATCGTCGGCGGCGTGCAGAACCGCCAGGCGCGCCTCTTCGCTTCGAGGGCGCCCGGCGGTTCTGGTCATAATCGCCACCGTAGCAGCAGCACTCAGGTCAGCCGACTGCCTCGAACACCGGCGATGACCGCTTGACGCTCACCGCTTCGACGAGCCCGACGACGGCCGAGACGAGTGCGACGACACAAGCGAACACGAGTCCGGACGTCTGGAGTCCAACGCCGGCCGACAGCGCACCGACACCGATCGCGGGGACTGCGAGCATCAGGTAGAGGCCTGCGAAGTATGAGGACGAGACCTCACCGCGGCGAGCGGGTTCAACTGCTTCGACTGTGGTGGCGAGGCCTGCGTTGACGCACAGTCCGCCGGAGACTCCGGACACGACTGCCGCGAGGATCAGTGCAGTGAGCGAGACGGCGCCCAACGCGACACCGAGAATCGCCGCACCGACGGCCAGTCCCCCACATCCGACTGCCATCGCCGGCCGCGGAGCGAACCTGCGCGCGGCGATCTGCCCCACGGCCATGCCTGCGAAGACGAGGCAGACGACGAACCCGGCGAGTGCATGGCTCGACAGTCCGATGTGCTGGGCGAGGAAGAGCGCCGAGACTGCGGTCAGTACGCCTGCGACGGCGAAGGCAGATCCACCTGCAAGCACCGCGCGGACGAACGCACCGCGGATCGACGACGGGACGCGCAGTTTTCGGGGCCGGATGCGCAATGGACCTGCGTCGACCGGTGCCGGCGCGAATCGCCAGACGGCGCAGAACGCGAGGATCGAGAAGCCGAGGTGAACGGCGAACGGAACAACCAGCGGCGCCGACGAGAGGTCGGCTGCAATTCCGGCGATCAGGGTGCCCGCTGCGAGGCCACCCGTGTTCACTCCGACGGCGAGCGCACCTCCGACGGCTCGACGTTCCGCCGGGAAGAGATCGACGATCGCCGCGGTGGCGGCGCCGCTCATCAGGCCGGCGCTGAGTCCGGAGACGATTCGCGCCGCGAACAGCATCGGCAACGACTGCGGGAGAAGAAACAGAACTGCACTGACACCGGCGCACGCGAGCGCGGCCAACAGCACCGGTTTGCGACCGATTTCGTCGGACAGCCGCCCGAACGCGGTGAGAGCGGCCACGACGCCGATCGCGTAGACCGCGAACAAGAGCGTCACCGTGAGACCGGTGAAACCCAGCCGACCGGCGTAGATCGAGTAGAGCGGGGTGGGGACGGTGGTGCCCGCCATGGTGACGAGCAGTGCGGACGCCGTCGCGACGACGGCTCCGCGGGATTGTGAGGTAATCATGCCAACTCCAATATCGAGACAATGTGACTCGATATTGAAGCTAGCATCATTTCAAGACAACGTGTTCCGAAATGTGATCAGTTAGACGCTTCGGCCTGACGCTGCTCAGCCTTCCACTGGCGGAAGCCCTCCTCGGTGCGACCGCGTCGCCAGTAGCCGGAGATCGAGGCCGCACGCTTTGCGCTGACGCCTCGCTCTTTCCGCACGTACGGGCGCAGGTTCTTCATCACGGCCTGAGCTTCGCCGTGAATGAACACCTGAGGCTCGCCGTCGAGCCACTCGGCAGCCTTGACCGCGGCGATGATCGGGGCGTTGTCGCCTGCAAGCTCTTCCGGCGCCTCGTTCGACCCCGAACCGCGGTGCACCCAGGTGATGTCGGCGCCTGCGGGCGCAATGAGCTCCATCTCGTCTCCCGGCCCAGCCACCTCGATGAACACCTTCGCCACAGCGTCGGACGGGAGCGCTTCGAGTGCCGCGGCGAGTGCGGGCAGCCCTGCCTCGTCGGACACCAGCAGGTGCCACGGCGCTTCGGCGTCCGGTGCATATCCGCTGCCAGGACCGAGGAACGTAACCGTCTCCCCCGGTTGCGCGGACGCCGCCCACGGTCCGGCGATGCCCTCGTCGCCGTGAACCACGAAGTCGATGGCGATCTCTCGCGTCTGCTCGTTGTTGTGACGGACGGTGTACGTGCGGAGCACCGGGTCGTCCTGACCGTCGACGGCGAACATGATCTTGACGTACATGTCCGTGTCGCCGGTGGCCAAGAAGTCGTCGTAGCCGTCGCCGCCGAGCCACACGCGGCGCATGTGCGGGGTCAGATCCTCCGACCGCAGGACCGTCATCGTGTTCTGTCGCTTCGCCATGAAGCACCTCCGAATATCAATGAGAACTAATTTAGGACAGCCTAACAAACAGATCTGGCAGCCGGCCGACGGTCGTCGGCCGCCTCGTGTAGAACGAGGTCTATGAGCGTCGACTTCTACAGTGCCCCGCCAACGTACTCCGTGCCAGCCGACTGGAAGCTGTCCGACGAAGACCGTGAGTACCTCACGGATCAGACCTGGCAGTTGGTCCTCCGCGGCACCGACGACGTCGAGGAGTACCTCGAACTCTTCGAAGAAGAGTTGGACACCGCGGGCGTATCGGAGGAGACGGCCACCGACTTCTTCGAATCGGTGATCGACCAGCGTCGCAAGCAGCAGGCGTCGTGGGGCGACGTCCCGAAATCCCGCCTCACCGAGGCCTTCGCCGAACTCGCGACCATCGGAGTCGTCGCCCGCGAGGACTTCACGTGCTGTGGAACATGTGGCAGCTCCGAGATCTTCGACGAACGCGACGACTCCCGCGAGTGGCGTGGCTACGTCTTCTATCACTCGCAGGACACCGACGGCATCTTCGACAGCAGGCAGACGTACCTCGGCTACGGCGCGTTCCTGCCCGCGTACTTCACCGAGGAGCAGTGGGTCGCGTTCTCCGACGCCCAGAAGGACGCCGAGTACGAACGGATCGTTCGGGACCTCATGGCCGAGGTCCGCACCGTGCTCGAGCGCCACGACATCGCGGTGGAATGGTCCGGCGACCTCGCTGTCCGGATCCGGCTCGACAACGTCGACTACGTCGCGATGATGCCGGCCGCGAGCTGAGCCGGCGTGGGCCGACGTCTACAAGCAGCGACCGTCCTACTGCTGGCGGTCGGCGCCGGAGCATGCTCCGCTGACGACTCACCAGGCGCAGTCACCGTCGAGCTGCGGTCGGCCCGCGACAGCTACCCGGCAGGGACCGCTCCGACGTTGACGTTGGCCGTCCACAACAATTCCGACGCGGCGTGCGCGGTCCCCAAACACGGGATCGGCAGTCTGCGAGTGGTGTCCGTCCATCGTGACGGGGTCGACGTGCCGAGCACGTCCCGAGCGATTCTGACAATTGTCCCCGCAGTGGACGCCGTCCGTGCGGCGCTCGGCGACCTCGCCCCTGAGGAGTCGCAGGCGCTCGACGTCGAAGTGGGCGGTGGCACAGGCTCCCCCGCTGCGATTCGTAGTCACACTGTCGCGGCGTCCGGCGGTATGACGGCAACCATCTGGCCGGTCACCGAGCGCGGCCGCTACCGCGTGACCGCCGCCCTGGAGATTCCGCCGCGCGCTGCACGCCCCGACCGAGCACCGCTCTGTGCACCGGCGGACTCGGCGTCGGTCGAGTTCACCGTCGAGTGAACAAAAGCGATCCGGTCACCTCCGCAGCCGCCAGAGGCCGCGGTCCTCGTCTACCAGACCAGCGACGTCCAGGCCGGCGAGCGCACGACGCACCGCGTCGACCTGCAGTCCTGAACTGAAGGCGATCTCGTCGATCGAGACGCCGTCGTGTGCGGGGATCGCGTCAATCACTCGGAACTGATCTCGCGGCAGGCCGTCGGTTGATCGCGTCGGGGCGGGCCCACGAGGGTCCTCACCGTCGGGTGTCACCAGCGTGGCGACCGCGTCGACGTCCGCCACGAGCGTCGCTTGGCCGTCGGCGATCATGGCGTGCGTCCCGACCGACGTCGCGCTGGTGATCGACCCGGGCACCGCGCCGAGCGGACGGCCCAACCGGGTCGCCCACGCCGCGGTGTTCGTCGCACCCGAACGCCGCCCCGCCTCCACCACGACTGTCGCGCCGGACAGCGCGGCGACCAGCCGATTCCGTGTCAGGAATCGATGCTTGGCCGCGGTGGTTCCGGGCGGGTACTCCGAGACGACGAGGCCCCGCGCTCCGATCTCCTCCAGCAGTCGAGCGTGTCCGCTCGGATACGTCCGGTCGATCCCGCAGGCGAGAACAGCTGCTGTGACGCCGCCTGCGGCGAGTGAACCTCGGTGTGCCGCTCCGTCGATGCCGTACGCGCCGCCGGACACGACCGCTCTCCCCTGGGCCGCCAGCCCGGACGCGAACTGCCCGGCGACGTATTCGCCGTACGACGTCGCGGCGCGGGATCCGACCAGAGCCACCGCCGTGTCGCCCAGCACGTCCAGTGGCGCCCGGCCACGAACCCACAGGGCGAGCGGCGCGCCGCCGCGCGCAGCGGTCGACGCTCGATCGAGCGCAGACAGCGACCAGGCCGGCCACTCGGCGTCGTCCGGTGTGAGCAACCGTGCCCCCATCTTGTCGCAAGCCGCCAGGTCGTCGTCGACCGTGGTGATCATGTGTCGCGCCTCCGTCACCTCGATCACGCCGGCGTGCCCGGGTGGGACCGAGCGCTCTCGGATCGCGGCCGCCGCGTCGACCGGTCCGATCGCTGCGACCAGCCGGATGACGGACGCCGCCGGCGGTTCGGCGACACTCGCGAGATACGCCCAGGCGCGCCGTTCGGAATCATCGTGTGTGGTCATCTGCCGTTCCCCCGGTCGCGGTACATGAGTGCTTGAGCGACGTCGTCCGCTTCCGGGGACGTCCCTCCACGAAGATCAGTCAGCGTCCACGCCAACCGCAATGCGCGATCCGCACCGCGTGCGGTGATCCGACCCTCACGCAGAAACGCCTCGATCGGGCGCATCGTGTCAGGCGGCAACCGGTACTCCCGCCGCAGTGCACTGCCCGGCACTTCGGCGTTGGTGAGCCATCCGTGATCGCGCCACCGATCCCTGGCGGCAGCGCGGGCTGTCGCCACTCGTGCACTCACCAGTGCACTCGACTCTCCCTGCTCGGTCATCAGCGCGGTATTGCCCGGCGGTTCCATCTGGACCCGGATGTCGATCCGATCCATCAGCGGACCGGACAGTTTGCCCAGGTAACGTCGGCGCACGATGGACGTGCACACGCAGTCGACGTCGTTCACGGGAGCACACGGACACGGGTTGGCCGCGAGGATCAGTTGGAAACGCGCGGGGTAGACCGCCGTCCCGTCGCGCCGCGCGACGCGCACGATGCCCTCTTCCAACGGTTGCCGCAGCGAGTCGAGCACCTTGGTGCCCATCTCCGCGCACTCGTCCAGAAACAGCACTCCCCGGTGCGCCCGAGACACCGCACCCGGCCGGGCCATCCCGGTGCCGCCGCCGAGCAGTGACGTGATGCTCGCACTGTGATGCGGTGCCACGAACGGTGGCACCACGACAAGCGGCCGATGCGCGGGCAGGATCCCTGCGACCGAGTGAATCGCGGTGACCTCCAACGATTCCGCGTGATCGAGCTCGGGAAGAATCCCCGGCAGCCTGCATGCGAGCATCGTCTTCCCGATACCCGGCGGCCCGGTCATCAAGATGTGATGAGCGCCTGCCGCCGCCACCTCGAGCGCATGCCGAGCGGCCGGCTGGCCGACGACGTCCGTCATGTCGGGGACGGCGGGAGCCGCTGACGGGCCGGGCCCGTCCGCCACGGTGTCGAGCACGAGGTTTCCGGCCATCCAGGCGACCACGTCGGACAGCGAGTACGCCCCGCCGATCTCGATTCCTTCGACGAGAGTCGCCTCGGCGACGTTGTCGATCGGCACGACTGCCCTGGTGAATCCGGCGTCCCGCGCACCGAGCAGCAACGGCAACACGCCGCGCGTCGAGCGCAGACGCCCGTCCAACGCCAGTTCGCCGATCATCACCGTGCCCGGCAGCAGCGTCGTCGGCGCCTGTCCCGTGGCGACGAGCACAGCGACGGCCATGGCTAGATCGAACCCGGCGCCCGACTTCGGGAGGTTGGCCGGTGCGAGCGCGACCGTCAGTCGCTTCTCCGGAAACTTGAGATCACTGTTGTTGACGGCGGCCCGAACGCGCTCCTTCGCCTCCCGCAGCGACGTGTCGGTGCTGCCGCTGATGTAGAAGCCCGGAAGTCCACTGCTGATGTTGGCCTGGACCTCCACCACGTCGGCCGCGAACGCGTTCAACCCGACCGAGTGGACTCGGCCGAGGTCGGTCGCGACGCCGGTCATTCGACGATTCCCCGGTGATGGGCGATCGTCGCGCGTTCCAGATCCTCGGGATCGCCGATGTCCAATCGAATCGAGACTATGTCGAACCGGATCACCGGCCAGAACTCGGACTGCTCCGCCAACCATTGTCGAGTGACGAGCCGCATCGTCCGGAGCTTCTGCGGTGTCACCGCGGCCACCGGATCGACGAACGTCCGACTCGCCCTCGTCTTGACTTCGACGATGATCAGCGTGCGACCGTCCGCCGCGATGAGATCGAGTTCGCCGTAGCGTGTCCGCCAGTTGCGAGCCAGCACCTGCCACCCGAGCCCGCTGATGTACTCGGCGGCCACGTCTTCGCCCAGTCGACCTATTTGTCCACGCCGGTCCCGGCGCCCTGCGTTCTCCCCCATGCGCAGAGAATGGCCCCGCCCGCCGACAACGACCAGCGGGTTTCGGTCGAACCGAAGGATTTGTGGACAGCCGGGTCGGTGTCCACAGATTCACCTGCGCAGATGCACGCTCAGATCACGGCTCGTCGGGAAGACGAAGCTCCGACCGTTCGAGTTCTTCGATGTTCACGTCCTTGAACGTGACGACGCGGACCTGCTTGACGAAGCGCGCCGGGCGGTACATGTCCCACACCCAGGCATCGGTCATGTGGATCTCGAAGTACACTTCGCCGTCGTTGCTCCGCGGAATGAGATCAACGCCGTTCGCAAGGTAGAAACGACGCTCGGTCTCCACCACGTAGGTGAACTGGCCGACGATGTCCTTGTACTCCTTGTACAGAGACAGCTCCATCTCGGCTTCGTACTTCTCGAGGTCCTCCGTGCTCATCATGCAAGCCTATCGCGGACGTTCCGGTACGAGAGCCGGTGCTCCGCGGAGGGGCCGAGGGCATCGAGTCGCGACATGTGGTGGGCGGTGCTGTAGCCCTTGTGAACCGCGAAATCGTAGCCGGGCACGCTCGCGTCGAGGTCCGTCATGATCCGATCGCGAGTGACCTTGGCTAGGATCGACGCCGCCGCGATGCATGCCGCGTTCGCGTCCCCGCCGATCACCGGAAGGGACGGCATCGGCAGCCCCGGCACACCGAATCCGTCGGAGAGGACGTATCCAGGCCGCACGTCGAGTCCGGCGACCGCACGCCGCATCCCTTCGATGTTCGCGACGTGCACGCCGATACGGTCGACTTCAGGTGCATCGACGATCACGACGCAGCTCGCCACCGCGTGACGTCGGACGGCGTCGAACAGTCGGTCACGCGTGGACTCGCTGAGTCGTTTGGAGTCGTCGAGATCGGCGAGTGACTTGAGCTGCGCCGGTCCGAGGACACAGGCGGCCACGACGAGCGGCCCCGCACAGGCCCCGCGGCCGGCCTCGTCGACACCCGCGACCGGACCGAGCCGGTGACGCGCCAGGGTGAACTCCAGAGTGCGCAGCGACGCCGCCTTGCGGACCGGCGAACGAGGCGGCCAACGATCCGTTCGAGACATCAGCCCTGCGGGTTCACCGAGCCGACTCCGCCGAAGCGCGAGAACGGGTACAGGATGAACCGCACCTTGCCCCGGATGTCCGAGACCGGGATGGTGCCCTGCAGTTCGTCATCCACGTGAGCACGCGAATCCGCCGAGCTGGACCGGTTGTCGCCCATCACCCACACGTTGCCGTCCGGCACCTTGACAGGACCGAAATCCGAGCCGTAGCAGCTTCCGCCGCCGAGGGCCCCGTCGGTCTCGGTGTTGGTGTTCACCTGCATGCTCTTGTCGATGTACGGCTCGTCGAGCGGCTTGCCGTTCACGGTCACGCCCTTGCCGTCCGCGTTGGTGCACTGCACAGTCTGCCCGCCGACCGCGATCACACGCTTGACCAGGTTGTTCTCATCGGGCGGCGAGAGGGAGAACCACGACAGGACGTCCTGGATCTTGTGAACGACGGGGTTGGACGACCGGGGCGACACCCACGTACCGTCCCACGAGCTGGTCGGCGCCTTGAACACGACGACGTCACCGGGCTCGGGGTCGCTGAACCGGTACACCATCTTGTCGACGACGATCCGGTCGTTGCTGCAGCCCGTGCACCCCATCAGAGTCGGCTCCATCGATTCCGACGGCACCACGTACTGCCGGAAGAAGAACTGGGTGAACACGAACATCAGACCGAGAACGATGGCGACGATGATCGCGATCTCGCGGAGAAACCTCCCCGACTTCTTCGGCTCGTCGTCCTCCGACTCGTCTTTGATGACGAACTTCGGTTCGTCTGCAGCATCAGCGTCGACGGGACTGGTCTCGTCGCCGTTCGTCTTGTCGTCGTCCACCCCGACAGCCTAATGCAGAGCGTCTTGTTGATCAGCCCGCGGTCGGCCGCGGTTTGTCGGGTCGTCTCGTCGCCCCATCGACGAAGCGGGGGAACCGCCGAGCCATTTCGACGCAGAAAGACCGGGCCGTCGAAGCGCTACCCGGTCCACCATCAGCCGGGCATCAGGGCGTTCATGAGTCCACTGACGAGTGATGGCCCCATCAATTGCGCCCCAGTTCCGAACGCCCCCGCAAGTAGGTAGCCCAAAGCGCACTCTTCGGCCATCGGCGGCGGCGCGTCAACCACCACTCGGCTCCCGATCCGCACTTCCTTCGACCACTCGGCGGTGACAACTCCCTCGACCTCGCGAAACATGCCGAGCTCGTTGCCACCTCGATACGTGGCTCCGCGGACGAGGCGATGCTCCTGCGAAGTCGCCGCAGTGAAGAGCCAGATACTTCCCGGGCGTTCAACGACAACTCTGTACGACCTCCGCGACCAACTTCCCTGTGAAGGCACAATCGACCACCTAGTGCCATCCACTGCCAACGAAAGCCTGTCCGTCCGCCGCGTGCCGATCGGGACATCGGACCTCGTGCGAGGTCCCCGGAGAGAGAGTGTCGCCGTCGGAACTGACTGACCTTCGACCATCACAACGCCGCCCGAACTGTCGATGAATGTCCGCACGGCACCGAATACGGCGTCGTCGATCTCTACTTCCTTCACTGAACCGGATTCGTCGGCCGGATGCAGGCTCATGAGGTCGACCGTACATCGACCTTCCGACACTGAAGCAATGAAGGCCTCGCGACAAAAGACGAGTGAGACCCCGCACCGGCCGGTACGGGGTCTCACTCGCTATCCGCAGATCATTCGATCCACGGCGATGAAGTCAGCGGTCAGCGAAGTTTCAGCGCTTTTCCTTGATCTTGGCCTTCTTGCCGCGCAGGTCGCGGAGGTAGTACAGCTTGGCGCGACGGACGTCACCACGGCTGAGGACGTCGATCTTCGCGATGTTCGGGCTGTGAACCGGGAAAGTACGCTCCACACCGACACCGAACGACACCTTGCGGACGGTGAAGGTCTCACCGATGCCGCCGCCCTGACGACGGATCACGGCGCCCTTGAACACCTGGATGCGCTCCTTCGAGCCCTCGATGACCTTGACGTGAACGTCGAGGGTGTCGCCGGGGCCGAATTCGGGGATGTCGTCGCGCAGCGACTGCTTGTCGAGGAAGTCGAGGGTGTTCATTGTGGAGTCCATTCGTTCAGCAGGACAGAGGAACCTGGTGGCCCGCTCCGCAGCGAGTGCGAAAGGATCGACCGGTTCGTGCCCGAATCATTGGTCTTCGTGCGCTGCGCATCCGAGAGATCCTCGGCGTCGACAGGCAACCTGACACATTCTGCCAGATGACGACCGTTGAACGAAATCGACCCACGGTCACGACAGTCAGGGGTCGTCCGTCGAATCGGGCTCGTCGTCGACCGGTGGCGGCATGGGCGGTGCAAGGACGGCAGGCGTGACCAACCGCTGGTCCCCCAAGAGGAGTTCCCCCTCCGACGTCGACCGTAGATAGTCCGCAGGTTTCCGAGTCTGCTCGTCACGCGACCGAGTCGCTCCCGGCCCCATCGGCTGGGCCCCGCCGGGGGCGGGACGCGCCTGATTGCCTGCCGCCGGTCCCGGCTGAGTCGGAGGCGTCGCCGCAAGGGGCGGAACGACCCGTGTCACTGGCGAACCAGGCGACGAGACCGTTCCCGCCGGAACAGCCGGCGTCGAGGGGAGCGAGACTCTCAACGGCACAGAAGTGCCCAGAGTGACTGCAGATGGTCGCAGCGTCGATGTGACGCCGGGCGCGACACCGGCCGGGGACGCAGGCCCCGGACCGTCCCGAGGGCCCCCACGGGTGACGGTGGGATCAGGCGGCGCAGTTCCCGGTGGCACAGCCGGAGCGCGAGTCGGTGTCGGCGCCGCGTTCGGGGTCGCCTCTCGCGGCGAACTCGCGGGCGCCGGACCACCGCGCGGACCGCCCCCGTCCGCCACGACGCCGACAGGGCCGGGAGGGTACGACGGATCGGGCCCGGCGGGCCGGAGCGCAACCGGCTGATCACCCGCCGCGGCACTCGGCATTCCGAGTGTCGCAGTGGCGCTTGTCGCCGTCTCCGGCGCACCCGCCGGCATGATCTCCATACCCCGCGACACCGTCATGGGCTCGTTGTAGGTCCCGACCATCAGCGAGTTGACGGCGCCGACGACGGATCCCCGCAGACCCGGGATGCTCATGATCGGGGCCATCGCCGCGATCCTCCCCCGTACCCCTTCACTCGCCGCCAACACACCTGAGACATCGGAGAGGACTGAAGCCGCAGGTTCGAGCTCGGCGGCCGAGGTGCTGATCCGTGCGGCCAGCGATTGCCCGGCGTCGGAGGCGCCGTCCGTGGCTACGCCCAAGAGACCCGCCGCCGGCGCGAAGGCAGCACGTAGACCCACCGCGACGCTTTCGACTGCCGCCACGATCCTGGCGAGTTCGGCGGCGTCAGCGGCCGCCGAAGCGGAGCTCATCGTGTCGATGCGCGCGAGGGTCGTCGCGATGTCGGTCCACACAGTTCCCACACAAGGTCAGACGCACCACGCCGACGTTCGGTTCCGCGACACACCGATCGATGGGGAGAGTCAGCCTTCGTCGGGAAGGAGATCTGGCCGTCGACGTCTCGTGCGCTCCATCGACTGCTCGCGTCGCCACGCGGCGACCTTGCCGTGATCACCGGACAGCAGAACCGGCGGGACCTCGAGGTCACGCCACACTTTGGGACGGGTGTAGCTGGGCCCTTCGAGCAGCCCGTCGGAGAAGGAGTCCTCCTGATGCGACTGCGGATTTCCGAGGACTCCCGGCATCAGGCGAGTGGTCGCCTCGACCATCGCGAGGACGGCGACCTCGCCGCCGATCAGGACGAAGTCGCCGAGCGACACCTCTTCGACGCGGACACGGCGTTCCGCGTCGTCGAACACCCGCTGGTCGATGCCCTCGTATCGGCCGCACGCGAACACCAGATGCGTCTCTGCGCTCCACCGGTGCGCTGTCGCTTGAGTGAACGGCACACCTGCTGGTGTCGGCACCACGAGAAGTGCGTCGTCGGGGCACACAGCGTCGAGCGCCTCGCCCCAGACCTGCGGTTTCATGACCATGCCAGGCCCACCGCCGTACGGCGCGTCGTCGACGCTGTGGTGGACGTCGTACGTCCATCGCCGGAGGTCATGGACACCGAACTCGAGTAGTCCCGCGTCGACGGCTTTGCCGAGCAGAGCGGCCTTCAGCGGTTCGAGGTACTCGGGGAAGATGGTGACGACATCGATTCTCATGGTCGACTCGCCGTCAATCCCTCTCCGACACCGCGGTGTCGAGGTCGATCAGGCCTTCCGGCGGATCGATCTCGATGCGCTCGCGCGTGACGGTCGGGACCATCTGGCGTACGAACGGAACCAGAACCTCACGGCCGTCCTCCGTTCGAATCGCGAGTACGTCGCCTCCCGGCAGGTGCAGGATCGAGGTCAATGTGCCGACCGGATCGCCCGCGACGGTCGAGACGGCGACGCCTTCGAGTTCGTGGTCGTAGAACTCGTCGGGATCGTCTCCTGAGTCGACGTCAGCAGCATCGATCACGAACAGGGTTCCGCGCAGCGCGTCGGCTGCGGTTCGATCGGCGACACCTTTCAGGGATAGCAACAGCCGCCCGGAGTGATTCCGGGCGGCTGTCACCACGTATTCGGTGTCGCCTGCGCCCTTCGGCGCCCGCCCGACCAGGCGTGCGCCTACGGCGAAGCGCGTCTGTGGGTCGTCGGTGCGGACATCGACGACGAGTTCACCGCGAACGCCATGCGTCTTGACGACGCGACCGACGACGAGATCCATGTATGCGGACTCGTCAGCGGTCGGTGTCGACGATGTCGACACGCATGCCGCGGCCGCCGATTCCGGCGACCAGGGTGCGCAGAGCGGTGGCGGTGCGGCCGTTGCGGCCGATCACCTTGCCGAGGTCTTCGGGGCTCACGTGGACCTCGACCATGCGGCCACGACGGCCGGTGATCAGGTCGACGCGAACGTCGTCCGGGTTGGAGACGATCCCGCGGACCAGGTGCTCGACTGCGTCAGCGACGACAGTGCTCACGCGTCGGCCTTGTCCTCGCCTGCGTCAGCAGCTGCAGCCTCGGCCGGCGCCTCGTCGGCCTTCTTGGCCTTCTTCTTGGCGGTGGTGGCGGCAGCGACCGGCTCGTTCTCGGCAGCAGCGAGTGCAGCGTTGAACAGGTCCTGCTTGCTGGGCTTCGGCTCAGCGACCTTGAGGGTGCCCTCGGCGCCCGGCAGGCCCTTGAACTTCTGCCAGTCACCGGTGACCTTCAGGAGTGCTGCGACCGGCTCGGTCGGCTGTGCGCCGACGCTCAGCCAGTGCTGCGCGCGATCGGAGTCGATCTCGATCAGCGACGGCTCTTCCTTCGGGTGGTACTTGCCGATGGTCTCGATGACGCGACCGTTGCGACGGGTGCGAGCGTCAGCGACGACGATGCGGTACTGCGGGTTGCGGATCTTGCCGAGCCGCGTGAGCTTGATCTTGACAGCCATGGTTGGCTCTCCATTCGTCACAGCGCAATTCAGCGACCCACCACGTCGATGGGCCCGGTTTTGCGATCTCTTCTGGGGTGACCGCCGGTCGGCCGTGGCCGGCTCCGGCGAACCAGCTGTCCATTGTGCCAGATCCCGTGTCACGCACCCAAACCGGTGGCCAAGGTGCTTCTCCAGGTACCGTTTCAGACACACATCGACGGCCGACCGGGCTGCCGAACGACCGCCGGAGACTCGCCTCAACCATGCTGCATGCACTGTCGCTCGCGTTCGTCGACTCGGTCAACGTCCTCCTGATCGGCGTGCTCGTGACGCTCGCGATGATGCTCGCGCCAGGCAGCTACCGGCGTATCGTCCCCCTGCTGCTGATCGGCGACTGGCTCGGCGTGTTTGTGCTGTCAGTGTTGGTGATGCTGGTCTTCGACGGCCTGAAACCACTGGTTGACGCCGTGTTGAACTCGCCGACCTTCGGCATTCTGCTGATCCTGACCGGTGTGCTGACCGCATACTTGACGTGGCGTGGCGGCGATTCGTCCGGCCTGATGGAGAAGATCCTCACTCCCCTGCGATCGCCGTCGCCGCTGACTCTGGTGGTCGGTTTCGTCCTCGGCGTGGTGCAGTCGGCTACATCCGCCCCGTTTTACGCGGGTCTCGCGGTGCTGTCTGCCGCAGATTTCCCGACCGGCGAGCGCTACATCGGGGTGTTCCTGTACGCGACGGTGGCGTTGAGTCTGCCGTTCCTCACCGGCCTTGCACTCGTCACCGTCCGCGCACGCCCACACTGGTGGATCGGCCGTGTGTTCGCCTACGGTCGCCGGAACCAGGAGTCCGTGGCCCGCGCCGCCGGCTGGTTTGTGACCGTGCTGCTGATCGTGATCGGCATCGCGCAGATCGTGCAGCAAGCCTAGGGCGTGTCTCCTGATTCGCCGCTCGGGATCGGCGGATCAGGTGTGCGCCCCGCAAGGCGGAGGAGAGAGGGATACCGGTAGGTATCACGACCGACGACAACGCCGCGGGGAGTGCACCTGGCCGTCGAGACCGCGCGAAGCGAATTAGGAGACACGCCCTAGGCGGGTATCTTCTCGCCGCCGCAGACGATGTGGAGCGGACGGCGGAGGGTCGAGAGATCCTCTGCCGGATCGGAGTCGAGCACCAGGAAGTCGGCACGCGCACCGTGGACGATCCCCGGAGCGCCGAGCCAGTCGCGCGGAGCTGTTGATGCGGCGGCGAGAGCCTGGAGAGGGCTGAAACCGATGGTCGTCAGCGCCTCGACCTCGTCGACGATTCGACCGTGCTTGATGGTTCCGCCCGCATCGGTGCCTGCATAGATCCGGACACCGGCCTCGCGAGCCCGAGCGAAGACCTCGTGGCGACCAGCATGCAGGGACAGCATGTTCTGCTTGTACTTGGGGAAACGGTCGGCGCCCGCGGCGATCTCGGGGAAGGTCTCCAGCTGGATCAGCGTCGGAACCAGAGCGATGTCCCGTTCCACCAGTTGATCGATCAAGTCCTCATCCAGGCCGGTGCCGTGCTCGATGGAATCGAAGCCCGCGGCGATGATGTCCGGGAGCGCTTCGGCGCCGAAGACGTGCGCGGTGATGCGTGCGCCGTTGGCGTGCGCGGCCTCGACCGCGGCCACGAGCTGTTCCCGCGACCACAGCGGTGCGAGGTCGCCGACCTCGCGGTCGATCCAGTCGCCGACGAGCTTCACCCAGCCATCGCCCGCCCGCGCCTGTACGGCCACTTCGGCGGCCAGCTGGTCGGGATCGTCCAGCTCCACCCCGTAGTCGCGCAGGTACCGCTTGGGTCGGGCGATGTGTTTGCCCGAGCGAAGGAACCGCGGACCGTGGGCGTCGGCGTCGAGCGGATGGGTGTCCACGGGCGAGCCGACCTCACGAATCAGCATGGTGCCCGCGCGCAGGTCCTGCGCGGCGAGCTCGCGCGCGCGTTCGATGGTGACCCCGAGCCCGGGCGCGATCCCCACGTGGTTGTGAGCGTCTACCAGACCGGGAACGATCCAGCCGCGCGCGACCGCCACGTTGGCGCCCGCGATCGGTTCGGTCGACACGACGCCGTCGTGCATCCAGAACCGAATCGGTTCACCGGTGAACGGATCTGTGCCGTTGAACTCGAGGGGCGCATTCATGGGCTGCGTGAACCTACTTCTTCGGGAACTTCAGGTTGTTGAGATCGAAGCCCTCCAGGCCCGGGGGCAGTTCGTCGAGCCCGGGCGGCATGTTCGACAGATCGAGGCCGGGCGGCATCCCCATGCCCGGGGGCATGCCGGGGAAACCTCCACCGCGCATCGCCTTCGGCGGCGTGGGTCCGCGTCCGCCCTTGCCCTTGCGTCCCTTGGCGCCCTTCTTGCCCTTGCGCTGATTCTTGCGCATGCCGCCGCCCATCATGCGGCCGGACATCTGAGACATCATCTTGCGGGCCGCGAAGAAGCGGTCCACGAGCTGGTTCACGTCGGTGACGGTGACACCCGAACCCTTGGCGATGCGGATGCGGCGCGAGGCGTTGATGATCTTCGGGTTGTCACGCTCGGCGGGCGTCATGCCGCGGATGATCGCCTGAATCTTGTCGAGCTGCTTGTCGTCGACCTGAGACAGTGCGTCTTTCATGTCGCCGGCGCCGGGCAGCATGCCCAGGAGATTGCCGATCGGACCCATCTTCCGGATCATCAGCATCTGCTGGAGGAAGTCGTCGAGGGTGAGTTCACCCTGGCTGATCTTCTCCGCGGTGCGCTGCGCCTCAGCCTCGTCGAAGTGCTGTTCAGCCTGCTCGATGAGCGAGAGGACGTCGCCCATGCCGAGGATTCGGCTGGCCATGCGATCCGGGTGGAAGACGTCGAAGTCTTCGAGCTTCTCACCGGTCGACGCGAACATGATCGGGCGTCCGGTGATCTCACGAACGGAGAGCGCCGCACCGCCTCGGGCGTCGCCGTCGAGTTTGGTGAGGACCACGCCGGTGAAGTCGACGCCTTCGGCGAAGGCCTGCGCCGTGCTGACGGCATCCTGACCGATCATCGAGTCGAGCACGAACAGAACTTCGTCCGGGTTCGTGGCGTCGCGGATGTCGGACGCCTGGCGCATCAGCTCCGCGTCGATGCCGAGACGACCCGCGGTGTCGATGATGACCACGTCGTGCTGTTTGGTCTTGGCTTCCGCGACACCGGCCTGCGCCACCTGCACGGGGTCGCCGGAGCTGACGCCGAGCGTGCCTTCGCCGCCGACGGCGGTGCCGGGATGCGGAGCGAACACCGGCACACCGGCGCGCTCGCCCACGATCTGGAGCTGCTGGACGGCACCGGGACGCTGCAGGTCACAGGCGACGAGCATCGGGGTGTGGCCCTGGCCCGACAGCCATTTGGCCAGCTTGCCCGCGAGCGTCGTCTTACCGGCGCCCTGCAGGCCCGCCAGCATGATGACCGTCGGCGGAGTCTTCGCCAGCTGGACACGGCGGGTCTCCCCGCCGAGGATGGCGACGAGCTCCTCGTTGACGATCTTGACGATCTGCTGCGCGGGATTCAGCGCCGCGGACACCTCGGAGCCCTTGGCGCGCTCCTTCACGTTCGCGATGAACGTGCGGACCACTGGCAGCGAGACGTCGGCCTCGAGAAGTGCCAGACGGATCTCGCGTGCCGTCGCATCGATGTCGGAGTCGGTGAGACGACCCTTGCCGCGCAGGTCCTTCAGGGCGCCTGTCAACCGGTCGGAGAGGGATTCGAACATTCTTCTATCTTTCCATGCCGAGCCGAGCGGCCGCCTCCCGGATCAGATCAGCCACCGCTGCGGCGACCCACAAACGAGGTGTTCAACGACAGACGAGGCATACCTGCATGCTTCGTTTGTCGCTGAACACCTCGTTTGCGGCCCCGACTTACGATCGGCCCCCGCAGACCGCCAGGACCGCGGCGGCGACGCGTTCGCGGGTCGCGGGACTGTCGTCCGGCAGGACGACGCAGAACGTGTCGACCGCGGTGGCGCCCATGGTCGCGACCGTCGCCCAGACGACGTCGACACCACAACGATCGAGTTCCGCGCTCACCCGGGCGAGCAGGCCCTCGTCGTCCTGGGCTCGGAGTTCGAGGAGCTGACGCTCCTTCTCCGGGCTCCGGAGCCACGCGACGCGCGGGGGCGGCGTGATCCGAGCGGTCGGCACAGCAGCAGAGCCGACGCCGACCGCAGGCTTCCGATCCGCGATCCTCTTGGCCAGCGCGTCATGCACATCGAGGCTTCCGGACACTGCGGCGACGAGCCTTTGCCGAAGCAACTGCGCGTCCGGGGCGCTGCCGAACGTCGGCATCACCACAAACGAGTCCACTGCCGCACCGGCATGTGTGCGAACCGACGCCGAATGCGCCTGCAGCCCCGCCAGTGCGAGCACACCCGCCATCGTCGACAGCATTCCCGGCCCGTCGGGCGCGACCATCGTCACGACGGTCATGTTCGGCCCGTCCCCGGGCGCCGTGTGGACGCGGACGCCGCCCTGCTCGGCGAGAGCTCGGACATCGTCGGCGATGGGTTCGGGAGTCGGAACCGGCCGGCCGCCGAGATGATCGACCACCCGCTCCACCAGTCCCCCGATGAGCGACGCCTTCCATTCGTTCCAGACGCCCGGTCCGGTGGCCCGAGAGTCGGCCTCGGCCAGGGCGCCGAGAAGTTCGATGAGCACCCGATCACCTCCGACCTGGTCGGCGACCCATGCGATCGTCGCGGGCTCGGTGACGTCACGGCGCGTCACGACCGAGGGAAGCAGGAGGTGCAGCCGCACCATCTCGACGAGCAGATCCCGGTCGTCTGGCCACAGGCCCATTCGGTCGGCGATCGGGCCGATGAGCTCGGCTCCGACCACGCTGTGGTCCCCGCCGCGTCCCTTGCCGATGTCGTGGAAGAGCGCACCTAGGATCAGGAGGTCCGGACGCGACACGCTCGTTGTCAGGGCTCCGGCGTAGGCGGCGGTCTCCAACAGGTGACGGTCGACGGTCCACGTGTGGATCGCGTCCCGCGGAGGCAGGTCGCGGACGACAGGCCATTCGGGCACGATCCTCTCCCACAGCCCCGTGGCGTCGAGCGCCTCGACCGGTGCGATCAACTCGTGCCCCGATGCGAGCAGTACGAGCAGATCCGACAGATTCTCGCTCGACCACGGCTCGGGAATCGGGGAGGCGAAGTTCGCGAGACGCTCGAGGACGGCGCCGTTCATCGGCAGCTGATTCCGGGCGGACGCACTGGCGACACGCAAGACCAGTCCGGGGTCCGAACTGGGCGTGGCGGTCTTCGCCAGGACCACTTCGCCGTCGTGTTCGACGACTCCCTCGTCGAGCGGCTTGCGGATCGGATTCCGGCGAAAGCGCGACAGCCCACGTCGTCCCACCGCGTTGGTGGCGGTCCGGAAGCCTGTGTCGACGGCATACGAGGTGGTTCTGGCCGCCCGGCTGATTATTCGCGCCAGGTCGAACCTGTCTCCTGCGCCGAGTGCGGCGGCGATGTCGTCGGCGTCCTGCGCTCGCACCTGGTCGCGCGCTCGGCCCGCCACTACGTGCAGTTCGGTTCGAACCGCGAGGAGATCTCCGTACGCGGTCCGCAGCGGCGACTCCGCCCGGCCGGGGTCGAGACGACCGAGTCCGTCGGTGAGATGTGCGAATGCGAGGGCGTCGAGCAGTTGGACGTCGCGCAGTCCTCCCCTACCGTTCTTCAGATCCGGCTCGGCCCGGTGCGCGATCTCACCGGTCCGCTCCCACCGTGCCTTCGCGGCGTCGATCACCTCGGGCAGACGCATTCTCGCCTCGGCGCGCCACAGGTTCCGGACCGAGGAGATCAGCAACGCAGCGAGATCGGAGTCGCCTGCGATGAACCGGGCGTCGAGCAACCCGAGGGCTGCCGTCACATCTTCGCGCGCCACTTTCATGGCCTCGGGAACCGATCGGACACTGTGATCGAGTTTGATCCCGGCGTCCCAGATCGGATACCAGAGCCCGTCCGCGACGTCGGCGAGACGATCTCGGTGCCGGTCGTCGTGGACCAGGATCAGGTCCAGGTCGGAGTATCCGACCATCTCTCGGCGCCCGAGGCTGCCGACGGCGACAACGGCGAAGCCGCTCCCCTCGACGACGCCGAGTTCCGCTGCACGCGCGGCGATCCATTCCTCGGCCCGGTCTGCGAGAGCGTCCCGCAGAGCTTGCCCGTGGAGATCGCCGGCGCGCAGCAGCACTCGACGTGCCGCGGCGAACGACTCCGCACTAGATCGCGTCGGGTCCGCGTTCACCGGTGCGCACCCGGATGATCGACTCGACGGGAGTCACCCACACTTTGCCGTCGCCGATCTTGCCCGTCCGGGCCGCTTCGACGATGGTCTCGGTGACCTGATCGAGCACGTCGTCGTCGACGATGACCTCGACGCGGACCTTCGGCACGAAGTCGACGGCGTACTCGGCGCCGCGGTAGACCTCGGTGTGCCCCTTCTGACGTCCGTAGCCCTGGACTTCACTGACCGTCATGCCGACGATGCCGATCTGTTCCAGTGCGGCCTTCACGTCTTCCAAGGTGAACGGCTTGACGATTGCGGTGACCAGCTTCATGAATAGACCTTTCCCTGAGATTTCGAGCCTACGGCGCAACGTTCCGGCCGTGACGGCCTGTTCGGTCGACTACGTCGTCTCATATGCACTCTCCGCGTGCTCTGCAGAGTCGATTCCGACGAACTCCGCCTCGTCGTCCACGCGCCAGCCGAGCGGCTTGAGGGCGTAGCCGATCACGGCGGTGAGCACTGCAGTGAACAGTAGCGCCACAAGCGCCACAACGGTCTGGACGGCGATCTGCTTGAATCCGTTGCCGTAGAACAGTCCGGTGTCCTTGGCCAGCAGGCCGATGCCGATGGTTCCCCACAGGCCTGCCACCAGGTGGACGCCGACGACGTCGAGTGAATCGTCGAAGCCGAACTTGTACTTCAGGCCGATCGCTACCGCGGCGAGTGCACCTGCGACCAGGCCGAGAGCGATGGAGCCGACCGGGGTGAGCGCGGCGCATGCCGGGGTGATGGCGACCAGACCTGCGACGATGCCCGAAGCCGCGCCGACGCTGGTCGCGTGTCCGTCACGGAACCACTCGACGAGAAGCCATCCGATCATGGCGGCGGCTGTCGCGACGGTCGTGTTGACCCACACCAGTCCGGCAGTCGCGTCGGCGCCGAGTTCGGAACCGGCGTTGAATCCGAACCAGCCGAACCACAGGAGCGCAGCACCGAGCATCACGAACGGAATGTTGTGAGGACGGTAGGCGGTCTTGCCGAAGCCCTTGCGCTTACCGACGATCAACGCGAGCACCAGGCCCGCCATACCGGCGTTGATGTGGACGACTGTGCCGCCCGCGAAGTCGATCGGCGCGACGGTCGCTGCGCCGTCGGTGACTCCGAACATCTTCGCCGCGATACCGTCCTCGGCACCCGAGAGGATGCCGCCGCCCCACACCATGTGAGCGAGCGGGAAGTAAACGATCGTCGCGAACAACCCGCTGAAGACCAGCCAGGTGATGAACTTGACGCGTTCGGCGATGGCACCGCTGATCAGGGCGACGGTGATCACCGCGAATGTCAGCTGGAACGCCAGGAAGACGATGGCTGGGATGCCGTAGTCGCCCCAGACGACCACCTGAGTGGTGCCGCCGACTTCCTTGGACTGCATCAGCTGGTCGGATCCGAAGAGTTCGAACGGATTCGAGAAGATGCCGAGGATGTCTTTCGAACCCGTCAACGAGTTGCCGAACGACATCGAGAATCCCCACAGGACGTAGATGACAGTCACGACGCCGAGGGCGCCGAACGACATCATCATCATGTTGAGGACCGATTTGGCCCGGGTGAGTCCTCCGTAGAAGAACGCCAGGGCCGGGGTCATCAGGAGTACGAGTCCCGCACTCGCGATCACCCAGGCGGTGTTTCCGCTGTCGATGGTTCCGAACACTGTGTCCGGCAGTGCCACATTCACTGTTGCAGGCCTCCTCACCCGTCGTCTGTCGACGTGTGAGGTAACTGTGTCGCCCGCAGGTTGCCGCACAGCCGCGCTCGTGTTTCGTGCGCGTCACGTGCGGACGGTCCACGTTTCGGGCGGGTTACATCACACGGTGACGCGATCGCGAAGGACGTGCTTGACGATCTTTCCGCTCGGATTGCGCGGAAGCGCGTCCACCATGACGACCTCCCTGGGGATCTTGTAGCGCGCGAGGCGATCGGCGAGGAAGTCGCGGACCTCGTCGACGGTGACGTCGACGCCGTCCGTGGACACGCACGCCGCCACCACGGTCTCGCCCCATTCCTGGTGCGGACGACCGATGACCGCGACGTCCGCCACCCGCGGATGCCCGCGCAGGACTTCCTCCACCTCCTGTGAGTGGACGTTCTCGCCACCGACGATGATGACGTCCTTGAGCCGGTCCACGATGTACAGGTAGCCGTCGTCGTCGATGCGCGCGACGTCGCCCGTCCGGAACCACGGTCCCGCGAACGCGGCAGCAGTCGCTTCCGGGTTGTCGAGATAGCCGACCATGCGGGAGTCGGCGCGCAGCCAGATCTCGCCTGTCCCGCCTGCTGCCTGGTCCACGCCGCCGGCATCCACAACCCGCAGATCCACGCCGTACATCCCACCGCGACCGATCGATCCGGCTTTTGTGGTCTGTTCGTGCGGGTACAGAGCGGTGCCGACGGGGCCGGTCTCACTCATGCCGTAGACCTGGAAGAAGCGGTCGCTCCGGTAGGCCTCGATCAGTCGGCGGGCGGTGTGTTCGCCGAGCGATGCACCGCCGTACAGCCATGCGCGGACACTGGACAGGTTGTATTCCGCGAGGTCGAGGCGCCCTGCGTCAGCGAGTTGCACTGGCAACAGGTACGCGATCGGCGAGCCGAAGAACGCGGTGATCCGGTGCCGCTCCACAGTCGGGAGGAAGGCTGCGGGGTCGTACTCGCGCATCAGCACGGTGGTAGCAGTCAACGAGATCATCGTGAGCAGCCAATCGTTCAGCGGCGCGGCGTGCCAGATGGGCATCGCGAGAAGGAAACGCTCGTCAGGCGTGAAGCCGAGAGTGGTCGCGATCAGAGGAGCCACCGTCGACAGCCCCCGATGAGTGTGCACGCATCCCTTCGGCGAACTCGTGGTCCCGGACGTGTAGAGGATCTGTGCCGGCGTGTCCACATCCTCGTCGACGGGTCCGGAGACCGCGGTCGCAGCAGCGACGAGCGCATCGAAGTCGCCGAAGCCTGCAGCTGTCGAGTCGGTGGTCAGCCACGCGATGCCGGTTCCGAGTGTGGTCGACACCAGCGTCCCGTCGACCACTCCGAGACTCGCTCGGCTGTGCCCGATCGTGTACTCGACCTCGGGTGCGGCGAACTTGTGGTTCACCGGCACCAGGGTCGCTCCCGCGAACCAGGCGCCGAAAGCCGCGACCACGAACCCCGGTGTGTTGAAAGCCATAACGGCGACCCGATCCCCCGGGCGGACGCCCGCGTCGATGAAGACCGCGGCCGCACGCTTCGACCGGTCGAGGAGCTGCCCGAAAGTGATCTCGTGGTCGTCTGAGATCAGTGCCGGCTTGTCGGCCGCGATTCGCGCCGCGCGTTCGAGGACTGCTGTCAGATGCATGTCTCAGGCCCGTCCGGCGATCGCGGCCAGGTCGAGCTTGGAGTCGAGAACGCCGTACATCTGGCCCGGTTCGGCGATCCGACCTGCGACGAACGCGTCCGCGACGAACGACGGCGCCTGTCGGATGACGATCGATCCCTGAAGGGCAATCGCCAGCGACTCCGTCAGACGACGCGCGATGGCGGGCGCGTTCAACGGATCAGCGGCGGCCTGCGCCACGAGTTTGCGTGTGTTCTCGACATGCAGGTCGTACGCGCGGTGCTGACCGAGTGCGAGTTCGAACTCGGCGTCGAGCGCCTCGACCGACAGCGGATCACGCACCATCGCACGCAAGACGTCGAGCGCTATGACATTCCCCGACCCCTCCCACACTGCCATCACCGGCTGCTCGCGGAAGCGACGGGCCAGCGGGAACGCCTCGGTGTATCCGTTGCCGCCGAGACACTCGAGTGCCTCGTATGCGTGGTTCGGGCCTCGTTTGCACACCCAGTACTTGCCGACAGCGGTGGCGAGTCTCCGGAACGCCTGCGACTGCTCCGAGTCGTCGTCGTACGCGGACGCCAGACGCATCGCGGTCCACATCGCGGCCTCGGCCTCCACCTGAAGATCGGCGATCACCGCGGTCATCGCGGGCTGGTCGATCAGGGTCGCGCCGAACGCGGAGCGGTGGCGCACATGCCATGCGGCTTCCGCGACCGACTGCCGCATGCCCGCGGCACTGCCCAACGCGCAGTCGAGGCGAGTCTGGTTGACCATCTCGATGATCGTGCGCACGCCCGAACCCTCGTCACCGAGACGCCAGCCGACGGTGTCGGAGAACTCGATCTCACTCGACGCGTTCGACTTGTTTCCGAGCTTGTCTTTGAGGCGCTGGATGTTGAAGGTGTTGCGCGAGCCGTCCGGCAGCGTGCGCGGGACCACGAAGCAGGTCACCCCCGGCTCGGTCTTCGCCAGGACGAGGAACGCGTCAGACTGCGGCGCGGAGCAGAACCATTTGTGCCCGGTGATCCGGTAGGTCCCGTCCCCGTTGTCGACCGCGCGTGTGGTGTTGGCGCGAATGTCGGATCCACCCTGCTTCTCGGTCATCGCCATGCCGAAGATCGCGGAGCTCTTCGCCGGATCGGCCAGTGACGGATCGTAGTCGCGCGACAGGGTCCGCGGGATCCACTGATCCGCGAGCGTCTGATCCACGCGCAATGACGGGACCACCGCGTGCGTCATGCTCACCGGACACGCGTGGCCGGGCTCCACCTGCCCGAACTGCATGAACATCGCCGCGCGGGCGACGTGCGCCCCCTCGCGCGGATCGTCCCAGCAGCTCGTGTGCGCGCCGTGTGCGATGGCGTCGCCGATGATCCGGTGGTAGGCGGGATGGAACTCGATCTCGTCGACGCGATGTCCCCATCGGTCGTGAGTGTGGAGCTTCGGAGTGATCGTGTTGGCGAGTTCCGCGTCACGCTGGAAGTCCGCACGTCCGACGAGTGCACCCGCTTCGGTGAGCTCGTCGGTGGCCCAGGACGCGCCGTACGCCTCCACTGCTTCCACGAGCGGCAGGTCGGTCAGATACTCGTTGACGTCGACGCGGGGCGCGGCCTGGTTGAACACATCGTGGGTGGCGGTCATGGAGTCTCCTTCGGTGGTGCGCCGAGCGCACGTAGGCAGAATGCTCGGATGGTTCCGAGCAGTTGATCGGGGTCGGTGGCCAGCGGCGATGTGTCGGGATTGAGGGCCCCGACGAGCGCTTCGGAGATCGCGCCCATGACGGCAGAAGCGGTCACGCGCACGTCCTGGTCGACGAAGGCCGACGACGCCACGCCCGCAGCGATCACGGCCTCGCCCAGGTCGCGATACCACTGGCGCAGCCGGAGGCGTTCAGCGTCGACGGCGGGGATGACGGGCTCGAAGAGCAGCGACCACGCCATCCGCCGACCGCGCAGCGCACGGTCGGCGAAGGTGACGATCAGTGCGTCGAGTTGCGCGAGAGGGTCGCCGCCTGCGGCCTCGACCGCCGCTGCCACCTGGGCGAACTCGTACTCCGCCGCGGTGCGGAACACTTCGGCGAGCAGCGTCTCACGGTTGTCGAAGTACGAGTAGACCGATCCGACGCTCACGTCGGCGCCCTCGGCGATGGCCGCAACCGTCGCCCCGGAGAATCCGGCGTCTGCGACCAGACCGCGCGCGGCGGCGAGCATCGCTGCGCGCTTCTCCTGCGCCGCGCGACGCGTCGCCTCGGTCGGTCGGTATGCCACTGCCCACCCCTTCTGAATCTCAATTCAATTCTTCGTTCGGAAAGTATTGAACCATGATTCAGAAGTTGCTTTCAAGGGATCCGGCCCTCACACGACCCAGAACGCAAAGATCCCCACCCGGCACGGCCGGATGGGGATCTCGTCGAGGTGCGCTTACAGCAGTGCGTCGACGAATGCGCCGGGTTCGAAGGGAGCGAGATCGTCTGCGCCTTCTCCGAGACCGACGAGTTTCACCGGCACACCGAGCTCTTCCTGGATGCGGAAGACGATGCCGCCCTTGGCCGTTCCGTCGAGTTTGGTCAGCACCACGCCGGTCAGGTCGACGACCTCGGCGAACACCTTCGCCTGCATGAGTCCGTTCTGTCCAACGGTCGCATCGAGGACGAGCAGGACCTCGTCGACGGGAACCTTCTTCTCCACCACGCGCTTCACCTTCCCGAGCTCGTCCATGAGCCCGGTCTTGGTGTGCAGTCGACCGGCGGTGTCGATGAGGACGACGTCCACCCCGTCGTCGATACCCTTGCTGACGGCGTCGAACGCGACCGACGCCGGGTCGGCGCCTTCCTTGCCCCGGACGATGCCCGCACCGACGCGCTCGCCCCAGGTCTGCAGTTGGTCGGCGGCCGCGGCGCGGAAGGTGTCCGCGGCTCCGAGTGTCACGCGTCGTCCGTCTGCGACGAGCACTCGCGCGAGCTTCCCGGTGGTGGTGGTCTTGCCGACACCGTTCACGCCGACCACCAGCACCACTGCCGGTCCGTCGGCGTGCGGAAGCGCCTTCACCGAGCGATCAAGCTTCGGATGGAGCTGCTCGATGAGGATCCGACGAAGTGCCGAACGCGCGTCGTCGGCCGTGCGGACCTTGCCGGTCGCCAACTCCTCGCGCAGCCGTTCGACGACAGTGGCGGTAGCCGCAGTGCCGAGGTCGGCCATGACCAGGGTGTCTTCGATCTCTTCCCACGAGTCTTCATCGAGATCACCCGCACCGAGCAGGCCCAGGACGCTGGCGCCGATGGCGCCTTGCGAACGAGAGAGTCGTCCACGCAGACGGGACAGGCGTCCGGCCGTGGGTTCGATGTCGTCGAGGGCCGGCGCCGGAGCGTCTTCGACGATCGGCTCCGGTTCGGGCTCGGCCGCTTCTGGTTCGGCGGAAGCAGGCTCAGCGGCGGTCGACTCCGAGACCTCCGGCTGTGCCTCGACTTCCGGAGCGTCGACCGGCTCAGGCTCGGGCTCGGGCGCGGGTGCGGGCGCGTCAACGGTCGCCGTCCCGCCCTGACTGAAGTTGAAACCCGAGCCGGCCTGGTAGCCCCCCGATCGGTCCACTTGGCGTGTGGTGCCGTCGGTGACATCCATCTGTTCGGGCTTGTCGGAGATCGAGATCTGCCGCTTGCGGCTGATCAGATAGCCGGTCAGGCCGACCAGAGCGATCAGCAGGATCACTCCGACGATGATTCCGATGAGGACTTCTGTAGTCACGAAGACTGTGCCTTTCCTTGTGGCGATGAGCCTGCCGTGGCGAGGTCGACGCCGCGGAGTCGTTGGGAGATGACTTGGGTGATGCCGTCGCCGCGCATGCTGACGCCGTACAGGGCGTCGGCGATCTCCATCGTCGGTTTCTGGTGTGTGATGACGATGAGCTGCGATTTTTCGCGAAGCTGCTCGAACAGGCTGATGAGACGCCGGAGGTTCGCGTCGTCGAGGGCGGCCTCCACTTCGTCCATCACATAGAACGGTGACGGCCGGGCGCGGAAGATCGCGACGAGCATGGCGACCGCGGTCAACGACTTCTCGCCGCCGGAGAGCAGCGACAGCCGTTTGACTTTCTTGCCGGGCGGGCGCGCCTCCACCTCGACGCCGGTGGTCAACATGTCGGACGGATCGGTCAAGACGAGTCGGCCTTCGCCGCCGGGGAAGAGTGTCGCGAACACCTGGGTGAACTCGGCTTCGACGTCGGCGTACGCCTCGGTGAAGACCTGCAGGATTCTCGCGTCGACATCAGCCACCACGTCGAGGAGGTCGTCACGCGCCTTCTTGACGTCTTCGAGTTGTGTCGACAGGAACGAGTAGCGCTCCTCGAGCGCGGCGAACTCCTCGAGCGCGAGCGGGTTCACCTTGCCGAGTGTGGTGAGGTCCTTCTGCGCCCGCTTCGCGCGGATCTCCTGTGTCTTGCGGTCGTATGGCATCGGCGCCGGAGCGACCACCTGCTCGCCGCGGGCTTTGGCGTCCTCGTATTCGCGCATCTCTAGATCAGACGGCGGCATCGGAACGTCGGGACCGTATTCGGCGACGAGGTCGTCCGGTGCCATAGCGAACTGTTCGAGCACCTGTTCTTCGAGCTGCTCGATCCGCAGTTCGGCCTGCGCCTTGGCGATCTCGTCGCGGTGCACGGCGTCACGGAGTTGATTCATGGTGGCGGTGAGTTCGTCGACCAGTCGACGCAGTTCGTCGGTCTCCGTGGTCCGTGCGGCACGGACGGCCTCGAGTTCGTCACGTCCGCGGGCGGCGTCGGAGGCTGCGGTCGACACCGCATCGGCGAGCTTCCGTCCTGCGTCGACGACGACGTTCGCGACGCCCGCCGCGTACCGACGGCTGGCGTCCTGCCGCTTGAGTCGCTCACGGTTGGCTCGCTCGTTGACTGCCGCACGGCGCAGACTCTCGGCTTTGCCGCGTACCGATCCGAGACGCTCCTCGGCCGTCCGAAGGGTCAGTCGGGTCTCGACTTCCATCGATCGCGCGGACGCGACCTCTGCCGCGGCCGCCTCTCGCATTCCGCTGTCGAGGTCTCCCGCCGTCGGGTCGTCGTGCTCGTCGAGGGCCCGGGCGAGCCTCTCCTCGACCTCGGTGAGGGCCGCGAGATTGTCGGCTCTCCCCTCTTCGACGAAACGCCGCTGCCGGGTGAGTCGGTCGGCTTCATCACGAGCGGAACGGACGTCGGAACCGAGGCGGCCCAGTTGTTCGTATGCGGCGCCGACGTTGGCATCGGACTCATTCAGCGCTGCCAGTGCACCCTCAGCGGCCTCCCTGGCTTGAGCCTCGGCGGCCTGAGCCTCGCTCAGTTCGCCGAGCACGCGGTCGACGGTCGCCCGTGCCTTTGCGAGGTCGTCAGTCGCGGTGTCGACGGCCGACTGGACTTCGAGCGTCGACGGACGCTTGGACGAACCGCCTTCCACCGACGCTGCCGACACCCGGTCACCGTCTCCGGTGACGGCCACCAATCCGTGCTCGGCGGCCAGCCGCAGTCCGAGTGCCGCATCGTCGACGATCACGGTGCCGGCCAGAAGAATGTCGACGGCACCGCTGATCGTGTCCGGTGCGCTGACCACGTCACGCGCCCACACGACGCCTGCCGGCAGTTGCGGGCGGGTGGGCTCGGCCGTCTGCGGAAGGCCGCCGACTATCAGTGCCGCCCGTCCCCCGTCCCCGCCTCGGAGAGCGTCGAGCGCCCGCACCGCGGCGAGTCCGTCTACAGTGGCGATGGCGTCGGCGGCGGGCCCGAGGGCCAGCGAGACCGCGGTCTCGTATCCCGGTTCCACGGTCAGCAGGTCCGACAGCGGAGCGAGAAGTCCGTCACCAGCGTGTTCTTGGAGCCATGCGCCACCGTCGCCGCGTTCGAGGCCGACGGCGAGCGCTTCGATGCGTGCGGTGAGCGAGGCGATCGCCTGCTCGGCCTCGCGTTCGGTCTTCTGCAATGCGACGACGGTCGCGGAAGCAGTCTCGAGTGCGGCGACACATCGTTCGTGATGCTCGTCGAGACTCGCCTCGCGCGACTCCAGCTCCGCGGTCGCGGCGGCCTGCTCGTCGATGAGGGCCTGCGCGGCGTCGGCACGCTGGTGGGCGGCCTCGATGCCCTCGGCCAGACGCGACGTCTCAGCGTCCACCGACTCCACCTTGGTCCGTAGGTTCGCGGCCTGGCCTTCGAGACGGGCGAGGCCTTCACGGCGATCGGCGACTGCCTGCACCGCAGCCATGTGCGCCTTCTCAGCGGCCGATGCGGCCTGTTCTGCGGCCTGGAGTGCGGCGGTCGCGTACTCGAGGCGTTCTGCGCCCTCTTCGACGGCGAACGCGTGTTCCGCCTCGGTCATCGCCGCTTCTTCGGCCTGGCGCTCCAACGTCTCAGGGTCTGGGCCGGTGGGCGCGGACGCAGGTTGCGACAGGTGCGCCGCGCGTTCGGACGCGACCCGGCGGGTCCCGTCGACACGCTCGGCCAGCGTCGAAAGCTGGTGGTAGACGCGTCCGGCCTCGGTGGCCGCGGGCGTGATCTGCGCGAGGTGCTCCTGCGCCGCAGTCAGCGCGGCTGTCGCCTCGTCTAATTGGGCGGCCACCTCGTTCTGCCGTTCGCGGATCTCGTGTTCGAGGCTCGTGTGCTGCGCCATCTCCTCACGGCGGGTCACGAGGTCGTCAGCCGCCAGCCGCAGTCGAGCGTCACGCAGGTCTGCCTGCACCGTCGCCGCGCGGCGCGCCACCTCCGCTTGTCGTCCGAGGGGTTTGAGCTGTCGGCGCAGCTCTGCTGTCAGGTCCGTCAGGCGGGCGAGGTTCGCGGCCATCGCGTCGAGCTTGCGGACCGCCTTCTCTCTGCGCCGACGATGTTTGAGGACGCCCGCCGCCTCTTCGATGAACGCTCGGCGATCTTCCGGCTTCGATTCGAGAATCGCGGAGAGCCGACCCTGACCGACGATGACGTGCATCTCGCGGCCGATGCCGGAGTCGGAGAGGAGTTCCTGCACATCCATGAGACGACACGAGTTCCCGTTGATCTCGTACTCCCCCGCGCCGTCGCGGAACATGCGCCGCGTGACCGACACTTCGGAGTACTCGATCGGCAGCGCGCCGTCGGAGTTGTCGATGGTCAGCGTCACTTCCGCACGGCCGAGCGGTGCCCGACCGGACGTTCCGGCGAAGATGACGTCGGCCATCTTTCCGCCGCGCAACGCCTTCGCGCCCTGCTCACCCATCACCCAGGTGAGGGCGTCCACGACGTTCGACTTGCCCGACCCGTTCGGCCCCACCACACACGTGATGCCGGGCTCGAATCGCAGCGTCGTCGACGACGCGAACGATTTGAAGCCCTTGAGGGTGAGGCTCTTGAGGTGCACGGCTGTCCAGTTTACCCGTGCGACCTCAGCGTTCGACGAACGAGTGCAGGTCCGAGCGCGCCGCGAGGAAGTCCTCGACCACCAGATCCACGCGTCCGGGCGTCTCGCCGGACCGCAGTGCATTCAGCAGGGCGTCCAACTGCGGACGTGGCCCTTCGGCCACCACGTGGACCCGACCGTCGGCGTGATTGGACGCATAACCGACCAGGCCGAGCTCCAACGCTCGCGATCGAGTCCACCAGCGGAAACCGACGCCTTGGACGTTTCCGTGCACCCATGCCGACAGCCGTTCCATGTGTCAGTCCGTTTCGATCGCCAGCTCGACCTGCGCACCTGCCTTGATGGTGCGCCCCACGGTGCACACCTTGTCGACTGCGCGTTCGACGACCACGAGCAGCCGCTGAGCGGCCTCGGGATCGAGATCGGACAGGTCCACTTCGAGGGTCTCCGACAGCACCGGGTACACCTCGTTCTCGCGGTCGGCCTCGCCTGACACGCGGACGGTCGCGTCGTAGTCGTCGCCGAGGCGACGCGACAGCGGCTTGTCCGACGACATGCCGGTGCACGCCGCGAGAGCGATCTTCAACAGCTCGCCGGGCGTAAACACACCCTCGACGTCGGCGGAACCGATCAGCACCTCCGCACCGCGCGAGCTCTGGCCCGTGTACCGCCGGGTTCCGGTGCGCTGCACCCACAGATCAGTCATGTCGTGAAGACTCCTTCGTCGTTGTGTGGGTGGCAACACGAGCGGCGCGAAAATGCTTCCCCGTGTGCTCCTGCCTCGTCACCAGCGTAGTGACCGCCATGTTCACGTTGCCGACCGACGTCGCCGAATCCGGCCGCCGTTTAATGTTCACCGATTCCGCGAGTTCTGAGCGCCGAGCCGGCCGTGGGCCACACATCGGTGAACCTAAGACGGCGCACACCCCTGGTGGCCCATCAGGCCGCTCGTCACGGCGAGAAGCCTTCACCCACCACGCGGACGCCGATCGATGCTGACGCGGACCAGAAGACAACAGTCGCCCGGACCAGATGGAGACGGTCACGGGCGACTGTTTTGAAGCGAGCGACTAGGAGCCGCTGCCGAGGATGCTCAGCAGGCTCAGGACGTCGCCCATCGCCATGCCGGATTCCATTGCAGCGCTACCGAAGTCCAGTACCGAGCCGATGCTGCCGACGCCACTGGGCACGATCACCGGCAGCAAGGCGACGCCGACGTTGCCCGGCTCCAGCGACTTGATGCCGCCACAGGTGCCGAGGTAGATGTAGACGCCGTCAGCGGCACTGACCTCGCGCGACGCACTGTTCGGGCCGGGGCTGATCAGGTTGTTGCTGACGACCGGCCCGACCTTGCTGTTGGAGGTCGCAATGATCTTGAGAAGGTTGATGTAGTCCTTGTTGTTGAATGCGACGAACGCCTGCAGGGCCTCGGTTCCGTGGAGCAGGCTGGACGAGCAGGTGCTTTCGGCGAAGAGACCGCTGGAGACATTGGTGTTGGTGATCGTCAGCTTGACGTTCTTGTCGCCGGCGAACGCCCCCTGCTCAGCCTTGAGAGTCGGGGCCGCGTAGCGGGTGGCGGCGGCGGCCTCGCCAGGCGTGACGACGGCTGCGCCGGCGACCAGCGCCATCGACGCTGCGACGACGACGGCGACACGACGGAAATTACGGAACATTCGAACCCCCAGATCGGGTGAGATGAGACCCGTCGATCATAGTGAGGAAATCCTTCGCAAACCCCCGAGACCGGTTCCTGTGGCACAGATCGTCCATTGGCTCGTCATAACAGTGACACCCAGGGGCCGCCCGCCACGATCGTGTCCAGGCGGCCGGGATGGCTACCGTCGAACGTGTAGCCAGGTAAGCAATTCCAGCAATGCGCGCAGAGTCGTCCGAGCCTCCGGCCGTTCAGCTCTGGAGGCGATCACAATGACGATGAAACACTTCGTAACCATCAGATACGGCTGCTTTTCTCGTCATTGAAAATGAGCGAATCATGGCCGTGTACCGGAGCGACAGACAACTCTCGGAGTTTGGGGAGCACGTGCGCGGTTGGCGCATGGTGCTCGGATTGACCGCACAGCAGGAGGCTGAACGAGCGACACTCTACGCAAGATCGAGACCGGCGACCCCGGAGTGAACTTTCGCAGCGTCGCCCAGGTCCTTCGCGCGATCGGCATGCTGGACCAGGTAGTCGACGCGACCGATCCGCTCAGCACCGACATCGGTTGACTGCGCGCAGCCGATCGTCTGGCGAAGAAGCGCGCACACGGTGACCACCGTCGAAGTCCGGACCGGTCCGTGCCTTCGCCGACAGCGCCCCGACCGTTGGGAATGGCCGCCCTGTAGCCGGCAGGCAAGCCCGTCTCGGCCGCACAGGAAGTCAACTGGCATCAGTCACCGAACGAGGCGAACAGTCCAGTCATCAGCGCGTCGAGACTCTCCTCGAAATCCTCACCGGTGGACGGTTGCAGGTCCAATAAGACACTCGCGCGCAGGTTCGGCAGCGAGCCGCCGGAGACCGAACCCATGAGTTCGTCCATCCGGTCGTGCGACAGCGGCGTCCCCTCTGCGCGCTGCCGCAGATGCGAGAGCACACTGCCGAGCGTGAGGCTCCACAGCGCTCGATACGCTGCGAGCGCGGCGGCCCGATCACCGGTGATGTCGAATGCCGCACCGATCACCGCATCGGCCAGCAACAGAGCGCCGCGTCCGATCCGCTGGGGTCGGATGAGCGCTTCCGGCACCCACGGATGTGCGGTCAGCGTGGTGTAGAGGGTCGTCATCGCGAGCCGAATGCATGCATGCGGCTCATCTGGATACGTGATTGTCGCGAACGGGTCTGCGATCGCGTCGAGGGCCAGCGCGACCAGCGTCTCCTTGTCGCCCACGTGGCGGTACAGCGCCATGGTCGTCACACCCAAGTCGCCTGCCAAAGCCTTCATCGTGAGCTCGTCGACACCGGCTTCATCGAGCCGATGAAGCGCCCTTTCAACGATCTGGTCCCGCGTGATGCTCGGCGGACGACCCCGGCGGGGCGTGCTCTGACGCATGCCCGCATTCTGCCAGAGCCTCTTGCATTCACAGCACAAGTAAGTTTAGCCTAACTAATTATGTTACGTGCTACACAAACTACTGCGGTCCGGACCTCGCTTGTCCTCGCCGGCCTCTCTCAGTTCCTCGTCACCTTCGACGCCTCGGTCACCAACGTCGCGCTTCGAGCGATCCGGGACGACGTCCACTTCAGCCCGCAAGGGTTGTCGTGGGTCGTCAATGCGTACGCGATCGTCTTCGGAGGGCTGCTCCTCTTGTCCGGGCGACTCTCCGACAGGTTCGGAGCCAGATCACTGCTCAGGTTCGGATTCGCCCTGTTCACCATCGCGTCACTGGCCGCGTACCTGTGCAGTGAGCCGTGGCAGGTGATCGCCGTGCGGATCCTGCAGGGCGTTGGCGCCGCAGCCGTTGCACCCGCAGCGATCACTTCGGTGGCGCTGACCTTCCGCGAACCAACTGAACGCGCCAAAGGATTTGCAGCCATCGCGATCGGCGCGTCTCTCGGCGGTGCGGTGGGTGTCGTGCTCTCGGGCGTGCTGACCGACGCGTTCGGCTGGCGCACGGTGATCGCGTGCGGTGCACTGGTGTCGGCGGCGGGGCTCGCCCTGTCGTTCGCAGCACCCGGTCCGATCGCGAGTGCGGACCGCCGTACCGATTGGGCGGGCGGCGTGCTCGCCACCTCCGGACTCACAGTGCTGACCTACGGGATCGTCACCGCGACCGACAACGGCTGGGGCAGCGTTCGTACACTCGTCTGGTTCGCTCTGGCCGTCGTCCTGCTGGGCGCGTTCGTCGCGGCCGAGCGGCGAACCGCTGTCCCGCTTGTCGACTTCCGCGTTCTCGGTCGTCGCGACGTCCTCGTCCCGTGCTTGGTTTTCGCTTTCATCGTCGCGGGACAGTTCGGCGCCTTCTATTTCGTGTCTCTGTACCTGCAGATGGGGCTCGGCTATTCCGCCACGAAGACCGGACTCGTGTTCCTCCCCTTCTGCTTCGGCACCATCGCCGCGGTGCAGATCGCATCACGTCTCGTGCCGAGATTCGGTGCCCGCCGAGTGGTCGCCGGTGGCGCGGCGCTCGCGACTGTCGGGTTCCTCTTGTTCGCGCCTCTCCCCACTGACGGCCCGTTCATCACCGCGATCCTCATCCCGTCACTCGTGACCTCGGTCGGAATCGGAATGGTCTTCCTCCCGCTCCCGAACGTCGCTACTGCCGCCGTCGCACCGTCGGCCGCAGGCATGGTCTCCGGGCTGCTCAACACCTTCCGTCAGGTCGGCGGCGCACTCGGGCTCGCGATTCTGGTGACCGTCTCCGCTGCCGTGAACACCGGTGCCGACGTCCTCCCGGGTTACCGAAGCGCACTGTTCGTGAGCGCAGGCCTGGTCGGCGCGGCGTTTGTCATCGCGCTACTTCTGCCGGCAAAGGTGCGAACCGACTGATCTCCGGCAGACTCCATCACTTTGATCGTCGACGCGACGACCGTGCGTGGCGCTATCTTGCTCGAGGCGGCCGCTGGCACCGCGGGCAGAAGAACGAACTGCGGTTCATGAACTGCTCGCGGTGCATCAGCGTTTCGCAACGCCTGCACGGAAGTCCTTCTCGGCCGTACGCGTTCAACGACCGCTCGAAGTACCCCGACTGCCCGTTGACGTTCACGTAGAGATCGTCGAACGATGTGCCGCCGACTTTGATCGCCTCGCCCATCACGTCCGACGCCGCACTGAGCAGTTCGCCGAGTGCGGCCCTGGTGATGCCACGTGTACGTCGACGTCCGTGAAGCTGTGCGCGCCACAGCGATTCATCTGCGTAGATGTTGCCGATCCCGGAGACGACGGTCTGGTCCAGGATCGCGCGTTTGACCTCCGTGTCGCGCTTGCGGAGCACAGACACCACGCGGTCGGGATCGTAGGCGGGCTCGAACGGGTCCGGCGCGATGTGTGCCACCGACTCCGGGAGCGCCCGCTCCCCGACCGTCACCAGCTCGTCGACGTGCCAGCCGCCGAAGGTGCGCTGGTCGACGAACCTCAGTTGCCGACCGTCGTCGAGCTGGACGCGAATACGCAGGTGCACTGGATCGGGAGCATCGGCTTCGCTGATCAGCAGTTGACCGCTCATGCCGAGATGGACGACGACCGCCACTTCGTCGGTGGCGTCGGCTCCGGTGATCCACAGGTACTTGCCTCGCCGATCGACCGACTCGAACCGCTTGCCGCGCAACCGATTCTCCAGATCGGACGGTCCACCGACGTGGCGACGCGCAGCGCGCGGATGAGCCACCTCGACCGACGTCGCAGTTCGACCCGCGAGGTACGGAGCGAGGCCGGACCGAATCGTCTCGACCTCGGGAAGTTCAGGCACCCGTCAGTTCCCGGACGTCGACTGTCCGACAGTCGGATCGCCGTCGAGTTCGCGCCACGCGATCGCAGCGGCGTTCTGTTCGGCTTCCTTCTTGGTCCGTCCGACGCCTTCGCCGAGCGAACGACCGGCGACCACGGCCGTGGCGGTGAACTCCTTGTCGTGATCGGGTCCCGTCGACGTCACCTGATAATGCGGCTGCCCCGTCCCACGTTCGGCTGACAGCTCCTGCAGGGACGTCTTCCAGTCAAGACCGGCGCCGAGCTCTCCGGCGCGAGCGATGATCGGCTCGAACAGTCCCATGACCACACGCTTGGCGACCTCGATGCCGTGATCGAGGAAGATGGCGCCGAACAACGACTCGAGACCGTCCGCGAGGATGCTCGCCTTGTCCCGTCCGCCTGTCAGCTCCTCACCCCGACCGAGGTGGATGTGCGCTCCGAGCCCACCGTCGCCGAGACCACGGGCGATGTCTGCGAGTGCGTTCATGTTGACCACACTCGCGCGGATCTTCGCCAGTTCGCCTTCGGGACGATCGGGGAAACCTACGTAGAGCCGTTCGGTGACGACAACGCCGAGCACTGCGTCGCCGAGGAACTCGAGACGCTCGTTCGTCGGCAGCCCACCGTTCTCGTACGCGTACGAGCGGTGCGTCAACGCCAACGTGAGGATCTCGTCACTGATCGTGACCCCGAGAGCCTCGAGGAGCTCAGTCTGGTCGGTACGACGACTCACTCGGCGTCGTCCTTGAACGCAGCCAGCTTCGCCCAACGAGGATCGATGACGTCGTGTCCGTGGTCGGGCTCGGCGTCGGCGAGCTTCACACCGCACACCTGGCACAAGCCGGGACAGTCGGGCGTGCAGACCGGCGTCAAGGGAAGCTCCGTGCCGATGGCGTCGATGATCGTCTGCTCGAGGTTGATCTCCTCGTCGACGATGCGCTCGACGTCCTCGTCGTCGGACGTCTTGTCGGTCTCACTATCCGGATAGGCGAACAGCTCGGTCAGGTACACCGACACCGAATCCTCGATCGGATCGAGGCATCGACCGCACTGCCCGTCGAGCGGACCGTCGACAGTGCCGCTGACCAGCACACCCTCGGTGACCGACTCCAACCGCAGATCGAGGTGAACGTCCGCACCGGCGGGGATCCCGACCATCTGTGCACCGATTCGGTCGGGCGCCGCAACCGTGCGGTCGACCTCGACCATCGAACCTGCGCGACGGGGGACGCTCCGAACGTCGATTACGAAGGGATTGACACTCACGCAGTGATTTTAGCGCTTGTGTCGAATCGGATCGTCAGCCCGCCATCTCGTGCTCGTCGTAATCCTCGCGACGCGAGTCCTCGACGCTGCGCGGGTACTCGACGTAGTCGTGCATGCCCGCTCCGGTGCGAAGCTGCTGACGACCGCGGTTCACCGACCGCAGCGTGTTCGTCAACAGGTCCTCGAACCCGGCGAGCTTGTCGTCGACGTAGATGTCACAGTCTCCCCGAAGGCGGTCGGACTCTGCGTGCGCTGCATCGACGATCCGCTCGGCCTCGCTCTTGGCTGCGGCGACGACCTCCGAATCCGACACCAACCGCTGCTGCTCGGCGATCCCGTCCGCCACCGACTTGTGGTAACTGGCGTCGCCCGCCTCGACCACCCGTGCGGCTTCGGCGCGTGCGCGACCGGTGACCGCCTCGAACTCGCGGTTGGCGCTCGCCTCGAGGCGCTGAGCCTCCTCGTCTGCCGAGTCGATCGTCTGCTGGGCGTGCACCCCGGCCTCACTGACGAGTCGATCAGCCCTGGCCTGCGCCTCGGCGACGATCCGCTCGGCTTCTGCCTTCGCGTGAGCGAGCATCGCCTCCGAGTCGCTCTCGGCGCCGGTGATCAGCTTGTCCGACGTGTCGCGGGCGTTGCCGACGATGGTGTCGCGCTCGTCGAGCACGTCCTGGGCGTCGTCGAGCTCTCCGGGGAGCGCGTCGCGCAGGTCGTCGAGCAGCTCCAGGACGTCACCGCGGGGCACGAGGCAGCCGGCGGTCATCGGGACGGTGCGCGCCTCTTCGACGAGTGCGACGAGTTCGTCCAGCGCTTCGAATACGCGGTACACGGTTACTCCGATCCGGCACAAGGCCTTGATGTTCTTGTGGCCATTGTGCCGAATGTTGCGACTGTGACTCAGGAGGCGAGGTCGGCGTGTCGTGGCTCGTCAGATGGAGCGGGCACCGGCGAGCTTGTCGGCGAGCGCACGGTGGATGTGTGGAGCGAGGTAGGGCGTGACGTCGCCGCCGAGCTTGGCGACCTCCTTCACCAACGAGCTGGAGACGTGCGCAAAACGGGGGTCGGTGAGCATGAAGAAGGTCTCGGCATCGGCGAGTTCACGATTCATCTGCGCCATGGGCGTCTCGTATGCGAAGTCGGTCTCCGACCGCAGGCCCTTGACGATGGTCGGAAGATCGTCGTCGCGCACGAGATCCACCAACAACCCCGACCAGCTGCGGACTTCGACGTTCGGCAGATCGGCGCAGTCCTCACGGATCAGCTCGATCCGCTCGTCGATCGAGAACATCCCCTGCTTGTTGGGATTGACCACAACAGCGACGACTACTCGATCGAAACGGGCGGCGGTGCGCTCGACGACGAATCGGTGACCGAGAGTGAAGGGATCGTACGAACCGGGGCAGACAGCGGCGCTCATGCCGCCGAATCTACCGGGCGCAGGCTCGCCGACGGCATCATCGTGCCGCGAGATGCACCACCGAGTCGCCGTACTTCTTCGTCGAGACCTCGTCGAGCCCGTCCGGCCAGGTGATCAGATCCGTGCGAGCCCCGCGCTCCACCAGAACCCATGCGTCGTCGGCCAACGCCGGAAGCAACAAAGCCAAGACCGCGTCGACGTCGGCCGTCGTCACGTCGTACGGGGGATCGAGGAAGACGAGATCGAACGGCCCGGCGGCAGCCGAGAGGAATGATTCAACGGTTCGGTCGACGACCCGCGCCCGCCCACCGGCACGGCACGTGGCGATGTTGTCGCGGACGATCTTCGCCGCGCGACGGTCGGCCTCCACCAGCACCGCAGACGCCGCTCCCCGCGAGACCGCCTCGAGCCCGAGCGCACCGGTGCCTGCGTAGAGGTCGGCCACTCGCAGCCCGTCGAGGTCGAGACGCGCGCCGAGCATGGAGAACACGGCCTCGCGCACCCTGTCGGACGTGGGCCTGGTGGTGTCGGCGGGAACACTGAGTCGGCGGCCGCGGAACTCTCCGGCGATGATCCTGGTCATATCGGTTAACCATCGTATCGTCGTGGCATGCGTACGCGCGTCAACGCCTGGTCGCCGGCCCCGCCGACCACAGCAGACCCAGATCCTCATGCCGCTGCAGTTCATGCCGCTCAGATCCTCGATGGACGCCGCACTGTTGTCCTCACCGGCGCCGGGATCTCCACCCCGTCCGGAATCCCCGACTACCGAAGCCCCGGGTCGCCGGTCCGGAATCCGATGACGATCGGCCAGTTCCTCTCCTCCCCCGACTTCCGCAGGCACTACTGGGCGCGTAACCATCTCGGCTGGCGCCACATGGACGCCGCACGGCCGAACTCTGCCCATCATGCGATCGCCCGGATGCAGCGTGACGGATCCATGACGGGAGTGATCACCCAGAACGTCGACATGCTGCACCTCAAAGCCGGGAGCGTTCCGACTCTCGACCTTCACGGCTCGTACGGCCGAGTGATCTGCTTGGACTGCGGGAACCTGCTGTCGAGATACACGCTGGCAGACAGGCTCGACGCCGTGAATCCCGACTTCGCCGACAGGGTCCGCAGTCGTGGCGCGATCGAAGTGGCGCCCGATGCGGACGCCGTCCTGCACGACACCGCCGACTTCGTGATGGTCGACTGCGAGAACTGTGGCGGCGTCCTCAAGCCCGACATCGTCTACTTCGGAGAGACAGTCCCCCGGCCGGTCACCGATCGCGCATTCGCGATGGTCGACGCCGCCGAGGCGATGCTGGTGGCCGGGTCGTCCCTCACCGTCATGTCCGGACTCCGGTTTGTACGCCACGCCGCGCAGTCCGGGATTCCGGTGGTGATCGTGAACCGCGGAGGCACCCGCGGGGACCGTTTTGCGACACTCAAGATCGATCACCGATGCGAGGTGATTCTGCCGTCACTGACGGCCACCACGACGTTACTGTGATTTATCCCACAGCAAAGCTGTGAACTGCACAAAGGCCCGACATATCGGCGTCGCGTGGCCTGATCGGGTGACATCGCCAAGGCCCCTCGTTAGCCTCGGTCACGTCATGAACCCGGAACTCAGCGCGATCCAAATCAATGAGCGCGGCGGTGTCGCCTACCGGCGGCCCCGGGCCACCGACGGCCTGCGGATGTGGCAGATAGCCCGCGACTCGCAGGTCCTCGACGTGAACTCGAGCTACGCCTACGTCTTGTGGGCCGTCGATTTCGCCGACACGTCGATCATCGCCGAAGTCGACGGAAGGCCCGTCGGCTTCATCACCGGATATCGCAGGCCAGACGCCTCCGATGTCCTCATGGTGTGGCAGGTGGCGGTAGACGCCGATCAACGCGGCAAGCAGATCGCGGGCACGATGCTCCGCGAACTGTTCAGCCGATCAGGGGTCTCCGCGATCCACACCACGATCAGCCCCGACAACGACGCTTCTCAGCGCTTGTTCTCCGGGGTCGCCCGATCGCTGGGCTTGCAGTTCACACGCGAGCCCTTTCTCGAGGCCGAACTCTTCGGCGACTCGCACGAGCCGGAAGACCTGTACCGGCTCTCGCCGGCATGACGCCGACAAATCCGTAAGGAACCTAAACAAATGACGACGATGCACACAGCACGCGGCGACGACACTTTCACCAAGCACGAATCTCAAGTCCGCTCTTACTGCCGTGATTGGCCTGCCCTCTTCGACACCGCCGTCGGCTCTCGACTCGTAGACGTCGACGGACGCAGCTACCTCGACTTCTTCGCAGGCGCAGGCGCCCTGAACTACGGGCACAACAACCCGCTCCTCAAGTCCGCGCTGCTCGACTACATCGAGCGCGACGGCATCACACATGCACTCGACATGAACACGCGCGCCAAGGGTGCGTTCCTGTCGACGTTCGCGGAGAAGATCCTCAAGCCCCGCGGACTGGACTACGTGGTCCAGTTCCCCGGCCCGACCGGCACCAACGCCGTCGAGTCGGCGCTCAAGCTCGCCCGCAAGGTGACGGGGCGCGAAGCGATCGTCAACTTCACCAACGCCTTCCACGGCATGACGCTCGGCTCGCTGTCGGTCACTGGCAACGCGATGAAGCGCGCAGGCGCGGGCATCCCGCTCGTTCATTCCACCCCGATGCCGTTCGACAACTACATGGGTGGCGCCACTGAAGACTTCGCATGGTTCGAGCGAGTCCTCAACGACGAGGGCAGCGGACTGAACAAGCCTGCCGCCGTCATCGTCGAGACCGTCCAGGGCGAGGGCGGCGTGAACGTCGCACGCGCCGAGTGGCTGCGAGGCCTCGCCGACCTCTGCAAGCGCCAGGACATGCTCCTCATCGTCGACGACGTCCAGATGGGTTGTGGTCGTACCGGCGAGTTCTTCTCCTTCGAGGAAGCCGGCATCGTCCCCGACATCGTCACGCTGTCGAAGTCGATCGGCGGCTACGGACTGCCGATGGCGCTCACCCTGATCCGCCCCGAGCTCGACGTGTGGGAGCCCGGTGAGCACAACGGAACGTTCCGCGGCAACAACCCGGCGTTCGTCACGGCGAAGGCTGCGATCGATCACTACTGGTCGGACGACAAGCTGACGATCGCCACCAAAGCGAAGGGCATCGCGATCTCCGAGCATTTCGACGATCTGTGCGAGCGCTTCGACGGCCTCAGCCACCGTGGACGCGGCATGGTTCAAGGTCTCGTGTTCGCCGACGCACCGAAGGCAGATGAGGTGTGCGCCAAGGCATTCGAACGCGGACTGCTCGCCGAGACGTCCGGCCCGTCCAGTGAAGTCGTCAAGCTGCTTCCGGCGTTGACGATCACCGACGCCGAACTGAGCGAAGGTCTCACCATTCTGTCCGCAGCAGTCGAGGAGGTACTCGGATGATCGTCCGCACCACCGCTGAAATCACCGGCACCGACCGCGAAGTCGCCGACCCGAAGGGCAACTGGGTCTCCAAGCGCATCGTCCTCGGCGGCGACATGGTGGGGTTCTCGTTCCACGAGACGACCATCAAGGCCGGGTCGATCAACGAGTTCCATTACGCGAACCACGTGGAGGCCGTCTGGCTCATCGAGGGGTCGGGCACACTTCTCGATCGGGAGACCGGCAAGACGTACCCGCTCGGCCCCGGCAGCATGTATCTGCTGAACGGCAACGAGCGGCACACCGTGTCCGTTGACGAGCAGATGCGGATGCTGTGCGTGTTCAACCCGCCCGTCGTGGGCACCGAGGTGCACGACGAGAACGGCGTCTACCCGCTCGTCGAGGTGCCCGCGCCCGCGCCCGAAGGTGAGCTCGCGGGTCGTCAACGCGCTTAGGCGACGACGACGCTTCGACTCGCTCCGCGGGTCTTGAGCGAGCCTGCGAGTCGAAAGGCGCTCAACGAGCAGTAGTTTTCTGCTCCTTGAGCGAGCTTGCGAGTCGAAAGGTCAAGCAGGAACCAGATCGTCCGCGTGGATGATCGGACGTTGAAGGTCACCGGGCAACTCGTCCGTCGACCGTCCGATCATCCGCGCGACGTCGTCTGCGTCGTACGCCACCACTCCCCGACCTCGAACGGCGCCCGTGAGGTCGACGAGGTCGACGACGTCGCCGCTGGAGAAGTTCCCGTGCGCCTCGGTGACCCCGGCGGCCAGCAGTGAACGTCGCCGCAGGCACACAGCCTGAACGGCGCCGTCGTCGAGCACGAGTCGGCCATGCGACTCCGCCGCGTGACGCACCCAGAAGCGTCGCGCGGAAAGTCGTTCGGGCCGTGCGGCGAACACTGTTCCGACAGACGCGTCGCGAAGGGCGCCCGCCGCGTCGGCGGCGGATGCGAGGAGAACCGGTACACCCGAGTCCGAGGCCAGACGTGCGGCCGCCAACTTCGAGGCCATGCCGCCGGTTCCGAGGGCACCACCCGACCCGGCGATCACCCCGTCGAGGTCGTCGGGACCGTCCACCTGCTCGATGAGACGCGCGGGCAGTCCGTCAGGCCCTGGTTTGCGGGGGTCCCCCGTGTACAGGCCGTCGACGTCCGACAGCAGCACAAGCGCGTCGGCGGACACCAGGTGTGCCACGAGCGCGGCCAGACGGTCGTTGTCACCGAAGCGGATCTCGTTCGTCGCGACGGTGTCGTTCTCATTGACCACCGCCACCGCATGCAGTGACCGCAGGCGATCGAGCGTCCGCTGGGCGTTCGCATGGTGCGCACGGTTGGAGATGTCGTCCGCGGTGAGCAGCACCTGCCCCACCACGCGTTCGTATCGCGCGAACGACGTCCCCCAGGCATGCGCCAACGCGAGTTGGCCGACACTGGCAGCTGCCTGTTTGGTCGCGAGATCAGTCGGTCGTTTGCGCAGACCGAGCGGAGCGATGCCCGCCCCGATCGCTCCGGACGAGACGACGATCACGTCGGACCCCGCTCGCATCCGTGCTTCCAGAGCGTCGACGAGGACGTCCAGACGACCGCGGTCGAGACCACTCTCCAGATCGGTCAGGGCCGACGACCCGATCTTGACGACGATGCTCCGGGCCGCGGCGATCCCGGCCCGAACGTCACTCATCGTCGAGGTCGTCCGAATCCCAGCCGAGAGCCTGCTCGCTGTCTGCGTCGGAGTGCGCACGGCGAGCCTTCCTGGCGACCTTGCGCTCAGCGGCGCCGACACGGTCGTTCCGCTCGAGACGGATGTCGGTGCCACGACCGGTGATCGGGACAGCGTCTCCGGTCGGCGTGGTCGGCTCCCAGTCGAAGGTCATACCGGCGATCGTGACCGCCGCTCCCGGCTTGGCGCCGCGCTTGACCAAGGCGTCCTCGACACCGAGGCGATTGAGCCGGTCCGCGAGGTAGCCGACGGCCTCGTCGTTCTCGAACTGGGTCTGGATGATCCACCGCTCCGGGCGGGCGCCGCGGACGATGAAGCCGCCTTCGATCGACGGATCCGCCTCGAGGGTGAACTCGCCCTGGTCGACGGCCTTGGGCCGGATGATCGCACGGCGCGCAACGGGCTTGGCGTTCTTCGCCCGGTAGTCCGAGACCATCTCCGCCAGCGCGAACGTCAGCTCCGACAGCCCCTGGTGCGCCACAGCCGAGATCCGATAGACGGGCCAGCCGCGCTCGGCGATGTCGGCTTCGACGAGGTCCGCGAGCTCCGCCGCCTCGGGGATGTCGACCTTGTTCAGGACGACGATGCGCGGACGGCTCGCGAGGTCGCCGAGCGAATGGTCGGCGTCCAGGGCGGGTCGGTACGCGGCGAGTTCGGCTTCGAGCGCGTCGATGTCCGACAAAGGGTCGCGCCCCGGGTCGAGGGTCGCGCAGTCGACGACGTGCGCCAGGACGGCGCAGCGCTCGAGGTGCCGGAGGAACTCCAGACCGAGACCGCGTCCCTCCGACGCTCCGGGGATCAGACCGGGGACGTCGGCGACGGTGAACACGTCGGCGCCCGCGGTGACGACTCCGAGGTTCGGGGTGAGAGTGGTGAACGGGTAGTCCGCGATCTTCGGCTTCGCTGCGGACAGCACCGAGACCAGCGACGACTTGCCGGCCGACGGGAAGCCGACGAGGCCGACGTCGGCCACCGACTTCAGTTCGAGGATCAGCTCGCGTTCCTCGCCGGGCTCGCCCAGCAGAGCAAAACCAGGCGCCTTGCGCGCCTTCGACGCCAGAGCGGCGTTGCCCAGTCCGCCGCGGCCGCCCTGTGCGGCGATGAACTCGGTGCCCTCCCCGACCATGTCCGCGAGGATATTGCCTTTGTCGTCGAGTACGACGGTGCCGTCGGGGACCGGCAGCACGAGTTCGTCGCCGTTGGCGCCGCTGCGGTTGTCACCGTGACCGGGTCGGCCGTTGGTGCCGCGTGCGTGCGGTCGGAAGTGGAAGTCGAGGAGCGTGTGCACCTGAGGGTCGACGACGAGGCGGACGTCGCCGCCGTTGCCACCGTTACCGCCGTCGGGACCACCGAGCGGCTTGAACTTCTCGCGGTGCACAGACGAACATCCGTGTCCGCCGTTGCCTGCTACCACGTCGATCTTGACGCGGTCGACGAAACGCGACACGTTCGTCTCCTTCCTCACCGAATGACACAAGGCGGGTCAGGGTTCTGAAGTGACCCCAACCCGCCCTGTGTAGAGCTTTGTTACCAGAACACCTGGTGTCAGACCGAGGCCGACTCCGGGACGATGTTCACGGTCTTGCGGCCGCGCTTGGTACCGAACTGCACAGCGCCCGCCTCGAGAGCGAACAGCGTGTCGTCGCCACCGCGACCCACGTTGACGCCGGGGTGGAACTTGGTGCCGCGCTGGCGGATCAGGATCTCGCCTGCGCTGACCTGCTGGCCGCCGAAGCGCTTCACACCGAGTCGCTGGGCATTCGAATCGCGACCGTTGCGCGAGCTGGATGCACCCTTCTTATGTGCCATGGTTCATTCCTCCTGAAAGAAAAGTGCGTTGCTTACTTGATACCGGTGACCTTGAGGACCGTCAGGTTCTGACGGTGACCCTGGCGCTTGTGGTAGCCGGTCTTGTTCTTGAACTTGTGGATACGGATCTTCGGACCCTTGACGTGCTCGAGGATCTCGGCTGCGACCGACACCTTGGCGAGCTTGTCCGCATCGGTGGTGAGGTTCGCACCATCGACGACCAGCGCCACCGGCAGATCAACACTGCTGCCCTGAGCGGCGTCGATCTTCTCAACCTTCACAATGTCGCCTTCGGCGACCTTGTACTGCTTACCGCCGGTCTTGACGATCGCGTACGTAGCCATTCCCGCTGTCCTCTAACTTGTCTCATCGGGCCGAAGTCGCAGGCCATTCCTGCGCTCCAGCGAATCTGTGGTGCTGCACGCTCCGGGGATCCGTCCTCGGAGCATTTCCTCTCCAGCGCACGCGTCAGCGCGCGTCTGGGGGATGCGACCTGTCAAGGTTACGGTAGCGCTCCCTATCAGGTCAAACTCATCCCGTCGGCGTGTCAGTCGCCGCTCGGCGGAGGCCCCGCCGCACGTCGACCGGTACGCCTGCGTGGGGTCCGGGTGACCGACACGACAGGCTCGGAGGCCTGAGGCGCGACGGTGGTGACCGGCGTTTCCTCGCTGCTCACGGTGATCGCCTCCGGTGCGACCGCGGTGGGCGCCGACGGACGGCGGACCGCACGGCGACGACGCCTGACGACGCCGACGGCCGGAGCCGTGTCGGCGACAGGGGCCTCGTCGACGACGGGCGCAGCTTCCGGAGTCGCCTCGACAGCCGTCTCGGCCGCCACAACCTCGACGGCGGCCTCGGCCTTCTCTTCGACCGCAGCCGGAGCGACGTCCACCGGCTGATCGACGACGGCGTGGTCGTCGCCGTGATCGTGAGCGTGCTCGTCGTCGTGGTGAGCCATGGTCCGGAACAACGGATGCTCCGCAGCCGGCTTGTGCGGCGCCTTGGGCTGCTGCGTCGGCGCGGCCGATTCCGGCTTCATCTCCGGAGCGGCGTCGGCGCGGCCCTTCTTACGACGCGACCGTCGGCTGCTCGAATCGCCGCGCGACGCGTCGTCGGACGACGCCGGACGCACCTCGACCGGGTTGGCGTGAACGATCACTCCTCGACCGGCACACGCGGTGCAGGTGGTGGAGAACGCCTCGAGCAGACCGGTTCCGAGACGCTTGCGGGTCATCTGCACCAGCCCCAGGGACGTCACTTCCGACACCTGGTGACGCGTGCGGTCACGAGCCAGCGCCTCGGTGAGACGCCGCAGCACGAGATCGCGGTTCGACTCGAGGACCATGTCGATGAAGTCGACGATGATCATCCCGCCGATGTCGCGCAGACGCATCTGCCGGACGATCTCCTCGGCCGCCTCCAGGTTGTTCCTGGTGACGGTCTCCTCGAGGTTGCCGCCCGAACCGGTGAACTTGCCGGTGTTGACGTCGACGACGGTCATCGCCTCGGTGTGCTCGATGATCAGCGTGCCGCCCGAGGGCAACCACACCTTGCGGTCGAGCGCCTTCGCGAGTTGTTCGTCGATGCGGTGCACCGCGAACGAGTCCGGTGCGTCGGCATGCGCCTTGGTGAACTCCTCGACACGCTCGGACAGGTCGGCCGCGACGTCGTTGACGTACCCGGACACCAGGTTCCATGCCTTGTCGCCTTCGACGACGAGCTTGCTGAAGTCTTCATTGAAGAGGTCACGGACCACGCGGACCAGCAGGTCGGGCTCCTCATAGAGCGCACGAGGAGTGCCGGACGCCTTCTCCGAGTGCTCCGCGGCGGCTGCTTCGATGCCCTTCCACTGCGATTCCAGCCGCGCGACGTCGGCCGCGAGCTCCTCGGCGCTGACGCCTTCGGACGCGGTGCGAATGATCACGCCCGCCTCGTCGGGAACGAGCTTGGAGAGGATCTGCTTGAGACGCTTGCGCTCGGTGTCGGGCAGCTTGCGGCTGATACCGGTCGAGGTCCCGCCCGGCACGTACACCAGGTAGCGACCCGCCAGCGAGATCTGCGTCGTCAGGCGAGCGCCCTTGTGTCCGATCGGATCCTTGCTGACCTGGACCAGGACGTAGTCGCCGGGCTTGAGAGCCTGCTCGATCTTGCGCGACCGGCCGTCGAGGCCCGCCGCTTCCCAGTTGACTTCACCCGCGTACAGGACACCGTTGCGGCCACGACCGATGTCGACGAATGCCGCCTCCATCCCGGGCAGTACGTTCTGAACGCGGCCGAGGTAGATGTTGCCGACCATCGACTGCGACGTCTCGGTGGTGACGAAGTGCTCGACCAGAACGCCGTCTTCGAGCACTGCGACCTGCGTGTAGTCCTCGGTGGTGGCGTTGGCGCCGCGCTCGCGGATCACCATGACCCGCTCCACCGACTCACGGCGAGCGAGGAACTCCGACTCGGTCAGGATCGGCGGACGACGACGTCCCGCATCCCGTCCGTCACGCCGACGCTGGCGCTTGGCCTCCAGTCGAGTGGACCCGGAGATGCCCTGGACTTCGTCGCGGACCCGCTTGGTGCGCGGCTCACGCTCGTGGACGACGGTGTTCGGCGGGTCGTCGGACGACGTCGCCTCCTCACCCTCACCGGCACCGCGACGGCGGCGGCGACGACGGCGACGCTTGCTGGTGGGCGTCGTGTCATCGGAGGCGTCGTCGTCGGAGTCGGCCTCGGAGGTCTCCGTGTCGTCGGACGTGTCCGCGGACTCCGACTCGGTGTCTGCGGGAGCGTCAGGCGCGGCCTGCTCCTCGTCGTCGCCTGCACCGTCTGTGTCGGCGGCCTCCGCGTTGTCGTTCTGCTCGTCGGCGGGCTGATCGCCGCGTCCACGGCCACGTCCGCGGCGACCACGACGACGGCGGCGCGACCGCGACTCGCCGTCGGCATCGATCTCCTGGGCGGTGTCGGCATTCGTCGTGTCGTCGGCGGCGGACTCGTCGGCGTCCTCCGCGTCGCCGGTCGAAGTGTCGGCGACCGCCGGAGCGTCGCCCTTCTCCTCCGCCGGCTCGTCGATCGGCGGCTGTTCCGCGATCTCGGCGACCGGCGCATCAGCGGCGTCGTCGGAGTCTGCGGCCTTGGCCTTCTTGCCGGACTTCTTGGCGCTCTTCTTCTTCGCAGGCGCGGCCTCTGCGTCGTCGGCCTTCTTCGCAGCCTTGCGGGTCGACTTCTTCTCGTCGGACTTCTTGTCGTCAGACTTCTCATCGGCCGCCGGATCGTCAGCTGGACGGTCGTCGGCGACGGACTCTGCGTCGGCTTTCTTGGTCTTACGGGCGGCGGCCTTGCGTGCAGGCGACTTCTTGGCAGGCTTGTCGCCCGCAGGTGTGTCTGCCGACAGGAACAACGGAGCTCCGGCGTCGCCGGCGGCGGCGGGCGCGGTCGGCTCGACGACCTCGACTGCAGAGAACAGTGAGGCTGACGGCTCTGCCGCGGGAGCTGCGGAATCGCTGGAGGCGTCGGGCGCGGTGGCGCCCAGACGCTGTGCGACGGCGTACGCGTCGTCGCGTGAGATGGACGACTGCGCGGTGCGCGCCGTCACCCCCAACTCACCCAAGTGCGCGAGCACGTCCCGGCTGGTGGATTCCAGCATCCGGGCGAGTGCGTGCACGCGGAGTCGAAGGGGAAAATGTTCCGCCGTGAAATCCGCCTTGTCGGCGTTCACCGGCGACCCGTTGTCGGTCACGTGGTCTCCTCGAGACCCCCGGGCGCGTCGGGCGTGTGGACTTCTCACGACGCGGCCACGCGAGGGCCTTCCCAATGTGTGCCGGTCGATGCGACCGGGTGTTGTGTGGTCTTCGCGTCGTTCTCGACGCCTTGCTGTGGCGGTGCATCCGCCGAGCCCTCGGCGTCAAAGTGTGACGCCGTGAACTACAACAAGTATCCCACACGTGCCGGGCAGAACCCGCACAGCCTGGAAAAGTGCCCCCGCGCGCCGCAGCGCGAGGGTGTCAGATCAGGAGTTGAGCGACGGGAACCAGAGACCGATCTCACGTGCGGCAGACTCGGGCGAGTCGGAGCCGTGAACCAGGTTGAACTGGGTTTCGAGGCCGAAGTCGCCGCGGATGGTACCCGGTGTGGCCTTCTCGACGGGATCCGTTCCGCCCGCGAGCTGACGGAATGCCGCGATGGCGCGGGGGCCTTCCACGACGAGTGCGACCACGGGGCCGGAGGTGATGAATTCGAGCAGCGAACCGAAGAACGGGCGTTCGGCGTGCTCTGCGTAGTGCTCGCTGGCGATCTCGGTGGTGACGGTGCGCAGTTCGAGCGCGGCCAGGGTCAGGCCTTTGCGTTCGATGCGGGAGATCACTTCACCGATGACACCGCGCTGCACGCCGTCGGGCTTGATGAGGACGAGAGTCTGTTCAGTCACCAGCACACTGTAACGACCACTGGGCGGATACGCCGCGTCAGCTGGGACAGTACTCGGGCTCGACCGCGAAGAATCCGTAGCTGAACAGGCCCGACTTGGAGTGCGGCGTGACGATGATCTGGACGCAGGCGCCCGGCTTAGCCATCGCCGCGTCGAGCTCGGCGTCGATGATCTTGCCCATCGCACTGTTCGCCTCGCGGAAAGCGGGCGGCACCGGAAGACTGCGAACGAGCGCACCCGGCTGACGATCATCCATCCACTTGGTGGCACCACGCGTCGCGATGTAACCGAAGGAGCCCTCGGGCACGGGCATCGGCAGACCAGGCTTCACCATCGACGGGTCGAAGCCGTCCGACGGAGGCGTCGTCGGCGACGGAACAGTCGACGAGGGCCCCGCATGAGCGAGCGGCGCGATGAACACCGGGACCGCGACCGCAGCGATCAGTGCCGACACGAGATGAGACGAACGCATGCAATCCTTCCGGTCGATCTCGGAGTGATCGACGCTACTGCCTAGGAGTGTAACGGACGGATTCGCTCGATCGGACTACGCGCGTTGGCTGGGCAGCAGGCCTCGTTCGATACGCAGTGCCACGTCACGCCGGATGTAGGCGATGTACACCCACACACAGAGGAAGATCACTCCGATCACAGCGATCGACCAGTGAAACAGTCCGCCTGCGATGAGAGCCACCTGGAGCACCAGGATCGCCGGGAGTGCCCACGACCGCGCGCACATGCCCGACATCAGCACGTGAGCGAGGGACATCGCACCTAGGTACAGGCCCGAGCCCCACCCGAGACCACCGCCGATCTTGGCGATGATCGGGAACGCGAGCAGAATCACGATCACTTCGAGGATCAGCGTTCCGGCCATCACGCCGCGGAATCCCTTCCACGGATCGGTGGCGGGCGGGTTGACCGCCGGAGTGTTCTCGTCGGTCATGACGGGTCCTTCGCAAACAGTGTGCGACCGGCGCCCGCAGTGACGACCGATCCGGTGATGATGACGCCCGCACCGGAAACGGTCCCGGTCTCACCGTCCTCCGCGAGGGCGATCGCCGCCTCGACGGCGTCGGGCAAGAACGGTTCCACGCTCAGTCGTTCGTCTCCGAAGATGGGCAGCGCGAGGTCGTAGAGGGAGTCGGTGTCGAGGGCTCGCGGTGAACCGTTGTTGGTGAGGACGACGGCATCGAGCACCGGTTCCAGTTCGGTGAGCAGTCCGCGCGCGTCCTTGTCGCCGAGCACGCCGATCACGCCTACGAGGCGGCGGAAGTCGAACTCCGACACCAGTGCTTGGGCCAGTGCGCGTGCACCGTGTGGGTTGTGTGCGGCGTCGACGAAGACGCTCGGCGCGTTGCGCAGCCGTTCGAGCCGTCCGGGGGTCCGGACTTCGGCGAATGCTTCGCGCACGGTGTCGACGTCGAGTTGACGGTCGGCTCCAGCACCGAAGAACGCCTCGACTGCGGCCAGCGCGAGGGCGGCGTTCTGCGCCTGGTGGGCACCGTGCAGCGGGAGGAACACCTCGTCGTACACGCCGCCGAGACCTTGGATCCGCAGCAGCTGGCCGCCGACGGCGGTCGCCGAGTCGAGCACCGCGAATTCTGAGTTCTGCCGCGCGACGATGGTCCCGGCCTCCACACTCGCCCGCAGCAACACGTCGGCCACCTCGGGTTCCTGCGGTCCGATGACCGTGACCGGATCGCTCGGGACCACGGCGTCGGTCGGGCCGGGTTTGATGATCCCCGCCTTCTCCCCCGCGATGGCCGTGAGCGTGTCACCGAGGTAGTCGGCGTGGTCCATCGCGATCGGCGTGATCACCGCGACTTTGGAGTCGATCACGTTGGTGGCGTCCCAGCGTCCACCCATGCCCGTCTCGACGACGGCCACCTCGATCGGAGCCTCGGCGAATGCGGCGTAGGCCATCGCGGTGAGGACTTCGAACTTGCTCATGCGCGGGCCGCCCTGCGCGGTCGACGAGTCGTCGACCATCGTGATGAACGGCTCCAGTTCGCGGTAGGTGTCCACGTAGAGCCGCGGCGAGATCGGCGTGCCGTCGATCGCGATCCGCTCGGTCACCAGTTGCAGGTGCGGGCTGGTGATCCGACCGGTGCGGCGATGGAACGCCTGCAGCAGAGAGTCGATCATCCGCGTGACCGACGTCTTCCCGTTGGTTCCCGCGATGTGGATCGCCGGGTAGGCGTGCTGCGGGTTCCCGAGCAACTCGAGCAGCAGGTTGATCCGCGTGAGCGACGGCTCGATCTTGGTCTCGGGCCACCGGGTGTCGAGTTCGGCCTCGACCGCCGCGAGTTCGGCGAGGTCCTCCGGGCTGGGAGCCATCAGGCGCCCAGCGCCTCGAGCTTGGCCTTCAGACGCGCGATGTCCTCCTGTGCGAGGGCCTGGCGGGCCTTGATCTTGTCGACGACGGCGTCGGGCGCCTTGGACAGGAATTGCTCGTTGCCGAGCTTCCCGGTTGTGCCCGCGAGTTCCTTCTCGGCCGCGGCGAGGTCCTTCGCCGCGCGCTTGCGCTCGGCCTCGATGTCGACTGTCCCGGAGGTGTCGATCGCGACGGTGGCGGTGCCGCCCGAGAGGCGGACTTCAACGGTCGCTGTCGCCGCGAAGTCGTCACCCGCGGTCTCGAGCCGTGCGAGCGAGTCGAGTTGTCCGCGCAGGGTGTCCAATCCGAGTGCGTCGAGGCCGTCGACGGTGGCGGCGACTCGCTGTCCCGGGTTGAGCCCCTGATCGCTGCGGAACCGTCGCACTTCGGTGATGAGCTTCTGGAGGTCGTCGATCTGCTGTGCCGCGGTCGGGTCCGCGGGCGCCCCCGACGGTGTGGGCCATTCGGCGATCACGACGGACTCGCCGCCGGTCAGCGTGGTCCAGAGGACTTCGGTGACGAACGGCATCACCGGGTGCAGCGCACGCAGCAGCTTGTCGAGGATGGTCCCGAGGACAAGCGCGGTGGCGTCGGCGCGGGCGCCGCCTTCGGCGACCTGAACCTTCGACAGCTCGAGGTACCAGTCGCAGACCTCGTCCCACGCGAAGTGGTAGAGCGCCTCACAGGCCTTCGAGAACTCGTACGTCTCGAAGCCTGCGTCGACGTCGGCCAGCACCTGGTCGAGTCGGCCGAGGATCCAGCGGTCGGCGACGGTGAGGTCGTCTGCGGCCGGCAGATCACCCAGGCGTGCACCGTTCATCATGGCGAACTTGGTGGCGTTGAACAGTTTGGTGGCGAAGTTGCGTGAGCTCTGCGCATGCGACTCGCCGACCGAGATGTCGCTGCCCGGGTTCGCGCCGCGCGCGAGTGTGAAGCGCAGGGCGTCGGCGCCGAAGCGGTCGATCCAGTCGAGCGGGTCGATGCCGTTGCCCTTCGACTTGCTCATCTTCTGACCGCGTTCGTCACGGACGAGTCCGTGCAGGAAGACGTCGCGGAACGGAACTGCAGCGGTGCGCCCCTGCAGGCCGCCGAGGTCGAGGTTCGAGACGTAGGTTCCGAACATCATCATGCGGGCGACCCAGAAGAACAGGATGTCGTAGCCGGTGACCAGGACCGATGTCGGGTAGAACTTGTCGAGATCGGCAGTCTGCTCGGGCCAGCCCATCGTCGAGAACGGCCACAGTCCGGAGCTGAACCAGGTGTCGAGGACGTCGGGGTCCTGCTCCCAGCCTTCGGGTGCGGTCTCGTCGGGGCCGAAGCACTCGACTTCGCCGTTCGGGCCGTACCAGATCGGGATGCGGTGGCCCCACCAGAGCTGACGGGAGATGGTCCAGTCGTGCATGTCGTCGACCCAGTCGAACCAGCGCGGTTCCTGGCTCTTGGGGTGGATCACGGTGTCACCGTCACGGACTGCGTCACCCGCGGCCTTGGCCAGTGACGACACGTCGACCCACCACTGCATCGACAGGCGAGGTTCGATCGGCTCGCCGGCGCGTTCGGAATGGCCGACGCTGTGCGAGTACGGGCGCACCTCCTTGACGATGCGTCCCTGCTCGGCGAGGGCCTCCCGGACGGCGACGCGCGCCGCGAAACGGTCGAGACCGTCGAACTGCGTGCCGGTGCCCTCGACGACGGCGGTCTTGTCCATGATCGTGATCATCGGCAGGTTGTGGCGCTGCCCGATCGCGAAGTCGTTCGGGTCGTGGGCAGGGGTGATCTTGACTGCGCCGGAACCGAATTCAGGATCGACGTAGTCGTCGGCGATCACCGGGATCTTGCGGTCGAGGAACGGGTGGTCGAGCTCGACACCGATCAGTGCCTTGTACCGCTCGTCGTCGGGATGGACGGCGATCGCCGTGTCGCCGAGCATCGTCTCCATACGGGTGGTGGCGACGACGATGTGCGGCTCTGCGTCGTCGAGCGAACCGTAGCGGAATGAGACGAGCTCACCGTCGACGTCCTTGTACTTGACCTCGATGTCGGAGATGGCGGTCTGCTGTGCGGGCGACCAGTTGACCAGACGCTCGGCGCGGTAGATCAGACCGTCGTCGTAGAGCTTCTTGAAGATCGTCTGGACGGCGCGGGACAGACCCTCGTCCATGGTGAACCGGTCACGGTTCCAGTCGACGCCCTCGCCGAGTCGACGCATCTGGCCCTGGATCATGCCGCCCGATTCGGCCTTCCACTTCCAGACGCGCTCGATGAAGGCCTCGCGCCCGAGCTCCTCGCGGGAGGTGCCTTCGGCCGCCAGCTGCTTCTCGACGATGGTCTGTGTCGCGATGCCCGCATGATCCATGCCGGGCAGCCACAGCACCTCGAAACCCTGCATGCGCTTGCGGCGCGTCAGAGTGTCCATCAGGGTGTGGTCGAGTGCGTGGCCCATGTGCAGCGAGCCGGTCACATTCGGCGGAGGCAGGACGATCGAGTAGCCGGGCTTGTCGCTCGACGCGTCGGCTTCGAAGTATCCGGCGTCTACCCACCGCTCGTACAGGCCCGCTTCATGCTCGGAAGGGTCCCATGACTTGGGCAGGCTGGCGCTCTGGTCGGAGTTCGTCACGGTTCGATTCTAGAAGCGACACAGCTCGTGGGACGAACCGGCCCAGTCAGGCTCCCACTCGGAGTCGGTGCAGGTCTTCGGGCGCGTCGACGTTGGTGAGCCAGTTCGGGTCGCTGACACCGACCCGGCGCGTGCTGATCGCGTCCAACGCCGCCAGCATGCGCAGTTCTCCTGCGTCGACGAGGGCGGCCAGCGCGTCGGCCGCACTCGTCCGGTAGACCCCTGCCATCGGGTGGTCGCGCTGGGCGTCGTGGGCGATCACTGCGTCGGTCGACGGCGTGAGTCCGGCGAGCAGTTCGTCGACGAGATCGGCCTTCACGAGCGGCATGTCCGTGGCGCACACGAATGCGACGTCGGCCCCGGCCGCCGCGGCGGCTCGCAGGGCTGCCACAAGCCCTCCGAGCGGGCCGCTTCCGTCCTTCTCGTCGGTGACCCACTGCAGATCCGACTCGGCTGACAGTTCCCGATAGGCCTGCGACGCCTCCGGTGCGGCGACCAGGACCGGCGCGCACCGCTCCCCGATCGCCTCCGTGATCCGAGTGAGCATGGTGACTCCCTCGTACTCGAGTGCTGCCTTGTCCTGCCCCATGCGCCGCGACCGTCCCCCAGCGAGAACGATTCCGGCAACTGTGTTGTGCGTCATACCGACCACCGTAGCGGCGACGCCACCTTCCCGCCGCCGCTTGGCGTTTACGCATGATGCGTTGGCTCCCGCTAATTGTCTGACAATTAGCGGGAGCGGTCGCCTGCCGCGCGAGCGGACCTGTGGACAACGCAGGTGACGGATTCGACGATCCAGGTTCCAATCTGGCGATGTGGCCGACAGACGAACACGGGATCATCCAGCGTTCAACGCTCCTCGACATCGGAGTCACCGACGCCGAGGTCAAACGTGCATTGCGCTCCGGCGAGATCATCGCCCTGGACAGGGGCTTCTACCTACCGGCTGCACAATTGCCCACGTACGACATAGACGACGCTGTCTACCGGTACAAGGTTGTTGCCGCTGCGTCTCGGCAGTCGATGCCGCTCACACACGAATCGGCGGCCGCCGTCCACGGACTCGCGACCCTCAAGCCGGACCGCTCTGTGGTCCATTTCGGCACGAACCGCTCAAGCGGTGGGCGCCGAATGCACAGTCGCCACATCCACACCGGAGTGCCCGACGACGTCCTCGTCGTTGTCAGCGGTATCGCGGTCACGTCGATCGCGCGAACTGCTGCGGACGTCGCCGCGTGCGCCGACCTTGCTCGTGCCCTTGCCGTGATGGACAGCGCTCTTCGCCTCGGGGCGACGCTCGAAGAACTGCGTGCTGAGGCCGCGCGCCACCGCATCCGCGGGGCGGCCGTCGTCGACGCGGCCTTGCGCTACGCCGACGGCCGATCGGCGAACCCTGGAGAATCGTGGGGTCGCGCGCAGATGATCGAAGCCGGCCTTCCCGTCCCCGACCTGCAGTCTGAGTTCGAGCTCGCCGACGGGTCGTCGGCCTTCACCGACTACGACTGGGCTCGACGTCTGATCGCGGAGTTCGACGGTGTCCGGAAGTACGGTCGCGACTTGCGCCCGGGCCAGAGCGTCGAGGACGCCGTCGTGCGCGAGAAAGTCCGGGAGGACCGTCTCCGCGACCTGGGCTGCGACGTGGTCCGATTCATCTGGGCCGACCTCGAGAACCGCCTGATGGTCCCCCGCGTGACGCAGAAACTCCGGCGCCACGGACTCCTTTAGCCAATACGCATCAGGCGTCGGTTCCCGCTAATTGTCTGACAATTAGCGGGAACCAACGCCTGATGCGTGAAGGTTGGTGCCTGTCGGTCCGTCGGCCTTAGGCCGACTTCTCCTTCGGGCCTTCGTCCTTGCGCGGGACGACGGTCGGGAGAACGTTGTCGCGGACGGTCTCGCCGGTGACGACGACCTTGGCGACGTCGTCGCGGCTCGGGATGTCGTACATGACGGGAAGCAAGACTTCCTCCATGATCGCGCGGAGTCCACGAGCACCGGTGCCGCGGTGGATCGCCTGGTCGGCGATCGCCTCCAGGGCGTCCTGGCTGAACTCGAGTTCCACGTTGTCCATGTCGAAGAGCTTCGCGTACTGCTTGACCAGTGCGTTCTTCGGCTCGGACAGGATGGAGACGAGGGCCTCCTTGTCGAGGTTCCGAACCGACGCGATCATCGGGAGACGTCCGATGAACTCGGGGATCAGACCGAACTTGATCAGATCCTCAGGCATCACTTCCGCGAAGTGGTCGGTCGTGTCGACGTCGCGCTTGCTGGTGACCTCGTTGCCGAAGCCGATGCCGCGCTTGCCGATCCGCTCGGCCACGACCTTCTCCAGACCGGCGAAGGCTCCTGCGACGATGAACAGGACGTTCGTCGTGTCGAGCTGGATGAACTCCTGGTGCGGGTGCTTGCGTCCACCCTGCGGAGGCACGGACGCCTGCGTGCCCTCGAGGATCTTCAACAGCGCCTGCTGCACGCCCTCGCCCGACACGTCGCGCGTGATCGACGGGTTCTCGCTCTTGCGAGCGATCTTGTCGACCTCGTCGATGTAGATGATGCCGGTCTCGGCGCGCTTCACGTCGTAGTCGGCAGCCTGGATCAGCTTGAGCAGGATGTTCTCGACGTCCTCACCCACATAGCCGGCCTCGGTGAGTGCGGTCGCATCCGCGATCGCGAACGGCACGTTCAGCATCTTCGCGAGAGTCTGAGCGAGGTAGGTCTTGCCACAGCCCGTCGGACCGAGCATCAGGATGTTCGACTTGGCCAGCTCGACTGTCTCCACCGAGCCGCGCTTGTCGTTGACCTTCTTCTCGCCTGCCTGGATTCGCTTGTAGTGGTTGTAGACCGCGACGGCGAGCGTGCGCTTGGCCGTGTCCTGACCCACCACATAGTTGTCCAAGAAGTCGCGGATATCGGCGGGCTTCGGAAGCTCGTCGATCTTCACATCGCTGGTCTCGGCCAGCTCCTCCTCGATGATCTCGTTGCACAAGTCGATGCACTCATCGCAGATGTAGACCCCAGGCCCAGCAATCAGCTTCTTGACCTGCTTCTGGCTCTTACCGCAGAACGAGCACTTGAGAAGGTCCCCGCCGTCTCCCATTCGCGCCATGTGGCCGCACCTTCTTTCTCGTGACGCGCGTCACCATGAACGGTACTCGCGCAGACTGCGTTCGCCGGGGCGAACACGGTTTACTAGCGTGCCGACTTCTTGCGGTAGTCGAAGACCTCGTCGATGATCCCGTACTCCTTGGCCTCATCGGCCGTCAGGATGTTGTCGCGGTCGGTGTCCTTGCGGATCTTGTCGGTGTCCTGACCGGTGTGGTGGCTGAGGATCTCGTCGAGACGCTTGCGGATGCGCTCGATCTCGGCCGCCTGGATCTCCAGGTCGGAGACCTGGCCCTGGTAGGCGCCACCCGTGCGAGGCTGGTGGATCAGGACGGTTGCGTTCGGGAGAGCCGCGCGCTTGCCGGGGGTGCCGCCTGCGAGCAGGATCGCGGCGGCCGATGCGGCTTCGCCGAGGCAGACGGTGACGACGTCGCAGTGGACGTACTGCATCGTGTCGTAGATCGCGAGCATGTCCGGGACGCTGCCGCCGGGCGAGTTGATGTACATCGTGATGTCGCGGTCGGGATCCTGGCTCTCCAGGACCAGCAGCTGAGCCATCACGTCGTTGGCGACGGTCTGGTCGATCGGCGTGCCGACGAAGACGATGCGCTCTTCGAACAGCTTCGCGTACGGGTCGTACTGGCGCTGACCGTTCGGGGTGTTCTCGATGAACGACGGCAGGATGTAGCGGGCTTCGATGCTCTTCAGAGCGATCGCCGAATCCGAGATGCCTGCGCGGACATCAGCGGGAAGATCGTTGTACATGGTTTCTCCGTAGCCGGTGAAGGGATGTGAGGGAAGAAGGAGGCGCTCAGGCACCCGGTCGCGAGATGGTGGTCACCACGTGGTCGACGAAGCCGTACTCCTTGGCCTCTGCCGCGGTGAACCAGTTGTCGCGGTCGGCGTCGGCCTCGATCTTCTCGAGCGGCTGACCGGTGAACTCGGCGTTGAGTCGGTTCATCTCTCGCTTGGTGGCGGCGAACTGCTCGGCCTGGATCGCGATGTCGGCCGCGGTGCCGCCGATGCCCGCGGACGGCTGGTGCATCATGATGCGTGCGTGCGGGAGCGCGTGACGCTTGCCCTTGGTGCCCGCGGCGAGCAGGAACTGGCCCATCGACGCGGCCATCCCCATCCCGTAGGTCGCGACATCGCACGGTGCGAGCTGCATCGTGTCGAAGATCGCCATGCCCGCCGTGACGCTGCCGCCGGGCGAGTTGATGTACAGGTTGATGTCCTTCTCCGGGTCTTCCGCGGCGAGCAGCAGGATCTGCGCGCAGAGGCGGTTGGCGATGTCGTCGTCGACCTGAGTGCCGAGGAAGATGATGCGCTCGCGGAGGAGTCGCTCGAAAACCGAATCAGTCAGGTTCAGGCCGGCGACGCCCGAGCTCATCGAAGGCGTGTGGAGAGTGCTCACTGGTTGTACCTATCTGTCGAGAAACTGCGGCGTTGTCACCGAGATTAATCACTACCGGGGCCCCGAATGTTCCGGTGACACCCCGGATTCGCTCACAGCAGAACAAGGCGACGCCTCGTCCTGCGGGTTCATCTGTGGGAGAACACGACAGCCGGGACGGATACCGTCCCGGCTGTCGTGAACCCTCGTGATCGAGGCGAGAGGATCAGGCCTCTTCGTCGTCCTGAGCGTCCTCGTCGGCTCCGCCGAAGAACGCCTTGGTGTCGATGGCCTCACCGTTGGTGTCGGTCACCGTGACGTCACCGATGACCTCGGCGAGCGCCTTGTTGCGACGCACGTCGGCGTACAGGGCGCCGATCTGGTTCGCGTTCTGCAGCTGCTGGATGAACTCCTGCGGTGCGACGCCGTAGCGCTGGCTCTGCATGAGGATCTGCTGGGTCAGCTCGTCCTGGCCGACCTCGACCTCGGTCGCGTCCGCGATCGCGTCGAGCAGCAGCTGGGTCCGGACCGACTTCTCCGCGTCCGTACGGCTTTCGGCGTCCCACTCCTCGCGGGTCTTGCCCTGCGCTTCGAGGAAGCGGTCGACCTGAGCGTCGTCGTGACCGAGTGCGTGGACCAGCTGGTGCTGGACGCCCTCGACCTCGTCTGCGACGACCTTCTCGGGCAGCGGGAACTCGACGGTCTCGAGGAGCTGCTCGAGGACTGCGTCGCGGATCGCGCCGGCCTGCTCGTACTTCTTCGACTCGCCTGCGCGCTCACGCAGGCTCTCGCGCAGCTCGTCGACGGTGTCGAACTCGCTGGCGAGCTGTGCGAAGTCGTCGTCGACGGCGGGGAGCTCGCGCTCCTTGACCGAGTTGACGGTCACGGTGACCTCTGCCTCTTCGCCTGCGTGGTCGCCTGCAACGAGCTTGGTGGTGAAGGTGTTCTTCTCGCCGGCCTTCAGGCCTTCGAGGGCTTCTTCCAGGCCGTCGACCAGATCGCCGCTGCCGACCTCGTGCGAGAGGCCCTCGGTGGTGGCCTCGTCGACGGTCTCACCGTTGACGGTGGCGACCAGGTCGATCGACACGAAGTCGCCGTTGGTCGCGCCGCGCTCCACACCGACGAGGGTGCCGAAGCGTGCGCGGAGGTTGTCCAGCTCGGTCTCGACGTCAGCGTCGGCGACCTCGATGGCGTCGACCTGCACTGCGATCGTCGAGTACTCCGGCAGCGTGATCTCCGGGCGGATGTCGACCTCGGCGGTGAAGCGAACCGGCTGGCCGTCTTCGAGCTCTGCGACGTCGAGCTCGGGCTGGCTGATCGCCTTGATGTCGGCTTCGGCGATCGCCTGCGAGTACTTGTTCGGCAGTGCGTCGTTGACGACCTGCTCGAGGATCGACTGACGGCCGACGCGGGCTTCGATCAGCTTCGCGGGGGCCTTGCCCGGGCGGAAGCCGGGGATTCGGATCTGCTGCGCGAGCGACTTGTATGCCCGGTCGAAGTCAGCGGAGAGCTCCTCGAACGGAACTTCGACACTCAGCTTGACTCGGGTCGGGCTCAGCTGCTCGACGGTGCTCTTCACGACTTCGATGCTCCTTATAGATCCGTACGTCACGTATTCGTCGGGATGACAGGATTTGAACCTGCGACCCTCCGCTCCCAAAGCGGATGCGCTACCAAGCTGCGCCACATCCCGTGGACGTCCCGCAGTGCGGGCACGGCCAAACGCACATAGTACGGGCCGAGGGTGTCCCACCGCGAACCAGGGACCGGTTTTGTCCATCGCCGATGCCCTGGGGTACTGTTTCACCCGTCGCACCAAGCGTGCGGCACGCGGGTGTAGCTCAATGGTAGAGCCCTAGTCTTCCAAACTAGCTACGCGGGTTCGATTCCCGTCACCCGCTCAAAGATCCGTCGAGGGCCCGGCATCGTAAAGATGCCGGGCCTTTGTCGTTCCAGAGAGTGTCACCCATTGGAACGACGCCGCGTGGACGATGCCTGAGTTCCCCGCTAGTGTCAACCCGAATATTGGGCCAAAACGCACCAATCTGCCACGACTGACATGAAGGAAGTTCTGCATCATGACAACAACGCTCCTTGCGCTTCCCACTCGATTCCTCCGGACAGCCGGAGCATTTGCAGCGATCGGAGCTGTTGCTGCATTGACCGCATGCGGATCAGACGGTGAATCGACGACCGACTCCGCTTCAGAGACAGCAGCCGCAGAGACCACCGCGAACAGTTTTCTCGACTACGCGGCGGTGTGCGACGGCACCGCAATCACGAATGCGAAGGACTTCGCCAAGCCGTACCGGTTCCAACTCTTCGGCGACCCCGACGCGACAGGGGACCGGAAGAACATCGTCGGACTGCCCACGTCCAGCTGGTACGTGTCCCCCACCGATCCCTCGCCGACCAACGCCGTCGCGTGTTTCTCGTCTGTGGCATCTTCGGAGAAGAAGCTGATGTCGTGCCCATTCGACGTCAATGGCAAGAAGGTGACCATCGACCTCATCTCAACCGAGTTCAAGGTGACAATCCGGAATGCTCGGACCGGTGAGGTCGCCGGCGACGCTGGAACCGTCAAGAGCAAGGCAGCCGACAGCTGCCCCGTGATCACCACCGTCGTCGGCGGCGTCACGCGGGAGATCCTCGAGCCGGACCCGATCGAACTCACCCGGGTTCTGGACTCATTCGCGGCCAGATAAGCCGAGCACCACCGACTTTCCGCCGGTTGTGACGACATGTTCGTCACAACCGGCGGAATCGTCCGTTCGTCACTTGCAGGTGATGACGATCTCGAACTTCTTGCTCACCGGGCCAGCAGCGAGGTCCTTCAGATCCGCGCCGGTAGCGGTACCGGTAATCGTGTACTTGTCCCCATCAACCGCCACCTCCGCGGACCCGACCCCGGGCGCCACAGCGAGCGTCGAACCGTCGACGACCACAGCCAACGCGGTGACCGTGGGAGGGTTACCGTCCTTCATCGTGGCCGAGACGCCCTCCTGGCCGCCGATCGTCCCGCTCGCGATCGCGATGCCATCGCCCTGCTTGACGCACGTGACCGACTTCAGGTCGAGTCCCTCGAGATCCTTGCCTTCAACCTTGACGACTGCGGCCCCACCTGTCGATGCGTCTGAGCCGGTCTCGACGCCCGCTGTCGTCGTCGTGGGGTCGCTGCTGCTGTCGGAGTCCGAACTGCCACACCCGGCCAGGACCGCGGCGGCCGCGATCGCTACAAGTGCAGTTCCGATGATTCGTTTCATGGGGGTTCCTTTCATCAGGATGACAACGCCCCCACGCCTCTGAGAGACGCCTGAGAAAGAGGTTCTCACCTCGACGGCTAGCGCGGGGCGTTACCGAATTTCTCGCCCGATCCCCAAGACCCACACGAGCACTCCGACAACGAGCGCCCAGAACGCGGAGCCGATTCCCGCGATGCTGATTCCCGATGCTGCGATCACAAACGTCAGCGCCGCAGGGAAGCGACCGTCGACGTCGGAGAGCGCAGCGGCACAGGCGCCCGCGAAAGCTCCGAGCAGCGCGACGCCCGCCACTGCCTGGACCACACCGTCGGGGGCGGCGAGCACGATTGCGACCAGGCCCGCGGAACCGAGGCCGAGGACGACGTACGTGATGCCCGTCGTGAGTCCGGCAACCCAGCGTCGCTCATGATCCGGATCGGCTTCCGGGGCAGCGGCGAGGGCCGCGCTGATCGCCGACAGATTCACCGCGTGGCCGCCGAACGGCGCGGCGAGAATCGAACCGATACCGGTCACCGTCATCGCAGGCCTCCACGGAACCGCGTAGTCGTATCCGGCCATCACCGCAACACCCGGAAGATTCTGCGCCGCCATGGTCACGAGATAGAGGGGCAACGCGACCCCGGTGAGCGCACCGAGAGTGAATGACGGCGCGGTCAGGGTCAACGACGGAACCAGATCGGCCAGGCCGGGCGCGGTGCCGTCCCGCGCCACGGACACGGCGATGACCACCAGAGCGGCCACAAACGCCGCGGGCACGGCCCAGCGCGGCCGGATCTTCAAGACCACGAGCCAGACGATCAGAACAGGCACCACCGCCGCCGGATCATCGACCACCCCGTGAAGCGGCTTCACACACAGCGGGAGCAGGACGCCGGCGAGCATCGCCTGGGCAATAGGCGTCGGAATCCTGGTGACGAGATCGGCGAGTCGCGGCCACAGCCCAGTGACCACCAGAAGGACGCCGCAACACAGGAACGCGCCCACCGCAGCGGGCCACCCACCGGCCACGGCTCCGGTGCTCACGAGCAGCGCCGCGCCCGGCGTCGACCAGGCCGACGTGATCGGCATGCGGAAGCGCCACGAGAGCACGATCGTCGCCACCCCCATCGCCACACTCACTGCCAGGAGCCCCGACGCGGCTTGAGAAGCATCCGCACCCGCCGCGCGCAGACCGGCGAGGACCACCGCGAACGACGACGTGAAGCCGACGAGTGCACAGACCACGCCTGCGCCGATCGGAATGGCGATGGGCACTGAAGTCTCGACGTCGGAATGAGCCATCCGCCGATCGTTCCACAAACAGAACGTTCTGTAAACGGAACTTTCGATACGCTCAACGGCATGACCGACACCGACATCGGCAAGCGACTCCGCGAACTGCGCGCTGCTCGTGGACTCAGCCTCTCCGAACTCGCCCGCCGCGCCGAAGTCGGCAAGGCGACACTGTCGGAGATCGAGAGCGGCCGCCGCAACCCGACAATCGAGACGCTGTACGCGCTCTGCGCACCACTCGACGTCCCACTGACGGCGCTACTCGGCGAGTCACCGGGCGCGCACGGCGCGGCAGAGGGCGGAATGGTCACAGTCCTGCTGTCCACAAGGCGTCTACCTGCGTCAGCAGAACACCCAGACGGCGCAACCGTGGAGGTGTTCCGCCTCGAGTTCCCCGCCGGCGCACATCACGTCTCCCCCGCCCACGGGTCCGGTGTCCGCGAACAGCTCTGTGTTGTCACCGGCGTCGTGCGCGCGGGCACCGTCGACGAGGCCGCCGACGTCGCCGCAGGTCGATGCCACGCGTGGACCAGCGACCGCGAACACGTGTTCGCCACAGTCGACGGACCCGCCGAAGCCGTCGTGGTGATCACCAGTCCCGGCGGCGTTCCGTATGATCAGCGGTGATGCTACTGTGACAGGCTTCACCGGCAAATAACCCGCTAAACGGACTCCGAGTGCCTCCGGCGGCGTGTTATCGCTTGGCGAGGCTGCAACGGTTGTGTAACGATGACTCCTGAGCGTCCACGGGGGTGGCGTTTTTGTGACGACAAAACGAAGGTAGAAACGACGTGTTCAAGAAGAAGAGTGCGAGCCGCGCGGCTCGCCTGACCGCCATCGCAGTCAGCGTGGCGGCTCTGACCGCCGGCCTCCCCGCCGTCGCCGACGCAGCTCCGGTCACCGTGATCCCCGGCCTCCCGCCGGTGCAGCTGCCCGACCTCCCGAAGGCTCCGACCTTCCCGGGTGTGCCCCCGACTTCCAAGTCGAAGCCGAAGCCCAAGCCCACCACGCCGACCACTCCGGGTGTTCCCGCGATGCCGAACGTGAAGAGCGAGACCGGCTACGTCGCCCTCGCGGTCGACGGCGACCACCAAATCTACTGGTGGAAGAACGGCGAGTTCATCAAGAAGATGCCGATCTCGATGGGCACCGACAAGCACCCGACTCCCAATGGCGTGTACCACACCAAGGAGAAGTACCGCGACATGTACATGGACTCGTCCACGTACGGTGTCCCGATCGACTCCCCCGAGGGCTACCGCACGTACGTCGAGTACGCGACGCGCATGTCCTGGGACGGCATCTTCATCCACGCCGCACCGTGGTCGGTCGCCCAGCAGGGTGTCTCGAACGCCAGCCACGGTTGCATCAACGTGAGCACCGAGAACGGCAAGTGGGTGTTCGACAACGTCGGACGCGGCACTCCGATCGTGGTTCGCGGCACCATCGGCGGACAGTACACCGGCGACTAGTCCCGTAGACGTCGACAGGGCCCCTTCCGACTCGCAGTCGGTAGGGGCCCTGTCTCGTTGGTGACGACTTTACGCGGCGACAGCTGTCGCAGGCGCCTGGTGGCGGTACGACATCGTGGCCTCCACCTGCATCCAGGCCGCGAGCATCTCGCATCCCGTCACGTCCGGATCGGTGAGCGGCGCATGCCGGTACGGCTCGGCCGCATACGACACGTGGCGGCCTCCGGACCGATTCGTGATCGACCAGCGCCCGACCGGCAGCACCGACGGCAGGTATCCCCGGACTTCCCGGGCTGCGGTGGCGATGCGGTGAACGTCCCGCCTCCACTGACGTGGGGAGACCGACGTGCGCGCGGCGTTCTGCATCCGTCTGCCGATCACCGCGGAACCCATCGCCGTCATCCAACGGCGGACGTGCAGCATCGACAGTGAGTCGGTGAGGTCGGCGATGTCGCGGATCAGCGAGTCGTCCGTCGCATTGCAGATGACGTCGTCGGCCACACCGACCCAACACGCGGGCACGTCGCCCGGGAGCGGCGCTCCCGGCCCGGCGACTCCCCACCCGGTGCACCCGTCGACAGCGCCTCGCGGCTGATGCGGGTCAGCGACGAACCCGACTGCGGTCACCTTCGAGACGGGGTTCGACGATGCGGGGTGAGCGAGGAACGTGCGGATCACGGCCGCGCCCTGCGAGTAGCCGATCAGCATGATCGGTCCGTCGGTGTCACGGATCGAAGCGGCCAATGAGGCCACGCCGCATGCGACGCTGTCGACATACGCGATCCCGTGGCGCCCTGCCGTCGGACCGTAGCTGGCCGGATACGGCACCCATCGACTGACGAATCGGGAGTCGAGCTGGTCGGTCACCGCGGCGAGCATTCCGGTGACGTGCGTGCGGTTGTCGGCGGGGTACGACTCACCGGTGCCGCCGACGGCGAACACCGTGATCGGTTCGGTGGTTCTGTTCATGAAGACCACTCTGCACGTCGACTCTGACAAACGACGGTCGCTGCGACTGTGGGATTTCTGAGAAGTCACGACTGGCAGGACGGGCACCAGAACAGGTTGCGGCCCTCCATGTCCTCCCAGGCGATCGGTGTTCGACACAGTCGGCACTCCTCACCGGTGCGGCGGTAGACGTAGGTCCGCGGCCGGTCTACGGCGTACGCGGGGGCGCCGTGATCGTCGTCCGGTCGCACGACGTGGATCTTGCCGTGCCGGGCGCCGATCGGCATCAGGTGAAGCAGGTCGGCCCACATCTCGTCGAACTCGTCACGGCTGATCGACGTTCCCGGTCGGTGCGGGTCGACGCCTACCCGAAAGAGCACTTCCGCGCGGTAGATGTTCCCGACTCCCGCGATCACCTTCTGGTCCATCAGCAACGAGCCGATCGCACGTCGGGATCTGCTGATCGCCCGCCAGGCCTTGTCGGGATCGGCGTCGGACCGCAACGGGTCCGGCCCCAGCCGCGCCACGAGTGCGTCGAGATCGGCCGGCGTGTACAGCTCACACGCGTTCGGCCCGCGCAGGTCGGTGCCGATGTCGGAGCCTTCGATGCGCATCCGCACCTGCCCGGTGGGCACTCCCATCGGTGACGGCTCTTCGCTGAACGTGCCGTAGATGCCGAGGTGGACATGCACGATCAGCCCGGCGTCCAACCTGCCGACCGGGTCGGCCGAGTATCGGTGGACCAGGTGCTTTCCCCACGCCTCGGCACGACGAAACACCAGCCCGTCGAGCTGGGCCGCCTCGTGGGCGAACCGACCCTGCGGGCTGGTGACGCGGACACGCTGTCCGCCGAAATGTCGTTGCTGCCGGCGAGCGAGCCGATGCAGAGCGTGACCTTCGGGCATGGTGCCCGACGCCGATCAGCGAGGGGGCTCGGGCAGCTCCGGCGCGACGCCGGTCGTCTCGTACTCGGCGAGGATGTCGATACGACGCTGGTGACGCGCCTCGTCCGACCAGTCGGCGCCGATGAACGCGTCGACGATCGCAAGCGCCTCTTCGGTGCTGTGCATGCGGCCACCGATGCCGATGAGCTGCGCATTGTTGTGCTGACGCGCGAGCTGGGCGGTCTCCACGCTCCACGCGAGGGCGCAGCGCGCGCCCTTGACCTTGTTCGCGGCGATCTGCTCGCCGTTGCCGCTTCCGCCGAGAACGAATCCGAGGCTGCCCGGGTCGGCGACGACGCGCTCGGCGGCCGCGATGCAGAACGCCGGGTAGTCGTCGACCGCGTCGTACTCGTGAGCTCCGCAGTCGACCACGTCGTGGCCCGCGGCCTTCAGATGGTCAGAGATCTGGTTCTTGAGTTCAAATCCTGCATGGTCGGCTCCGAGGTAGATGCGCATGCCGCCACTATAGTTTGAGGGCGTGGACTCCGATGCGCCCATCCCCCGCTCCAGACTCGCCGACTCGCCGATCCCGTCGGTTCCCGGTGTGGACGACACGCGGCCCGCCGCGGTAACCCCGCCTCCCGGGCCGACGAGCGTCTGGCAGCAGCCTGCGTTGTACGCGGGTGCTCCGCGTCGTCATCCGTGGGAGATTCCGGTGCTTGTGCTCGCCGTGCTCCTGGCGGTCGGCGTCTACGCGGTCATCCTCGCCTTGATCTCCATCGGCCTCGTGACCGAGTATCTGCTGATTCCGCTCGCCCTGCCGTTCCTCATCTTCCTCGGCCGCGGGATCGGTTACGCGAGCATTCGAGCGAACGCAGTCCAGATCACGCCGACACAGTTTCCCGAGGCGTTCACGATGGTCGTCGAGGCTGCGGCGCGGTATGGAATGGAGTACGTCCCCGACGCGTATGTGATGTCCGGGAACGGGCAGATCAATGCGTTCGCGTCCGGCCACGGTTTTCGTCGGTTCGTCGTCGTGTACTCGGACCTGTTCGAGGTCGGCGGGCGGGCCCGCAGCCCCGAGGCCCTCGAGTTCGTGATCGGACACGAAGTCGGGCACATCGCGGCGGGCCACGTCTCCTACTGGCGTCAGCTGTTCAGCAGCGTGATCATGAACATCCCGATCCTCGGCTCACTGCTGTCACGCGCGCAGGAGTACACCGCCGACAACTACGGCTACTACACCCGGCCCGACGGCGCGGCGCCCGCGATCGGCGTCCTCGCATCGGGCAAGTACCTGCTCAGTGCGGTCGACTTCGACCAGTTCGCCGACCGCGCCACCCACGAGAAGGGGTTCTTCGTCGTCCTGGTGAACGCATTGAGCTCGCACCCCGTGCTCACCTGGCGCGCCGCCGCGCTCCGCGACCGAACGCGCAGCGGATCCATCCTGCTGCGGCCCCGAGCTTTCGTCAGAGGCACGGGCAGCGGCAACGTCGTCCCCGTTCCCGCTCCCCTGCCACCCGCGCAAGTCGCGCCAGGTTCGATGCCGAACAAGTTGTCGGAGACCAGGACCTATTGATCCGCGAGACTTCTCAAAATGGCGGATACTTGTCTAGATTTGCTTTCCAACGCTCGGCACCTCTTTCGGCTCGGGCGTCCCATTTACCGCACCCCGCCATATCCTCAGCAACCTCGAAAAGGACGTCCCGCAACTCGAGGTCGTCAGTCCACTGAGACGAGATCGCCGACGCACCGAGCTTCGCTCCAAGGATGTTGCCCACGATCGCCCCGGTGGAGTCCGAATCGCCGTCATGGTTCACAGCGATGGCCACACCATCGTCGAAATTGTCTGCCACCAACGCGCTGTAGATGGCGATAGCAAGAGCTTCTTCTCCGACCCAGCCTTCACCCAAGTTCTGGATCGCTTCCGCGACTGGCACACCGCCTTCTGCGAGTTCTAGCGCACGGTCTATGGCGGTAAGGGTCTCAGACGCCCCCTCGCATTGACGCAGAATTGCGAGAGCTGCCGAAACCGCCTCATCGATGGACGCACCGCCGATCAGTTGATGGACCGTCGCTGCAAGCACACCCGCCGGAAGATACCCACTGGGGTTTCCGTGCGTGAGTCTCGCTACATCGGCACCGTGTTCAAAGATTCGATCGACAGGTTCACCCATGGCGTAGCCGAACAATCCGACCGGAGCCGCCCTCATCACCCCACCACAGCCCTTGCTGTCATTCGTTGCGAACTCGCCAGGACCCGTCTTCGACTGCAGGGCGCTAAGACACGTCGCCCCCGGTGCCCTTCGGTCGTGAAGCTCTCGGTGATCGATCAGCCAACGCCCGGCGGCGTCTGGAAGCGTCAGCACCGGACGGATGCCCTGCGTCTCTAACCATCGCTGATACGCAAAGTCCACTGTTGCGAGACTTCCGAAACCACCACCGCCCGCGCGATCGAGTGCACGGGAACGTCCACGCAGGAGGCCCTCAGCAGTGAACAACGACATCTGAGTGTCGTCTGTCACCTTCCCGATACCGCCGTAGGCCTCGGCGTACTCGACTAAACCGCGCGGACCGAAGGTGGCCATGATCTGCTGGCGGGAACAGAACTCGATCGGTGCACCCAGAGCGTCTCCGACAGCTCCTCCGACAAGGCATCCGGCGATTCGGTCCTCCGCCACCGTCGCCGTGTCACTTCCGCCCTTCTCTGAGAGATACGGATGCCACCCGTGTTGACGCCACCGCTCGCCGCGACGCGCCGCTCTAACCTCTCGAAGGCTTGTGCCGACGAACTTTCGCTCGAGCACCTTGTCCGGTCTACCGGTGAATCGCCAGGCGGCACCGACGGGCTCCCAGGAGGTCGCCCTGAAGACCGCGCGGATCACGTCTTCGGCGAAGACAATTATCGGTAGGCCGTCTACACCTCGCGAGTCAGGTCCCGCGCGCCATGCTTCCCTGGCCCACGCATAGATCTGCTCGGTAGTCGCGTCAGGTGCCGCAGCCGCGTTCACTTTGATCAGTGCACAGGGCCGCGGCAGCGGAGGTGCCAGCGGCGCACCATAGGCCACTGAGAGTTCTTCCGTGCGGCACGCACCCTGCCCCGTGCTTACGTGACCACCCTGAGCGTTTGTCAACGACACCCTGGACAATTTCGCGAAGTCGATCAGACATTGTTCGATCGCGAACGCTTCATCGTCCGGATCATCGTCTCCAACGATTCCATGACGGAGAATCCAGTGCTCGACTCCAAAGCCATCTGCGAAGATACTCCGAATCCGCGCGCTCTTCACCGCCGTCTCAAGCTCCGAGATCATGGGCTCGATCGTTGTTATCGGGCTGCCAATCGCACCCCACACGTGCATATGGACCCGATTGCCCTGTCCCTTACCGATATAGAACGGAAGTCCGTCGCGCGGGTCGACGAGCGCGTACACATACACACCGAGCTGCCGAACGACGTCGTCCGGCAGCGGTCGAGGTACTGACGGTGAGGGGACCCCGACAGTCCGGAGCAACGAACTGACTAATGCAGAATCGCCCGGACCATCACCACACCCGGCGTTCCCGAGCACTGCCGACATCGCGTCGCCCTCGGTGAGGAACCGCTTGCCGCGATGCTCGAACAGCGACGCGATACAGACGGCCGATACGCCACCAGTATCCCCCTGTACCTCGCCGGAGGAAGATGTGATTTTTGACAGGTCCAGTTCGTACGCACGCATTCGACTCACAGATCCTCTCGGTGACCAGTGCGCACAGCATGCCACACGGCACAGACATATCCGGCGAGACTCGGAGTGGAAAGGCGCACCACCGCCAGGTCGAGGTCAGTCGAACTGCGGGTCTTCGTGGCGGGAGCGCTTGAGTTCGAAGAAGTGCGGGTACGACGCGAGTGCGACGACGCCGTCCCACACCCGACCGGCGTCCTCGCCGCGCGGGATGCGGGACAGGACGGGCCCGAAGAACGCGATGCCGTTGACGTGGATCGTGGGGGTGCCGACGTCGTCGCCGACTTTGTCCATGCCCGCATGGTGACTGGTACGGATGGCGGCGTCGAACTCCTCGCTGTGCGCGGCGTCCGCCAGATCGGCTTCCAGACCCGCCTCAGCGAGTGAGGTCGCGATCATCGCCGGGATGTCGCGGTTCCCGTTGTTATGAAGCTGGGTGCCCATCGCCGTGTACAGAGGTGCGAGGACGCCGTCACCGTGACGCGCCTGAGCCGCGGCGAGCACACGGACCGGCTGCCATGCGTCCTTCAGCATCTCGCGGTAGCCGTCGGGGATGTCCTTGCCCTCGTTCAAGACGGCCAGACTCATGATGTGGAAGTTCACGTCGAGCTCGCGGACCTGCGCGGCCTCGAGAATCCAGCGTGACGTGATCCAGCACCACGGGCAGAAGGGGTCGAACCAGAAGTCAACACGATCGTTATCAGCCATGCCTGCATTCAACCATCGCGGCACCGGTCGCATTCCCGTCCTCGTCTTCTACGATGGTCGCGTGAGCGCACCGAATCTGACACGTGACCAGGCGCAGCAGCGCGCAGCCCTTCTCGCCGTCGACGAGTACGTCGTCGACCTCGACCTGACCGACGGGTCCGGAGCCCCGGGCGAGGAACGGTTCACCTCCACCTCGACTGTCACCTTCCGTGCGACGGCGGGTGCGTCGACGTTCATCGACCTCGTCGCCCCGACCCTGGTCTCGGCCACGTTGAACGGCGTTGCGCTCGACGTCACCGACTTCGACGAGTCCGTCGGTCTGACACTCCCCGACCTCGCCGAGCAGAACACGCTGACCGTGGTCGCCGAGTGCGCGTACTCCAACACAGGTGAGGGACTGCACCGCTTCGTCGACCCGGCAGACGGCGCGGTGTACCTGTACTCGCAGTTCGAGACGGCCGACGCGAAGCGCATGTTCGCCTGCTTCGATCAGCCCGACCTGAAGGCCCGCTACACGACGACGGTCACGGCGCCTGCCGACTGGAAGGTGATCTCCAACGGGGCGCCGGACGGCGCACCCGCATCGACCGAATCGGGCGCACTCGTCCACCGGTTCGTCACCACCGAACTGATGAGCACCTACCTCGTCGCGCTGATCGCCGGACCGTACGCCACCTGGACCGACGAGTACACCGACGAGCACGGCACCATTCCGCTAGGTCTGTTCTGCCGTGCCTCACTCGCCGAGCACATGGACGCCGAGCGTCTGTTCACCGAGACCAAACAGGGCTTCGGGTTCTACCACCGAGTGTTCGGCGTTCCGTACGCATTCGGCAAGTACGACCAGCTCTTCGTCCCCGAGTTCAACGCGGGTGCGATGGAGAACGCGGGCGCCGTCACCTTCCTGGAGGACTACGTCTTCCGTTCACGTGTCACGCGTTACCTGTACGAGCGGCGCGCCGAGACCGTGCTGCACGAGATGGCGCACATGTGGTTCGGCGACCTCGTGACCATGACGTGGTGGGACGATCTGTGGCTCAACGAGTCGTTCGCGACGTTCGCTTCCGTCCTGTCCCAGGTGGAGGCCACCGAATACACCAACGCCTGGACCACGTTCGCCAACGTCGAGAAGTCGTGGGCGTACCGCCAGGACCAGCTGCCGTCGACCCATCCGATCGCCGCCAACATCCCCGACATCGCCGCCGTCGAGGTGAACTTCGACGGCATCACCTACGCGAAGGGCGCATCGGTCCTCAAGCAACTCGTGGCGTACGTGGGCCTCGAACCGTTCCTGGCTGGCCTGCGCGACTACTTCGCCGCCCACCGATTCGGCAACGCGACGTTCGCGGACCTGCTCGGCGCGCTCGAGAAGGCGTCGGGGCGCGACCTGTCGGACTGGGGAGACCAGTGGCTCAAGACCACCGGCATCAACGTGATGCGCCCCGACATCGAGGTCGACTCGGACGGTGTCATCACCTCGTTCGCCGTGCTGCAGGACGGCGCGGCTCCCGGCGCGGGCGAGACCCGCGTCCACCGCATGCGGATCGGCGTGTACGCCTCGGCGTCATCCGATCCCCGAGCGGAGTCGAGGGGCAAGCTCGTCCGCACCGAGTCGGTCGAACTCGACGTCGAAGGTCCGCGCACGGAGGTTCCCGAGCTCGTCGGCAAGCACCGCGGAGAGCTGATCCTCCTCAACGACGACGATCTGACGTACGCGTCCGTGCGTCTGGACCCGGAGTCGTTGGCAACCGCGACCGCCCGCATCGGCGACATCGACGACCCGATGCCTCGGACCCTGGTCTGGTCCGCGGCGTGGGAGATGACCCGCCAGGCGGAGATGTCCGCGCGCGACTTCGTCGAACTGGTGAGCCGCGGAATCGCCGCCGAATCGGAGGTCGGCGTGGTGCAGCGTGTGCTGCTGCAGGCGACGACGGCCCTGGAGTCGTACGCCGAGCCGGGTTGGGCCGCTTCCACCGGCTGGCCGCAGTTCGCCGACCGTCTCCTGGAACTCGCCCGCGGAGCGGAGGCCGGCTCGGATCATCAGCTGGCGTTTGTGAACACGCTGCTCGCCGGAGTGACGACCGATGACCAGCAGCAGTCCGTGCTCCAGGGTCTGCTCGCCGGAGACGATCCCGCGGCACACGGCCTGACCGGTCTCGTCGTCGACGACGAGTTCCGCTGGCGGCTGGTCAAGGCCCTCGCGACGCACGGCACGATCGGCCTCGACGAGATCAGCGCCGAAGCCGACCGCGACAACACCGCGGCCGGTGCGCGTCACGCGGCAGCCGCGCGCGCCGCGCTGCCGACCACCGAGGCCAAGGAGACCGCGTGGACCACCGCGTTCGACGACGACTCGATCGCCAACGTCACCGTCCGGTCGATCGTCGAAGGTCTGGCCCGTCCCGGCCAGGCTGAACTCCTCGCGCCGTACACGAACCGCTACTTCAGCGAGGTCGAAGGCCTGTGGGCACGACGCACGAGTGAAGTCGCACAGACTGTTGTCATCGGCCTCTACCCGAGCTGGGATCTCTCCGACTCGGCGCTGGCCGCAGCGGACGCGTTGCTCGCGACCGACCTGCCCGCGGCACTGCGGCGACTGATTCTGGAGGGCCGAGACTCGGCGGCGCGTGCGATGCGGGCCCGTTCATTCGATGCGGAGTCTGCCGACTGAGACCTGTGCCACAATGCGCCATATGGCGCAGACTGTCCAGGAATTGATTGCTGAACGAGCCGAGACCGCCGGTGTCGCAGTGCGTTTCACGCACGCCGACACCGGCGTTCTTGTCGAGTGGTCGTGGCCCGACTACATCGGCCGCGCGCGGCGGCACGCTGCTGCCGTGATCGGCCGCCTCGACCCGGCGCGGCCTCCGCACGTCGCCGCCCTCCTCGGAAACACACCCGACATGCTCGTGGCGTTGGCAGCCGCTGCAGCGGGCGGGTACGTACTGTGCGGCGTCAACAACACCAGGCGGGGCGCGGCGCTCGCGGGCGACGTCGCACGCTCGGACGCGCAGGTGCTACTCGTCGACGCCGAGCATCGACCGCTCCTCGACAGGCTCGACCTGCCTGGAGTCATCGTGATCGACGTCGATTCACGGTCGTGGTCCGCCGAAGTCGACTCTGCACGGGATCTGACACCGGTCCGAACTGTCGAGATGGCAGACCCGTTCATGATGATCTTCACCTCGGGCACCAGCGGTGAACCGAAAGCCGTCCTCGTGTCGCATCTGATGGTGTTGTTCGCGGGCAGCAACCTCGCGCAGCGTTTTGACCTGACTGGCGACGACGTGTTCTACCTGTCGATGCCGCTCTTCCATTCGAACGCCATCGCGGGCGGCTTCTCCCCCGCCCTCAACGCAGGTGGAACGCTTGTGCCGGCTCGGTTCTCGGCGACGCGTTTCGTCGACGACCTCCGCCGCTACGGCGTCACGTACATGAACTACGTCGGCAAGCCGCTGTCGTATGTGCTGGCAACCGCGCCTCGCCCGGACGACGCCGACAACCCGCTGCGCGTCGCCTTCGGAAACGAGGGCTCCGAACGCGACATCACCGAATTCGCCCGACGGTTCGGCACCCACGTCATGGACGCGTTCGGTTCGACCGAGAACGCCGTCATCATCACCCGCGACGAGACGACCCCTCCCGGTTCGATCGGTCGAGGTCTCGAAGGTGTCGCCGTGTACAACTCCGACACCGCACGCAGATGCGCGACGGCCGAGTTCGACGAGCACCACGTGTTGATCAACCCGGACGAGGCGATTGGCGAGCTCGTGAACACCACGGGCGCCGGATTCTTCTCCGGCTACTACAACAACGCCGAAGCGAACGCCGAACGGATGCGCGGCGGCATGTACTGGTCCGGTGATCTCGCCTACGAGGACGCCGACGGATATCTCTACCTCGCAGGCCGGACATCGGATTGGCTCCGAGTGGACGGCGAGAATCTCACCGCCGGGCCGATCGAACGGATCCTCATGCGGTTGGACGCGATCAGTCGCGTCGCCGTGTACCCGGCGTCCGACCCCGACTCGGTCGGCGACGAAGTGATGGCGGCGGTCGTCCTGCGCGACGACGCGGACCTGTCGCCCGAACAGTTCGGCCACTTTCTGGCCGAGCAGGACGACCTCTCGCCCAAGGCGTGGCCGCGGTACGTCCGAGTGGCCGCCGACCTGCCCTCCACCGCGACGAACAAGATCCTGAAGCGGTCACTCGTCGCTGAGGGCGTTGACGTCGGCGCCGACGTCCTCTGGTCCCGCGCCGCCCGTTCGCGGTCGTACTCGCGGTGCACGCCGTGATTCTGCTTGCGGCGTGGCACGCTTCGACACGCGGCCTCGGCCAACGCCTCGGACGCGGCTCAACGAGCAGTAGGAACGAGTAGAACAGCGAAGGACCCCGGCCGTCGGGCCGGGGTCCTTCGCGTAGAACAGGTCAGATCAGGGGCGGGCGACGGCGGTGGCCATCACGCGCAGCGCAGAGACGAGTCCGTCGACGAGCTCACCCTGCTTGAACGCCGAGAGAGCTGCCGAGACACCGAGTTCGGCGACACGATCGTTGACACGACCCGCGACGTCCGATCCCGACACCACAACAACGTCGCGCGAGTTCGGAGAGACGGCGAGGAGCGCGCCATTGTAGGGCTCGGGCGCCTTCGCGAGCGCGGCACGCGCACCTGCGACGACGTCGGAGCCGAGATCGCCGATGAAGACCGAGAAGCGCACGCGGGCCACTTCGCTGGTCTCCTTGAGCGTGTCGTCGAGCAGGATCAGGTCATCCTGGCTCAGCGGCGGGGTGCCGAAACCCTGGCCCGGGTAGAGGGCCGCGGACACGCGACCGCTGGACGTGACGGCCGAACCGATCGGGAGCGACGCCGGATCGACGTGCGCGATGTCACCACTTGCCACTTGCGGAACCTCCCTCGGTGTCGCCGGGCTCGGTGTGCCGGGCGAGAGTCATCGGATCGATGTCGGTCGCGGTGAACAACGCCGGTCCGCGGTCCCACCGCTGGTCGAGCGTGTATTCCTTGACCTCGGGACGCTTGACGCCCCAGGAGAAGGCCATCGCGACGACACAGAGAATCACTGAGAGCACGCACAGCGCGGTGACCGTCACACCGACGGGAACTATGAGCTGGTCCACACCCCACCCTTTCGACTCGCGCCTGGAGTTGAGCGCACACGACCCGCCAGGTGCAGGTCATCGTTGACTAATTTAGCTCACGGCTCCGACCGGTGTCGCGATAGGGCCTACGCAGCGTCGTAGACGACGGCCATCGACGTCGCAGACGACTCCTGTCATGGACAATGGGCGTCGTGAGCACCTTTTACGACGAGGTCGGCGGCCACGCGACGTTCGAGCGGATCACCGCGGCGTTCTATGCGGAGGTCGCGTCCGACGAGATTCTGCGCCCGATGTACCCCGAGGAGGACCTCGGACCGGCCGAGCGGCGCCTCCGCATGTTCCTCGAGCAGTACTGGGGCGGACCGCACACCTATTCGGACGAACGCGGTCACCCACGACTGCGCATGCGCCACGTCCCGTACAAGGTCGGCCCCCTCGAGCGTGACGCGTGGCTGCGGTGCATGCGGATCGCGATCGGAACCGTCGAATCGGACGTCCTCGACGACGACCATCGGGCCCGACTCCTCGCATACATGGAGATGGCGGCCGATTCGTTGATCAACAGCCCCATCTGACTGTGAAACAATCGCGTACGTGAGCGAACAGTACGTGAGCAATTCGGGACCGGCCGATGACTGGTGGCGGTCCGCCGTGGTCTATCAGGTGTATCCGCGATCGTTCTCGGACCTGAACGGTGACGGAGTCGGCGATCTCGCCGGCGTCATCGACAAGCTCGGCTACCTCGAGTTGTTGGGCGTCGACGCGATCTGGCTGTCGCCGATCATGCGGTCGCCCATGGCCGATCACGGCTACGACGTGTCAGACCCGCGGGACATCGACCCACTGTTCGGCGACCTCTCCGTGTTCGACCGGCTGGTGCGTGAGGCTCACGACCGCGACATCCGCGTCACCATGGACCTCGTCCCCAACCACACGAGCGATCAGCACGCATGGTTCACCGCTGCGCTGGCCGCCGGACCCGGCAGCCGTGAACGTGCGCGATACATCTTCCGCGACGGTCTCGGCGACGACGGGTCCCTCCCGCCGAACAACTGGACGAGCGTCTTCGGCGGCCCGGCCTGGAGTCGGATCACTGAACCCGACGGCACGCCGGGCCAGTGGTACATGCACCTGTTCGCACCGCAGCAGCCCGACCTGAACTGGGACAACCTAGAAGTCCTCGAGGATCTGCGCACAACGATGCGCTTCTGGCTCGACCGCGGCGTCGACGGCTTCCGGATCGACGTCTCCCACGGGATGGCCAAACCCGAAGGCCTCCCCGACATGGAACATCCGTCGGAGATTCTCAAGCACACCGACGACGACCCCCGCTTCAACCGCGAGGGTGTGCACGCGATCCACCGGGCGATCCACGCCGTGATGGACGACTATCCGGGCACGTTCAACGTCGGCGAGGTCTGGGTCGAGTCGAACGAGGCGTTCGCCAAGTACGTCCGCCCCGACGAGCTGCACCTCGGATTCAATTTCCGTCTCGCGACCGTCGACTTCGACGGCGACCAGATCCGTGAGGCCATCGCATCGTCGTTGGCGGCTACCGACCTCGTCGGCGCGACACCGACGTGGACGCTGTCGAATCACGACGTGCCGCGTGAGGTGTCGAGGTACGCGCCCGCCGGGGACACCGGGATCGGCGAACTGCGCGCGCGAGCGATGGCGCTTGTGGAACTCGCTCTGCCCGGCACCGTGTTCATCTACAACGGCGCCGAGCTCGGCCTCCCGAACGCCGACCTGCCCGACGACGCGCTCGTCGACCCGGTGTGGGAGAACTCGGGCCACACCGACCGCGGACGCGACGAGTGCCGCGTCCCCCTGCCGTGGGAGGGAACCGAGCCGCCGTTCGGCTTCAGTTCCAGCGCCGACACCTGGCTGCCGATTCCGGCGGAATGGGCGTCGCTGACTGTCGAAGCCCAACTGGAAGACATCTTCTCGACGCTGTCGCTCTACCGGCAAGCGCTTGAGCTGCGGTACAACCGGCCAGAGTTCTCCGGCGACACCGTCGAGTGGTACGGCGCCCCGGACGGCTGCATCGCGTTCCGTCGTCCCGGCGGACTGATCTGCGCGCTCAACGCCTCCGACGTCCCCGTCCCCCTGCCTCCGGGGCAGGTTCTCCTCGTCAGCACTCCCCTCGACGCGGGTCTCCTCCCGCCGAACACCGCTGCCTGGCTCGTCTGACACGTCTCTGCGTCTCGACTGCGCTCGACGAACGAAGGGAACGCTCGACGAACGAAGGGAACGCTCGACGAGCGTCGGAGTCGAGAAGACTTAGCCGACGTTGAGATTCAGCGACGAGCGTCGTTGGTAGACGGACCCGAAACGGGCGTCGATGCGAACCCACGCGCCTGATGCGCGGACACGGACCGGTTCGTCCGGCGCGATCGCGTCGAGCGGCGATTCGGAGGTGATCTCCCGGCCCGCGGCATCGCGGACGAATCCCATCGCCGTCAGCGCGAACACCGCTCTCATCGTGACGTCGACACTCAGATCGCCCTCGACGACGGACAGGACCTTCTGGTCGAGCAGTGACGAGGCGGGCCCGAGCGCTCCCGACTCGTCGCGCGCCACCCCTGCTCCGCGACGAGCGAGGTCGATGACGTCACGCGCAGGGACATCGTCCACCTGGACGAAACCGTTGGCGCCGGGAAGTGCGCCCTGCCAGGCGATCGTCGGCGGCGCACCCACACCGATCACCGCGTCGCCCGCGGCAAGGGCCGACGACATGACGACGGCGTCGGCGATCACGTCGCCCGGCTCGACGGAGCCGAAGATCGATCGGGTCGCCAGAACGTCGAAGCCGGTGCGGACCCAGAGTCCCACACGGGAGTCGGGACGAGAGTGAATGCGCAGCACGCCCGAATCGTCGACGCGTCGTGCACGAGACACGAATGCTGCGAGATCGGCCCGATCGGAGTCCCGGTGCGGCGTGACGCCGCGTGTGGACATCGTCACGACCGCTGGAAGGACGCGAGGTACGCCTTCTCCTCGGCCGTCATCCTCCGAGGACGCTGGGTGTCGATGTCGAACGACACGAGCTGGGTCGATGCGACGACGGCAGGCTTCGAGTCGAGGTCCGCTCCACGGGGCCGCACCTCGTACCCGACGGTGAAGTCCACCGCACGAAGTCGCTCGACATGCATGGTCACCGAGATCGGCGACTCGTCGTGCCTGATCTGTCCCTGGTACTTCACGTGCAGGTCGGCGACGAGGCAGCCCTTGCGCAACAGCACGGTCGGTTTGTCGTCGTAGAACAGCCACGGGATGCGGGCCTCTTCGAGCAGCGTCACCATGCGCGCATGGTTGATGTGCTGGTAGACGTCCATGTCCGACCATCGGACCGGTACCGAGACGACGTACCCGGAGTCGGTGCGTCGTCCACCGTCGTCGAACAATCGACGTTCGGCATCGGTCACTGCAATCGGGTCGGTCATTCCGGCGGCCCCCTTCATCGTCGGCGGCCGTCGGACCAGCCGCTCCTACCCGATCACACTACGCAACGCCCGAACCGCAACCGACAGCGTGGCGATGTCCCAACTGTCGGCCGCCGTGAGCTCCTCGAGAGTCCCTCTCGCGCGCTGCAGAAGGGCCGTGCGCGCGGACGACCATTCGGACATCTTCTGCTCCGATGTCTCGTCGGGTTCGCTCATCGCCAGAATCGATCCGGTGAGGCCGCGCAGCACGGCGAGCAGGTCGTCGTGCAACGCCACCCTGGCGAGCAGGTCCCACCGGTCACCGTGCGGCAACCCGTCGACCGCCGCGATCAGACGGTCGATCCCGAAGTGGTCGAGTACCGCGAACAACAGGTCGCCGACCTCGTCTGGATCACGGTCCTCGATCTCGGCGAGGTCGTGGACGTCGAGCAAGTGGACCCGGTACGGGACCTCGGCGACGACCCGGGCCAGCTCCGCGTCCACGCCCGCGGCGGTGTACTCGGAGGCGGTCGCCTCGACGGCGTCGGCGCTCGCGCGCCGCAGCCATTCCCCCAGCCTCGGGGCGAGCACCGACACGTCGTTGTACCGAGTGGCCTCGGCCGCGATGGCGAGCGGCTGCGGGCGGTGTGCCAGCAGCCACCGGGACGAGGTCGCCAACAGACGCCTCACTCGAGAGGTCATCGCGTCGCCGGTCGCGGCGGGGATCCGCCTGCCGCGGATCGAGCCGATCAGCGCGCTGAGCCCGAACACGTCGTTGGACACGACGAAGCCGCGAGCGCCCTCACCGGTGTCGGCTCCGGTCGACTCGGCGATCGTCAGCAGATGCGCGATGCCGCCGTCGTCGACGATCTGGTTCACCAGGCAGGTGGTGACGATCTCGCGACGAAGCCGGTGACCCGCGATCCCGTCGGCGAACCGGTCGCGGACAGGCTCCGGGAAGTACGCGGCGGCCATCGGAATGAACAGGTCGTTGTCCGGCAGGTTCGAGGCGAGCAGCCTGCCCTTGGTGAGCAGTTTGACGTGCGCCATCACCGTGGCCAGCTCGGGGCTGGTGAGGCCTCGACCGAGCTCACCCGCACGCCGCGCGCGGAGCTTGGTCGGCGTCGGCAACGCCTCCAGAGCCAGGTCGACGCCGGCCTCGGCCAGTTCGGTCAGGATTCGGGCATGCAGTTCGACATCATCGACAGCCGTACCGCGCGCGACGCCGAGTTCGGCGTTCTGCGCGATGTTGTCGGCGAGGACGAGCGCGGCGACGTCGTCGGTCATCGACTCGAGGAAGCTCACACGATCGTCCGCGTCGAGAGCCCCCGACGCGATCTGCGAGTCGAGCAGGACCTTGATGTTCACCTCGTGATCGGAGCAGTCGACGCCGGCGGAGTTGTCCAGTGCGTCACTGTTGATCCGAACTCCCGACAGGTCGGCCTCGATGCGTCCGTGTTCGGTGACGCCGAGGTTGCCGCCCTCGCCGACCACCTTCACACGAAGCTGCGAGCCGGTCACTCGGATCGGATCGTTGGCCTTGTCGCCGACCTCGGCGTCGGCTTCGTCCGACGCCTTGACATAGGTGCCGATACCGCCGTTGAACAGCAGATCGACGGGCGCCAGCAGCACACTGCGCAGCAGTTCCGGCGGAGACAATTCGGTCACATCGTCGGCCAGGCCGAGCGCCGACCGCATCGCAGGGCTGATCGGGATCGACTTCACGTCGCGCGGCCACACGCCGCCGCCCGCGGAGATCAGCGAGGTGTTGTAGTCGGCCCACGACGATCGTGGCAGCCGGAACAGTCGTTCACGCTCGACGTACGACGACGCCGCGTCGGGGTTCGGGTCGACGAAGACGTGGCGGTGATCGAACGCGGCGACCAGTCGCGTGTGCCGGGAGGCGAGCATGCCGTTGCCGAACACATCGCCGCTCATGTCGCCCACGCCGACTGCGGTGAAGTCTTGTGTCTGGACGTCGACGCCCATCTCCCAGAAGTGGCGCTTCACGCTCTCCCACGCACCGCGGGCGGTGATGCCCATCGCCTTGTGGTCGTATCCGACGGACCCGCCGGACGCGAATGCGTCACCGAGCCAGAAGTCGTAGTGTGCGGACACGCTGTTCGCGATGTCGGAGAACGACGCGGTGCCCTTGTCGGCCGCGACGACGAGGTACGGATCGTCGCCGTCGCGCCGCACGACGCGCGGCGGGTGCAGGACCGCACCGGTCGCGGTGTCGAGATCGTCGGTGAGCTGCAGGAGTGACGCGATGAACGCCCGGTAGCACTCGATTCCCTCGTCGCGGGTAGCCGGTCCCCGTCGCACGACGAATCCGCCCTTGGCGCCGACCGGCACGATCACGGCGTTCTTCACCGCCTGCGCCTTCACCAGACCGAGGATCTCGGTGCGGAAGTCCTCCAACCGGTCGGACCAGCGCAGGCCACCGCGCGAGACGTCACCGAACCGGAGATGCACGCCTTCGACGAGGGGCGAGTGCACGAAGATCTCGTACTTGGGGCGCGGCGCGGGCGCGTGCGCGAGATCACCGGTGCTGAGCTTCACTGCGATCGTCGGCCTGGTCCAGCCGTCGGCGTCGATGTAGAAGGTGGTGCGCAGAGTGGCCCGGACAGTCGCTGCGAGAGCTGACACCACTCGGTCGGCGTCGAGGCTGAGGATGCCTGCGATATGCCGGTCCAGGCGTTCGGACGCCTCGACGCGCCGCTGATCGTCTGCGGTGTCGGGGTCGAACGACGCCTCGAACAGGTCGACGAGGGCAGCCGTCGCGTCACGGTGCTCGCCCAGGACGGTCGCGATGTGCGCGAGGGTGTACCCGAATCCGCACTGGCCGAGGTAGCGGGCGTAGGTGCGGAGCATCGCGACCCACCGCGCCGACAGTCCTGCTCGAAGGACGAGTTCGCCGAGACCGTCGATGTCCGCTTCGCCGCGCCACATCCGGCGGAAGGCGTCCGCGACACGTTCGGGCAGGTCCGGGGTTTGTTCCACGTCGACGCCTGGAGCGGGCTGAACGGTGAACTCGTAGATCCAGACTCGGGAGCCGTCAGGTCGGTCGATGACGTGGGGATGCTCGTCGTCGACCGTGAGTCCGAGGCTCTGCAGCATCGGCAGCACGTCGGTGAGGGCGGCTTGGCGGTCGCAGAGATACAGCGTGAAGGTCCAGGCGCCGGAGTCCGGGGTCTCGACGGCGACATGGAGGTCACCCGGCTCCAGCCCTGCCGCGATCGGCAGGTCGGCGGCCGCATCGGCGGGGTCACGTTCGTCGCGATACCGCTCGGCGACGGTGCCGAGAAGTCGGAGCGACGCGTCGTCGGACACTCTGTCTCGGATGTGGTCGTCCCACGTCCGGACGGCGTCGGCCAGCTGCGCGCGGCACGATGCGCCCGCGGCGTCGGCGAGCGTGGTGGCCTCGCCGACGTGCATGAGCACTTGCAGCTGAGCCAGCGGCGAGTTCGAGATGCGGGTGGTGAAGTCGGTCTCATCGCCGCCGTGCGCCCGTTTGATGATGTCGATGACACGTGTGCGGACAGCCGTCGAGTAGGCCTCGCGGGGCATGAAGACCAGCGCGGTCACGGTGTGCCCGTCGAGTCCTGCGCGAACCTGGAACCGCGGGGTGCGACCTGCCTGCGCGTCGAGCAGTTCACCGATCCTCCCGGTGAGGTCGTCGGCGTCGCTCGCCATCAGTTCGACGAGTGGGAACGTCTGGAGGAGTTCGATGGCTGCGAGGCCGTCGTACGAGTCGTCGTCGAGCGCGAGGCCGTCGAGGACCGCGCGCACCTTGGCTCGGACACCCGGGATGTCGCGGACCGACTGATAGAGCCCGGTGGAGGTGATCAGGCCGACGAACTGGTGCTCCACATCGCCGACAGCGGCGCGGACGAGAACGGGGAACGTGCTGCGGAGCACTCCGGTCGGGAGCCATACCCGGTCGACGGCGACGCCGACGGCGGCCGGTGAGGGTCGTGGTGTGTCGGGGTCGCGCCATACGCCGAGTGCTTCCCCGGCTTCGGCGTCGAGGCCCGCCGCCCGGTATCCGAGTCCGACGAAGTTGGCGCGCGCGGCGAGCCATTCGAGCAGGCGGACGTCTTCGAGATCAGCGTCGGAATCAGCGAGTGCCGCAATCACTTCTGCGATGCGTTCTCGCATCATGATCGTGTCGTCACGGACCGACGCCGCCCGAGACAGCGCCGCGGTCACCGCGCGGACGAGTGCGTCGAGGTCGGCGTCAGGCGCTGAGGCGATCGCGACGTTGATCCACGATTCGGCGACGTCGCCGCCGGACGCCGCGAGACGCCCCTCCGCGTCGCGGGTGACGGTGAGCGCCGGGTGGTCGATTCGGATCACGGAGTGCCCGGCGGCTCCGACCACGGTGAGGATCGACTCGACGAGCAGAGGCACGTCGTCGACCACCACCTGCAGTTCGATCGTCCCGCCTGCGATACGGGTCGCGGCGACTCGGGCCTGTCCCGGCGGTCTGACCGCACCGACCGCCCGGTGCCGATCGAACTGACTGTCGACCTGGGCCTTCGCCAGGTCATGGACGTCCGCGCCATAGCGCTCCGCCAAGTCGGCCACTTCCTCCACGCCCTTCCTCTCGTGCTGCGACGAGCCTACGGGCGCAACCGTGTTACCCGCAGGTATCAGGCGGAATGGTCTGCGGGTCCGACGCACCGACCCCGCAGACGACACGAGCCGGTCCGGAACTTCACGTTCCGAACCGGCTCGTCGACGGTGTTGTCAGTCGCGCGTCAGCTTGCGGTGAGTCACCCGGTGCGGGCGTGCCGCGTCGGCACCCAGACGCTCCACCTTGTTCGCCTCGTAAGCCTCGAAGTTGCCCTCGAACCAGAACCACTGGCCTTCGTTGACGTTGCCCTCCCACGCCAGGATGTGAGTACAGGTCCGGTCAAGGAACCAGCGATCGTGCGAGATCACGACGGCGCAGCCGGGGAACTGCTGGAGAGCGTTCTCCAGCGAGCTCAGGGTCTCGACGTCGAGGTCGTTGGTCGGCTCATCGAGCAGGATCAGGTTTCCGCCCTCTTTGAGCGTCAGTGCGAGGTTGAGGCGGTTGCGCTCACCACCGGACAGCACCTCCGACGGCTTCTGCTGATCCGGGCCCTTGAAGCCGAAGGCGCTGACGTACGCACGCGACGGCATCTCGTTCTGACCGACCTCGATGAAGTCCAGCCCGTCGGAGACGACCTCCCACACCGACTTCTTCGGGTCGATGTTCGCGCGGTTCTGGTCGACGTAGCTCAGCTTGACGGTCTCGCCGACCTTCACGCTGCCCGAGTCGGGCTCCTCCAGGCCGACGATGGTCTTGAACAGGGTCGTCTTGCCGACACCGTTGGGACCGATGACGCCGACGATGCCGTTGCGCGGCAGCGTGAACGACAGGTCCTTGATGAGGACGCGGCCGTCGAAGCCCTTGTCGAGGTTGTCGACCTCGACGACGACGTTGCCCAGACGAGGCGGTGTCGGGATCTGGATCTCCTCGAAGTCGAGCTTGCGGTGCTTCTCGGCCTCGGCCGCCATCTCCTCGTAGCGGGCCAGACGGGCCTTGTTCTTGGTCTGGCGTGCCTTGGCACCCGACCGGACCCACTCGAGCTCCTCCTTGAGCCGCTTCTGCAGCTTCTGGTCCTTCTTGCCCTGGACTTCGAGCCGCTCGGCCTTCTTCTCGAGGTACGTCGAGTAGTTGCCCTCGTACGGGTGCAGCTTGCCGCGGTCGACCTCACAGATCCACTGCGCGACGTGATCGAGGAAGTAGCGGTCGTGCGTGACGGCCAGGACGGCGCCCGCGTAGCTCGCGAGGAACTGCTCCAGCCACAGGACCGACTCGGCGTCCAGGTGGTTGGTCGGCTCGTCCAGGAGCAGCAGGTCGGGCTTGCTCAGCAGCAGCTTGCACAGCGCCACGCGGCGGCGCTCACCGCCGGACAGATGAGTGACGGGCTGGTCTCCGGGCGGACAGCGCAGAGCGTCCATCGCCTGCTCGAGCTGCGAGTCGACGTCCCACGCGTCGGCGTGGTCGAGGTACTCCTGCAGCTTGCCCATCTCCTCCATGAGCTCGTCGGAGTAGTCGGTCGCCATGAGCTCGGCGATCTCGTTGAAGCGGTCGAGCTTGACCTTGACCTCGCCGAGGCCCTCCTCGACGTTCTCCTTGACGGTCTTCTCCTCGTTGAGCGCCGGCTCCTGCATGAGGATGCCGACTGTCGCCTCCGGGTCGAGGAACGCCTCGCCGTTCGACGGCTGGTCGAGTCCGGCCATGATCTTGAGGATCGACGACTTGCCCGCGCCGTTCGGTCCGACGACGCCGATCTTGGCGCCCGGGTAGAAGCTCATGGTGACGTTGTCGAGGATCACCTTGTCGCCGTGCGCCTTGCGCACCTGCTTCATCGTGTAAATGAATTCACCGGCCACCGGTTTCGACTCCTAGCATCAGGGTTACTGCGATTGCGGACATGCTCACGACACTTCGGCTGTCACAACAGGCCGGAAGAGTGGGCATGGTTCATCGGCCATCCTATCGGTCGTCACGGTGGCGTGATCAGCATGGGCGACACAGCAGCAGGTCAGGCGACGAACTCCTCCTCGAGTTCGGAGAGCTGGGCCGGTGACGGCTGCGCCGCCTTCACGGTGACAGCGTGACGACGTCGCTCCACGACGGTCGCCACCGCGACGAGAACCAACGCCGCGACAAGCCAGCCCGCCAGCTTGCCGAGCTCTCCAGCGATGCTCAGGTTCGGGAAGTAGGCGAGGTTCCGCGCCGCCTCGTTGAATCCCGCGCCGATCCAGAAGTTGTGCAGGACGCCGAAGAAGGCCGGTTGAAGAGCCGGCGCGAACACACCGCCACTTGTCGTGAAGTTGAGTCCGACGAAGATCGTGACCATGGCGAAGGTCGTGAACCGCCCGATCAGCGGATGCAGGCCGATCGCGAACAGCATCGTCGCGAGGGCGTAGGACACCGCAAGTCCGAACACTCCCCAGCCCGAGCCCGGCAGTGCGTCGAACGCCGACGCGACGGCGATGACCACGGCGGGGACGACGATTGCGGCTGCCGCTGCGAAGGCCAGGCGCACCCCGACCGAGCGTCCGCCGCCCGCGACGGCAATAGCGATGCCGGTGCCGTAAGAGCCGACCGTGAGAGCGACAAGAAGGAAGAACAGGCTCTGGCCGGACGGGTCGGTGGCCGGATCCGCGGGCACGACGTCGGTGATGACGAGTCGGGTCTGCGTGTGGGCACTGACCGAGGAGAAGATGCGCTCGGCGACCATCGCCGTCGGATCACTCGCAGCCGTGGAGACGAGAACTTCGTTGTAGTCGGCGCCGGGCACGAACGCCGCGACGATCTCTCGATTCTCGATGGCGGCGCGGGCCTCCCCGACGGTCGTGACGTAGTCCAGGTCGACGGCGTCGCCGAGTTTCGCCGACAACGCCTCCCCCACCGGCTGCGTGACTGCGGGCTGCCCGACGACATCGACACGCAGTCCATGCGGGTCCGGTTTATGGAAGCCGCCCAGGTAGCAGAGCGCCATGACGATGCCGATGAGAACAGGGACGAGAACGTGGGAGGCGATCGTCTTGACGGGCAGTGCCGGTGCCGGGCTGGCTGACATGAAGCGTTCGACCTTTCATTTCAGTGAAGTTGCAATATGCAACTTCGACTTAGTTGTAATATACAACCATGAATGAGGCCGGGCAAGAGAGCGTCGTCACCGTCGAGCGCGAACTGACAGCGCTCTCCCGCCGACTCCGAAACGGCGCGCGCGGCATCTACGCCGCAAACGGGCTGACTTTCACCGAGTACTCGCTCCTGCGCATGGTCGACGATCGACCCGGAATGAACGCCGCCGAACTGGCGAGCACTGCAATGATCGACAAGTCGACGGCGAGCAGACAGCTCGGCGCACTCCGTGATCGCGGTCTACTGGCGCGCGCGGCGGACGGTCGCAGCGCCCGAGGTCAGCGACTAGAACTGACTGACCTCGCACGAACGACCCTGAGCGACATCGCATCTGCCAGCGAAGCTGCGATCAGCGCCCGGCTGACGGACTGGCCCGCCGACGATGTGGCGACGTTCGCCGCGCTCCTGCACAGGTACAACTCGTCCTCAACTCAGGGAAATTCCTGAGCGATGTTTGCGTGCCAACCCTGATTTGTTCCCATGACGTGTGTCACACTGGGAACCGTCGCGCAAAGCCGGGTCGTTCACCCTGCAGGCCCGACGGACACACCGACGACACGGCGGACGAGGAGAGGGACGGCGATTTGAGTACGCGCCTGCGAATCAAGATCTGGCACCGGAAGCAGCGATACGCGATCCGGCGTCACCGTTCTCTTGATCGCATGTACCGCGTCGGCGTCGCCGTCGTCGGAAGCCTGCTCATCCTGGCCGGCCTCGTCATGATCCCGTTGCCGATCCCGGGTCCCGGCTGGGGATCGTTCTTCCTCGGACTCGGCGTGCTGTCGACCGAATTCGAATGGGCACACCGCGTGACGTCGTTCATCGTCGCGTCGCTCCGACGCGCGGGCACAATCGCGCAGCACACTTGGCAGCGGATCGACGCAGCCGTTCACCGTCGCGTCGAGCGGATCACCGGAGCCCGCCTCGTCCAGACCTGGCTCGAGCACCAGCGGTCGCTCCAGGTGCCCTACGCGTTCGCCTAGCGCTGTTCTGAGCTAGTCTCTCGCATCCTTCATCTCACGCAGCATCTTGTTGTACGCCTCCAGTTCGGCGTCTTCGTCGCGCTCCTCGCGGCGGTCGAATCGCCGGGCGACCTTGTCGTCCTGACGCCGCCACTGGATCAGCAGCGCCAACATGACCAACACGAGCGGGAACTCGCCGGTGGCCCACGCGATACCGCCGCCCACCTTCTGGTCTGCGGCGAGATCCAGCGCGAACGGCAGTTGCAGCCCCTTGTAGTACTGCTCGGCGATGATCCCCGTGGTCATCATCAATGCGACGCCGAAGAAGGCGTGGAACGGCAGTGCGCCGAGCACGATGCCGAGCTTCCCGACGTGACTGAGCTGCCGCGGCGCGGGGTCGATGCCGATGACGATCCAGTAGAACAGGTACCCGCTCAGCAGGAAGTGCAGATTCATCAGCAGGTGCGCCGAGTGGTTCTCGACGACGGCGACGAACAGCCCACCGAGGTAGAGGACGTAGAAGCTGCCGACGAACACCGTGACCGCGATGAGCGGGTGCGTGATAATCCGGGAGTACTTGCTGTGCAGCCCTGCGAGGATCCACTCACGGGGACCATCCGGGTTGCCGCGTCCCGCGGGCGGGATCGCGCGCAGGGCCAGTGTCACCGGACCACCCAGGACCATCAGCACCGGCACCAGCATCGACAGCATCATGTGGCTCATCATGTGACTGCTGAACAACGCGGGCGAATACCGTCCCATCCCCGACGACGTCGCGATGAGCAGGCCGAGGCAGCCTGCGATCCAGGCGATGGTCCTACCGATCGGCCAGGCGTCGCCTCGCTTGCGCAGGCGGTAGACACCGCGGAGATAGACGACCGCCGCGATGATCGCCGCGGTGCCGAAGATCAGGTCGAAGCGCCAGTCGAACGCCAGTCGCGCAAGCGTCGGAGCTCCGTCGACGTTGTAGCCGATCTTGAGTTCCATCGGTGTCACGTCGGCCGTCGACAGGACCGGAGGCGGCGTCCGTGACAGCCCCGCGCCGAATCCGAACGCCACTGCGAAGACGAGGGCTTCCACCGCGGCGAAGCGCACGAACAGCGACTTCCGAGGTTCGTCGGTCTCTTCCAACTCCCGCAACGTGACGGCCCGGTGCAGTCCACCGATGACGCCTGCCAGTACAAACGCGGCGAGCTTGCCGAGGACGATGAGTCCGTACGTGGTGGTGAACAGTTCGCCGATCGGCATGCGGACCAGCGCGTTGATGACGCCGCTGATGCCGACCGCGAAGAGGCACCAGAAGGCCACCCGCGAGTACCGGCGCAGCGCCAGAGTCCGCCATCGACCGTCACCGAACGCGTACGCGAGGACCGCGAGCAGACCGCCGAGCCACGCGGCCGCCGCAACGATGTGGATGATCAGGCTGTTGGTCGCGATGTCGTGCGAACCGCCCGACGACGAGTGCCCGGCCAACGCCGACGGCATCAGGGACAGGAATGCCAACGCAAGAACGACGAACGTCCACCCCCACGCGAGTGCAAGGCGCGCGACGATGGCGGCTGCGATCGCGAAGATCGCCGTCCACAGCCAGTACCGCGCTTCGGCCACCTGACCGTAGGCGTTCATGAGATTGTCGGGCTTGAGGGTCTCCCCCAACGAGTGTCCGCTCTGATTCGAGATCGTCAGCGGAACCAGCATGAGACCACAGACGGCCCAGGTCAGCATCGCTGCATACGCCCATCGGATCGCGCGGAACCCGCCTGCGTCCAAGATTCCCGACCGCTGGGGCGGAACGAAGAACGCTGCGAACATCGCGCACCCGAAGCCGATCGCCGCACTGATCTGGCCCACCACGGTGACCACCGGGATTCCGTAGGTCGTGAGGTTCCCCGCGTCGGGAAGTCCGGTCAGCTTCAGCGCCGTCGCCGCCGAAGCAGCAGTCACGAGGACACCCGCCACGGAGCCGAGCACCATCATCACCGCGATCAGGATCCGCCGGATTCCGGAGGGGTCCTTCAGCCGATCGTGGTCGATCATCGCGCCGTCGCTCTTGTCCGTACCGCTCGCAGGCGACGTCGTTGTCATGAGTCCATCGTAGGACCCGATATACTCAACCCTCGCCGCCACCTAGTGTGACGGTCGACGCCTCCGTAGCTCAGGGGATAGAGCAGCGGCCTTCTAATCCGCCGGTCATAGGTTCGAATCCTATCGGGGGCACCCATACAGTCGTATCGCGCGAGTGGTACCGCTGACGGTCATCGAGCCGTCATAGACGGTCCGCCGTCATGAGACGTACCACTGGCGCGACCTGCCCACAGTGAACGGCGTTTAAGGTTCCCCAAAACAGCGGCGGAAGCTCTCGTTTCCCGGACTTCTCACGAAATCGGGGAACCTTACGCGCAGACCAACACGCGCTCAACAAGATTCATCCGTTGCAACGACACCGGAAACTGCCCTCGAGCTCCGCGCGACTTCCTACTATCCAGCAATGCCCGAAACACCGAACAAGATCAATCCGGACTGGACAGCCAATCGAACTGTAGATGCGTGGGCGCGTTCCCACGGATTCGGCGATCCGATTGTGATGACAGACCAAAACCTGCGGGCGACAGCGCGCGAGCACGGCGGACGCCCCGTCGGTCTCTATCTCTGGGAGGGCGAGAAGCACGAGGTCTACATCGGGATCTCGAACGACTCCATCGTCAAACGCCTCCGTCGACACCTGGTCGACTACGGATTCGCCAACATCCAGAACTTCCGATACCTCGAGCATTCCGGCGACCGGCCCGAGCTCCGCGACATCGAACGAGAGTTCATCCACGAAGCGATCCGGTCTCGAAAGCTGACTGTGTTCAACACAGAGCACGCCTCGTCAGTCCTACACGACACCGCCTTCGACGAACTGATAGTCACCGAACGACAGATCGGGTGGCTCGCGGATCCGGCCGGCGTGAACCTCCACGCACCCGATTCACGGCGAAGCCCTGATCCGAATGAGATCAGCCGATCTCAGAAGAACTTCACTCGTCTCTTGGATCTCCCCGAGGCCGACGCGATCATCGATGCCGTCAGCATCTATCTCCGCACGGCGGTGCCGTTTCCCGCCGAGACCGAAGCGACGTACTGGGCGGTGTCGGCGTTGCCCGCGCTCCGAGTGTCGCCGGGATACACCCGCATCGTGACGGTGAACATGGGCATCCTCGAGATGCTGTGGATCAGCCGAGCGCCGAACGGCGATGTGATCGTCGATGTCGGAACCCACTACCAATTCCTCCCAGCTCGGGGAACCCGACGTCGACTGAAGAAGCACGGGGCAACGATGCAGGGAGTACTGCACACCAGAGGAGGCGCCGACGAAGAAGTACTACGCTTCGCGTCGATTCAAGCGTTCGTGAGTGCCCTCGGGGAATCGGAACCGATCCGACGGGCCGCGGCGCGGTTCGCACTCGATCGGATGCGTGCGGGCAAGCTGACACGGCACGCGCAGTCCCACAACTACCTGTTGGCGGAACAAGCCCTCAACCGCCTCCAGGATTGGTCAATCCTTGACGACGACGCATCCCGGCCGCAATCTCGGAGCCGACTGTGGTCGTGGATGAACCGACCTGACTAAGACCCAAGTGAGCGGCACGAGCAGCGGTCAATCTGATTCAGCGGATTCTCGCGAGTGGTACGGCTGAAGGCCCTCGCGCCGCCATGGACGGTCCGCCGTCATGAGACGTACCACTGGCGCGACCTGCCCACAGTGAACGGCGTTTAAGGTTCCCCAAAACAGCGGCGGAAGCTCTCGTTTCCCGGACTTCTCACGAAATCGGGGAACCTTACGCGCCGATCGTCTGGCATGGGCGGCCGCGGCACTCCGTGTGCCCACGGTTGGCGGTGCGAGCACCTGTCACTCTGAATCCAAGACCTCCGGTTCTCGGCCGATGGACTGAATCGCCGCCACCACTGCTGCTACCAACAACACGATGAGAATCCGGTCGCCGGCGCCTTCTCCACTCCCCGTCACGACCGCCACCACGCCTGCGATCGCGATGAGCGTCCACGAGAATGCGGTCAAGCCGTCAGATCTTGTCATTGTTCCCCCTTGTAGTTCTCACCTGCCTACAGCAGGCCCCCGCTGATCACTCTTGCACGACAACCCGCTGGACCTGATCGAACACACCGATCCCCACGGCGTCCGGCGACACTCAGCCGGCAGGCTTCAGCGCGATCGGACGCCCGCCGACGTCGGTAGGATCGATCACCAGTACGAAAACTACGAAAGGTCGGAACGTGCCACGTGCACCTCGCTTGGAACGTCTGGTCCTCCCAGAACTCGAAACGGGAGATGCGACCGACATCGCGCCGCACTCCGACGTCGAGTTGGCCATGTTCGACAACGTCGACCTCGCAGGCGAATCCGCCGTGGGCGTATCCCTCGTCGAGTGCGAGATCGTGGCGTCGAACCTCGACGACACCGACTTCACCGGAGCCCGGTTCGCAGACTCACGACTCACTCGGATCACCGCTCCCCGATTCACCCTCGCCCGAGCATTTCTCCGCAACGTTCACCTCGCCGACAGCCGGATCGGCGCGCTCGACCTCTTCGACGGCAAGGTCCGCTCGATGGTCGTCGAGAACTGCAAGATCGAGCTGGTCAACCTGCGTGGCTGCGACGTGCGCGACGTCGAGTTCCGCGGCTGCATCATCGGCGAACTCGACTTCGGCGGCGCGACGGTGGCTCGCGTGTCGTTCACCGCCTGCCGCGTCGAGACACTCGATGTGCATCAAGCTGAACTGACCGACGTCGACCTGCGCGGCTTGACCATCGGCAACGTGCATCACCTGGACGGCCTACGCGGTTCCACGATGGACACCGACCAGGCCGTCGGCCTCGTCAATCACTTCGCCGCGCACCTCGGTGTGACGCTGGACTGATCGCTGCGATCGGCGCGGCAGGTCAGCGGCGCGACTTCTGGAGCTTCTCCATCACCCAGAGCAGGATCACCGAGCCGAGGACCGCGGTGAACAGCGTGAACCACCAGCCGCCGGATTCGGTGTCGAACCAGAAGCTGAGCAGAAAACCGCCGATCAGGGCGCCGATGATGCCGATCACGATGTTCGCGAAGAATCCCGAACCGCTGCCGTGAACGATCTTCCCGGCGATGAAGCCGGCGATCGCACCGATCACGATGTACCCGATCCAGCCCACATTCATCAGCGTTGTCGAACGAGCCAGAATCTCTGATGCTGCAAGAACGTCCATGTCCATGACCTCCGATAGTGGTTGAGTCCCAACGCTATCGGCTGACGGGAGAGTTCGGAACCGTTACGAGCGCACCGTGACCTCGACGCCGTCCGGTGTTGGCGTGACCGTTACCGCCGTCAGGTCGGGCACAACGTGGTCGGGCTCGAACGCCACGGCGTCACCCACACCGATCACACGCATTCCGGCGGCCCGCGCAGCCGTGATGCCGGCACGCGAGTCCTCGAACACGATGCAATCCGCCGGGTCCACGCCGAGGATCCCCGCAGCCTTCAGGAAGCCCTCGGGGTCGGGCTTGCTCGCCGCGACATCGTCGGCCATGACCGCTATCGACGGCAACGAGAGTCCCGCGGCTGCCATTCGACCTGCCGCGAGTGGTTCGTTGGCCGAGGTTACGAGTGCGTGCGGCAGCCCGGCGAGCGACGCGAGGAACTCTGCGGCACCGGGGATCTCGACGATCCCCTCGGTCTCGGCGACCTCCCTCGCGAGCATGAGGTCGTTCTCGCGGACGTTCTCCTCCTGCGGCCGGTCAGGCAAGAACTCCGCCATCACATCGTGGCCTTGGCGGCCGTGCGCCCGATGCAGAACGTCCTCGACGTCCACGTCATGGTCAACAGCCCACTCACTCCAGATCCGATTCACCACGGGCGTCGAGTCGACGAGCGTCCCGTCCATGTCGAGCAGCAGGGCACGGGCGGAGAGTGTGACAGTCATGCTCGCCACGGTACGTCTCGACTTCGCGCGACGAGCAAAAACCCGCGCTCGACGGGCGGAGAACATTCGAGGGTCAGACGCGGTCGAGGTTTCGCTCGAAGGCCGCCCGCCCGGCGATCTGCGCGAGATGTCTGCGGACCAACAGGTCCGGGCCAAGGACACTGGCTCGAATCATCGCGCCCGCCAGTGCTGCGGGCCGACCGTTCACGACTCGACCGATGAGCTTCGACTCACGCACGATCGCGGTGACCCGTCCGCGTCGTACGCGCTCGAAAGTCCGGCAGGCGGAGTCGACGTCGGGGCCCGTGGCGATGCACGCGGCCAGAATCACAGCGTCCTCGATCGCCTGACAGCCGCCCTGCCCGAGGTGCGGGCGCATCGGGTGCGCGGCGTCGCCGATCAGCACCGTTCGTCCGTCTGCCCACCGCCCCGCGGTCGGGCGATCGTGAAGGTCGTTGCGCAGGAGATTCTGAGGCGCGGTCGCCGCGACCAGGTCCGGCAGCGGCGTCGCCCACCCGGCGACCAGGTCCTTGACGTGCGCAAGCTCGTCGTCGAAGAACGATCGCTCCGGCAGTTGCTGGGTCGCGAACCAGTACGTGCGGTCCTCACCGAGCGGGACCAGCCCGAACTGTGATCGGGGGCCGAGCACCTCTCCCGCCAGAACCGGATCGAAGCTCGCGTCGGCCACGCCGCGCCACGCGGTGTAACCGCAATAGGTTCGCGGCAGCGGACCGTCCACCGCGGTCGCCACCCGCGACGCGATCCCGTCCGCACCGATCACCACGTCGGAGTCAAGATCGGACGACGACTCGACGTCGACGCCGTATCGCACCGTCCCGGCAGGCAACCGGTCCGCGAGCACGGACAGGAGCACCGACCGTTCGATGACGACCAACGGTTCGCCGAGAGCGTCGACCAGGCGATCGGCCGCCGGGCGTCGAATCCAGCTTCCGTCGCGCCAACGAACTGCGCCCGCAGCAACCGCTCCCCCGGCCGCGCGAACTGCATCGCCCACGTCGATCCGGTCGAGCGCTGCCAAGGCGTTCGGCCAGATGGAGATGCCGCCTCTCGACTGCGCTCGAGGATCAGGAGACTGCGCTCGAGGCGCACGGGACTGCGCTCTAGGATCAGGATCCGGCGAGCGTTCGAGGACCGTCACGTCGTGACCGTCGCGGTGCAGGGCGACGGCTGCGGTGAGTCCCGCTATCCCGGCACCGACGACGATCACACGCACGGTCAGCGCCCGATGTAGACGCCGGGGCGCTTCTCGAGCATCGCGGCGACCGCCTCGCGGTGGTCCTCGGTCTGGTGAGCCAGCCCCTGCATCGCGGCGGACAGTTCGAGGAGCTGGTCGAGAGTCTGCTGGGACGATTCGCGCAACAGCTTCTTCGTCATGCGAACCGCGACAGGCGGATTCACCGCGACCCGCGCGGCGAGGGCCCTCGCCGTCGGCAGCAGCTCGTCGGGATCGACGACCTGCGACACCATTCCCCAGTCGAGTGCTGTCGCGGCGTCCACCCGATCACCGGTCAGAGCCATCTCCGCGGCGCGCGCCGGACCGATGATCCGGGGCAGGAACCACGCGCCGCCGTCGCCGGGAATGATGCCCAGCTTCACGAAGCTCTCCGCGAAGAACGCCGTCGACGACGCGACGCGGAGGTCGCACATCATCGCGAGGTCGCACCCAGCGCCCACGGCCGGACCGTTCACCGCAGCGATCACCGGCACTTCCAATGAGTACATGGCGCGCGGAATCCGCTGAATGCCCTCGCGATAGCCGATTCGTTGGGTGTGACCGGCCCCGCCGAAAAGCCCCTCACCGGCGGCCATCGCCTTCACATTGCCACCGGCCGAGAACGCCGAACCCGCGCCGGTCAGGATCACCGCGCGGATCGAATGGTCGTTGTTGGTCGCGGTGACCGCGTCGACGATCGCGTCGATGATCCCGACGTCGGAGATCGCATTGCGCAGGTCTGGAAGATTGAGAGTCCAGGTGACGACGTCGCCGTCACGCTCAATCAGCAGGTCATCGCTCACAGCAGCTCCAGGATCGTCGCGTTGGCCATGCCGCCCGCCTCACACATCGTCTGCAGGCCGTAGCGGATCCCGTTGTCGCGCATGTGGTGCACAAGGCGGGTCATGAGGATGGCCCCGGACCCGCCGAGCGGATGACCGACTGAGATGGCGCCGCCGAGCGGGTTCAGGACGGCGTCGGACGCGCCGGTCTCCTTCTGCCACGCGAGCGGCACCGGTGCGAACGCCTCATTCACCTCGAACGCGCCGATGTCGCCGATCGACAGGCCGGATCGCTTCAAGGCCTTCTCGGTCGCGGCGATCGGCGCGCTGAGCATGATCACCGGGTCGTCCCCGGCGAGGACCGTGGTGTGGATGCGGGCCAACGGCCTCCAACCGTGGTCCGCCGCGGTCTCCGACGACGTGACGAGCAGTGCGCCGGCACCGTCGGAGATCTGCGACGCATTGCCGGCCGTGATCACACCCTCGGGGTCGAACGGCGTCTTCAGGCCGCCCAGCTTCTCGGCTGTCGTGCCGCGACGGAGGCCTTCGTCGTGCGTCAGCCCGCCGATCGGCGCGAGCTGTGCGTCGAACGCTCCGGCGTCGATGGCCGCCGCGGTGCGTTCGTGGGAGCGGGCCGAGTACTCGTCGAGCACCTGGCGAGACAGATCCCAGCGCTTCGCCATCATCTCCGCGCCGAGACCCTGGTTGAATCCATCAACGCCGTAGCGGTCGAGGACCGACGCCGGGTAGGGCGCACCGTCGCCGCGGGCCGAGCCCATCGGAACCCGGGACATCGACTCCACGCCGCCCGCGATCGCGATGTCGTAGTGACCGGCGATCACGCCGGCGGCCGCGAACACGACCGCCTGCTGACCCGATCCGCATCGTCGGTCGACGACGGTCGCCGGAACCGACTCCGGCCATCCCGCGGCGAGAACACCCACTCGTCCGATGCTGCCCGCTTGATCACCCACCTGGCTGACGCAACCCCAGACGACGTCGTCGACGGTGGCTGGATCGAACCCGACTCGGTCGGCGAGCGCCCCGAGGACGTGTCCGGTCAGGTCACCGGGGTGGATCGTGGACAAGGAACCGTTTCTCTTGCCGATGGGGGTGCGAACCGCATCGACGATCACTGCATCGCGCATATGACCATCATCACTCACGGTTGATCGGGGCGTAACACGAAGGGGCACATCTGGAAACACGCGGTGGCGACCATCAACGCATGAACGATGCCACTCGCACCGTCGACACCGTGTGCGGTTACTGCGGCGTCGGCTGCGGTCTGACCCTCACCGTGGTCGACGGTGCAGTGACCGCGTCGAAGGGCACACCGGGGCATCCGGCCAATCGGGGAAGGCTCTGCACGAAGGGCTCGACCACCGTCGACATGCTCGCGGCTCCGGGCCGCCTGACCTCAGCGTTCGTTCGTCCGGATCGGTTGTCCGAACGGGCAGCGGTCACCACCGACGCCGCCGTGGCCGAGGCCGCCCGCAGGCTGTCCGCGATCCGCGACGAGCACGGTCCGGACTCGGTCGCCGTCTACGTGTCGGGCCAGATGTCGCTGGAGGCTCAGTACCTCTCGAACAAGCTGACCAAGGGATTCCTCGGGACCAATCAGATCGAGTCGAACTCGCGCCTGTGCATGGCGTCCGCGGGCACCGGATACAAGCAGTCCCTCGGCGCCGACGGGCCGCCGGGCAGCTATGACGACCTCGACCACGCCGATCTGTTCTTCGTGATCGGCGCGAACATGGCCGAGTGCCATCCGATCCTGTACCTGCGCATGATGGACCGAGTGAAGGCGGGCGCGAAGCTTGTCGTCGTCGACCCTCGCCGCACCGCGACCGCCGCCAAAGCCGACATCTATCTCCCGGTACGGCCGGGCACCGACCTCGCGCTGCTCAACGGCCTGCTCCGCCTCGTCGTCGACGCCGGCGGTGTGGATCAGGGTTTCATCGAAGCCAACACCGACGGCTGGGACACGATGGGCCCGCTGTTGGACGAGTACCCGCCGGAGCGGGTCGCCGAGGTCACCGGGCTCGCCGTGGACGATCTCCGCGCGGTGGCGCAGATGATCGTCGACGCCGACGAGTGGGTGAGCCTGTGGACGATGGGGCTCAACCAGTCCACACACGGCACCTGGCATACCAACGCGATCTGCAACCTTCATCTGGCGACGGGCGCGATCTGTCGCACCGGATCGGGGCCGTTCTCGTTGACCGGGCAGCCGAATGCGATGGGCGGCCGCGAGATGGGCTACATGGGTCCCGGTCTCCCAGGTCAGCGGACGGCGCTGCTCGAGCGTGACCGAGCCGAAGTCGAATCGGTCTGGGGACTCGATCCGGGAACCCTGCGGTCGGATCCGGGCGGCGGCACCATCGACATGTTCGAACGGATGGCTGCCGGCGAGATCCGCGCCGCGTGGATCATCTGCACCAATCCGGTCGCGTCGGTCGCCAACCGGCAGACCGTGATCGACGCCCTGGAACGTGCGGACCTCGTGATCGTGCAAGAGGTCTTCACCGGCACGGAGACGGCGGAGTACGCCGACATCATCCTCCCGGCAGCGCTCTGGACCGAGGCGGAGGGGGTCATGGTGAACTCTGAACGGAGCCTCACCTTGTGCGTCCCCGCTGTCCCTCCGCCTGGCGACGCGCGGCCCGACTGGCGTCTGATCTGCGACGTCGCAACCGCCATGGGGTTCGGAGACGATTTCGACTTCCCCGACACGGCAGCCGTGTTCGACGAGTTGAAGACCTTCCACAACCCGCGCACCGGATGGGACGTCCGGGGTGTCGACCACAGTCGACTCCGCGGCGGCCCCGTGCAATGGCCGGCTGCCCCGGGAGGGCCCGACCGCAACCCGATCCGGTACATCGACGGCGACGGTCTTCGCTTCGCGACCGCCAACGGGCGTGCGCAGTTCCTCGCCCGCCCCTACCTGCCGCCCGCGGAGCTTCCCGACGACGACTTCCCGCTGCTCATGACCACCGGGCGACTCGCACACCAATGGCACACGATGAGCAAGACCGGCCGAGTTCCCAAACTCAACCGACTCAATCCGTCGAGTTTCGTCCAACTGCATCCGGACACGGCGGCCGGTCTCGGCATCGCGGACGGCGACCGGGTTGAGGTCCGCTCTCGTCGCGGCGCCGTCCGCGTGCCGGCACAGATCTCGGCCGACATCTCCCCCGGCTGCTGCTTCGTGCCGATGCACTTCAACGACGCCGCCGGTCCCGATCTCGCCGTCAACGCCGTGACCAGCGACGCCGTCGACCAGGACTCCCTGCAGCCCGAGTTCAAAGCGTGCGCTGTCGTGCTGACCCGCATCGATCAACCGTTGGAGACGCCCCCTGTGACCGCTGAACCGCTCGACGCCCATCCGCTCGCCGGAGTGTTCGGAACCGTCGGGCGCCGTCCGGAGCCCGAGCCCGCCGAGCAGGCGTACCTGTCCGGCCTTGTACACGGTCTCACCGCCAATCCGCCCGTCGACGAGATCCCGACGATCCCCGCACAGTCGCCGCTGTCCGAGGACGTCCGGGCGTGGGCCGATGGTGTCCTCGCGGGCTTCTACTCGCGCACTCCCGCCGCGGCCGTCGCCCACAGAGCTCCGGCGCAGCCGTCGGTGACGGTTGTCTGGGCATCGCAGACCGGGACCGCCGAGGAGTACGCGATCGGCCTCGAGCCCACATTGGGCTCGGCGGGTGTCACCACCACGGTGCGCTGTGCCGATGCCGTCGACCTCGACGAACTTCACGGCACCGTGCTGTTCGTCGTGTCGACGACCGGCGACGGAGACCCACCGGACAATGGAGCGGCGCTGTGGACCCGGCTGTCGGCGGCCACCGAGTCGGACGTCGACGACCTGGCCTACGCCGTCATCGGCTTCGGCGACTCCTCGTACGCCGACTTCTGCGGTTTCGCCCGCAAACTCGACGGGCGGCTCGCTCATCTCGGAGCGACACGCATCGCGGCGCGTGTGTCCTGCGAGCCTGGGGACGACGCCGTCGCCGACGCCTGGATCGCAGCACTCCTTCCACAGCTCGCCTCTCCCCAACCGTCGAGCGCGGATCCTTCCGGCTCGTCGAGCACGGGCCTCTCCAGCTCGTCGAGCTCAGACCTTCCCGGCTCGTCGAGCGCAGTCGAGACGTATTCCCGCAAGAATCCGCTGACGACGTCCTTGGTGGCCAACGAGCTCTTGACCGGCGAGAGTTCGGCGAAAGAGGTGCGTCGTCTGGCGTTCGACCTGCCCGCCGGCACCCTCACGTACACGGCGGGCGACGCTCTCGGAGTGTGGCCGTCCAACTCGCCGTCCCTGGTCGACGAGTGGCTGACGGCGACGGGACTGGACGGCGACCTTCCCGTCGCCGTGGGTTCGGGCGAGACGCCGCTTCGGTCGGCGCTGTCCGAACAATTCGAGATCGCGCGGCTCACCCGCGACCTCCTGGTGTTCGTCAGCGATCGTCACGACGACCCGTTCTTGCAGACGCTCGTGGACGATCGGGAGGCGTTCAGCGACTGGTCCTGGGGACGGCAGTCGGTCGACCTGTTGGCGGCGTACCCGGTTGTCGCCGACGTCGAAGAGTGGCTGACTGTGCTCCGGCCCCTTCAACCCCGGCTGTACTCGATCTCATCGAGTCCCCGGAGCCGCGCCGACCGAGTGGAGATCACCGTGTCGGCTGTCAGATTCGCAGCGGCAGAGTCCGGCTCGACGCGTGGCGGGGTGTGCTCGACGTTCCTCGCCGACTCCAGCCCCGACACACCCGTCCGAGTGTTCGTCCAACCCAACGCCAAGTTCGGTCCGCCCGCCGACTCCGACGCTCCGGCGATCATGATCGGCCCGGGCACCGGTGTCGCGCCGTTCCGCGGCTTCCTGCACGATCGAGCCGCGTCGGGTGCGTCGGGCGACAACTGGTTGTTCTTCGGTGATCAGCACCGGGCCTCCGACTACCTGTATCGCGACGAGCTCGGCGAGCTCAGCGACACGGGCGTCCTCGACCGACTCGACGTGGCCTTCTCGCGGGATCAGGCCGAGAAGGTGTACGTCCAGGACCTGATGCGTGAGCACGCCGCCGAATTGTGGTCGTGGATCCGGCGGGGCGCCCACGTCTACGTGTGCGGAGACGCGTCGCGCATGGCGCGTGACGTCGACGACGCGCTGCGGGAGATCGTCGCCCAACAGGGTCGTCTCGCGCCGCACAGCGCCGACCAGTACGTGACTGCTCTCGCCGCCGATCACCGCTACGTCCGCGACGTGTACTGACCCCGTCCTCCTCACACACGGATCTGTAACACTGTGCGGAAGCGGTGACAATCGGGCAACGCCGGGCCCCATCAGCTGCAACACCCGATCCATAACGTCGTTGCCATGAACAGAACAGTCGCAGTCATCGGGCACGGAATGGTCGGTCACCGTTTCGTCGAAGCACTCCGCACACGCGACATCGACTCGCAGTGGCGGGTGGTCGTGATCGGCGAGGAGACCGACGCCGCCTACGACAGGGTCGGCCTCTCGTCGTATGTCGGCGCCTGGGATCGGAGCGCGCTGGCGTTGCCGGGCAACGACTACGCCGGAGACGACAACGTTCAGGTGGTGCTCGGTCGACGCGTCACCGGGATCGACCGCGATGCTCGCGTCGTCCGTCTCGACGACGGCCACACCGTCTCGTACGACGCGCTGGTCCTCGCTACCGGGTCGTACGCGTTCGTGCCGCCGGTGCCGGGTCACGACACCGTCGGCTGCCACGTCTACCGCACTCTCGACGATCTCGACGCCATCCGCGTCGACGCTGATGCGGCACTCGCGGCGAACCCCGACACGACGCCGGTCGGGCTTGTCGTCGGCGGTGGACTGCTCGGTCTGGAGGCCGCGAACGCGCTCCGCCAGATGGGCCTTCGACCGCACGTGGTCGAGGTGAATCCGCGACTGATGCCCCAACAGATCGACCCGGCGGGCGGCGAGCACCTCGCGCGGATGATCGGCGAGCTCGGCATCGACATCTCGCTGTCGTCCGGGACCAAGGCCATCACCCCCGGCGCTTCAGGCGTCGCGGTGACCCTGGCCGACGACACCGTCGTCGACGCGGCTCTGCTCGTCTTCGCGGCCGGTGTCCGCCCGCGCGACGAACTCGGACGAGACGCCGGACTCGCGATGGCCGAACGCGGCGGTGTGCTCACCGACCTTTCCGGCGTGACGAGCGATCCGGCGATCTACGCGATCGGCGAGGTCGCGGCCGTCGAAGGACGGTGTTACGGGCTGGTGGGCCCGGGCTATGCGACCGCAGAAGTCGTCGCCGACCGCCTCCTCGACGGCACCGCAGAGTTCCCCGGCGCCGACACCTCGACCAAGTTGAAGCTCCTCGGCGTGGACGTCGCCAGTTTCGGCGACGCGCATGGCGAGACCCCGGGCGCGCTGAACGTGGTGGTGAGCGATCCGATCAACGGCACGTACGCCAAGCTCGTCCTGTCCGACGACGCCTCCACTCTCCTCGGCGGTGTGTTGGTGGGCGACGCCGGCTCGTACGGCCTGCTCCGCCCGCTCGTCGGTTCGAGTCTGCCCGGCGACCCGGTTGCCCTCATCAGCCCGGCATCCGGCGACGCTCCCGCACTCGGTGTCGGCGCGCTCGGCGACGACGCCCAGATCTGCTCCTGCAACGACGTCTCCAAGGGGACCCTGTGCGCGGCGATCGAGAACGGCGCGTGCGACGTCGCCGAGCTCAAGAAGTGCACGGGCGCGGGCACGTCGTGCGGCTCGTGTGTCCCGCTGCTGTCGCAGATCCTGGCCGACTCCGGCGTCGAACAGTCGACGGCGCTGTGCGAGCACTTCAGCGCCTCTCGCGCGGAACTCTTCGAGCTCGTCCGCGCGAGTGGGATCCGCACGTTCACCGGCCTGGTCGAACGCTTCGGAACCGGAACCGGCTGCGACATCTGCAAACCGACCGTCGCGTCGATCCTCGCATCCACGAGCAGTGATCACATCCTCGACGGCGAGCAGGCGTCTCTACAGGACTCGAACGACCATTTCCTCGCCAACATCCAACGCAACGGCACGTACTCGGTGGTGCCTCGAGTTCCCGGCGGCGACATCAGCGCCGATCAGCTCATCTTGATCGGCGAGATCGCCCGTGACTTCGGGTTGTACACCAAGATCACCGGGGGCCAGCGCATCGACATGTTCGGCGCCACCGTCGACCAGCTTCCCGAGATCTGGAAGCGTCTCGTGGACGGCGGGATGGAGTCGGGGCAGGCGTACGGCAAGTCGTTGCGCACCGTGAAGAGCTGCGCCGGATCGGACTGGTGCCGGTACGGGCAGCAGGACTCGGTGCAGCTCGCCATCGACCTCGAACTGCGATACCGAGGACTCCGGTCGCCGCACAAGATCAAGATGGGCGTCTCCGGTTGTGCACGCGAGTGCGCGGAGGCACGCGGCAAGGACATCGGCGTCATCGCGACCGAGAGCGGCTGGAATCTGTACGTCGGCGGCAACGGCGGAATGACGCCGCGACACGCACAGCTCCTCGCGGGCGACCTCGACACCGAGACCTTGGTCCGCTACATCGACCGGTACCTCATGTACTACATCCGGACGGCCGACCGATTGCAGCGCACCGCGGCCTGGATGGAGACCGTCGACGGCGGCCTCGACCACGTCAAGGCCGTTGTCGTCGACGACAGCCTCGGCCTCGCAGCCGACTTCGAGGCGGACATGGCCCGCCACGTGTCCGGCTACCAGTGCGAGTGGAAGGGCGTCCTCGACGACCCCGACAAGCTGGCCCGCTTCACGTCCTTCGTCAACGCCCCAGGCGTTCCCGACCCCACCATCTCGTTCGGCGAGAGCCACGGCCGCAAGGTTCCGGTTCTCCTCGGACAGCCCACCGTCAGGAGTCCCCGATGAGCCTCGCCTTCGATCTGCACCGCTGGACCCGCGACTGGACTCCCGCCTGCGCATTCGACCGGCTCCAGCCGCTGCGCGGTGTCGCCGTCCTCCTCCCCGATCAGGTGCAGGTGGCTCTGTTCCGGCTCGCCGACGATTCACTGCGGGCGGTCGGCAACATCGACCCCATCGGGCAGGCCGCAGTACTGTCCCGTGGCATCGTCGGCGATCGGAACGGTTTCCCGGTCGTCGCATCACCGTTGAAGAAGCAGGCGTTCAGCCTGCTCGACGGCCGCTGCCTGGACGCGGACGGCGTTCGGGTGCCGGTGTTCGCGACCCGCGTCGGAATCGACGGCACGGTGTTCGTCGCCAACACGCCCGACGTCCGGTTCGGTCGGCGCCCGGAACCGGTCGTGAAATGACGGTCCTCCTGGTGGCGCACGGAACTCGCAACCCGCACGGGGTCGCCCTCATCGGAGACCTCGCCTGCGCGATGTGCGAACGCTTGGACGTCGACGTGTCGGTGGCGTTCGTCGACGTCCTCGGCCCCAGCCCGAGCGAGGCCCTCGCGCGCCTGAACCGTGAAACGACCGTGGTTCCCGCGTTCCTCGGCCGCGGGTACCACGTGCGCCGCGACATCCCCGAGCATCTGTCACGGCCCGGGCTCCCGCCGACGAGAGTCACCGACTCCCTCGGACCGTCGGACGAGGTGCTCGCCGCCCTCGTCGACCGGCTCGACGAGGCGGGCCGTCGCCGCGGCGACACCGTGGTCCTCGCGGCCGCGGGATCGTCGGACCCGATGGCGGTCGCCGACGTCGAGGAGGTCGCCGACCGCCTGTCGTCGCTGGTCGACGCTCCGGTGACCGTCGCGTTCGCCGCGCCGTCGCCGCGCGTCGCGCACATCCCGAGCGTCGCCGAGGCGGTGTCGAGGACTCGGGGCCGCGTCGCCGTCGCATCTCACCTGCTCGCGCCAGGACTGTTCCAGAGCAGGCTCGTCGAGTCGGGAGCCGACGTCGTCGCGCGGCCGCTCGGGCTCCATCCCCTCATCGTGGACCGCGCGTGCGCTCTCGCAGCGCGACCCGTCACTGTCTGATCACGTCGGCACACAGAACTGGTGACCAACGGCTGACGAGCAGCCGTTGGTCACCAGTCTTGTCTGTGCTCAGTCCACCGCGAGGCGGTAGCCGCGTTTGACCACGGTCCCGACGATCTCCCTGACGCCGAGCGCGTCCCGGAGCCGCCCGATGGCGACCTCGACGGCGTGCAGGTCGTCGCCCGCCGCGGGAAGCAAGGCCAGGAGGTCTTGTCGGGACACGACGTCTCCTGGCTGCTCGGCGAGAGCTTTCAACACGGTCAGACCGCTCGCGGACACCTCACGGACCTCACCGTTCACCACTGCGGCGGCGGCGTGCACACCGAGTCGATGGCCCGCCACCGCGATGTCGGGGCTGCCTGCGGGCAGATCTTCGGCGATCAGACGAGCGAGCGCGCCGAGCCGCATCCGGTCGGGCGCCACCGACGGTATGCCTGCCGCCTCCAGTGGCGCCGACGTCACCGGGCCGACGCTGTACGCGGTGACCGGGCCGGACAGCGCCGCGACCAACGCGTCTCGAACGCCGAGCTCGTCCGCCCGCAGCAGCATGGACGCCGCTGCGGGCGCCGACGTGAAGGCCACCGCGTCGACGCGTGCTCGGGCGACGTCGTCGACGAGGGCGTCGAACGCGGCGACGTCACTCGGTCCCTCCCATCTGTAGACGGGCACTCCGACGACGCTGGCACCGCGACCGACGAGCCCGGACAGGAATCCGGGATTGGGATCCCACGCGTCGATCGCCCCGTGGAGTTGGACGGCGACCCGCTTTCCGCCGAGGTCGTCACTGGTCAAGTGCGCGAGGACCTCGGCGGACGACTCCGACTCCGGCGACCACTCCTCCCGCAGCCCCGCTGCGCGCAGGGCCCCGGTGGCCTTCGGGCCCCGGGAGATCACACGAGCGCCGGCGAGCGCGGACAGCAGGTCGTCGGCCACACCCCACTCGTCGGCGGCCTCGATCCAGCCGCGGAAACCGATGCCGGTCGTCGCTATCAAGACGTCCGGCGGGTTCTCGATGAGGTCGGCTGTCGCTTCAGAGAGACCGCGGTCGTCGGCCAGCGGGACCATCGAAATGGCGGCGGCCGACACGACGCGCGCGCCGCGGCGAGTCAGCAGCGCCTCGAACTCTTCCGCGCGCCGAGCCGCAGTGATGGCAACGGAGAACCCCGCCAACGTGGGCGGGGTTCCCCGATCGGTACCGAGACTCATGAAGCAATCGTTCCAGATGTGGCCGGTTCCGACGCGAGTGCCTGCTCGTCGCCGCCGCTCGTCGCGGCAGGAGTGGCGACATAGGCGCGCCAGGTGACCAATGCGGCGATCAGGTAGAACACTGCGAAGACGGTGAACGCCCACACTCCGGATCCGGCGTCGCCGGACTGATACGACTGGCGGAGGACCAGGTTGATGCCGACTCCGCCGAGGCCGCCGACGGCGCCCGCGATTCCGATGACCGCACCCGACATGGACCGCGAGTAGTCCGAGCGCCCTGCCTCGTCGAGGGGCAGCGACCGCGAGGCCGCGTCGAACACCGACGGGATGATCTTGTACACCGAGCCGTTGCCCATGCCCGACAACACGAACAGGACGATGAAGGCGATCACGGAGACGGTGAGTGAACCGTTCCCCACGATCAGCAGCGCGGCAGCGCCGATCATGCCGACGAACACACCGAGGGTCACCACGCTTCCGCCGATGCGGTCGGCGAGCTTTCCGCCGTACACGCGGCTGATCGAACCGAGCAACGGCCCGATGAACGCGATCGACGCAGCGTGCAGTGCGGCATCACCCGCGGACTGGCCGTCGGCTTTGAAGTTGATGACCAACAACTGGGCGAACGCGAATGAGAAGCCGATGAACGAGCCGAACGTCCCGATGTACAGCAGGGCGATCACCCAGGTGTTCTTATCGGCGACCGCGGCTCGCATCGCCGACATGTCCACGCCGGGACCGTCCAGATTGTCCATGAAGAGCGCCGCGCCGATGCCCGCGACGACCAGCGCGACCAGGTAGAAGGCGCACACCCAATAGGGCTCGGTGTCGCCGACCAGCGCCAGGACCAGCAGTCCCAGCAGCTGCACGGCGGGCACACCCAGATTGCCGCCGCCCGCATTGAGACCGAGCGCCCAGCCTTTGAGCCGTTGGGGATAGAACGCGTTGATGTTGGTCATCGACGACGCGAAGTTGCCGCCGCCGAGGCCTGTCAAGGCCGCGCACACCAGGTACATCCAGAGTGGCTGACCGGGATTGGCGAGCAGGACGATCGTCGCCGAGACCGGAACCAGCAGCACCACTGCGGAGAAGATCGTCCAGTTCCGCCCGCCGAATCGGGTGGTGGCCATCGTGTACGGGAACCGCAGCACCGCACCGGTGAGCGTGGCGACGGCGCCGATCAGGAACTTGTCACCCGCGGAGATCCCGTAGACGTCGGACGGCATGAACAGCACCATCACCGACCACAGCGACCACACCGAGAAGCCGACGTGCTCGGCGACCACCGACCAGATGAGGTTCCGGCGCGCGATGTCCTTCCCGCCGGACTCCCACGCGGCGACGTCCTCCGCGTCCCAGTTCTCAATCGTGTGACTGCGTCTCACGTGTGCCTCCTCGTGCTGGAGTCGACGGCTTGGTCGTCGACTGTCGACTTCGAAACTAGGGAGACGATGTTGCATCCGACTGCGGGGTCGATCACCGGTACGTAATGAACACCTCGCAGGTCGAACATCGCGTGTGTGAGATCGCGGCCAGGAAGTTGGCAGGCCGCGCACCCGAATCCTGCCAGGAACGATTCCTACCTTGAATCACGTGGCGCACACCCGAGGCGCCCGAAGAGAAGCAAGAAACAATCTGCGAACAAGGAGACCATCACATGTCGAACACCACCGCACCCCGCCCCGGCAACCAGCAGCCGCACCGCCAGACCCAGCAGCAGCCGACGCGTCGTCGCCGGACGCGTCAGTGGGATCGCCGCAATCACCGCTGGACCTGGATCTGGCGCTGACAAGCACCACCTCAACCCCTGCGCGTGCGCCGGACTCCCCCTCGGGTCCGGCGCACGCGGCGCGTCCGCACCCACTTCGATCGAGAGAGACCACCCGAATGACAGCCCGCCGCGCACTCGCCCGCTTCGTCCCTCTGCTCCGCGGTCACCGCCGACTGCTCACGACGGCCGCCCTGCTGTTCATCATCGCGGCGAGTTGCGACGCCGTCGGCGTGTTCGTGCTCTCCGACGTCGTCGACAGCGCACTCGACTCCGATACGACAGCAGCGCTGATCCCCCTCGCGTGCATGTGGATCGCCTCGCTCGGCGACTATCTCGGCCAGGTGATCGCAGCGAAGGAGTCGGAGAAGATCGTCCTGACGCTCAGAGACACCGTCTTCGCTCACGTCCAGCGGCTCTCACCGGCTGCCCACCGGAGACGTGGCATCGGCGATCTGGTGGTCCGCCACTCCAGCGATCTCGAAGCCGTGGAGCACCTCATCGCGTCGGGCCTGCTCACGGGCGTGATCGCGGTCGTCAACATGGTCGCCCTGCTGGTCGCCGCCTTCTGGATGAACACCGTCGTCACCGTCGTCGCGGTGTGCGCAGTGCCGCCGATCGCCTTGCTGTCGGCATGGTACGGGCGCCGTCAGACGACCGAGACGTGGCGCGAACGCGACGCCGACTCTGCACTCACTGACACACTCCATTCGGCGCTGACCGGTCACGAGGTGACGGTTGCGTACAACCAGGAGGGCACCGAACAGACCGCGCTGCACCGTCGTGGACGGGACTGGATGACGGCCCGGGTGGCTCTGACGCGGGTGGAGGCCGGCTTCGGCGCGATGCTCGGATTCGCGCAGGTCCTCGTGTCGTTGAGCGTCGCGATCACCGGTGTGTGGCAGGTCCGTCAGGGCTCGATGAGCGTCGGCCAGTTGATGGCGCTGACCGGCTATGTCGCGATGCTGTACCCCAAGTTCCAGGAGTTGGCTGAGGTCCGATTGTCGTTGGCGTCGACGGGGGTCAGTGCGGCCCGGATCGCCGAACTGCTCGACGAGGAACCGCACGCACCGGATCGACCCGAGGCGCGTCCGCTCGCCATCCACGCGGGTCACGTTCATTTCCGCCAGGTCACGATGCAGCGGGGCGACAGGACGGTTCTGCGTCACGCCGACCTCACGCTGCCTGCCGGGAGGGTGACCGCGCTGGTCGGCCCCAGTGGCGCGGGCAAGTCGACGATGGCGGGAATCCTCGGCAGGCTCGAGACTCCCAGCCGAGGTTCAGTGCATATCGACGGCGTCGACATCGCTTCGACGACTGCGGCATCCGTCCGCGATCACGTCACTGTGCTGCCGCAGGTCCCGCTGATCAAACCCGGCACCGTCGCCGACAACATCGCCTACGGGCGACCCGGTGCGGCGCGGAACGATGTGATCGACGCCGCCGTCGCGGTGGGCGCCGACGACTTCATTCGTTCCCTGCCCGGCGGCTACGACGCCGTGCTGTCCGACGGCGGACTCGACCTGTCGGGCGGCCAGCGTCAACGCCTGTGCATCGCACGAGCACTGCTGCGAGACACCCGCATCCTCGTCCTGGACGAACCGACGTCTGCGCTGGACGACGAGGCGGTGGCCGGCCTGATGGGCGCGTTGACGACGTTGATCGAAGGCCGCACCACACTGCTCATCACACACGACCCCCGAATCCTGCGTCTCGCGGACCGAGTGGCGACGCTCCGAGACGGTAATGTCCTCGAACCGGAGACGTGCTGGTCAGTCGAGCGTGACAACGGCGAGCGCGTCGTGGGCGATGGTCCCGAAGAACAGGACACCGTCCCGCTCGACGACACTCGTTGCGAACGAGAAGTCGACGTCGTCGAGCCGGACCTCGCGCGCCACCGTGCCGTCGAAGGCGATTCCGAGGGCCCACAGGGTCTCCTCCGGCGCCGGTCCCACGCGTTCCGGGGCACGTGCGAGGACCTTGCGGGCCCGCAGAGGCAGTTTGAAGAGCGCTTCGAGGACGCTGTTGCGGGGTGACGCCAGGGCCACCCAGACGTGTCCGTCACTGCCGACCGACATGTTGTCCGGATAGCCGGGCAGATCGTCTGCGAACACGTCCCATTCCCCGGCGCGTGCGCCGTTGAGCCACAGCCTGGAGATCCGGGCCGCGCCGGTCTCGGCCACCAGCACAAACGTCTCGTCCGGCGACAGCACGACACCGTTGGCGAACTGAAGGCCACCGCGCAGCACGTCGACCGTTCCATCCGGATTGCGGCGCATCAGCCGTCCGGTGCCGGAATGCTCGATGAGGTCGGCCCGCCACCGATCGATCGTGAAGCGCTGACTGGACGATGAGAAGTACACCGACCCGTCCGACGCGGTGGCGGCGTTGCTCGCGAAGTGCAGCGGGCGACCGTCGACGGTGTCGACGAGCACCGACGCCCGTTGTCTCCCCGCGCCGAGGAGCAACAGACCACGATCGTGATCGCAGAGCACAACGGACCCGTCGGCCTGCACGTCGAGCCCGAGGAGTCGGCCCGCGGTGTCGGCGATCACCTCCACCGTGCCGGACTCGGCGTCAACGGCCAGCAGTCTTCCATCCGAGAGGCCGGTGCCGATGCGTCCGTCGGGCAACACGACGACGTCTTCGGGCGCGGATCCGGGCAGGTCGATGCGACGAAAAGTGCTCACGGCACCTTTCTTAGCAGGGATTGAGGCCGCCCGCTCGCGACTATGAACCTTGTTGCATAACATTCTGTTGCATACCGCACTGTTGCACTGCTAGCGTCATCGCATGGCATTGGAGCACGCCATCCTCGTCTCACTGACCGAGCGACCGGGGACCGGCTACGAGATCGGGCAGCAGTTCGTGCGGTCGATCGGGTACTTCTGGTCGGCCACACACCAGCAGATCTATCGCACCCTGAAGAAGCTGCACGCCGACGGCCTGGTGAGTTTCGAGGAGATCGAACAGGACGGCCGTCCGGACAAGAAGGTCTACACGATCTCTGACGCCGGACGCGACATGCTCGCCGAATGGGTCGTCACCCCCACCCCGTTCGCCCCGCTCCGCAGCGACCTCGGAGTGAAGCTTCGCGCCGCCGACATGGGTGATCTCACCGAATCGATCGCCCAGCTCGCCGCTCATCGTGACGAGGCAGCAGCGATGCTCGAGGTCTATTCCGGCTTCGAACGCGACTACTACCCCGATCCCGATGCACTTCACGGGCGCCGCCTCAATCAGTACCTCGTGCTCCGCGGCGGGATCCGCATGTGCCAGAGCACCCTCGACTGGTGCGATGAAGCGCTCGAGGGTCTGCAGCGAGAGCTCCGCCGAACCACCACCACAGCCACAGCCCGATAGTCAGCCCAGCCCGAAAGAGAAAGGTCGCGCCATGTCAGCCCAGACGGCCGAGCCCAACACCCACTATCCGCTCCTGTTCGAGCCCCTGCAGATCGGCGGCACCACGCTGAGGAACCGCATCGTCATGGGTTCCATGCACACCGGTCTCGAGGACCGCTTGTGGGACACTCCCAAGCTCGCGGCGTACTACGCCGAGCGCGCCCGCGGCGGCGTCGGCCTGATCATCACCGGCGGGTTCTCGCCGTCGCGAACCGGCCTCCTGCTTCCGTTCGCGGGCAAGATGACCAACCAGGCCGACGTTCTGCGCCACCGCGAGTTCACCAAGGCCGTGCATGCCGAGAACGGCAAGATCGCGCTCCAGTTGATTCACGCGGGACGGTACGGCTACACGCCGTTCAAGGTCGCCGCCGGCAGCGAACCGTCGCCAATCCACCCGTTCAAGCATTTCCAGATGACCGAGCAGGTCATCTGGCACGTGATCCGGTCATTCGGCCAGGGCGCCAAGCTCGCCCGCCGCGCGGGTTACGACGCGATCGAGATCATGGGCGGCGAGGGCTACCTGATCAACCAGTTCCTGTGCCCGCACACCAACGACCGCACCGACAAGTGGGGCGGCTCCACCGAGAACCGTCAGCGCTTCCTGCTGGAGATCATCAAGGAGATCCGCAAGCAGGTCCCGCGCGACTTCCCGATCATCCTGCGCCAGAGCGTCGCCGACTTCGTGAAGAACGGCCAGACGTTCGACGAGATCGCGCAACTCGCACGCAAGGCCGAGGAACTCGGTGTGGACGCCATCAACACCGACATCGGCTGGCACGAGGCCCAGGTCCCGACGATCGTCACGTCAGTTCCTCGCGGCGCGTTCGTGAAGTTCACCGAGCGCCTGCGCGACGTGGTGTCGATCCCGCTGATCGCGTCCAACCGCATCAACACGCCCGAGTTCGCCGAGGAGATCCTCGAAGGCGGCAAGGTCGACGCGATCTCGATGGCGCGCCCGTTGCTCGCCGATCCGGATTTCGCCAACAAAGCGGCGGATGGTCGCTCCGACGAGATCAACACGTGCATCGGCTGCAACCAGGCCTGCTTGGACCACGCGTTCGTCGGCAAGAAGGTCTCGTGCCTGCTGAATCCGCGGGCCGGCCGCGAGACGGTCCTGACGCTCGGCGCCACCAGGACCGCCAAGCGGGTCGCCGTCGTCGGCGCAGGCCCCGCCGGTCTGTCGGCGGCCGTCTCGGCAGCTCAGCGCGGACACCGCGTCGACCTCTACGAGGGCGGCGACACCATCGGCGGACAGTTCTCCATCGCGGCCCGCATTCCGGGCAAGGAGGAGTTCAACGAGACGATCCGATACTTCACCCGCCAGCTCGAGATCAACAACGTGAACGTCCACCTCGGCACCCGGGTGACCGCACAGGACATCATCGACGGCGGGTTCGACCAGGTTGTCGTCGCGACCGGGGTGGTCCCGCGCATCCCGGACATCGACGGCATCGATCACCCGATGGTCGTGTCGTACGCCGACGCCGTACTCGGTCACCGCGAGATCGGCAAGCGCGTCGCCGTGATCGGCGCGGGCGGCATCGGTTTCGACGTCACCGAGTTCCTGACCGTCGACGAGTCCCCCACTCTCAATTTGAAGGAGTGGGAGCAGGAGTGGGGCGTCACCGAAGACCTCGACACTCCCGGCTTCGTGACCAAGCCTCGCCCGCTGCCCGCAACGCGCCAGGTGTACCTGGTGCAGCGCAAGCCCGGCGGCCAGGGCAAGACCCTCGGCAAGACGTCCGGTTGGGTGCACCGTGCAACCGTCAAGATGAAGGGCGTCGAGCAGATCTCCGGCGCCAGCTACGACAAGATCGACGACGCCGGCCTGCACATCACCGTGCGCGACAAGGAGGGCAACGTGACAGGCCAGCGGGTCCTCGAGGTCGACAACGTCGTCGTCTGCGCGGGCCAGGAGTCGGTCCGCGACCTCGTCGATCCGTTGACCGAGGCCGGCGTGATCACCCACGTCATCGGTGGAGCCGATCTCGCGTCCGAGCTCGACGCCAAGCGAGCAATCCGTCAGGGAACGGAAGTCGCCGCGGGCATGCCGTGATCTGACACTTTCCGCCGATTGTGACCGAAATGCGGTCACAATCGGCGGAGAGTGCGCTGGTCTGACCGATCAGAAGTCGAACAGGTCGTGAATTCCGTCGGTCACTGCGTTCCCGATGTAGTTGCCGACCGTGTCCCCGAACGGCGCCGGAACGAATGTGCCGACGAAGCCACCGACGATGTCGCCCAGTTCGTCCGCGAGACATTCCGCGTCGCCGTTGATGAGACACGTCCCGTATTGGTATCCGTCTACGAACATGCCGATTGCACTCGTGACGTTGCCGACGACTGGAATGTTCCCGGTGATCGTGGTGAACGCCTCCCACGACTCCTCGTTGAATCCCTCCTCCCACGGAAACCCGGGCCAGGTGACAGGCGGATCGGTCGGGTCAGTGGGATCAGTCGGATCTGTGGGATCTGTGGGATCAGTCGGGTCGACCGGGTCCGTGGGTGTGGTCCCCGGCGCTGACGGCATCATCCTCGGCAGCGTAGAGATCGAGACCGGCGTCTCACCCACTCGATACACCGCGAGATAGTAATTGTTGACCTTCTCGCCGTGGGTATAGACGCCTCCGAGCCGGATCTCCTCGTAGACGTTGTCCCCAACAGCCAAGGGCTTTGCCGCAATCGGATGGTGAGGAGTGAGTCCGTCACACGAAGCCTCAACGCAGACCTGCCCCTCCGTCGCGATGAGCCAGTACTCCACTGCGACCTCTTCGCCGGTGATCGGGTCGACCATCGTCGACGGTGCAGGCGCGGTTCGAACCACCCGCAACCACGACGGAGACTCGCTGTAGTCCCACAGCGGGTTGTCTTCCAGACTCGACGGAAGAACCGGCTCGAAGGCGAGCGCACCGGTGGCTGCGTCGGTCAGCGTCGGCTCCGCCGACATGGTTGCGAACGCCGTAGCGACGGGCGTCGCGATCGGGTCGATCGCGGATCTCGCCTCCTGCGGCTGCCGCCGGGTGAACCACAGCAGGACCCACGACAACGCGTCGACCGTTCGCGGCGGCTTCTCGCCTGAGCCGGACGTCGGGGTCAGACCAAACACGCCGAGCCAACCTGGCATCGGTGCCGGCGCCGTCGACCCGAACGTGGGCCGCGGGAACGCCACCGACGGACCCGCAGAGGGCACTCGAACGGCCTCGAACGGCACAACCGCCGACGTCCGTCGGTCGGACACCACACCAGGCTGACCGACCGACGGCGACACCGCGGCGGGACGTCCACCAGCCGTTCTATCGGTCACGCCCTGATCGCCGTGCCGCAGGTGACCATCAACGTCGTGGACGATATTCGTCGAGGCGGCGGTGGCCTCGGGGACATCAGACGCCGCATCGGCGGAGCCGGTCGGACTCGAACGTTCCGCCTCGATCTCGGGTGCGGTCTCGATCGGAGCCGGCGTTGTCGGGGCGGTGTCGTCTGAAGACCCCGATTCCGATTCTGCAGGCGTACCGGAGTCAGACGATTCGGCTGCAGAATCGGGCTCAGTCACCTCGGCTGTCACGCTGGGTGACTGCGGCGGTTCATCCTCGGCCCACGCCTGGCCCTGGCTCAGGCAGATCGCCGCGCCGACTCCCGCTGCAGCGCCGATCGTGCGCAACTGCCAGGTCATCGCCGATCCGACGGATACATGTGAACGCATCTGACTCTCTCATTCGTGACGGCTTCTCGGTCACCGATGACCGTTCCTGAAGGTGGACTGGTTGCGCGACCACTCGTGTTCCACGACCGCTACGCGGCAGAGACACTCCGGTGAACTCCGGCATGAGCACGCTGCAATGCGGTCAGTTCGGGAGGAAGTCCGGCAGCAGATCGCCGACGCTTCCCCAGTCGGGTCCAGTCGACACCGAACCGGGATTGAACACCTGAGCATCGGCGTCGAGCTGAGCGGGAATCTCGTCTTCGGCCTCACCGTTCAAGTCGGCCCGACAGATCGAGAGCACTGTGTACTGGTCAGGCGACACCGGTAGCTGCTGGACCTCTTCGCTCCTCGTCGACGACGCAGGAACGTCGATCTGACCGCCACCGATCGCAGTCGGGATCAGTTCCTGATACACCGCATCCGCAGCCGCATTCTCCGCCGCGGCACCGGCGTAATCGCCCGAATTGTACTTCGCCATCATGGTGTTGGTATGCGAAGCGAGCTGTGCAGCCTTGTCCTTCTGCGACCGCGGAAAGACCGCGGCAGCGCAGTCGATCGGCACGGTGAACGGATTCGTGACCGTCACCGTGAGTGTCCCGCCCGACGTGTCGATTGTTGCAGGATGCCCGGACTTCGTCGCCCACGCGGACGCGTCACCCGCCCCGATGAGCGACGCTGCTCCGACCGTTGCCGCGACCGCGCCGACCACCGCGAGTCGTGTCGCTGCATGTGTAGATCTCATCGTCGAACTCCCTTCAGATGACCGCGTCTCGGTCCCATCGACCATGCGCTGAGCTGCAGCGGCGCGACAGATCACCGACTACTCGTTTACGACGCGATCACTACTCGACTACGTGCACTGAACGGAAACCGGGTCGTCTCAGTGCCCGGTGACCGTCGACTTGGCGCGAGCACGTGCTGCCAGCGCCCGTACCGTCGGCGCACGCACAGACAGGCGGTCGGCGATCTGCTGGACCGACTCGCCGGAAGCGAGCAACCACGTCACTTCGGACTCTCGTCGTGTCAGCCCGGCGGGACCGAGCGCCGCGCGGAGAGCCGGCGTGTCCAGTGGACCGCACCTGCCCTGCAGCGCAGAGAGGCACGTCAGGAGTGTGTCGGCCAGGCCTGCTCGTCCGGCTGACCGATGAGCAACGACCGCCTGTCCGAGCGCATCGACCGCGGAGGGGATGAACCCAAGATCGGCGAACTGGCCGGAGACGAGGACAAGCCCCTCTGCGTCGGACGCCGCCAACGCCGATGCGTGCCGCCGCTGAACCTCGACAGTGCGACCTTCACATGTTGCGGCTGCTTCAGTCAGCATCCGAGCTGCTTCGACGTCGCCCCACCGCACCGCGCAATGCAGCACCGCTACAGCGTCGGTCCACTGCTCAGCACGGATGCATGTCTGAGCGATGTCCCGAAGCACTGCCGAAGGAGCGATCAGCTCGCCCTCGGCGACGGCGGTGAACGCGGCGGCGAGTCGAGGGTTGATGCCGCCCCAGCCGTCGGCTGCGACTGTGCCACGCGTGCTCTGCTCAACGGCGCGCCGCGCTCCGTCAACGTCGCCAGTCTCCGCGCACACGAGCGCAACGAGCATGGCGACGCCCCGGCCCAGACCGGTCCGGTCGTACTCGCCGAGCGACTGCAACGATTCGGCGCATAGTCTGAGCGCCGGTTCGTGCTGGCCGCGGGCTATGTCGACTGCGGCTCTCGTCGCACAGGCGATCGCACGGGGGACGTGGTGCAGAAGCGTCGCCTCAAGGAGCTTGTCGGCGACGGCTGCTGCAGTCCCGACGTCGCCGTCCGCCAGCAGAGCTTGCACAATCGTCCTGCGCGCACCGGTGGCCAACACCGAGCCCAGCTGTCCGGCTTGGACGAGGGCGTCGCTCGCGAGGTGCACGGGTCGGCGTACTTCGCCGGATCGACGCAGGGATTCCGCTTCGACGTACTCCCCCAAACTTGTCCACAGCGGTGCGCCCGCCGCCAGCGCTTGCGCCCGCCGCGACCACCGGAGTGCTGCGGCCTGAGCTCCAGCATTGACGTGTGCGAGAGCCCGTACCGCAGCGAACGACGACAGTGCCGCCGCCGATTCGAGGCGTGGCTCGAATTTGTCGAGGACGGTCACCGCACCGGAGTGGTCACCGTCGCCCACCAGGAACGTCAGCGCCGCACTGATCGCGTAGCCGCCGAGCTCGTCTGCGTCGAGCGAGTCCGGATCGACACCGTCGAGGGTCTGGTGTGCCAGCGCCGACCGCCCCATCCCGGACTGGGCTCGCGCCAACTGCAGGAGCGCACCGAGGCCTCCGCCTGCGGTCACCGCTGCGCGCGCACAGCGCTCGGCCATCGGGAAGTCACCCATCATGAACGCAAGAGCCGCGCTCTCGGCGAGATCACCCGCACTGATCGGCATGGTGTAGTCCAGGCACAGTCGCGCTCGGTGGACTCGGCCGATCGGGCCTCCGTCGACGGCGTTCATCGCGTCCGCCAGCCGGGAAGCACGCACCCGCCGCTCAAGCAGTCCCATGGTCGCTCGACGGATCGCAGTGTAGATGAGATGCCCCGGCACTACTGCGTCGTCCAACGGAAGAACCAATCCTCCTTCGGCGTCGCTGATTCCATCCGCGAGACCGAGATGATCGACCACAGCTCGAGGCAGCGGTTCACACAGGCTCAGCAGGTCGATCAACTCGCGTTCCGCATCGTTCGCTCGTTCGAGGCGATCAGCGCCGAGATCGAGGAGGTCCGGGGACCCGCCGAAAGCTCCGTCCAAGGCGATGACGCCGTCCTCGACTGTCAATGAGCCACCGTCGAATGCGCTGTCCACGCAGGCGATCAGCAGGAACGGATTGCCCGCGGTGGTCCGATGAAGGCGTACCGCGTCGTCGACCGAGAGTCGCCCGTCGACTCGATGCTCCACCATCTCCGCGACGGTGTTGAGCTCGAGCGGTGTCATCGCCACCTCGACGACACCTGCTGCTCCAAGCGCACGTCCCAGCACCGGGCCCGCAGCGTCGCGTGCGGTCAGCAGTCCCGCGCAGGCGACCGACGTGAACAGCCGCGCGATCACCGCTTCTGACGACGGGTCCAGATACTCGGCCCCTTCGACGACGACGATCTCACCGGACCTGACACGTGCCCGGAGCGTTTCGACGGTCGCCGCGGTGTCACCGAGTCGCTCGGTCTCAACTACGGACGCCACAGCCGCAAGCGGAGTCTGCACCATCCCGGGCGTCGCGATGATCCACAGCGGCCGCCTGCCGATCGATGTGGCGAAGTGCCTCGCCAGAGCGGTCTTCCCGATACCGGCGGGGCCGCTCAGCAGCACACCGTGACCGCTAGACCACGCACGTCGGACGACATCGAACTGTTCCGTCCGCCGGTACTCCCACGTCATGTCTGCAGCTCCTGCCATGCTGCCACGAGAGCGTGCCGATCCTGCACACCGAGTTTCGCCGACGCGCGCAGCACGTGGCCCTCGACTGTCCGCACCGACAGGGACACGCGTTCGGCAATCTGCTGGTTGCTCAACGCTTCGGCGGCCAACCCCACGATCTCCCGTTCACGTCGAGTCAACACCGGCGCCGCGATTGCACGCTGGGCAGGCGACGTCAATCCGCCCACTGTTCGAACGAGGTTCTGGGCGGCCGATCGGGCTGCCGCAGCTCGCCGCGCATCGCCGTTGACCTGGTGCGCTGCCACGGCATGAGCGAACGCGTCTGCGGCTACGGGGAGGTGACCGAGGCGTTCATATCGACTGGCCGCTTCGCACAGTCCGGCGCCGTCGGTGTCGGACAACGCTGTGCAGTAGTCGATGAGAGCATCGACCTGCGCCGCCGGTTCGACGCTGTCGGCGACCAGAGAGATGATCGTCTCGAGTCGCTGGATCCGAGGATCGCCCGGCGTCACGAACCGCGCGGCCAGTTCCAACAGGTCGACGGCGATCGTCGGCGTGTGCTCGACGATCGTGGCTCCGGCGTCGAGGAGTGCATCGACGGCATCCGACATCTCGTCGGCCGTGGCCGCCGCCCACGCGCGGACTATCGTTGCGTCCCGGACTCTCACCACGGCATACGGGTCGACCGTGTCGTCCAGCACGTCGACAGTGGCTTCGACCTCTGGGCTCGGTTGGCCCGTCGACATGCGATCGATCAACTTCATCAGCCGGGCGGGCGCTCCGTCAAGCGCCGGACCAGCCACGAACGGCGCACTGTCGCGCAGTTCGTCCTTCGCTTGAGCGAATCGACCCGCGGATACGTGGGCTGACGCGCACACGTAGTCGGCTGCGGCGCAGGCGTGGTCGCTGCGCCACCAACTCTCGCGCCTCGCGTTCTCTGCACGCTCGCACGCCCGGCCTGCGCCCGCCACGACAGTCTCGAGGTGGACGTCGATCATCGCGAGGTCGAAGACCAGCAACCCGTTGTCGTCAGCCTCTGGCGATGCTGCGTCGAGCAGTCGTCGCGCGTCGTCGTATCTCCCGACCATCATCGCGGTCTCGGCAAGGAGGAAGGCGAACCAGACTCCGCTCAGACGGTCGCGATCGATCCAGCGAAGTGCACTGCCCACGACACCTCCGTCCGTCGTGTCGTGCTTCGTGATGAACTCCTTCGCACCGCGAGCACGCCGGGTCCCGTACGCGGCGTAGAAGTCCACGATTCCACGCCACGCCGGCGACTGGTCCGACTTCCAGGTCTCCAGCATCTCCATGATCCGGGGGACGTCGTTCAGATCGGTCAATGCCCACGTGTAGAGCGCCGCCAACGCCGAATTCTCCGGTGCCGCTCCTCTTGGCGCGGCAACGTCGCACACCATCGTCGGGTCCCCGAGGCGAAGAACGCTGCGCGCCAGCTCAACCGTCCGGACCGGGCCCACGCCGGCATGCGACTGCGCGGTCAGGAGCCCAGTCACCGCCTGTTCGAGTGCCGTCGGGTCGGCTGGGGAACCGGCCATGCGGGCCACTCGGACCGACCGCGCCAGTTCCTCAGCGACCAATGAACGTCGCAGCGCGGGCGTGCCGTTCGCGACCGCGTCGGCGAGAAAGGGCACGGACAGCCGCACCCGGTCGCCTTCGACGACGATGACGCCGCCACGTTCGGCCTCGAGAAGCGTGTCCATGCCGCAGTAGTCGATCATCGGACTCAGCGGCAGCTGGTCGAGGAGCCGACCACCGATCTCCGGTCCGGCAGCGGCAAAAGCCTCCACCACTTCGCGTTCACGCTCGGAGAGCTCGGCTACCGCCGCCTCGAGTTCTTCGATCAGCGCAGGCGGCGGAGTCGGACGAGTGGCCAGAATCGCGACGCCGTTCACCGTCCGCCATTGTCCGTCGGACGCCGCGACGAGTTCGACAAGCACTCCAGGTTCACCCCGCGACCACCGCGTGAATGAATCGACGTCGCGGCTCGTCACAGGTGCCCTGACGGCGAACTCGAGATACTCCCGGACCTCGACCTCGCTCATCGGAGACAGCTCGTACCGCGGCAAGTGTCCGTCCTTCCACAGTGACCGCATGGCGGCCCGCGCACGGCGGCCGCGCGATGTCGTGTAGGCGACGTACATGGGGATTCCGTCATGCACCGCGAGCGAATGGACGATCGACGCCGCGTCGTCGTCGAGAAGATGCGCATCGTCCACGATCAGGGCTCGGGCCCGGCCGTCGCCGAACTCACGGGCGACCGCCCAGCGGAGCGACTGCGACGAATCCGCAGGCGGTGCGGTCCGAAGCCCCGGAAGATGCCCGAAGACCAACTCAGCCGTGCGTCGGACACCGCTGACTGCGACGACAGGGCCACCGATCCGGTCGCGCAGACTTTCGAGAACCGTCGTCTTTCCGACTCCCGCTGCACCGGTGAGAACACAGCCTGTGACCACGACGTCGGGAATTGCCGCACGCTGCCACGCCTGGCCGGCTCGAAATGCGTGGTCGGTGATCACCCTTGCAGTGTGGTCTGCAGCAGCGACTCTCGGTCACCGATACATCGGGTTCCACACAAATCGGTTGAACGGTCGACACCATCCTCGGGTCGGCGGTCACGACGTCGACCACGACGATGCGACGGTTACGATCGGTCCATGCCAGTACCTCCCTCTGCCTCCGCCCGCGCCGTCGTCACCGGCGCATCATCCGGAATCGGCATGGCGCTCGCCAGGGCCCTCGCCGCCCGCGGTCACTCGGTGATCCTGGTGGCTCGACGCGGCGAGATCCTCGAAGAGCTGGCCACCGAACTGCGTTCTCGTTTTGCGGTGGAGGCCGAGGTGCGCGCCGTGGATCTGTCGGATCTGGACGCGGTCGGCGTGCTCTGCGACGAACTCTCGAACCGCCAGGTCTCGGTTCTGTGCAACAACGCGGGAATCGCGACGTTCGGTCCGATCGCCGAACTCGACGCCGCATACGAGCGCGCCCAGGTCCGGTTGAACGCCGTCGCCGTGCACGACCTGACCTTGGCTGTCCTGCCGCAGATGATCGAACGAAACACCGGCGGCATCCTCATGGTCGGCTCGGCGGCCGGCAACATGCCGATTCCGAACAACGCCACGTACGCCGCGACGAAAGCCTTCGTCAACACGTTCAGCGAATCATTGCGCGGTGAACTCAAGGGCACGGGTGTGCACGTGACGCTGCTTGCGCCCGGGCCCGTCCGTACCCAGACGCCCGCTCCCGAGGATCAGTCGATCGTCGACAAGATGGTCCCCGACTTCCTCTGGCACTCGTCGGAGAAGGTCGCCGAGATGAGCTTGGACGCCCTCGCCCGCAACAAGATGCGCGTCGTTCCAGGCACCCTGTCGAAGGCGATGTCCGTAGCAGGCGGGTACTCCCCGCGAGCGATCGTCGCGCCGATCGTCGGCGGCTTCTACGGCAAGCTCGGCGAGGGCGATTAGCGTTCGGCGACTACAGTCGACACCGTGCAAGACAAACTCGTATGGATCGACTGTGAAATGACCGGCCTCGATCTGGGCTCGGACAAGCTCATCGAGATCGCCGCACTCGTCACCGACAGTGACCTGAACATCCTCGGAGAAGGCGTCGACGTGGTGATCCACGCCGACGACGAGGCGCTCGCGAACATGCCCGACGTCGTCACCGAGATGCACGCGAAGTCGGGGCTCACCGAGGAGGTCCGCGCGTCGACCGTCACCCTCGCCGAGGCCGAGGAGATGGTTCTGGCGTACCTCCGCCAACACGTGAGCGCGACCGGCACCGTTCCGCTCGCGGGCAACTCGATCGCGACCGACCGCGGTTTCATCACGCGGGACATGCCTCGCCTCGACTCGTTCCTCCATTACCGGATGGTCGACGTGAGCTCGATCAAGGAGCTGACCCGTCGTTGGTTCCCCGCGATCTACTTCGGCCAGCCGCCGAAGGGTCTGGCGCACCGTGCGCTCGCGGACATCCGCGAGTCGATTCTGGAGCTGCGCTACTACCGTGCGGCGGCGTTCGTGCCCGCCCCCGGCCCCGACTCGAAGGCACTCGAGAAGATCGTCTCGGACCTCGGCCCCGCCTGACGCCTGGAAACACGCTGGTCAGAAACCGATTGGCCATGATCGGTGGAAACCGGCTAGAGTATGACCCTGGCTCGGCCAACAGTGTGTGAACACTGGGAATCCGCGCCGATGGTGGCTGTAGTTCAGTTGGTAGAGCACCAGGTTGTGATCCTGGCTGTCGCGGGTTCGAGTCCCGTCAGCCACCCCGAACAGAACGCCCGACCGGAATTTCCGGTCGGGCGTTCTTTCGTTCACGCCGTTGGCCCGAGCTGTGGAACAGTTCAGTGGATGACCCGTACGGACGAGCCCGCGTCGGACAACCGGCGTGTATGGCCGGCACTGCTTCGCCCGTTGGGCGCGATGATCGTCCTCCTGGCCGGCTACTTCGCCCTCCCCAGCGAGCCGTCGCCGGGTGCGCTCGTCATCGGATGTCTCGCCGTCGTGGCCGTGTGCACATGGGAGGTGCGGCACTTCATCCGTTCGACTCGACCTGTCGAGACGGCGATCGAGATGCTCGCCGCAGGCTTCTCGTTGTACCTCATCGTCTTCTCGGCGTCGTACTTCTTGATGAGCGTGCATTCGCCCGGCGCCTTCGCCGAACCCCTCACCCGGGTCGACGCGATCTACTACTGCCTCACCGTATTCACGACCACCGGGTTCGGCGACATCGTGCCGATCACCCAGGGTGCTCGGATCGTCACCAGTCTGCAGATGGCCAGTTCCCTGATCCTTCTCGGCCTCGGCGTCCGGTTCGTGACCGTCATGGTCAAGGAACGGCTCGCCGAGCGAGGCCACGAGCACCGTGCGTGACACTCACTCCAATGTCCACGGCTCCTGAGGGAGCACGTCGCCGGTCTCCAGGAGCGTCTTGAGGTTCGCGAGCACGGCGGGCCACCCCTGACTGATGTCGCGCAGGTCGTTCGCGCTCTGCAGGTTGGTGTGCGTGACAGTGAGTTTGACGATGTCGCGCCCCTGCTCGATGTCGAATGCGACGACGCTGATCTCTGCGTCGGGATCATCCGCGACGGCGGGATCACCGAAACCGAACACCAGCCTCGTGGGCCGATCGGTCTCGATCACGCGACCCGTCACATCGACGGTGCCGGAACCGTCGATGCGGACGTGATCGACGCGGCTGCCCACCTGCCAGTCGGACGTCTGCGCGTGACCCCAGTACCGAGCCGTGATCGCCGGGTCGGTGAGCGCCTCCCAGACCTGGTCCGGAGTGGCCCGGATGTAGGTGGTGTAGACGTAGTCGGGAACTGAACCCGCTTGCTCCGTGGTCATGAAACTCTCCTCTGCGTGTCGTTTGACGGAGGCGAGGACCGCCAGCGTCGGCTCTTCGAACTTCCAGATCCAGCGCTGCTGGATCTCGTGGATGGGTACGGCGTTCAGGTAGTGCAGCTTGCGGCGACCGTCTCGGATCGATGTGACCAGCCCTGCCTCGTCGAGCA
>NZ_BAOP01000013.1 GCF_000344135.1 Gordonia malaquae NBRC 108250 | reverse complement strand
GTCCGATGATCCGGATCTGGCTCCGGCGTCGGAGAATCCGGAACTCAATGAGATGTCCCTGTACGTCAACGACGAAGGACGCGTCGAGGCCACTGTTGATCTCGACGTCGTGACCGGTGAGGAACTGAACGCGGCTCTGGATCCGCTGTGCAGGCCGGTCCCCGAGCCGGACGGGTCACCCGATCCACGGACGGCCCGGCAACGCAGAGCTGATGCGCTCGGGCAGATCATCCGGACCTACCTGTCCGGATCAGACCGGCCCACCAGCGGCGGCGTCCTACCGCACGCGTCGATCGTCATACCCACAGTCGGTTCACCGGGTGACGGGGTCGCCAGGCTCGGGTTCACCGGGCCCGTGTCCCCGGCAACGGTCGCGTTGAGCTTGTGCACCTCGGCCGTCACCAGGATCACCGTCGACGGAGGAGGCGTCCCGCTGGATGTGGGGCGGGAGCAGCGGTTGATGACACCCGGCATCCGCAAAGCCCTCGCGGCCAGGGACTGCGGATGCGCATTCCCCGGCTGCGGACGACCAGTCACGTGGACCGACTCGCATCACTGCACGCCGTGGTCAGAAGGAGGCGCGACCAGCCTGGGCAACGGAGTGCTGTTGTGCCGGATGCACCACACACTGATCCACCAGAGCGGGTGGGAGGTGTTCATCGGCCACGACGGCCACCCCTGGTTCCTCGAACCGGCCGACCCGGCACGGCCCGATCGGCCACGGGTCCCGATCAGATCGCACGCCCGACGAACGATGACAGTGCACCCTGCCGCGGCGTGATCCGCCCAGACTCGCTCCAGGAGCAGACGCATCCAGCACAATCGCGGGAATCGCGAGACGAAACCGCCTGAACCCCTTCATTCTTCGCGCTCGCCCACCTACGATCGGCAGTCATGACTCCCCGCTTCACCGCCGACGAGCTCGATGCTGCGTTCGCCCAGTTCCAGAAGACCACCGCCGAGGTCGCAATCAGCGACGACTGGGACGTCTGGGCCGATCAGTTCACCGAGGACGCCGACTACGTCGAGCACGCGTACGGCACTATGAAGGGCCGCGAGGCGATCCGCACGTGGGTCAAGAAGACCATGTTCGCGTTCCCCGGCAGCCACATGGCCGAGTACCCGTCACTCTGGCACGTCTCCGACCCCGAGACCGGCCGCGTGATCTGCGAGATCGACAATCCGATGCGCGACCCCGGCGACGGATCCGTCTTCACCGCGACCAACATGACGATCCTGACCTACGCGGGAGACGGCCTGTGGAGCCGCGAAGAGGACATCTACAACCCAATGAAGTTCGGGCAGATGACCTACCAGTGGTGTCAACGCGCAGCTGAACTCGGAACCCTCGACGAACCGGCACAACAGTGGATGGAGACCTTCGGCAAGATGTTCGCGCCGCGGTCCCCGCGCTCGTCATAGAACAAGCGATTCACCTTAGCGGCGCGCCTGACCCGTGTGGACAACCCGACCACCGGCTCGACGCCGTCCACAGATGCGTTCCCCCGGCCAAACCCCCTCCGCAGCCTTCTACCGTGACTGCAATCGTGCAACGGAGGCCGTCATGACGCTCGGATACACCCCTCGTACAGCTCACCCACCCTGCCGGCAGCAGGCTCAGCAAAACGGTCTAGTACCACAGGTGATATCGAGCTACGATGAGTAAGCACTCGAAAGTCATCGCGATGATGCGAAACAACCCTAAGGGTGTCAGGTTCGAACAGGTCAAGGCCGTATGCGACTCCCTGTTCGGCCTACCCCGCAATAGCGGAACAAGCCACCACGTCTACGCAATGCCATGGGGCGGCGACCCCTCGACTGCGCTCGGGGAGCAGAACGGTCATCCAAGAGGGCCGGAACGGCAAAGCGAAGGCCTACCAGGTCCGCCAGATACTGGCGGCGATCGATCGCATGGAGGACGAACTATGACGTGGACAGCAGAGCAATACAGTTACCGGGTCACATGGTCGGAAGAGGACCAGGAGCATGTCGGACTCGTCGATGAGTTCCCCAGCCTGTCCTGGCTCGCGAGCACGCAAGTCGAGGCCCTCGAAGGAATCCGCGATGCGGTCGCCGACGCTGTCGCAGACCTCGGAGAGGACAGCCCGACTCCACTTTCGCAACGCGAGTACTCAGGCAAATTCCTCGTCCGCACCACACCTCGCGTCCACCGGCGCCTCGCCGAGATCGCCGCGCGCACAGGACGTTCGCTGAATGCAGTTGCCAACGAACTCCTGGACGCCTGACAACCCCGGATCACTGTCCGCCCGCTCGTCATAGATCATCCGATCGACCTCCGATTCGGACAAGTGTTACGTTCCACGGGCTGATTCTCACCACTTCGCGGACCGCCTCGGGCGATCGCCACCCAGGAGCTGCCCATGACTTCCGGATTCGATCCGCCGATCCTCACCTCGTCGAACGGCCCGACCCACGGCCCGCGGGCATCGGTGCTCGCGATGAGCGCGCCGATCACCTCCGGCCTCCGTTTGCACTGGAACAGCCCCGAACGGCCGGGAGGCGGGATCGACGTGACCGTGGAGGAGAAGCTCCACATCTCGCGCCGGTGGCAGATCACCAGCGCCGACTCCTGGCTTCATGTGACCGACTCGTTGATCCGCGGCGAACACATCCGGGCAACGCCCGGCGAGCTGGCCCTCGACATCCGCGACGAGTTGCTCGAAGGAACCGGCGCCGCCTACCTCGATCTCGACGGATGGGTCGCCGCCGTCTACGCGCACGGGGAGCAGTCGTCGTGGACCGACGAGCAGACCGACCTCGTCGTCCGGCAGGCAGTGAAGTCGTTTCACGTAGAACAACAGCTGGCCACAGACGGGCTGCTCCCACCGGGCGAACGGATCGTCACGATGTTCGCCCACGATCTCGCCAACGCCGCCTACCTCGTGTACGCGGGCGCCCGGCTGGGTTACGCGAATCCGACCACGGCCGAGCAGATGCTCGACGCGCTCGGGCACAACGCGTCGAACGTCGACGCGTTCCAGACGTGGGCGCAGTTCGGCGCGGCGTACGTCGCGGCCTCGTCGGTCCTGTACGGCGGATACCCGACCGACGCGCACTACATCGACGCCGCCGGCACCGTGCGCACGTTGCTCTCCAGCCCGATGAGCCCGTGGACCAACATCGGGTTCCCCGGACGTTCAGCACCGTGATCCCGAGACACACGCCATTGCCCGATGTCCCGGCGGTATTGCGTGCCCACGCGACATCGACCATCACCGTCGACCCGAGAGGTCCCCTGTACGACGACCTCGCCCAGGCGCTGGCTCTCGGCGCGGTGGTCCGCGTGGACGAGCACCAGCCGTGGAACTCCCTCGATGTCGCCGATGTGTCGACCTACAGCGCACGAGTGTTCCTCGCCGAGCACGGCATCAACAGCGCAGACGACTGGACGGCGGCACTCGGCGAAGCGCTCAATCCGAGCGGCAACGACATCGATTCCGTCCTCGGATTCCGCGCGGATCTGATGCGGACCGGCGAGACTCCGACAACCGGCCGGTGGCGCGCCGAGATGCACGAGTGGCTGCACGACACCGACCAGACCGACGACGCACACGACGCCGTCGACCGGATCATCACCGCGGTCGACGACATCGAGACGATGTTCACCAGCGCAGGCCTGCTCGAACCCGGAATCAAGATCCGCTCCGTCGCAGGCCACCGCCTGTCGTGGGCGGTGTCGGTCGCCCGGTGGGGTTCAAGCTCCGGCTACGGCGACTACCAGGCCGTACGTCAAGCCCTCCTCGCGGTTCGCGACCTCGCGGGCCGCCACTTCGTCGACTGGAACGAGTACGCGGCGTCGACGATCGCCGGGTTCGCACTCGAGGCCGATGACCACACCGCGGCGATCACCACCTATCTGCCGCCCGTCGCGACACTGTTGGTCGCGGCCGACAGCCCGTGGCGGAACCTGACGTTCCCGACCGACCTCGACTTCGCACTGTGACCGCCTCGTCGGCTCGCTGAAAGGACCACCCTTGGCACTGTTCAATCGCCGCCGCGACGACGCCGACCCGCTCGTCTGGGGATCCCGCGACAACCCCGAGCGCATCGCCGCCGCCGTGAACCGCGACTACACCACTGCCGACATCCCGGTGGATCCGCAAGGAACCCTGTACGGCCCCGTCGCACAAGGCCTGTCCCTCTCCGGACCGATGGCGTCGCCACAGAACGTCAAATGGAACTCGTTGACCGACCTCGGGAACTTCGCCGCGGCAGGAGAGGTGGAGCAGACCCTGACTCAGGTCTGGGGCATCGAGGACGAGGAGTACTGGTTCACCGTGCTGAACCGCCTCGTCGCAGGACAGTACGGCGACAGCATCGCCTATCACGCGGCTGACATCCGCACTGCGGCGAAACGACGGCGCGACGTCCACACGCTCGACGACAACACGTGGGCGCACGAACTCACCGCCGAGTCCGACCGACTGGAGGCTCCGGACGGCTACGCCGACGCGCTGATCGAGGCGATCGGCCCCATTCGCATGGCGGAGCAGCAGCTGCGTGCAGCGCGACTGCTCGCTGCCGACGAGGAAGTCGAAGCGCTCAGCGGCTACGACCTCGTCCGCGTCTGCAACGTCGCCCGATGGGGCGTCGCCTTCGGCTGGGGCGGGCCGCATGTCGTTCGGAACGTTGCGCTCGCCGCACGCGACAGCGTCCTTGTCAATCACTCGTCGTGGCGGTCGTACGCGTTGAGCGTCACGGCAGGGCGGATGGTCACCTATCCCGACACGTACGGCCGAGAAGTCGTCGACGCCATCGAGTGGGTCCGCCCCTATCTCGACTCGCGAAACTCTCCGTGGAACCACCTCCCGTTCCCGACCGAACCTGTCCTCGGCGACGACTGACTGTGGACTACGCGCCGGGTGGAATCAGGTGTCCACAGATATGAACACGCTGGTGACAGCCCTGTAGAGACGGCGTAGCATTGGCGTTGCAACCTGCAACGGAGGTCACCATGACAGCAGTACCCACCGGCCATACCAAGAAGAAGGCCGCCGACCGCGCGACACGATTCTCCGCGGAGCTCTTCGAGTCCGCGCAAGCGGTCGGGGAGGTCGAGAACCGATCTGCACGGCAACAGTTGGAGTACTGGGCAAAGATCGGCCGTTCATTCACCGCCGCATCCTCCTCATCCCGTAGTCGAGTGGAGGCCGCATTGGCAGGGAGACTCGAAAGGCAGTCCCTCACCGCCGACGAGGCAATTGCTTTCGACGCCGAGTTTCCAGCACGCGTCGCCGAGAGTCTCGCCTCGACCAACGTCCCCGCCGAGCGAGCTGAAGCAGGGTTCAGGTCGGTGTACCTCGACGACGATGGCCGGCTCATAGAACTCGGCACCGACGGCACCGAGGCCCTACTCGCCGCTGACGTATGAACAACCCTCGCCCGCGACTCGACCTCGTGGTCGGGTGCAACGGCGCGGGCAAATCGACACTGATCGCCAATCATCTGCAACCGATCCTCTTCGGATCGGTGTTCGTGAACGCAGACGAGATCGCCAAGAAGCGCTGGCCACATGCGGCCGAAGAGCACTCGTACGACGCAGCGCGAATCGCCGAGCGAACTCGTGATGCTCTGATCGCAGCAGGGCGGCCTTTGATCGCCGAGACGGTGTTCTCTCATCCGTCCAAACTCGATTTGATCGCAAGTGCCCACGACGCAGGATTCGTAGTCCACGTCCACGTTGTAGTGATTCCCGAACACCTGGCGCTTCAGCGAGTCGTGACCCGCGTCGAATCAGGTGGGCATAGCGTGCCACCAGAGAAGATCCGATCCCGATTCCAGCGGCTCTGGCCACTCGTCGCCACTGCGATCAGCCGAGCTGACGCCGCGTACGTCTACGACAATTCGCAATCCACGATGGCGACCCTCGCCGAGTTCTCACAAGGGTCCGCGATATCACCACCGGCATGGCCTGCGTGGACACCAGAGCCGCTGCGGGCGTTGACGGAGGGCTGATTCCTTTCGACTCCGCTCAAGGATCGGGGGAGATCCGCTCAAGGATCAGGGGGAGAGCCGCTCAAGGATAAGGCGGGACGGGTCAAGGATCAGGGACGGGCGCGAACCTACGATCGCGTAACCGCAAGCTACTCATCCGTAACATAGACGCGGCACTGAGCGATGAAACCCGTGACAGATGGACTTGGGACCGTTACGACCGTGACGTAGCCTGAAGGGATACGCGCACGTCGACGCTCCCCGCGGCGGCACCGCCGCCCGACCGACGCACCGAACCGACCGGAGGAATCACCGATGGCACGCGAACTGACTCAACTCGAGCTGCTCCGGGAGCTGGAGCCGATCGCCGAGAACAACGTCAACCGCCACCTGAAGATGGCGCGCGACTGGAACCCGCACGACTACGTGCCGTGGGACGAGGGCCGCAACTTCGCCGAGCTCGGCGGCAAGGACTACGACCCCGAAGACTCCAAGCTCGACGACGTCGCCAAGGCCGCGATGATCACGAACCTGCTGACCGAGGACAACCTGCCCTCGTACCACCGCGTGATCGCCGACAACTTCTCGATGGACTCCGCGTGGGGCCACTGGGTCGGCCGCTGGACCGCCGAGGAGAACCGCCACGGCATCGCGATGCGCGACTACCTCGTCGTGACACGCGGCGTCGACCCCAACGCGCTCGAAGAGGCGCGCATGATCCACATGACCAACGGGTACGACCCGATGCTCGCAGCAGCGGATCGCGCCGACGAAATGGCCGCCAACGGTGAAGAGATCGGCCTCCTGCACTCCGTCGCCTACGTGACGTTCCAGGAGCTCGCGACCCGCGTGAGCCATCGCAACACCGGCAAGGCCTGCAACGATCCCGTCGCCGACCGCATGCTTCAGCGCATCGCGGCCGACGAGAACCTGCACATGATCTTCTACCGCAACATCTGTGGTGCGGGCATGGACATCGCACCCGACCAGACGCTTCGCGCGGTGGCCGACATCGTCACCAACTTCCAGATGCCCGGCGCAGGAATGCCGAACTTCCGCCGCCACGGCGTCCTGATGGCCAAGCACGGCATCTACGACCTCCGCCAGCACCTCGAAGAGGTGATCCAGCCGGTCCTGCGCAAGTGGAACGTCTTCGAGCGCACCGACTTCGGACCGAAGGGTGAGCAGACTCGCGAGGAGCTCGCGGCATTCCTCGACCAACTCGACAAGGACGCGACCCGCTTCGAAGAGATGCGCGACCGCGCCCTGGCCCGTGAGGCCCGCAAGCGGGAGCAGCAAGCATCCTGAGCACCGCAACATTGCCGACGACATCCCGACCGGACTTCCTGACCGGTCGGGATCCGTTGCGTATCGGCCCGATCGAACTCGCCAGCCCAGTGGTGCTCGCACCGATGGCAGGCGTCACCAACGTCGCCTTCCGTGTGTTGTGTCGCGAACTCGAAGCTGAGCGGACGGGCACCGTGTCCGGCCTGTACGTGTGCGAGATGGTGACGGCCCGCGCGCTCGTGGAGCGTCATCCCGTCACAATGCACATGACGACGTTCGACCCGACGGAGACGCCGCGGTCCATGCAGCTGTACACGGTCGACCCGGAGTACACCTACAAGGCCGCGAAGATGATCGTCGACGAGAACCTCGCCGACCACATCGACATGAACTTCGGCTGCCCGGTCCCCAAGGTCACCAAACGTGGCGGCGGATCGGCGATCCCATACAAGCGCCGCTTGTTCCGCAACATCGTCGCCGCCGCTGTCCGCGCCACCGAAGGCACCGACATCCCGGTGACCGTCAAGTTCCGCATCGGGATCGACGACGAGCACCACACGCACCTCGACGCCGGGCGCATCGCAGCTGACGAGGGCGCGCAGGCCGTCGCCCTTCACGCACGGACCGCATCCCAGCGCTATTCGGGCACCGCGGTGTGGGATGAGATCGCACGCCTCAAAGAGCACGTGACGACGGTTCCAGTGCTCGGCAACGGCGACATCTTCGAGGCCGACGACGCCGTCGCGATGATGCAGCAGACGGGCTGCGACGGTGTTGTGATCGGCCGAGGCTGCCTCGGACGGCCATGGCTGTTCGCTGAACTCTCGGCCCGACTCCGCGGCGTCGACGCCCCGACAGCGCCGAATCTGGGCGAAGTGGGCCAGATCATGTTCCGCCACGGAACCCTGCTCGCCGCACACCACGGCGAGGACAAGGGTATGCGCGAGATGCGCAAGCACATCGCCTGGTATCTCCGCGGCTTCCCGGCGGGCGGCGACCTCCGCTCGCAGCTGTCGCTCGTGAAAACCATGGACGACCTGCGGCGACTCATCGACACCCTGCCTGCCGACACGCCGTTCCCGCGCGATGCGCACGGTCCGCGCGGGCGTCAGGGGTCCCCCGCATCGGTCGCGCTGCCCGAAGGGTGGCTCGACGATCCGGAGGAGGACATCGTCCCCGAAGGCGCCGAGATCATGCATTCGGGAGGCTGACAGCGCCGTCCTGAGCTGGTCGATCATCAAACTTTCAGGTCCGGCCACTATCATGTCCGAAGTCCCTGACCAGTGAGGTTATCGTGAGTTCAGACCGCCCCGGCGCCGACAGCCCGGACGACCAGCCGTCGTCACCTCGGCGATCTCGTCGTGCCGGTCGATCGTCTGACTCGTACGACTTCCGGGACCGTTTCGGCGACACCGGCCGGCACCCCCGGGCCGAAGGACTGCGCGAACCCACCGGCCGCGAGCAGTACGTGCGTCCTCGCGGACGTCTCACGGTCCGGCAGCTCATGGATCAAATGGGCGTCGACGAGTCGGCGGGCACGCTCCCGCCCGCGCAGGCCGAGCCGCCCGCAACCGGACGACGCCGCGCCACCCCGCCGCCGACTCCCCCGCGTCCCACGACACCACCGCCGTCAGCTCCGGCGCCCCGCCCCGCGGCACAGGCACCACGACCGTCTGCATCCCAAGCGTCCAACCCTGCGCCGCCGTCTCCGCAGCGCCGCCCGGCGACCCCGCCTGCAGCACGACCGCAGCCGCGCCCGGCAGCTCCCAAACCCGAGGCGACCCAGGCGATCCCGCCCATCGCCGGCTTCGAGTTCGAACCGGTCGACCTCTCCGACACGACGACCGCATCACGCGCGTCCGACGAGTCGCGGGCCCAGAGCCCCACGCCGCCCAAAGCTCCCTCCGGCGATGCACCGGCAGTAGCCCAGCGGGCCACCGACGTCGTCGACGCCCCGAAGAAGATCCGCCGCAGGCCACTCGAACCGACGCCGGACCTCACCCAGGTCATCGAACGAGTCCGTCCCCGCAAGGCGCCCCTGACGAAGAAGGCCCGCGCCCGCAAGGTCGCGACCGGTACCGGACGCACCCTTGTGGCACTCGCGTGCATCCTGTCGCTCGTCGGCACCGGATACGTGTGGAACATGAACCGGGTCTGGAACGGCAACTGGAACAACGTCTTCGCCATCGACCCCGACAGCAAGGACGTCCGCAACAAGGACGCGCAGTACGGCGACGAGACGTACCTGATCGTCGGCACTGATACGCGCAGCGGGCAGAACGCCAAGGTCGGTGCCGGTGAGGCCGACACCGTGGAAGGCGCCCGCGCCGACACGATCCTCCTGGTCAACGTGCCCGCCGACCGCAGCCGTGTGGTCGCGGTCTCGTGGCCGCGCGACCTCGCTGTCGACCGGCCGGAGTGTCAGAACTGGAACTCGGAGACCAAGGAGTACGACGGCGTGCTCCCCGCGGCGAACAGCGTGAAGCTGAACGGTGTGTTCGCCGACGGCGGGCCGTCGTGCATCGTCAAGACGCTCACCCAGATGAGCGGCCTGAACATCAACCACTTCATCGCCATGGACTTCGCTGGCTTCGAACACGTGGTCCGCGCCGTCGGCGGAGTGGAAGTCTGCTCCAAGGTGCCGCTCTTCGACGACGAGATCGGCTACATCGTCAAGACACCCGGCCGCAAGAAACTCACCCCCAAGCAGTCGCTGAACTATGTCCGCGCTCGCCACATCGCACTCGAGGGCAACGGCGACTACGGCCGCATCAAACGCCAGCAGCTGTTCATGTCGTCGCTGCTCCGGTCGACGCTGTCCGGCGACGTGCTGTCGAACCCGAGCAAGCTGAACGGCATCGTCAAGACGTTCATCAAATACAGCTACGTCGACCGCGTCGACACCGACGCGCTCATCAACTTGGCCGATTCGATGCAGGGCATGGACGCCGGAGCGGTCACATTCTTGACCATCCCCACATCCGGAACGTCGGAGGACGGCCAGAACAACGAGATCCCGCGTACCGACGACATCGACGCGATCTTCAACGCCATCATCGACGACCAGCCGTTGCCGGGCGAAAAGAAGAAGCGGCCCGCCGATGCGCCTGCTCCGACGACAAAGGCCCCGGCCAACACCGAGATGACGGCACAGCACGCGAGCAACATCACCGCGCGTGTCCTCAACGGCACCGGGCAGTCCGGCATGGCCTCGAACGTGATGGACGAGCTGATCCGCCAGGGCGTCGAGGTGTCGGGCATCGGCGACGCGTCCGAACAGCGCACCGACACCGTGGTGCGCTACGGCACCGGTGAACGCGATTCCGCCGCCACCATCGCCAAACTGTTCCCCGGCGCGAAGATCCAGCTCGACAAGTCGGTGAAGTCGGGTGTCCAGGTGATCCTCGGCTCCGACTTCGGCGGCGTCGAGACCATGGGGTCGGTTCCGGCCGCGGGTTCGACGCTATCGGTGGAGCATCTCCCCGAGAACGTCAACAGCAGCAACCTGCCGAACGACCTCGCCGTGACCAACGCCGGCGACACCACCTGCAGCTGACACGCCGCCGACTGTTCACGCTGACTTCACCCTGCCCGGCAAGTCGTCGACCGGCACGTTCAGTAGAATTCGCGGTATGCGTGACGCCTACCAGGAGCAGATGTCTGCCCTGAACACGGTCCTCGGTCAGATGGTCGAAGAGGTCGGCCGTGCGATGGAGATGGCCACCCGGTCGCTCCTCGAAGCCGACCTCGAACTCGCCGAACGCGTGATCTCCGATCACGACGCGATCGCCGAGCAGTCCGTCGAAGCAGAGGACCTCGCCTTCAAACTGATGGCCCTGCAGGCCCCCGTCGCGGGCGACCTGCGTTCCATCGTGTCCGGATTCCAACTCGTCTCCGAGATCGACCGCATGGGGGCCCTCGCCCTGCACGTCGCGAAGGTCGCACGACGCCGACACCCCGCACACGTGCTGCCCGAGGAGGTCGCGGGCTACTTCGAGGAGATGGGTCGCCTCGCCGTGGAGCTCGCGCACAATGCGCACCGGGTCCTCGAGTCGCAGGACTATCACGACGCCCTCAGCCTCATGGACGACGACGACGCCATGGACGATCTCCATCGCCACCTCTTCACCGTCATGATGGACCGCGAATGGGCTCACGGTGTGTCCGCCGCCGTCGATGTCACTCTGCTCGGCCGCTACTACGAGCGCTACGCCGACCACGCCGTCCTCATCGCCCGCCGCGTCGTTTTCCAAGCCACCGGCAAGACCCCAGAGCAGCTTCTCGAAGCCTCGTGAGGCTCTCCATTTCGTCGAGCCGTTTCCGCTCTTCAAGCCGTTTACGTTCGCCGAGCGCAGTCGAGACGATTCCGTTCGCCGAGCGCAGTCGAGACGATTCCGTTCGCCGAGCGCAGTCGAGACGCAAGAAAGGTCCTCCGCCCGAAGGTGGAGGACCTTTCCTCGTCTAGCTGAATACTTCTCGACTGCGCTCGAAGAACGGCAAAGAACTTCTCGACTGCGCTCGAAGGAGCGGTGGACAGGTCAGCCGAAGCGGCCGGAGATGTAGTCCTCGGTCTCTTTGCGGTCCGGGTTGGAGAACACCTTCTCGGTGGCGCCGACCTCGACGAGCTCACCGGGCTTCCCGGCGCCGGACAGGTTGAAGAACGCCGTCTGGTCGCTGACACGCGCGGCCTGCTGCATGTTGTGTGTGACGATGACGATCGTGTAGTCGTTCTTCAACTCCGACACCAGGTCTTCGATGGCGAGCGTGGAGATCGGGTCGAGGGCCGAGCACGGCTCGTCCATCAGCAGGACCTGCGGTGAGACTGCGATCGCCCGGGCGATGCACAGGCGCTGCTGCTGGCCGCCTGACAGTCCGCCGCCCGGCTTGTCGAGGCGGTCCTTCACCTCGTTCCACAGGTTGGCGCCGCGCAGGCTGGCCTCGGCCACCTCGTCGAGCTTCGCCTTGTCGCGGACTCCGCCGAGCTTGAGTCCGGCGACGACGTTGTCGCGGATCGACATCGTGGGGAACGGGTTGGCTCGCTGGAACACCATGCCGACGGTGGTGCGGACACCGACCGGGTCGACGCCCTTGCCGTACAGGTCCAGGTCGTCGAGCTTCACCGAGCCAGTGGTGTAGGCGCCCGGGGTCACCTCGTGCATGCGGTTGAGGGTCCGCAGAACTGTCGACTTGCCGCAGCCGGACGGGCCGATGAACGCCGTCACCGACTTCGGCTTGATCTTGAGCGACACGTTCTGGACGGCGTGGAAGTCGCCGTAGTAGACGTTCAGGTCTTCGATGGTCAGGCTCTTCGCCATGGGTCAGCGTCCTGTCTTGGGGCCGGTGAATGTGGACAGCACACGAGCGAGGATGTAAACGACCGCCACCGCGATCACCAGGGTGAGCGCAGCTCCCCACACCGTCTCGTAGCCGCTCGGGCCCTTGTTGTAGTTCTGCAGCATCATCAGGGGCAGCGACTGCTGGTCCCCTGCAAAAGGATTCACGTTCATCACGCGAGTTGCGCCCATCAGGATGAGCACCGGAGCCGATTCGCCGATCACGCGGGCCACCGCCAGCATGACGCCGGTGATGATGCCCGACATCGCCGTCGGCAGCACCACCCGGAGGATCGTCTTCCACTTGGGAACGCCGAGCGCGTACGCGGCTTCGCGGAGATCCTGCGGAACGATCTTCAGCATCTCCTCGGTGGCACGCACCACCAGCGGAACCATCAGCAGCACCAGCGCCAACGCGACGACCAGACCCGAACGGGGCAGGCCGAGTGTTGTCCGCCAGACGGCGTAGACGAACAGTGCCGCGACAATCGACGGGACGCCGGCGAGGACGTCCACCATGAACGTCGTGACCCTTGTGAGCAGGCTCTTCTTGGAGCTGTACTCGACCAGGTAGATCGCGACGAGCACGCCTAGAGGCACCGCGACGACGGCGGCGAGGGCCGTCTGGATCAGGGTTCCGACCAGAGCGTTCGATGCCCCGCCGTAGCGTTCGGACTTGGTCCACCAATCGATGTCCACGATCGGGCCGATGCCGCGGGACACCAGGGTCCACACGAGCCACCCGAGCGGCAGGACGGCGAGCAGCACCGACAGCGTGACGGCCACGCGCGCCGTCTGGTCGGTCACCTTGCGGCGGGTGGACATGGCACCCGGCAACGCCGGACGCAGGGCGACGGGTTCCTTGGTCTTCGTCAGTTCCATGTCACGCCTTTCGGGCGATCACCGCGCGCGCTGCCGCGTTCACGATGAAGGTGAGGGCGAACAGCACCAGGCCCGCCGAGATGTAGGCGCCGGTCTTCAGCGGGTTGTCGAACTCGGCGGCGTTGTTCGCGATGATCGTGGCGAACGTCTGACCGCTCTCCATGACGTTGAAGTCGATGGGGCCCGCTGTCGACATGATGAGAAGCAGCGCCATCGTCTCGCCGAGTGCACGGCCGAGGCCGAGCATCGCGCCGGAGATGTATCCGGAGAATCCGAACGGCAGGACCGCGAACCGGACCACTTCCCACTGGCTGGCACCGAGCGCGAGAGCAGCTTCACGATGCCCGTGCGGGGTCTGCGCGAACACTTCACGCGTCACCGCGGTGATGACCGGCAGGATCATGACGGCGAGGACGATGCCGGCAGTCAGCATCGTGCCGCCGGTCGACATGTTCGCCGCGTTCTGCGGCTGCTGGAAGAACGGCAGGAAGCCGAGGTTGTCGACGAGCCACTGGTTGGGGCCGACCATCGCCGGGCCGAGCACCAGGATGCCCCAGAGACCGTAGACGATCGACGGGACGGCGGCGAGGAGGTCGACTGTGAACGCGATCGGACCTGCAACACGCTTGGGCGCGTACTCGGTGATGAACAGGGCGATGCCGAGCGCAACGGGCATCGCGATCGCGAGTGCGATCACGGACACGAGCACGGTCGCGTAGAACTGCTGCGGGATACCGAACTTCAGATCGTCGCCGGACACCACCCAGGTGCCCTCGAAGGTGAAGAAGTTCTCGGTGTTCTTGGCGAGCGCCGGGATCGCCTGCAGCAGCAGGAACAGTGCGATCAGGCCGATGACGGCGGAGACGAGCAGGCCCGATCCGGTGGCGAGGGTCCGCATGACGCGGTCCCCGGTTCGAGACACCGCCGAGCCCGAGGGCGCGGAGGAGTCCCGACGCCCCGAAGGCGGGGCGGGCTGCCCACCGGCAACCCGCCCCGCCTCGGACGCTGTCGAATCCCCGTTCTTCACGGAATCGACGGCGGCGGTGTCAGACATGGTCACAGCGCGTCGATCGTCCCACGCAAGGTGGTCTGGAAGGCTGCCGGCAGCGGCACGTAGCCCTCGTCAGCCAGCTTGTCCTGACCCTTTTCGAGGATCGTGGTGAATGCCGTCTTGAGGCTCTCGGAGACCTTCGAGTCGGAGTAGCCGCCGGTCGAGCAGACGATCTCGTACGTGGTCAGGACCAGCGGGTAGGCTCCGGCTTCCTGAGTCTTGTAGAGCGCTGTGGTGTCGACGACGAGGTCCTTGGAGCCCGGGGTCTTGAACTTGGCCAGGTCGAGTGCCTTGCCTGCGGTCGCCGCGGTCAGCTCGGTCGCGCCCTTGCCGAAGTCGACCTTGGCGATGCCGAGGTCGTTCTCCTGCGCGAAGCCCCACTCGACGTAGGTGACCGAGCCTTCGGTCTTCTTCACCGTGTCGCCGACGCCGGTCGACTTGGCCGCACCCGAGCCGCCCTTGCCCGCCCATTCCTTGCTGGGCTCGTACGGCCAGTCGGCGGGAACGTTCGCGTTGAGGAACTTGGTGAAGTTGTCGGTGGTGCCCGAGCTGTCGCTGCGGTGGACCGGGATGATCTTCGTGGCGGGCAGGGCGACGCCCGGGTTGAGAGCCTTGATCGCGGCGTCGTCCCACGAGGTGATCTTGGAGTCGAAGATCTTCGCGAGGGTCGAGGCGTTCAGGGTCAGGTTGTCGACGCCGGGGACGTTGAACGCGACTGCGACAGGACCCGCGACCAGCGGGATGTGCCATGCGTCCTTGCCGCCGCAGCGGGTCTTGGCTTCAGCGATCTCGTCGTCCTTGAGAGCCGAGTCGGAGCCTGCGAAGTCGACGTCGCCTGCGATGAACTTCTTCACGCCTGCGCCGGAGCCGGAGCCGGTGTAATCGAGGTTGACGCCGCCGTTGTCGGTGAGGACGTCGGCGAACGTGGTCATCGCCTTCTGCTGCGCGGTGGAGCCTTCACCGGTGATGGACCCGGCGTCCGAATCGGAACCGCCGCACGCGGTGAGGACGAGGGATGCCGCCACGACGGTGGCGGCCGCGGCACCGGCGCTGCGAACGAGCTTGGGGTTGACGCTCATGGGAGTCGATGGCCTTTCGATTTGCTTCGGGGTAACGAAGCGAAGCTATCGACGCCCGGTTAGGTTTCGGCGACACGTCGGTGACCTAATTCCGAACAGTCGGGTCCGGACGACGAACATCAGGTGTCGTCCAGAGGAACTCGCTGGCCCCGCTCCCGGCACCCGAGTAGCAGCGTGCGTCAGTCGGCCCGACGCTTCGACTCGCTTCGCTCGCTCAACGAGCAGTGAGGGTCGCGCACGGTCAACGAGCAGCGGGGCTCTCGGCCCGACAACGAGCAGTGGGGGTCGCGCACCGTGAACGCGCAGCAGGGGTCGCGTCGGCGGGCAGGCGGTCGGCTACGGGCGACGGTAAGTGATGTCGGCGCGGTAGCGACGGAACCCGAGTCGGTCGTACGTGTGGAGCGCGGCAGTGTTGTCACCTTCCACATACAGCTCGACCTCGTCGACGCCCCGACCCTCGAGGTAGTGCAGGCCGGCGAGGGTCAGCAGCCGGCCGAGGCCGCGCCCCTGCGCGGCCGGGTCGACGCCGACGATGTACACCTCGCCGAGTCCGGGCTTGTCCACCTTCGTCCAATGGAAGCCGAGTAGGCGGTCCGGATCGCTTGAATCGAATGCGAGGAACACTCCGGCCGGGTCGAACCAGCCCGACGTCGTGCGCTCGGTGATCTGCTCCTGCGCCCAGCCGCCCTGTTCCGGGTGCCAGTCGAAGGCCGCGTTGTTGACGCGGAGGATCTCGGCGTCGTCGGTCTCGCGGTAGGTCCGCAGCACGATGTCGTCGCGGCTCGGCAGCTCGGGCAGGACCTGGGACGTGCGACGTCGCAGTTGCAGCAGTTCACGCTCGCGGCGCAGCCCGAGTGCCTCGGCGACGCGCGCTGCGGCGGGCAGATCACCGTGCGCCCATATCTGAGCATCGTCGCCGGCTTCGGACGCCACGTCGAGAAGAGCCGCGACCAGAGCCCGCCCCTGCCCGAACCCACGGTGTTCGGGGTGCACAACAGCCTCTGCCATCGGACCGATCACGTTGCCGTAGCCACCCGCCGTCACGACGTGCACGCCCTCGCCCTGCACCGCATGCCGGTGCTGCTCGCTGAGAGCATCGATCCCGTCGGTCTGCTCGGCCGCGGCGTTCGCTGCGAGTGCGTGCTCGACGTCGTCAGGGGCAAGATGTCCACGCACGATTCGGATGTCCGTCATGCGTTCCGAGCGTAGTCGCCGACGCCGCGCCTGCGCTCGACGAGGCGCTGTGCCGCAAAAGTCACATAGGGGTGGCGTACGAAACGCACCCCGGTGTTACTTTTCTGCCAGGTCGTGAGTTTCGTTCAGTCTGGCTCGCCCGCGCCTGACTCGTCTGCGGCGCGTGTGCCGGAGGGTTTGACGGCCTTGTAACCGACGTTGCGCACGGTCCCGATCAGCGATTCGTGGTCGGATCCGAGTTTGGCGCGCAGGCGACGGACGTGGACGTCCACTGTGCGGGTGCCGCCGAAGAAGTCGTAACCCCACACCTCCTGCAGCAGCTGGGCGCGGGTGAAGACTCGGCCCGCATTCTGCGCGAGGTACTTGAGGAGTTCGAACTCCTTGTACGTGAGGTCGATCGGTTTGCCGCGCAGGCGTGCGGTGTAGGTGTTCTCGTCGATGACGAGTTCACCGAGAGTCACTTTGTCGGACTGCTCCGGCTCGATCTCCACCCCGCGCGACGAGATCAGGCGCAGCCGGGCGTCCAGTTCTGCCGGGCCGGTACCGGGCAGGAGGAAATCGTCGATCCCCCAATCCGGATTGACCGCGACAAGACTGCCCTCGCCGACGACGGCGACCACGCGGGCGCCCGTCGAATCGAGAAGGCGGCACAGGCTTCGAGCCGCGGCCAGATCAGCACGCGAATCGACCAGAACTAGGTCCGACTCGGCGGCGTTCACCAGCGACGACGTGTCGGCAGGCGCCAGACGCACGTCGTGCGGCAACAGGGTGAGAGCCTCGAGGACGGCGTCCGGGGACGCCTCCGACGTCAACAACAATAGGTCCACTAACCACTCCGATCTCGTCGTGGCCTCTTGTGAACTGTCGATCGACGCTGGTCGCAGCTCGGTGAAGGTGTGATGACAGAATAGACCCGATGGCCGCGACAACCCGAATCCACCTGCCGAAACGGCCCCTGCGGGCGCTCGCGTGGCTGACGGTCGGGGTCGTGATTCTGCAGGTCACAGGCTTTTTTGTCGACAATGTCGCCGCATCTCGCGCGGAGCATCGACTGGCCCGAGCACTGGAGTCCTCACCCGGTGTGGCCTTCGAACCCGAGGTCACGATAGGCGGCTTCCCGTTCCTCGCCAAGGCGTCGTCCGGCCGCTTCCCACAGGTGACGATCAGTGCACGAGGAGTCGTCCTGGACGGCGGGCCCCGCGGCACGTCCCGCGCGACACTCGACGCCCGACTCACCGAGCCCGACCTCGGGAACATCTGGGACGTCGGCCCCGACACCTCGATCACGGCGCAACAGGCGACAGCCGAGACTCGTATCGACTCGGTGAACCTCGGTCGTTTGATGGGGATCACGGACCTGTACATCAACACGCCGGCGCCCGACGGCAAGGTCGGTGCGGGCGGTCCGGGCGACGGCCTCCTCGAACGAACCGACGGCATCATGCTCAGCGGCACGGTCCCGCTGCCGGGCTCACCGGAGTACGACGGCCGGTTCCCACCGTCCGCCAGCGGTTACACGTATCCGAAGGTCAAGATCAGCATCTCCGCGCGCACGTTCGTCGCCGCGGGCCGTGTGCACATCGCGGCCACCGGGATCTACGACGGCCCGGAAGAGCACTACTCCGCGGACGTGCCGAAAGAGTTTTACGCAGACGTTCTGAAGCGGTTCTCCGCTGTGCTCCCACCGTTGCCGACAGCGTGGAACGTGGCCCCGAACAGGTCCCTGAGCAGGGGAAGTGATCTAGTCGTGATCGGCGACGCCGGCGGAAGCACCTTCGTGGTGAGAGACTTCGCCCGCGTTCGGCCGGCCGTCTGAGCAAACCCGTGTTGTAGGGTCGTGGCCATGCAACACCGCAGTGAGCTGATGCTCACCCGCCGCCTGGCGATCGACCTGTGTCGAACCGCCAACTGTTGCTGTCTCTAGCCGTCTGAACGGCACTCTCCCTTCCGCCGCGTCGGCGATCCCGGCATTTCGGCACTTCTCCACCCTGGCATGCGCCCGACATCCCTTGTCGGTGTCGCATACGTCTCCCTGTGAAAGGAACACACATGGCACGCTCCGACGTCCTGGTCAGCGCCGATTGGGCTGAGCAGAACCTGAACACCGACAAGGTCGTCTTCGTCGAGGTCGACGAGGACACCTCGATCTACGACCTGAACCACATCCCGGGCGCCATCCGCCTGGACTGGAAGAAGGACCTGCAGGACGGCCTGCGTCGCGACTTCCTGAACGCCGAGCAGTTCGGTGCGCTCCTGTCCGAGCGCGGCGTCGCGAACGACGACACCGTCGTCCTCTACGGCGGCAACAACAACTGGTTCGCCGCCTACGCGTACTGGTACTTCAAGATCTACGGCCACAAGGACGTCCGCCTGCTCGACGGCGGCCGCAAGAAGTGGGAACTCGACGGCCGTGAGCTCAGCTCGGACACCGTCACCCGCGAGGCCACCACCTACACCGCGCAGGCAGCAGACACCTCGATCCGTGCTTTCCGCGACGAGGTCATCGACTCGATCGGTTCGGTGAACCTGGTCGACGTCCGCAGCCCTGACGAGTTCGCAGGCAAGATCGCCGCACCCGCACACCTCCCGCAGGAGCAGGCTCAGCAGCGCGGCCATGTCCCCGGCGCCATCAACATCCCGTGGTCGACCACCGCGAACGAAGACGGCACCTTCAAGTCGGACGAGGACCTGAACGCCCTGTACGCGGAGAAGGGCTTCGACGACTCGAAGAACACCATCGCGTACTGCCGCATCGGCGAGCGCTCGAGCCACACCTGGTTCGTGCTGCAGGAACTGCTCGGCAAGACCAACGTCAAGAACTACGACGGCAGCTGGGTCGAGTACGGCTCGCTGGTCGGCGCCCCGATCGAGCTCTGATTCGCCTTTCCGGCGAGACTTTTCTGAGAGGAACTTTCATCATGTGTGGTGCACCCAAGCAGGGACAGACCCTTCCCGCAGGCGTCGACGTCGAGAAGGAGACCGTCCTGACGGGCCAGGTGCTCGACGGTTCGGGCAATCCTGTCGCAGGCGCGTTCGTGCGTCTGCTCGACGGCACGGGCGAGTTCACGGCTGAGGTCGTGGCCTCGGCCACCGGCGACTTCCGCTTCTTCGCCGCCCCCGGCAACTGGACGCTTCGCGCCCTCAGCGCACAGGGCAACGGTGACATCGCGGTCTCGCCGGAAGGACCCGGAGTCCACAACCACGACGTGGTCGTCGCCAAGTAATACGACAACGTCTTTCGCCGGAACCCCGGTCCGCCTCGAGCGGGCCGGGGTTTCGTCGTCTGCGCCCTCGCCCTTTCGACCCGCTTCGCTCGCTCAAGGAGCAGTGGGGCGTGCGAGTCGGAAGGTGTGATCTATCAGCCACTCGTCCGGGGAGAGTTATCGGCGCCCACCCCAGCGAGGTAAAGTCGAGTCGTGGTCCTCTTCTTCGAAATCCTCCTGGGTCTGGCGTCGCTCCTCATCGTGTGGTTCGCGCTCTACACCGTCTACCGTCTGGTGAACGACGAGTCATGACCCGTTCGGGCAATGAAGCGATCTCCGACGCCGAGCAGCGCGCTCAGGAGACCGCATCCCTCAACGTGCCCACGATCGGCGACCTTCCGCTCCCGATCGACACCGCCAACCTCCGCGAAGGCCCCGATCTGCATGCGGGCCTCCTCGCACTGCTGCCGCTTGTCGGCGTCTGGGAAGGGTCAGGCGAAGGCCACAACCCTCTGACCGGCGACGACTACCAGTTCGGCCAGCAGATCACCGTCACTCACGACGGCGGGAACTACCTCGTGTGGCAGTCGCGCTCCTGGGTCGTCGACGACGACGGCGCATACGTGCAGCCCGACCAGCGCGAGTCCGGTTTCTGGCGGATCAGTGAAGACGACGAGATCGAACTGCTGCTCACCCACGCCGAAGGTGTGATCGAACTGTTCTACGGTCGTCCGCTGACGCAGACGTCCTGGAACCTCACCACCGACGTCACACTGCGCACAGAGACCGGCGTGCACACCGGCGGCGCGAAGCGTCTCTACGGCCTCGTTCCCGACGGCGACCTCGCTTATGTCGAGGAGCGCGTCGACGCCGACGGCGAACTCACCCCGCGTCTCTCCGCAAAGCTCCGCCGCGTCATCGGCTGACCTTCTGAACAAAACAGCGTCGGCACTCCTATGGAGTACCGACGCTGTTCTTGTTTGACTCATTTCGACACGCCTCGTCGCTAACGCTCCTCGGCGGCTCAACGAGCAGTAGCGGTGCGCGAATCAGGCGGCGGAGAGTTCCGCGTCGATGCGCAGGAGGCCCGATCCGTCGCCGTGAACCAGCCGGAGGCGGCCGAGGATCTCGCTGACGGTCGCTTCCTCCTCCACCTGCTCGGAGATGAACCAGTCGATCGTGGGCCGCGAATCGAGGTCGTGCTCGGCTTCGGCCTGGATGTAGAGGTTCCGGATCCCTTCGGAGACGGCACGCTCGGCCTCGAGTGCGATCTCGAAGACGTCCGCGACTTCTTCCACCTTGATCGACGGGATGCTGATGTCACCGATCACCGGATGGTTGTCACGGTCGGTGAGGTGCTTGATCAGACGGTCGGCGTGGGTCAGCTCCTCCGCCGACTGCGCGCGCAGCCACGACGCCATACCGGGCAGGTCGCGGAGCTCCACCTCGATCGCAAGCTGACGGTAGAGGAACGACGACTCGTATTCGCGAGTGATCTGCTTGGCGAATTCGACTTCCAGCTCTTCGCTCATCTTCATTTGGATTGCCTTACCTTTCGCTGGTGTGACGATTTCCTACGGCTTCTGACTCAATCCAGAATAGCCATTTTCTGGAATGATTCCAGCGAGGTTCGGCATGCCTAAACCAACGCCTACCTGCGGAAAGCCCAGCCTTACTTCACAAGGGAAAAGGAAGGCTACACACCAACGGAAACGATTGGCACGTCGAATTCGTCGACATTCTGGTGGGTGACGACAATAACCGTCCGCCCTGATCCGAAGAGGCCATCGGCATCAAGAATCCGGCGTAGCAGAGCAGGTGCGTCGCTCGAGTCCACGTGCTCGGTCGGCTCGTCGAGGACAACGACCCGCGCCGGATGAACGACGGCTCGTGCGAGCAGGATCCGTCGTCGCTGACCACCGCTGAGCGCGGAGCCTCCGCCGACCAGATCCGTGTCGAGACCGTCAGGCAGTGCGAGGAGCCACTCCCCCAGCCCGACGGCCGTGAGAGCCTCGATCAACTCGACGTCGGTCGCGTCCCCTCGCGCCACGCGAAGGTTCTCTCGGAGCGACGTCGAGAAGAGGTGCCCTTCTTCCGCGAAGTAGGCCACACTGCACGGCAGGGAGGCAGGCTCGGAATCGACCGAACCTGCGAGCGGACGGAGCTGGCCTGCGATCGTGGCAGCCAGCGTCGACTTGCCTGCACCACTGCGTCCGACCACGATCAACCGTGCGCCCGGGGCGAGATCGAGATCGATGCCCCCGTCGGGACCGAGCGACCGATCGTGTCCCCATTGCAGGCCGCGCGCGATCAGGGTCTGCGGAGCGGGGCTGAACACGGGGTCTGCTCGCGACGCTTCGACTCGCTCCGCTCGCTCAACGAGCAGGAGGTGCGACTGTCTGTCGAGGTCGAGCGCCGACCCTTCGCCGTCGACCAGTGCCATGACACGCGCCCCGGCCTGCCGCCCGCGCTGCCAGGCGATCGCGGCATCGGTCAGCGGACCGGTCGTCTCGAACGCCGACAGCGGCAGCAGGATCAGGACGCCGAACAGCATCGGCGTGATCACTGAGTCGGACGACGACGCACCGGCGAGCGAGCCGCTCAGCCCCGACGCGAGGTCGACGGCGATCACCGCGGCCGCTACCACGCTGACGAGCATCGCCACGGGGGTCATCGACGCGGCGACAGCCTGCCTGGCCATTCCCGCATCGACGGCCTGAGCGTGATCGTTCTCGGAATCGCGGAGTCGTTCGAGGGCCACGCCACGTCGGCGCGCCACCACAAGTTCCGGGCCGTGCCACAGCGCAGTGGTCACCGCGTGGCCCGTCCGCTGCCGGGCCGCGGCGCCGTCGGTGATCACTGTCGCCGACGCTCGCGCCGCCCACCATGGAGCGAGTACCCCGCTGATCAGCAGTGCGCCGGCCAGCACAACGGCCGACAGCGGCGACACGACAGCCATGATCACGACTGCGGCCACTCCCGTCACGGCGCCGACCGCCATCGGGACGACGCCGCGAACCAGGGCGTCGCCGATCTCGTCGACGTCGTCTGCCGTACGGGCGAGCAACTCCGATCGCTGTGCACCGACTCCCGATCCGCCTGCTAGGGCGCGATACACGCGGCCGCGGGCGGACGCCATCGCGTCCAGTGCGACGCGGTGCGACGCCAGTCGCTCGAGATAGCGGAACAACGCCCGCGAGATGCCCAGCGCGCGGACCGCCGTCACCGCGACCGACAGGTACAGGACGGGCGGCATCTGCCAGGCCCGCGTGATCAGCCATGCCGACAGTGCTGCCAGGCCGAGCGCCGACAACGCGCCGGCCGCCCCGAGGCAGATCGCGGCGACCAAGGAACTCCGACGCAGGCCGATGAAGTCGAACGCCCGCAGGAGCGGGTCGTTGCGCATCATCGCGCCACCGCCTCGCCTGCCACGTTCACGACGCCGTGTGCGCCCGCGTCCGCATCGAGCACATCGGCCCGATGCGAGACGATCACCACTGTCGCTCCCGCGGCGGCGCGTCGATCGATCGTGGCCATGACGCGGGCGGCGGTCTCGTCGTCGAGGTGTGCTGTCGGTTCGTCGAGCAGGACAAGCGGCGCGTTCGACGCCAGCGTCCGGACCAGCGCGAGCCGCTGCCGCTGTCCCGCTGAGATGCCGTTGCCTCCCGCGCCGATCGTCGTGGCGAGTCCGGCGGGAAGCTCCGCGACAACGGAGTCGAAGGCGACCGCACGAGAGACCTCGGCGACGAGATCCGGATCGAGGTCACCGAAGAGCGCCAGATTGTCCGAGACCGTCCCAGGTTCGATCACCGGATTCTGCGGCAGCCACGCGACATGCCTGTGGAAGGCGTCGAGATCAAGCGTGCCGACCTCGACATCGTTGATTCTGACGCAGCCCTCATCTGCCGTCTCCAGGCCGAGGATCGCTGCCAACACAGTCGACTTTCCGGCACCGTTGGCACCGGTCAAGACGGTCACCTCGCCCGGCCGCAGCATCGCGGAGAGACGCCGTGGCGTCCACCCGTCTCGACCGCGGACCCCGAGATCGTCCAGCGTCACGGTGAGCGGTGCTGCCACTGTGTGGTCTCGACGATCGGCCGGGGTCGCGTCGGCAGCGGATGACAGGAGCGCGAGCACTTCGCGGGAGGCTTCCCTACCGTCTTCTGCGGCGTGGAAGGCTGCGCCGATCCGACGGAGCGGCAGGTACGCCTCCGGCGCCAGGACCAGAGCGAGCACACCCGCGTACAGGCTCATGTCACCGAACACGAGGCGGAGACCGATACCGACGGCAACGAGGGCGACACACAGGGTCGCGAGTAGTTCCAGGACCGCACCCGACAGAAACGCGATGCGCAGCGACGACATCGTGCTGCGGGTCAGACTCGCGCCGAGCGAGTCGACGCGCGCCGCCGGGCCGTTTGCGCGCCCGAGCGCCTTCAATGTCGGCAGGCCGGTCAGCAGGTCCAGAAGCTGAGCGCTCTGCCTGCTCATCGCGTCTAGTTTGCGGCGCGTCCGGTCCCGGGTCAGCATGCCGATCAACACCATGAACACCGGAATCAGCGGCATTGTGACGACGATGATCACCGCTGACGGCCAGTCGGCCCACCACACCACCGCGATCACCAACGGCGTGATGACAACCGTCGACAGCAGCGCGGGAACGTAGTCGGCGAGATAGTCGACGAGTGCGTCGAGGCCACGAAGAAGCACCGTCGATGCCCGGTCCCGTTCGGCCGCCAACCGATGCGGGGATGTGCGCGTGGGATCGGTCAGTGCGTCGACTGCCGCCGACCGCAGTTCGGCGATCGTCTGCAGCGCCGCACGGTGCGCGAACCTGTCGCGTAGAAACGTCGTCGCGGCGCGGGTCGCGAAGGCGCCGACGATCACCGCGAGGTGCACTCCCTGCGCTCCGAACGACCGTGCCGACGGGTCGGTCACCACATCCGACAGCAGGCCTGCGATCGCGACGGCCCCCGCGATCACCGCGATCACGTCGACGATCGCGAAGAGCGCGAGTGCGATCGTGTACCTGCGCGCCGACGGCGAGTAGGTCAGAAGTCGCCGATCGAACGGCGCCTGCACGCGGCCCCCCGAGCGCTCACTCACCCCTGCTCCCCGAGCATTCCTCCCTGCTCCCCGAGCGCAGTCGAGGGGTCACAACGGCAGCCCGATGGACGGCGGGATCTGATCGACGGAGAGCCGCTTGCGGAACACCCAGTAGCTCCACGCCTGGTAGGCGATCACGACCGGAGTCATGAAGCCTGCTGCCCACGTCATGATGACGAGTGTGTAATGGCTCGACGACGTGTTCTCGATCGTGAGGTTGAACGCGGCGTCGGTGGTCGACGGCAGGACGTTCGGAAACAGCACGCTGAACAGCATCGACACGGTGCCGATGATCGCCACCGAGGTCGCGGCGAACGCGATGCCTTCACGTCGAGCGTAGGCAGCCACGACGAGCACCACTGCGGCGACGGCCGCGACAGCGACGATCGCCCATGTCCACGGCTTGCCGTAGGAGATCTGCGTCCACAACAGGAAGCCCGCGGCAACCGCCGCCGTCGGGATCGACAGTCGCCACGCGAGAGTCTGCGCTTCGTCGCGCACCACTCCGCTCGTCTTGAGCCCGATGAACAGCGCACCGTGAGTCAAGAAGGCGAGCAACGTCGTGGCGCCGCCGAGCAGCGCGTACGGGTTGAGCAGGTTGAAGAAGCCCCCCGTGTACTGGTGGTCGGCGTCGATCGGCAGTCCGCGAACGACGTTGGCGAACGCGACGCCCCAGAGGATCGCGGGAACCCACGAACCGATACCGATGCCGACGTCGCACCATGCACGCCACCGCGGGTTGTTGATCTTGCCTCGCCATTCGATGGCGACCACACGCACGATCAGCCCGATCAGGATCAGGAACAGCGGGAAGTAGAACGCGGAGAACATCGTCGCGTACCAGCCGCCGAAAGCCGCGAACATCGCGCCGCCGCCGGTCAACAGCCACACCTCGTTGGCGTCCCACACCGGCCCGATCGTGTTCAAGAGGAGTCGACGGCGCTTGTCACCGTCGGGTTCTGCCGATCGGCCGAGGAACGGCAGCAGCATTCCGACGCCGAAGTCGAAGCCTTCGAGGACGAAGTACATGACGAACAGGACCGCGATCGTCGCGAACCAGAAGTGTTCCAGAGTCATCTTTCTCAGCCTCCTCAGTACGCGAACGACAGGGGTTTGTCGGAGTCGTCGTCGGCTCCGACATCGGGCGCCTGGGCGTCCTTCTCGCTCGGTCCGGCGATGACGTACTTGCGTTCCAGGTAGAACCAGACGACGCCGAGCGCTCCGTAGAGCAGCGTGAAACCGATGAGCGTGGTCCACACCATAGGCGGCGTGTGATTGGAGACGCCGTCTTGGACGAGCATGTGGATGCGCAGCGGGTCACCGTCTGCATCGGCCCAGTTGGGCACCACCACCCACGGTTGTCGACCCATCTCGGTGAAGATCCAGCCGGACGCATTCGCCAGGAACGGCGTCGGCAGCATCCACAGTGCGAGGCGGCCGAACTTGTGCGGCACTTCGCTTCGGCCCTTGCGGAGGAACCAGAGGCCGCCGAGAGCGACAACCACGGACCCGAGGGCCCACGTGATCATCGCGCGGAAACTCCAGTACGTGACGAACAGGTTCGGCGCGAAGTTCTGGTTCGGCATGTTGAGCTTCTCGCGGTACATCTCCTGCAACTCGTTGACGCCCTTGACCTCGCTGTCGAAGGTGTGGTCGGACAGGAACGAGAGCATGTTGGGGATGGCGATGACGTGCTCGATCGAATCGCAGTTGTTCTGCCGCCCGATGCTCAGCACCGAGAACGACGCGCCGGTCTCGGTCTCACACAGCGATTCGGCGGCGGCCATCTTCATCGGCTGCTGTTTGAACATCAGCTGGCCCTGCATGTCACCGGTGATGAACAGTGCCGCGCCGGCCGCGATCGTCACCCACAGAGCCATCCGGGTGACCGGTCTCCACAGCGTCGCGTTGTCGTGACGCAGTTGCTCGGGTGTGCGGTCGATCTGACTCGGCGACGAGGTCTCGGGAACGCCCGAGTGGTCGCCGGACGCGATCGCCTCGTCGAGTTGGCGCGCACGCACGGTGTTGCGTGCCATCCACCAGATGCCGACGATCGCGACGAGCGTCGCCGCCGTCAGGAACGCGCCCGCGATGACGTGCGGGAAGGCGACAAGAGTTGTGTTATTGGTGATCAGCGCGACGAAGTTCGTCATCTGCGGGCGTTCACGGACGGGATCCCATTCGACTCCGACCGGGTGCTGCATCCACGAGTTGGCGGCGATGATGAAGTACGCGGATGCGTTGACGCCGATCGCGACCAGCCAGATGCACGCGAGGTGTATTCGACGCGGTAGCCTGCCCCAGCCGAACATCCAGAGTCCGATGAACGTCGACTCCAGGAAGAACGCGACAAGGCCTTCCATGGCGAGCGGCGCGCCGAAGACGTCGGCGACGTATCGGCTGTACTCACTCCAGTTCATTCCGAACTGGAACTCCTGGACGATGCCGGTCGCGACACCGAGCGCGAAGTTGATGAGGAAGATCTTCGCGAAGAATTTGGTGGCCCGCAGCCACTGCTCGTTGCCAGTCACGTGCCAGACGGTCTGCATCACCGCGATGAGCGGCGCCAGTCCGATCGTCAGTGGCACCAGGATGAAGTGGTAGACCGTCGTGATTCCGAACTGCCACCTGGAGATGTCTACGACATTCACGCTCGCCTCACAATCGTGTTGTCCCGAGCTCGTCGTTGAGCTCTGTTCCGGAGCGTTACTACAGAGCGTAGTAGCGATCGCCTGGAATACAAGACCATCGTGACGCAGGAGACGAAAGACCCTCCCCTACCAGGACATCCGCCCTGTATTCACAGTCACATCATCCGCTCGGAGATGGCCCGAGACACCAGATTCGGCACATCGGGCGCGGCCGCTGAAGGAACCGGGAGCACCGTGGTGTCGACGGCTGCGACCCTCGCGGCGAGCGTCAGCGACGACAGCAACCAGACGCCGTCCGCCGCCAGAACGTCCGACTGCGTCATCCGGGCTTCGCGAACCGGCACATCGAAGGACGCCGCCACCCGGAACAGCGCCTGCTGCGTTGTGCCCGGCAGGATGCCCTGGTCACGAGGCGGGGTCGTGAGAGTCCCGTCGACGACGGCGACGACCGACGCCCGCGGGCTCTCGAGGATCAGCCCGTCCGCGGAGACGTAGATCGCGTCGTCGAACCCGGACCGCTGCACATGACGAAGCGCGGCCATGTTCCGCGCATAACTGAGGGCCTTGGCGCCCGCCAGCTCCCACGGCTGCGCCGACGACGGTTCGACCCCACGTGGCAGCAGGGTCACTCGCACCCCGTCACGCCGGGCGATCGCCGAGCGCTCCGGGACCGGCGTGACCGTGAGGTAGCAGGTCGGCGGCCCGCCCGACTCTCGCCCACGCGAGTACAGAATGCGCAGGCACGCATCGTCGGGCGACGCCCATTCACCCTCGGCCACAGCGATCGCCCGACGCAGCGCACCTGCGTCGGGGGCAGGCAGGTCGAGGGCCCGTGCACCGTCGCCCAGCCGGCGCAAGTGGTCGTCGACCAGCCTCGATTCCCGATCTCGGATGAGGATGGTCTCGAATACTCCGTCACCCCTCAGCGCCGCCAGATCGTCCGCGAACAGCAGCGGAGCGTCCGCGTCTCGCACCCGGCCCTCGCCGTCCACCACGATCACATCCCCCACCGTAGACTGGCTGCATGTCTGCGGATTCTTCTCGACCCGTGAGCTCTGCGATTCTGACCGCGTCCGCCGACGCGGTCCCCACACCGGACGGGGACCTCAGCCCCGGGGTCGCCTGGCATTACGGCGACCCGCTCGGAGAGCAGCGAGCCGCGTCGCACGGAGTGGTCGTCGTCGACCGCAGCGACCGCAGCGTCATCGAACTCGCGGGTCCCGAGCGACTCACATGGCTGCACACGATCTCCTCCCAGCACGTGTCGGCGCTCCCCGACCGACGAAGCGCAGAAAACTTGTCGCTCGACCTGAACGGCCGTGTCGAGGATCATTTCGTCATCACCGACATCAACGACGTCACGTGGATCGACACCGAGCAGTTCCGCGGCGCCGCTCTCGCCGACTTCCTCACGAAGATGGTGTTCTGGGCGCAGGTCACACCCGCAGCACGCGCCGACATGGCGGTCCTGACACTGATCGGACCGGCAGCACGCACCGGTGCCGTCGCCGAACTCCTCGAGATCCCGGCCGACGCCGACGTGTACGCGGCGGGCGACCTTCCCGAACGACACCACGACGAGGAGCCGCTCGGATTCTGGCGAGTGATGCCCCCGATCGGCGAAGGACGCACCACCCCCGTCGTCGACGTCGTCGTGCCGCGAGACGACGTCTCGGCCTGGTGGACCGCGATCACCGGCGCAGGCGCGCGGCCGGCTGGAATGTGGGCGCACGACGCGCTGCGGGTGGCCGCCGGACGTGCGCGGCTCGGCATCGACACCGACGATCGGACCATTCCGCATGAGGCCGATTGGATCGGCGGACCCGACCAACAGGGCGCCGTCCACCTGGAGAAGGGCTGCTACCGCGGCCAGGAGACGGTCTCGCGCGTTGCGAACATCGGACGCGCACCACGACGTCTGGTGCTTCTGCATCTCGACGGCGCCACCGACACGAGGCCCGCGACCGGCGATCCGGTGTCTGTCGGCGGGCGCAGCGTCGGACGCGTCGGCACCGTGATCGATCACTACGAGCTCGGCCCGATCGCGCTCGCTCTGGTCAAACGGGCAGTCCCGGTCGACGCCGATCTGATCGCAGGCGACCCGGAATCGGGAACCGCAGCCCGCATCGACGACGACCTGTTTGTGCCAGACGACTCGGTTCCGGCAGGTCGCGCGGCGCAGGATCGTCTCCGCGGGCGGTCCTGACCTCGCTCTCGTCCCAGATGTGACGTCTCTCGCCACCCCACACTCGGGCCTGAGGAGCTTTTGTCGTCAGCACGCGCTAGACTGCTGGTACGAGAATTACTAACGAATAGAACGGGGCCGCCACCACGATGGCCGCCCCGTCATTGTGCGAGGGGGTCCCATATGGGCCGCGGCCGGGCTAAGGCAAAGCAGACGAAGGTTGCTCGACAGCTGAAGTACTCTGCTCCGAACACCGACTTCGACAGCTTGCAGCGCGAGTTGTCCAACGGTGAAGGGCAGTCGTACACGACCGACACTTGGTCGGACGACGACTCCCGGAACAGCGAAGACGAGTGGCACCGCGCCTGAGGCGCGCACACTCGATTCCTCCCCTCACCTCGTTCCACGCATTCTGACGCGATGAGAATTCTCGTTTCCGCGCGCCCGAACGTCCCGTGGTGAGTGCTGAACGGAACAGTCATGCATACGAGAGCGGGCCCGGTCATTCCGACCGGGCCCGCTCTCGTATCCGCGTCAACGACACGCTCGACGACCGGAGAAGGACACGCTCGACCATCCCGCTCCCCGAGCGCAGTCGAGGGGCCGAACAACGCGAACGTCTCGACTGCGCTCGACGACCGGGCCGGGCCTGATCGACGACCGGGCTGGGTCTGATCGACAAGCGAGGGCGGACTCCGGAGGACGGTCGGAACAGGTCAGAAGCGCGCGTGGTCGCCGACGAGCTCGGCGCGGCCTGCGGCCCCATCGGTGCCGCGAGTGATCGATCCGAGCACCCAGTTGTCGACGTGGCGCGCCGTGAGAACGGCCTGAGCGCGGTCGGTGTCTTCAGGCGCGACGATCGCGACCATGCCGACGCCCATGTTGAACGTGCGCTCCATCTCGAGGCGCTCGACGCGGCCGCGCTGCGCGATCATCGAGAAGATCGGGGCGGGCGTCCACGAGTTGCGTTCGAGGACCGCCTCGAGGCCGACCGGGAGCACTCGCCCGAGGTTGTCGGCGAGGCCGCCACCGGTGATGTGCGCAAACGTGCGGACATCGGCTTCTGCGGCGAGTGCCAGGCAGTCCTTGGCGTAGATGCGGGTCGGTTCGAGGAGCTCTTCACCGAGCGTGCGTCCGAACTCCTCGACGTGGCCCTCGAGGTCGAGGTGACCGAGTTCGAGGAGCACGTTGCGGGCGAGCGAGTAGCCGTTCGAGTGCAGACCCGACGAGCCCATCGCGATCACGACGTCACCCGGCCGCACGCGGTCGGGACCGAGGATGTCGTCGGCTTCGACAACACCGACGCCGGTCGCCGAGATGTCGTAGTGGCCGTCTTCCATGACGCCCGGGTGTTCGGCCGTCTCTCCGCCGAGGAGGGCACAGCCTGCGTCGACACAACCGTCGGCGATGCCCTTGACGATGTCGGCGACCATTTCCGGGATCACCTTGCCGACGGCGATGTAGTCCTGGAGGAACAGGGGCTCGGCGCCGCAGACGACGAGGTCGTCGACGACCATGGCGACCAGGTCGCGGCCCACGGTGTGGTGGATGCCCATCGCCTGCGCGACGGCCAGCTTGGTGCCGACGCCGTCACTCGACGCTGCGAGCACCGGCTCACGGTAGTCGCCCTTCAGCGAGAACAGTCCGGCGAATCCGCCGAGGCCGCCGAGGACCTCGGGTCGCGTCGCCCGCTTCGCGTGCGGCAGGAACAGCTCGACTGCGCGCTCACCCGCATCGATGTCCACACCGGCGGCCGCGTACGACGCACCGCCCCCGGATGCCTGGTTGGCGGCAGACCCGTCCGTCATCGTCGTACTTCTCCTACACATCGTGTTCTTCGACGCCGACCGTCAAGGCCGTCCGCCGTGCTCATCGCACTCACGCTACCCGAGTGCTCGGTGGAATCTCTTGTCGTGACCGACTACGGTCACGGCCGCATCACGGCGCTGACGTTGTCGTTCTGCGCGATCAGCGGATCTGCGGGGGCGGCATCGCTCGACATCATCGTTTCGAGAACCGCCTTGCCCATCGCGGTCTCGCCCGGCAGTTCAATCGGGTACTTGCCGTCGAAGCAGGCAGCGCAGAGGTTGGAACGCTCCTCGCCAGTCGCGGCGATCATCTCGTCGACGCTGATGTAGCCGAGACTGTCGGCGCCGATCGCCTGACGGACGCCGTCGACCATGTGCTCTTCCGACTCCATGCCGTTGGCGATCAGCTCCGCAGGAGACGCGAAGTCGATGCCGTAGAAGCAGGGCCACCGGACGGGCGCGGACGCGATGCGGACGTGGACCTCCGCGGCACCCGCCTCACGGAGCATGCGGATGAGAGCTCGCTGGGTGTTGCCGCGCACGATCGAGTCGTCGACGACCACCAGACGCCGGCCGCGGATCACTTCGCGGAGCGGATTCAACTTGAGCCGGATGCCGAGCTGACGGATGGTCTGCGACGGCTGGATGAACGTGCGACCGACGTAGGCGTTCTTCATCAGGCCCTGGCCGTAAGGGATCCCGGACTCCTGCGCGAATCCAACCGCGGCCGGGGTGCCCGACTCGGGGACGGGGATCACGAGGTCTCCGACAGCAGGCTGTTCGCGGGCGAGACGGCGGCCGATGTCGACGCGCGCCGAGTGAACGGAGCGACCGTGGATCACGCTGTCCGGGCGAGCCAGGTAGACGTGCTCGAAGACGCACAGTTTGGGTGTGGCCTCGGCGAAACGAGTGCTGCGGACACCGTTGTTGTCGATGGCGAGCAGCTCGCCGGGTTCGATGTCGCGTACGAACGACGCGCCGACGATGTCGAAGGCCGCGGTCTCCGACGCGACGACCCAACCGCGATCGAGCCGACCGAGGGACAGCGGGCGGATGCCGTGCGGGTCGCGTGCCGCGTACAGCGTGGTCTCGTCCTGGAACGTCAGGCAGAACGCGCCCTTGAGCGTCGGCAGCAGCTCGACGGCGGCCTGCTCGAGCGTCTTGTCCGCCGCGCCGTGCGCGAGGAGGGCACCGACGACGTCGGAGTCCGACGATGCGGCCGCGCGGTCGGACGGGCCGTACAGGCCCAGATCACGGGCGCGCGCCGCGAGCTCTGCGGTGTTGACGAGGTTGCCGTTGTGGCCGAGCGCAACGCCGCTGCCCGCGTCGGTGTGCCGGAAGATGGGCTGCGAGTTCTCCCACGTGGTCGAGCCGGTGGTCGAGTAGCGGCAGTGTCCGACGGCGACGTGGCCGATCATCGACGCGAGCGTCTGCTCGTCGAACACCTGGCTGACGAGTCCGAGGTCTTTGAACACGAGGACCTGCGAGCCGTCGCCGACGGCGATGCCTGCGGCTTCTTGACCGCGATGCTGCAGCGCGTACAGCCCGTAGTAGGTGAGCTTTGCGACGTCCTCGCCCGGCGCCCAGACACCGAACACTCCGCATTCTTCGCGGGGTTCGTTCTCGGAGACGTCGTCAGGCTGCTGCGTATCCAGCAGATTGCGAGAATGAATCGACAGGTCAGTCACGATGCGACGCTCCGGTTTCGTGGGCTGGACGGGCGTTTCCCAAGGGTACCTTCCACCCGGTGTTCCACAGAAGTTCAGCCGGGAACGTCACACCTGAGGTTTGAGGGGGACCACGGGCAGGAATGCTGCGACGTCGCCTGCCCGATGCCCGGACACGCTCACCTCGTGGGTGTCCACGGCGTGGTCGAACCGGGCGAGTCCGGTCGCCAGGAGCAGCCACGTTCGGGGCGTGGTCTCGATGACGTTCGGCGGTGTTCCCCGGGTATGGCGGACGCCTTCGATGCACTGCACCGCGACGAACGGCGGCACCCGAAGCTCGACGGAGTTGCCCGGCGCGTCCTGCGCCACGGTCCGCGCGGTGGTTCGAACGGCTGCGGCGAGCGCGGGACGCGGCGGAGTCGGCAGCGTGCCGTCGCGCAACCAGTCGGCGACGGCGAGCACCGCGGCCCTGGTCTGCGCCGCGTCGACCTTGTCCCTCGGCCCCATCGTCGTCAACCGACGAACGGCGCCACGGCGCCGCGTTCGATGATCGCGTCGACGACGTCGTCGGACGTGCGTTCCTGTCCGATGACGAGCGTCTTGTTACCGCCGTGATAGTCGCTCGATCCGGTCTGCAACAGACGCAGGTCGGTTGCGATTCCGCCGAGCTCCGCGCGCGCGGCGTCGTCGTGGTCGGGGTGGCGGACTTCGATGCCCTGCAGTCCCCGGTCGGCGAGTTCTTCGAGCACCTCCGCTGTCAACACCCCGGCCGCCGCGCGGGCACGGGGGTGCGCGACGACGGGGACTCCCCCGGCCTCGCTGATCATCGTGATGCCTTCGAGCAGCGTCGTGGAGCGCAGAGCGACGTAGAAGTCGCCGTCGTCGTCGAGCAGTCCGCTGAACGCCTCCCCGACCGTGGAGATCACACCGGCCTCGACGAGCGCACGAGCGATGTGCGGTCGTCCGATGTTGCTCGGGCCGGCGATCTCACGAACCCGAGCGAGGTCGATCGTGTAGTCGGCGGCGATCAGCTTCTCGACGATCCTCTCGCCACGAAGTCGTCGGTCGTCCTTCATCCGCTGCCATTCCGCGACGATCGCGGGCGATGCCGGATCGAACAGGTACCCGAGCAGGTGGACGGACACCAACGACCTGTCGGCTGCCGGGTGCTTCGTGGAGAACTCCGCTCCGGGCAGGACTCGCATACCTGCGGGCACCGCCGCGGCGACCGGCTCCCACCCCTTGGACGTGTCGTGATCAGTGAGCCCGAGCGTCGTCAGCCCCGCCGCCTGCGCCGCGGCGAACAACTCCTCCGGAGTGTCGGTGCCGTCGGAGAAGTGAGTGTGCACGTGCAGGTCCGCGGTCATCATTCCTCGAATGCTATTCCACAGCGCGACGACACCGACCTGTCGTTCGGTGTCACCTGGTGACACCGAACGACAGGTTAGGGCGAACGGCCGCGTCGGCGTCCCCGTTTCCGGCACCATGACGTCATGGGTGCGGAAGTCGACCATCAGAAGTTCAGCGGCGCCGATCGGGTGCGGTTCCGGTCGCAGGTGTCGAAGGGCACCGACGCGATCGCGCGGATGCTGGCCGACGGCCTGTTCACCGACCACGGTCGGCCCCCGGAACCGCTTCTCGGTATGGAGGTGGAGCTGAATCTGATCGACGAGAACGCGGAGCCGTCGATGGCGAACGCCCGTGTTCTCGAGGCGATCGCCGACCCCGACTTCCAGACCGAGCTGGGTCAGTTCAACATCGAGATCAACGTGTCGCCTCGACCTTTTGTCGGCGGCGACACGGTGAGCCTGGAGCAGATGTTGCGCACGTCGTTGAACCGCGCTGAGGCACGTGCCGCGTCGACGGGCAATCACCTGCTGATGATCGGCATGCTGCCGACACTGCGGCACGAGCATTTCGCCGGGCAGTGGATCTCGACGAATCCTCGCTACAGCCTGCTCAACGAGCAGATCTTCGCCGCTCGCGGCGAGGACCTCGAACTCGACATCACCGGCGTCCCGCTGTCGGAGCCGTTCAACGCCGAGAGGCTGTTGACGACGACCGACTCGATCCTGCCGGAGGCGGCGTGCACGTCACTGCAGTTGCACCTGCGGGTGGCCCCGGAGGACTTCGCTGCTCACTGGAACGCAGCGCAGGCCATCGCGGGGATCCAGGTGGCTTTGGCGGGCAATTCTCCGTTCCTCTCCGGCAAGGCGCTGTGGCACGAGACCCGCATCCCAGTGTTCGAACAGGCCACCGACACCCGACCACTCGAACTCCGCAACCAGGGTGTTCGGCCGCGCGTGTGGTTCGGCGAACGATGGATCAACACGATCTTCGACCTCTTCGAAGAGAACACCCGCTACTTCCCGGCACTGCTGCCGGTGTCGACCGACATCGACCCGATCGACGAACTCGATGCGGGCCGCATCCCCGACCTCGACGAACTGCGGATGCACAACGGAACCGTGTACCGGTGGAACCGGCCGGTGTACGACGTCGTCGACGGGCAAGCGCATCTTCGTGTCGAGAATCGTGTGCTGCCGGCCGGCCCTACGGTCGTCGACATCATGGCCAACTCCGCGTTCTATTACGGTCTGGTGCGCGGGCTCGTCGAGTCGGACCGTCCCCTCTGGTCGCAGATGTCGTTCGACGCGGCGCGCGAGAACCTCGCCGCCGGAGCCCAGTGGGGCCTCGACTCCCAGTTGTACTGGCCCAACATCGGGTGGGTGAGCCCCGACGAGTTGACGCTGCGCCGCCTCCTCCCGCTCGCCGAAAAGGGCCTGACGTCGTTCGGGGTGTCGGAGAAGGCCAAGCGCCGCTATCTCGGCGTCATCGAGGGTCGGTGCGTCACAAAACAGACGGGCTCGGTGTGGCAGCGTCGCGCCGTGCTCGCTCGCGAGGAGGCGGGCGAGACGCGCCGACAAGCACTCCACGGCATGCTGCTCGACTACAAGACCTTGATGCACGAAGGCGAGCCGGTGCACAACTGGCCACTGTAGAACGGGTTGTCATCCGGCCGGAGGAGCGCAGGCCGTACGATAGCCGCCATGACCAGCCCGTACCCGCCGAATCCGTGGGAGAAGAACAACGGCTTCCAGCAGCCGACTCCGCAGGCGCCTCCGCTGGTGGCCATCGGCGACATCTCGTGCACTCAGACGCACATCGTCACGCCGAGCGGGACCGCGCCGATCGCCGGCGCGAGTTGGCACGTGACCGACATGTCGCACACATCGGAGGAGATTCCGACGTGGGCGATCGTCTGTGCAGTCGTCGGCGCGTTCGTGGTCTGCCTGTTCAGCCTCTTCTTCCTACTCGCGAAAGAACGCCGGACGACTGGTTTCGTCCAGGTGACGGTGACCAGCGGCGGATTCATGCACACGACGTCAGTCCCGGTCTTCGACCCGTCGAACGTCATGGACGTCTACAACCGGGTCGCGTACGCCCGCAACCTCAGCGGCGTCCAGTACTGATCGACGCCACCCGGCCTGGTCAATTGGAGTTCGCGGCTGCTATCGCGATGACGAGGACGATGATCAGGACAACCACGGCGAACCCGATCGCCATGCTGATCCACGCCCAGCGCGCGTACTTCTCTGATTCGAGTGCGGCATGGCGCGCGGCGTCGTACTGGCCCATGCCCCACAAGCTCGTCACCGAGCTGGACTTGGTCATCCCGATGATGCCGAAGATCAGCGGGGCGAGCCCGATGAGTGTCGTGTAGCAGCCGACGACCAGGAGACCCCCGAACACCGTGGCGAGAATCGCCGACGTCTGCGCGGTGCGTGGCATCGGCTGGCCGAAACCCATCGGCTGATACTGCTGCACGAACTGGGGTTGAACGTACTGTGGCTGAGCGAATTGAGGTTGGGGAACGCCGTACTGCGGCTGCGGCTGGCCGTACTGAGGCGGGGCAGCGCTCTCCGGTTGGGCGAACGGGTCGGGTGCCGGAGTGTAAGGCGGGGCCACCGGCGGCACCTCGTTGAACATGGTCTGCGCGTATGCCTCGGGGTCAGCCGACTCGTTCTTCTCCAGCGACAGCTTGCCGACTTGGGTCTCGTCATATGCGGCCCAGCCGTCGTCCGGCTGCTTCTCAGCGTCTTTGTCCAGCGGGTCGTTCGGTTCAGTCATGTGCGTTCATACTTTCAGGTCAGAGAAGGGCGCAAACGGAAGATTTCGGATGACGAACCAGACGGCCGTCACCGCCAGTGCAATCCACGGCGTGTATCGCAGATGCTGCCAGCTGCGCAGTTTTCGGCCACGCCAGAGACCGACGACATGCATCACGAAGGCCACGACGATCAACACCATCGCGATCACTCCGAGCGCGTTGTAGTGCAGTGCGGCCGGAATGTCGCCGTGCAGCAGGCTGTAAAGCGCTCTCGTCGATCCACATCCGGGGCAGTTGACATGCAGAAGGGCATTCGTCGGACACGGAGGCAGAAACCCACCGGGTGTCGTCGGATCGCCGATCATCACCAGCGCCGAGACCCCTGCGGCCACTCCCACCCCGAGGACGGGCGTGAGCACTCGATGATTGGCGATCGCCGACATTCGACGGTGAAGCGGGGACCGTCGACTCTCGTTGGGCATGACACTCAAAGCGACGTGCCCGAGCGTCTTCCGGTCTCGAACAGGACAAGGAAGAACACGACGTACACGACGATCACAACGACGTAGATCACCGCGGTTGCGACGGCGCTCCAGATCGCGAACTTCTTCGCATCGTCAGAGGCCCGTTGAGCGCCCGCGTAGTCGCCCATGGCCCACAACTTGCCGACCGATGTCGACTTGACGATCGAGACCACCCCGAGCGGCAGGCAGCAGAGCACGGTCGACAGGATCGCCCACACGAGATAGTCGTCGGGCTGCGCGGCACGAGGAGGCCCCACCGGGTAACCCGGCTGCGCGAATCCGGGTTGGACGTAGCCCTGCCCTGGACCCGGAACGTATCCCTGCTGGGCGTATCCCTGCTGCGGCGCACCGAACTGCCCCTGCCCGAACTGCGGGTCGGGAACCTTCGACTCACTCGAATCGGGCGAGCCCTCACCAAGGGGCGTGTTCGTTTTGTCAGGCTCGACGCCGTCGGGATCAGTCATCACCGTTCGATATTCCCCTCAGTTCTGATGTTCACACTCTAGTTCAGTTAGCTGAATATTTGCCACCCGCCGTTCGGGCGACGTCACTTGGAACCGACGACCAGGCCCCGTCCCGTCACGAGCGGCAGATCCAACGCCGTGACCAGTCCCGGACGGGCGGCGACGACAGCCGGCACGGCGTTCACAAGTCGCTGCGCGGTCACAATCATGCCCGACACGTTGTGGTCGCCGTCGCGGCCGTGGTGAGTCATCTCGACATTCATGTGGGGTTCGCCGGAGATGACGATGCGGTAGCAGCCGTCCCCTTCGGCCGGGCGTGGCCACCCTGGACACTGGTCGCGGTGTGTGCGGGTGTAATGCTCGAGCACAATCCGGTCGACGCCGTCGACCTGCCCGACCACCTCGAAGTGCAGCGCGGCCATCGTGCCCGCTGGAATCTGCACCGACACGGTGTCGACGTCGGCCGACGCCGCGACCTTGTCATGCCGCTCGACAAGCGGCTCGTCGAGCGTCACACCGAGCCCCGCCGCGATCTGACGGACAACGCTGCCCCACGCCAATGACAGGACACCCGGCATCAAGAGCATCGGGGTGTGGTCGAGAGGCTTTCCGAAGCCGAACAACTCAGCCATGACAACGGGTTGGAAATACGTGGAGTAGTCGGCGATCTCCATGCAGCGGACTTCGTCGATCTCCTGCGACAGGCTTGTCATCGACAGTGGAAGCACATCGTTCGCGAATCCCGGGTCGATGCCGTTGACGTGAATACTCGCGCCGCCCGTCTGCGCAGCATTCTCGACGGACTCGATCATCGACTCGGGCAGCACACCGTACGGGAACTGCAGGATCACCGGCCCAGACGACACGACGTTGATTCCGGCCGCGACAAAAGACGTGAGGTCGGCGATCGCCTCGGCCACTCGATCGTCGGTCATGGCCGTGTGAACGATCGCATCCGGCCTGAGCGCGAGGAGGGCGTCCTTGTCGTTGGTCGCGACGACGCCGAGGTCTCGATCCAGTCCGGCGAGACGCCCCGCGTCCTGCCCCACCTTCACCGGATCCGACACCCACACGCCGACGAGTTCGAGGTCGGGGTGCGCGTCGATTCCCGTGATCGCATGTCGGCCAACAGTTCCGGTGGACCATTCCACAACTCGCAATGTCATGAGCCCCACGCTATGGCCAGGCTGTCGATCCTGGGACCGTTTTGGTCCACCGCGGCCGAGAACGGCGACGGCCGCCGAGAACGGCGACGGCCGCCGAGAGTCACAGTCATGTGCCCCTCGGCGGCCGTCGAATCAAAGAGCCTCTAGCCGCTGATGATCACCAGATCATTGGCGGCCTTGTCGTGCCATCCCTGCATGCGGCCCGAGTTGTCGAACAGCGGAGAGAGGTACACGACGATCGCGCCGACGTAGCACGCGATCGCACCTGCGAACGGAATGATCTGTCGAACAAAAGCACGACCGAGACCGATCGGCTGACCCGACAACTGGTCGACGACCTTGATGTGCATCGCCATCTTGCCGAGCGTCGCACCCTTGATTCCGATCATCAACCACTCGTAGAGCAGTCCGAAGGCCATCGCCAGCAGCATGACGACGAAGAATCCCATGACTCCGGCACCGCCGCCGTCACACGTTGTGGTCCCGAACGAGTTGGTGCTGCACTCGATGGGATCGGCAACGATCGACGCCGCGCCGACCCCGAACATGATTCCGTAAATCACGCCGTAGATGACACCGTCGATGAGGCGAGCGAGAAAGCGCTTGCCGATGTCCGCGACCTGCACGCGCCCCAGTCCAACGATGTCGACATAGCCGGTGTTGGCCTGAGGAGTGAATCCTGCCGGAACCGTGCCCGGGGAGACCGACCCGTCTGGCTGGCGGTTCCACTCGCCTCCTTGCTGGCCTGCGAAGCCCGCATTCTCCTGGCCGAAAGCGCCGTACGGCTGCTGCCCGTACGCAGGCTGACCGGGCTGACCGTACGCCGGCGGCACCGGCTGACCGTATGCGGGCGGCTGCTGGCCGTAGTCGGGAGACGCGGGAGGTGTCTGCGGCTGCTTCTCGAAATTGGGAGTCTGACCGAACTGCGTCGCACCGTACGGGTCAGGCTGAGCGTTCGGGTCTCCAGGATTTCCCGGCGGATTCGTCATTTGGTGTGTCCTTAGCAATTCGGGTCGAGGCGAAGTGATGATACCTGTACCCAGCGCTCGTTTGTGACGTCCACTCGAAGACAGCGGCAACAGTCATTCGGTCGAGCGACACGAATGGCGAACCAGTCTTCGCGAATCACGGTGCAATCCCATACGGGCGCCCACGGCGCACACGACAAAACCGCGCCGGGGAGTCTCCCCGGCGCGGCCAAGTCAGTGCGCAATGCCGCCTCGTCAGCGATTCTCATCGAAGCGAGCACCTTCCGGCTTGCTGTCCATGCACAGGAAGACGATCAGAGCGATTCCGCCGACAACAGGGACGAAACCGATGAGGTACATCCAGCCGCTGTAGCCGGCGTCATGGAGTCGACGCACCGCCACGGCGATGGTGGGAACGAGCACACCAAGGCTCCACACGAGCAGGAGAAGTGCAACGATGCCGCCGAGGGCATCGCCAACAGTGCCCCCGATGCCGACGATTCCAATGAGAACGAGGATGTACAGAACAGCGACGACGGCGAAGTTCGCCAGCACCCACCACCAGTACTCGCCACGGCTCGCTCGCCCGTCGAATCGTGCGTACTTCTGGAAGACGCGACGGGCAGCGTCCGCGAAGCCGATTCCATACCAAGGAAGGTTGAGAGTTCCGGGGTCACCGGACTGCGGGACACCTGCCGCGCCGTACGGGTTCTGACCGTATTGCGGCTGCGGCGCGTATCCGCCCGGCTGCTGACCGAACTCGGGCTGCGGCGGCTGCCCGTATGCAGGCGGCTGCTGGCCGTACTGCGGCTGGCCCTGCGGCGCGCCGTACGCCGGAGGCGGAGTCTGCGGCTGACCCTTGTCGAAGTTCGGAGTCTGGCCGAACTGGGTCTGGCCGAACGGATCCGGCTGCGCGTTCGGATCGCCGGGGTTCTGAGGCGGGTAAGTCATGGTCGTCCTGTTCGGTTCGGATCATGGAGACGCGTTCTCGTCTGAGCACGGCCGGGCCAGGGTGACGATACCTGCACTTCCGCCACACTTCATCCGGTCAGGGGACCCTGCGGACGCCGATCGAAGCGTGCGCCCAGTCACGATTGTGGCCGACAGATGTCAGCGGCGGGCGCGGACTTTGCGCAGGATCATGTCGCCCATCGGGATGCCCATGCTGTACACGACGCCTTTGTATCCATACGAGGTCTTGCGGTACTCGACTCGGGAGTACCACAGCGACACAGGGTCCTTCGCATACGAAGCGGTCATTCCGCGCTTGGTTGGAGTCAACCGCATGATCGTGAGATTCCGCGGGCCGACACCGTAGTAGTCCTGGTAGTAGGTATTGCCGATGATCCTGGCGTGCGCCAGCGGCGTCGGAATAGCGCCGAACTCAACGAACTGGGCCGTGTACCGCCCAGTTTCGATCCGAGCTTCAGCGATACCAGCTCCCGCAGGCAGACCGAGGCAGAGCGCGGCAGCAGCGAGTAGAACAACAATCATCTTCTTCATGTGCGGAACATTAGCAATAAACCGGACAGATGCCGAGCATGCCGCTCGCACCTACTTCTCCGGCCCGTCGTGGCCGCGGAGTTCGTTCAAGGCGTTGCGAATCCGCTGAGTGTCGGCGGCGGTCCAGCCGTCGGGATTTGTCACCGCGACCCATCCGTCGAGGATCTGTGTGCCGTAATTGTGTCCGTGGCCGTCCGGAACGCCCGCCGCGTTGCCGAGATCGGCGCTGACCTGCCAGAACGTGACGATCGGATACCACCGCATCGCGGAGGCGTCATCGGCCGTCCGTTCGGCGAGCCAGTCCGGTTCGGAGAACAGCAGATCCGTGGACCACCAGACGACGGGGTCGGACGGATGCTGGATGTACAGGACCCGCGGCGACAACCACTCTCGTGGATTCCGTGTGATGCCTTCGGCGTCGTTCGCGAACCGAACCACCAGGCCGTCCGCGTACGTCGGTTCCGTCTCCGGCGTGCCGGGATCGCGCCTGTCGGTGAGACTGCGCCACAGCGGATTCGAGTTCGGCGGGCCCACCCACAGAACGCCGTCGACGGTGTCCCGGATCTCGGCGAGGCCGTCGAACGCCCCCTCGCCCGCCTGCGTTCCCAAGCTCTCGCCGTAGACGAACAGCTTCGGGCGATGCTCGGCGGGTTTGGTGAGCCACCGATCGTGGACGGCCGTCACCAACGCTCGTCCGGCATCGGCGGCGGCCTGTCGATCGGCGACGAACGACAGCCAACTCGGCAGATACGAATACTGCGCGGCGACGAGTGCCGAGTCGCCGTCCGCGACGAGTTCCATCGTCTGCGCGGCCGTCGGATTGACCCATCCTGTGCCCGTCGTCGGGATGACGACGAGAGTCTTCCGATCGAATGCGCCGGTGCGTTCGAGTTCGTCGACGATCACCCTCATCCGCGCATCGGTGTCGTCAGCGGTCTCCAAGCCTGCGTAGACCCGGATCGGCTCCTTCGCCGGGCGGCCTGTCAATCGACTCAACTCGGACGCTCGGACTCCGCCTGAGACGAAGTTCCGGCCCTCGAAGCCGAGCGACTCCCACGACGCCTTCGACGCCGGGCTCCCCGACTTCTCCGGAAGGGTCGGTCGAACCGCACCGTCGCGAGTGGTGTCGTTCTGTGCACTGAACGCCCAGTTCAACGCAGCATAGCCCACGCGGACGCCGATGCCCGCGACGAACAGATAGGTGACGAGTGCAACGACGACCACGCCGACGGCGACGGCTGCACGTCGCGGAAAGCGCCACCGCCTGATCAGCAGCCCGGCGACCCACCTGCTCTCGTCACGTAGGCCGCGGGCGGTCGCCAGAATCACCAGGCCGATGACTGCGCTCAACACGATCGTCCTGGAGTAACCGAGGACGGTGGGCGGGACAGTGCCCATGTAGTCGGCGATCTGGCTCTGCCACCGCACCGCTGCGACCAGCATGAGCACCGTGCCAACGGCACAGATCGTGTAGATCCCCAAACGGATCCTCGTCTGCACGAGCGTCGACGGCGGCCAGAACGCCAGTCTCGGAGCCAGCCAGCGTCGCGCCGCTGCAGCGACGACGATCCCGATTCCGTGGCCGATCGCAGCACTGATCCCGCCGATGAGACCTTGGAACATCCAGTCACGCGGCAGGAGGGACGGCGTCAGCGACATCCACAAGAACAGCGTCGCCCCCACGAGTCCCGCTGTCGGGACCCGCAGGAGCGAGCCGATGGAATCGGCTGCGCGACGAGCAGGCGAAGGAAGCGCGCGAAGATCGAGGAGGCTCAGCCGAAGAGCTCCGGCAGTGTGCCTTCGTGTGCTTCCCGCAGTTCGGTGAGCTTCACGGAGAACTGGTCCTGGACCTCGAGCTCGTCGCTGCCCTGGTCTACGACGCCGATGCGAGTCCACGGCATCTGACGCGCCGTCAGCATGCCCGTGAACCGGGTCTCCTCCGACCGTGGAACGGCGACGAGCACACGTCCGGTCGACTCCGAGAAGAGCCACACGAACGGGTCCGCGCCTTCCGGCAGCAGGATCCGGCAGCCCGTCTCACCGGCGAGAGCAGCCTCGGCGACCGCCTGGATCAGGCCGCCTTCAGAGAGGTCGTGCGCCGCCGACACGAGACCGTCACGCGACGCGGCGATCAGGATGTCGCTGAGCAGGCGCTCACGCTGGAGGTCGACCTTCGGCGGAACGCCACCGAGGTGATCGTGCTCCACCTGCGACCAGATCGAACCGTCGAACTCGTCGAGGGTGTCGCCCATCAGGATCAGCGTCTCGCCCGGCTCGGTGCCGATACCGTTCGGGATACGGCGACGGACGTCGTCGATCACACCGAGCACTGCCACCACCGGAGTCGGCAGGATCGCGGTCGAGCCGGTCTGGTTGTAGAAGCTGACGTTGCCGCCGGTCACCGGGATGCCCAATTCGGCACAGCCGTCGGCGAGGCCGCGGACGGCCTGGCTGAACTGCCACATCACGGCGGGGTCCTCCGGCGAACCGAAGTTGAGGCAGTTGCTCACCGCACTCGGCTTGGCGCCCGACACCGCGACGTTGCGGAACGCTTCGGCGAGAGCGAGCTGCGCGCCGTTGTACGGGTCGAGGTACGTGTAGCGCCCCGACGCGTCGGTCGAGATCGCGACGCCGCGCCCGGTCTCCGCGTCGATGCGGACCATGCCGGAGTCGGCGTGCTCGGCAAGGACGGTGTTGCCGCGGACGTAACGGTCGTACTGCTCGGTGATGAACTTGCGGCTGCACAGCGCGGGGCTGGCGACCATCTTCAGGAACGTCTCGCGCAGTTCGTCGCCGGTCTCGGGGCGCTTCAGGCCGGCGGTGGTCGACGCGATGACGTCGTCCTGCCAGTCGGGGCGCTCGACGGGACGGTTGTACACCGGGCCGTCGTGGGCGACGGTGCGCGGCGGGACGTCGACGACGGTCTCGCCGTGCCAGGTGATCTGGAGGTGCTCACCGTCGGTGACCTCGCCGATCACGGTGGCGAGCGCGTCCCACTTGCGGCACACCTCCATGAACTTGTCGACGTTCTCCGGCGTGACGACTGCGCACATGCGCTCCTGCGACTCGCTCGAGAGCACCTCGGCCGGCGTCATGCCGACGGCACGCATCGGGACCTTCTCGAGGTCGATGTGCATGCCACCGTCGCCCGCTGCGGCGAGCTCGCTCGTGGCGCACGACAGTCCGGCGCCGCCGAGGTCCTGGATGCCGACGACGAGCCCTTCGCGGTACAGGTCGAGGCAGCACTCGATGAGGACCTTCTCGGTGAACGGGTCGCCGACCTGGACACTCGGCAGCTTCTTGCGGTTCGGGCCGTTCTCTTCGGAATCGTCGAACGTCTCCGACGCGAGGACCGACACGCCGCCGATGCCGTCGAGGCCGGTGCGGGCGCCGAACAGGATGATCTTGTTGCCCGCACCCGACGCGAAGGCGAGGTGCAGGTCTTCGGCGCGGAGGACGCCGGCGCACAGTGCGTTGACCAGCGGGTTGCCCTGGTAGCTTGCGTCGAAGACGGTCTCGCCGCCGATGTTCGGCAGGCCGAGCGAGTTGCCGTAACCGCCGACGCCGCGGACCACGCCGTCGACCACACGACGGGTGTCCGGATGATCGGCCGCACCGAAACGCAACTGGTCCATCACCGCGATCGGGCGGGCGCCCATCGCCATGATGTCGCGGACGATGCCGCCGACGCCGGTGGCCGCGCCCTGATACGGCTCCACGTAGCTCGGGTGATTGTGCGACTCGACCTTGAACGTCACCGCCCAGCCGTCGCCCACGTCGACGACGCCCGCGTTCTCGCCGATGCCCGCGAGCATGCTCGACCGCATCTCGTCGGTGGTGGTCTCACCGAAGTAGCGCAGGTGCACCTTCGACGACTTGTAACTGCAGTGCTCGGACCACATCACCGAGTACATCGCGAGTTCCGCGTCCGTGGGGCGACGGCCCAGGATCTCGCGGATACGCGCGTACTCGTCGTCCTTCAAACCGAGCTCGGCGTACGGCTGCGGTGTGTCGGGGGTCTCGGCGGCGTGGGAAACGGTATCTACCTGGGCGCTCACAGCAGACATTCTATGTCAGCGGGCGAGTGCTCCGGTCCATCACCCAATACGGCTCGATCGACTGCATCGGGGAGGCGTCGCCACTAGTGTCGTATCAGACAGTCGATTCGGGGGGATCACGATGAATGTCGGTACTGCGCGCGACTATTTCACAGCGGGCCTCGGAGCTCTCGGCGTGCTCGTCGCCGAGACACCACCCGACCGAGATCGGGCGCTGGCCGCGTTCACACTCGCCACCGACGTCGACCCGACGATGGGCGACGCCTGGCTCGGGCGCGCGGCAGCGGGTGACCGGTCGGGAGCATGTGTGCTCGGCCTGTACCGCTCGCGGACACGGATCGGCGCAGACCAGCGGCGTATCGGCCTGCCTGCCGGACACCTCGTCGGACATCTGCCGACCGGCATGTTCATCGACCTTCCGGTGTCGACGGCGTCGGACGCCGCAGTCGTCTACGCGGCGTCGTTGCTCGCCGGAGGCGACCCGGACGGCGCAGCCGACGTCCTCGACGCCGACGCCGACGGACCGTCGACGCAGTACTGCCGAGCGCTGATCGCGTTGACCCGCCAGCAGTGGCGGGACGTCCTCGAAGCCTTGTCGGAGACGACGTCGTCGGACGAGTATCTGCGCGCGGCCTGCGACTTCCTCGCCGGAACGGCGTGCGCCCATCTCGGGTTGTTCGACGAAGGCCTGCGCCGCCTGGAGTCGGTGCGCAACTCCGTCCTGGTCAACGCCCGTGCGCAGTCGCTGTTCATGATGGGCATGACCCTGCGGACGAAAGGCGATGAGGACTCCGCACTGCCATGCTTCCAAGAGGCGTACGCCGTCGACCCGACGCTCGCCGAGGCGGCCCGCGCAATCGCCGATCCCCGGTACCGACTGGCCGTCGAGGGCACGACGACGACGCCTTCCGCGTCGCACACCTCACCGGACGACGCCGCGGCGCTCGCCGTCATCGACGAACTCGACGCGCAGATCGGTTTGGCGGCGGTGAAGGATCAGGTGGACCGACTCCGGTCGGCGGCTCGCCTGGCACAGGTCCGATCGGAGAAGGGACTGCGCACGCAGTCACGGAGCCTGCATCTGGCATTCACCGGTCCACCCGGAACCGGCAAGACGACCGTCGCGCGCCTTGTGGGCCGATTGTTCCGGGCGCTCGGCGTCCTCGACTCCGACGCCGTCGTCGAAGTCAGTCGGAAAGACCTCGTCGGCACTCATCTCGGTTCGACGGCGCCCAAGACGTCCGCGGTCATCGACTCTGCAGTCGGTGGCGTCCTGCTGATCGACGAGGCGTACACGTTGATTCAAGAAGGACTGTCCGGCGGCGACGCCTTCGGCCGTGAGGCCGTCGACACGCTCCTCGCTCGGATGGAGAACGACCGCGACCGGCTGGTGGTGATCATCGCCGGGTACGACGACGAGATCAATCGCCTTCTCGCCGCCAACGAGGGCCTCGCGTCGCGTTTCTCCCGCCGCCTCCGATTCGACTCGTACACACCGGCCGAGTTGGTGCGGATCGCCGAGTCGATCGCGCAGTCGCGCGACTCACGCCTCGACCCCGGAGCGGTCCGCGTCCTCGAGGAGTCGTTCGACGCACTCTGCTCCTCGAACATCGGATCACGTCCGGCGATCGACGTCGCAGGCAACGGCAGGCACGCCCGCAACCTGATCGAGGCCGCCGAGGAAGAACGCGAACACCGACTCGCTGCGTCGGACGATCTCGACTCGTTGACGGCCGTCGACCTCATGACCCTCACCGCATCCGACGTTCGAGCCGCCCTCGCACGTGTCGCTGTCGGTTAACCAGGTCCGTTACAGTCAGAAAATGACATATGACGCAAACAGCGAGGCTCAGCGACTTCGGGCCAAGGCGAAGACGTTGACGGTCTGGATCTGGATCATCGGCGCGGTCGGCGTCTTCTTCGCAGCGTCGCGGCTCAGCATGGCCGCCCGAAGCGCCGAGAATCCGGCGTCGGGAGGCACCGCCTACCTGACCGGTTATCTGATCGCCGCAGCACTCTTCGTGATCATCCCCGTCGTCGCGGCAACCCTTGTCTATCGCCGCCGCTCGCGTCTTCTCGCCCATGCTCGCGAACTGGACGGCATGCCGTAGCTCGGACGTATCCCACCGTTGCCCGGTGTCGCGCGCCCCTAGAGACCCAGTCTCTCCAGGATGAGGTCGGCGATGTCGGCCGGGGAGCCGTCGGAGGGACGGATCACCAGTTCCGGCGTCACGGGACGTTCATACGGCGAGTCGATGCCGGTGAACTGCGTGATCTCGCCGGCCCGCGCCCGCGCGTAGAGCCCCTTGGGATCGCGGGCTTCACAGTCGTCGAGCGGAGTGTCCACGAAGACTTCGTAGAACGGGATGTCCCGCGCGGCGTGGATCTCGCGGGCGCGTTGCCGTTCGGCGGCGAACGGGCTGATCAGTGATACGAGTGCAACTGCGCCCGAGTCCGCGAAGAGTGATGCGACCTCCGCTGTTCGGCGGATGTTCTCACGCCGGTCGTCGTCGCCGAATCCGAGATCCGCGTTGAGGCCGTGCCGGAGATTGTCACCGTCCAGCAGATACGCCGGACGCCCTTCGGCGACGAACCGTCGTTCCAATTCTGTCGCCAGCGTCGACTTGCCCGAGCCCGACAGCCCGGTGAGCCAGATCGTCGCGCCGCGGTACGACCGATGCTCGCGGGACACCTTCGTCGCCTGCCACACCACGTTGGTGTCGTGGCTGACGGGCGCCCCGATCATGCCGGCCGCGACCGTGGCGTTGGTCGACTCGTCGATCAGAATGAAACTGCCTGTCTGGCGGTTGCGTCGGTACTCATCGAACATCATCGGATGTTGACAGTGGAGCGCCACGCGAGCGATCTCGTTGAGCTCGATCAGGTCGGCGTCGGCGTCCCGGTGCAGGGTGTTGACGTCGAGTCGGTAGGTCAGCGAGGTGACGGACACCCGCGTCTGCCGGGTGCCGCACAGCATCAGGTAGGTGTCGCCCTCCGCCAGCGCCGTCGACTCGGAGAACCAGCACACCATCGCGTCCATGTCCCGGCCGACATGCGGCCGGTTGCCCGGCCGGACCAGCATGTCGCCTCGGACGATGTCGATCTCGTCGGCCAGCTCGATCGACACAGCCGCCCCCGCGACCGCCTCCGCCATCTCGCGGCCTCCCGGCCCCCAGATCTTCGACACCTCGGTGCCGAAGCCGCCGGGCAGCGCGACGACTTTGTCGCCGACGGCGAGCGCTCCGCCCGCAACGGTTCCGGCGAACGCGCGGTGGTCGAAGCCGTCGCCGCGCTGTGGGCGGATCACGTACTGAACGGGGAAACGCGCGTCGATGAGATTGCGGTCGGACGCGATGTGCACCGTCTCGAGGTGCCCGAGGAGCGGTCGGCCCGTGTACCAGTCCATCACCTCGGACTTGTCGACGACGTTGTCGCCGCGGAGCGCGGAGATCGGGATGAACATGACGTCGGTGACGTTGAGCTTGGCCGCGAAAGCTGTGAACTCGTCGACGATCTCCTCGTACCGCTCCTGGGAGTAGTCGACGAGATCCATCTTGTTGACGCACACGGTCAAGTGCGGGTTTCCGAGCAAGGACGACAGGAACGCGTGTCGACGAGTCTGCTCGAGCACACCCTTGCGGGCGTCGACGAGAATGATCGCGAGGTCCGCAGTCGAGGCCCCGGTGACCATGTTGCGCGTGTACTGCACGTGCCCCGGAGAATCGGCGATGATGAACTTCCGCGCAGGCGTCGAGAAGTAGCGGTAGGCGACGTCGATCGTGATGCCTTGCTCACGTTCGGCGCGAAGACCGTCGGTGAGCAAGGAGAGGTCGGCGGTCTCGTCGCCGCGCTGCGCACTGGTCCGCTCGACCGCTTCGAGCTGGTCGGTGAAGATCGACTTCGAGTCGTAGAGAAGACGTCCGATGAGCGTCGACTTGCCGTCGTCGACGCTGCCTGCGGTGGCGATGCGCAGCAGATCGTTGCGGCCTCGCTCGGCGTTGTGGGCGGTGCTCATCAGAAGTACCCCTCCTTCTTGCGGTCTTCCATGCCTGCTTCGGAGATGCGGTCGTCGGCGCGGGTCGCGCCGCGTTCGGTCACGCGGGTGGCGGCGACCTCTTCGATCACCTTCTCCGGGGTGTCGGCGTCGCTCTCGACACAGCCTGTGCACGTCGCGTCGCCGACTGTGCGGAAACGCACCCGCTCCACATGCGCCGTCTCACCGGGATACTTCTCGAGAAACCTCGTGTCGGCGAGCAGCATGCCGTCGCGCGGAACCACCGGCCGTTCGTGTGCGTAGTAGATCGACGGGAGCTCGATCTGCTCGGCGGCGATGTACTCCCAGATGTCGTGCTCGGTCCAGTTGCTCAGCGGGAACACGCGGATGTGCTCACCGCGCGCGTGTCGTCCGTTGTAGAGATTCCACAGTTCAGGTCGCTGGTTCCGCGGGTCCCACGCGCCGAACGAGTCACGGAAGCTGAACACCCGTTCCTTCGCGCGCGCCTTCTCCTCGTCTCTCCGGGCGCCGCCGAACACCGCGTCGTACTTTCCCTCGCGGATGCCGCGCAGCAGCGCCGCGGTCTGCAGCCGGTTGCGCGAGGTGCCGGGGCCGGTCTGCTCGACGACACGACCGGCGTCGATGTCGTCCTGCACGCTGCTGACGACGAGCCGCGCTCCGGTCTGCTCGACGAGGCGGTCGCGGAATTCGATGACCTCGTCGAAGTTGTGACCGGTGTCGATGTGCATGAGGGGGAACGGCACGGGCGCCGGCCAGAAGGCCTTGCGTGCGAGGTGGAACATGACGACGGAGTCTTTGCCGCCGGAGAACAGCATCACCGGGTGCTCGAACTGCGCCGCGACCTCGCGGAAGATGTGGACCGATTCGGCTTCGAGTTCGGCGATCACTGCGAGAAGCCTCCTTGACGTGTCGAATATTCGACACCTAGTGTTGCAAATGTGTCACCGACGGTAAGCGAAAGTGGAAGTGCGCGTCAACCTTCCCCACCGACCAGGCGGGTGACCGTTGTGCTCGACTACATCGTCGCGCATGCGGGTCACCCTCCCACTCTGGCCGACATCGTGCGCGACACACACCTGCCGCGCGCAACCGTGCACGCGATCGTCGCTGAACTGGTCGACGCCGGGTGGCTGACACGGCGATCCGACACCGGCGGAGTCGGCCTCGGTGCCGCGTTCCTGCACACCGCCCGCCGCGCCGTCGGCGCCGATCGCCTCGTCGTGGAGGCTCGCCCCGCGATGGAAGGCCTCGTCGCTCAGACCGGTGCGCCCTGCTTCCTCGCCCGCCGCATCGACGACGAGACGATCACCGTCGTCGAGTACTGCTGGCCCCTCGACTCCGCTCGGGGATCAGAAGGAGACGCCGCTCGGGGATCAACGACAGACGTCGAGTGGATGAAGCCGAACCGGCCGATCCGTCTGCGGCCGCCGATCTGCCGCGAGTTCGTCGCGTGGTCGGAACCCGCAGCCCGGGAGGCATGGATCGCCCGCGCCCCCGAGACCGACCGCCCACGCCTGCGTGCGGTGCTCGCCGAGATCCGCCACCGCGGATACTCGATCGAGCGGATCACCGACGGCCATCGGGCCGTCATCGACACACTCGCCGGACTCGACTCGGTGCCGAGCACCCTGCGTGAACGTGTCGGCGGCCTACTCGCCGAACTGTCCGCCATCGACTACGTGGCCGCCGAGTTGACCGACGACGCCGAGGTAGGCGCGGTCACCATCGGTGCCCCGATAGTCGATGACGGTCGAGTGATCGGCGCGATCGTGTCGTGCCCGCACACCACGATGTCTGGCCGCCTACTGCGCGAATGGGGAGCGCAGACCGTCGCGGCGGCCGCGTCCGTCGGCGTATAAGAGAAAACATGCCGCACAAACTCACCAACACCGCCGACCTGACCCTCGAGCCCGTTGATGCGAACACCGTTGCATGGAAGCTCGACGAGGCGCCCCGCGGCCTCGATTCGAATTTGATCCGGCTCCCCGCCCACGGCGAGATCGGCGGGCACGTCGGCGGCGAGGTGGACGTGATCGTGCACGTCGTCGCCGGATCGGGCCGCATCGGTTCGGGTGACCGCGAACTCGACGTCGTCGCGGGCGATCTCCTGTGGCTCCCCCGTCGATCACACCGATCGATCACCGCGGGCGACGACGGCCTCAGCTACCTGACGATCCACACCCACCGCGAACCGACCCTGACGATCGAGTCACCGCCGAGCCCCTGAGCTCCAAGCCCCACACTGTGCCGCCCCGCAAAGCTCGCCAGAACGGGCACCACACCAGATGGACCGCCGCGCAGTCGGTCTATTTGATCTAGAGCGCCCCTCAGATCAAATGGCCCTCCGCGGTGTCGGCCCCATTTGATCCCGGCCACCGACACGAAGCCATCACTCATCGCTCACCCGGACTACCAACCAAGCACTTGCTAGGTTAGAGTCGCAGGTATGACCAACGTCGTGATTCCTCCCGCCCTCGGGCCCGACGACCTCGGCCCCGACACGTCGCCTGTCGCATACGAGACCGACGGGGCCGTCGCCTACGTGACGCTGAATCGTCCCGACTACCGCAACGCGCAGAACTCGGTGATGACGTATTCGCTCGACGCCGCCTTCGGGAAGGCCGTCGACGACGCTTCCGTCAAGGTGATCGTGCTCCGCGCCAACGGAAAGCACTTCTCCGCGGGCCACGACATCGGCACGCCGGAACGCGACTTCAACACCTTCTACCCGAACACTGCGACGCTGCACTGGGATCACACCCGGCAGGACGGCGCCGCGCTCGACAGCAACCAGCGACTCGCTCGCGAGATCGAGGTCTACATGGGCATGTGCCGCCGTTGGCGGGACATCCCCAAGCCGGTCATCGCCCAGGTGCACGGTGCGTGCATCGCGGGCGGCCTGATGCTGGCGTGGGCCGCCGACTTCATCGTCGCGTCCGACGACGCGTTCTTCTCCGATCCCGTCGCCCGCATGGGCATCCCGGGTGTCGAGTACTTCGCGCACGCCTACGTCCTCGGAGCACGGCGCGCCAAGGAGATCCTCTTCACCGGCCAGCGGTTCACCGCGGCGCAGGCGCTCGACTGGGGCATGGTCAACCACGTCGTCCCGCGCGACGAACTGCAGGCAAAGGTCGACGAGATCTGCGCACAGATGACCGAGATGCCGATGCAGGGACTGTTCCTGTCCAAGAAGGCCGTGAACATCTGCGAAGACCAGATGGGCATGCGCAACGCGATGGACTCCGTATTCGGCTGGCATCACTTCGCCCACGCCGCAAACGACGCCGACTCCGGCGACTCGCTCGGCGGCATGGATGCGAAGTCCATGAAGGCCAGCGCCGAGAAGAAGGGCTGATCGTCATGGATCTGCTGTTCGACGACGCCGCGCAGGCGTTCCGCACCGAAGTCCGGACGTGGCTCGACGCCAACGTTCCGACTGAGCCGCTCCCCTCGATGGACACCGCGGAAGGTTTCGAGGCCCACCGCGCGTGGGAGCAGAAGATGGCCGACGCCAGACTGTCGGTGGTCTCCTGGCCGGAAGAGTTCGGCGGCCGGGACGTCCCTCTGCTGCACTGGCTGATCTTCGAAGAGGAGTACTACCGTTCGGGCGCTCCCGGACGCGTGAGCCAGAACGGCATCTTCCTGCTGGCGCCGACGCTGTTCGAGCACGCGAGCCCCGAGCAGCTCGCCCGGATCATGCCGCGCATGGCCAGGTCGGAAGACATCTGGGGTCAGGCATGGAGCGAGCCCGAAGCGGGCAGCGACCTCGCGTCGTTGCGGTCGACTGCCACCCGCACCGAAGGCGGCTGGCTGCTCAACGGCCAGAAGACCTGGAGCTCGCGGTCCAGCTTCGCCGACTGGGGCTTCGGCCTGTTCCGCTCCGACAAGGACGCCCAGCGCCACAAGGGCATCACCTACTTCATGTTCGACCTGCGCGCACCGGGCGTCACCGTCCGGCCGATCGCGCAGCTCGACGGCGAGGCGGGCTTCGCCGAACTGTTCCTCGAGAACGTGTTCGTCCCCGACGACCCGTCCAACCCCGGCGAGTCCGGGGTGATCGGCGATGTGAACAACGGCTGGAAGGTGGCGATGAGCACCGCCGCCAACGAGCGCGGCCTCTCGCTGCGCTCCCCCGGCCGCTTCCTCGCCGCCACCGACCGCCTCGTCGCGCTGTGGAGTAGCCGGCGCGACGAGGTCCCCACGTCCGACGAAGCTGTCGCGGATGCGTGGATCGGGGCTCGGGCCTACGAGCTGTCGACCTACCAGACGGTGAGCCGACTGGCCGCGGGCGGACAACTCGGTCTCGAATCGTCCATCAACAAGGTGTTCTGGTCGCAGTGGGACATCGCCGCCCACGAGACCGCGCTCGATCTGCTCGGCGCCGACGCCGAACTCGCCGGTTCGTGGTCGGACGGATACCTCTTCTCGCTGTCGGGCCCGATCTACGCCGGCACCAACGAGATTCAACGCAATGTGATCGCCGAGCGACTCCTCGGCCTGCCCCGCGGAGATCGATAGTCATGGACTTCCTGCTCAACGACATCCACACCGATCTCGCCCAGACGGTCGACGACATCCTCGAACGCGCGGGCGGCATCGCCGTCGCACGCGCGTGGGCCGACAACGGCGACACCGCACCTGCTCTCGCCGTCTACCGTCAGCTCGCCGACGCCGGGATCACCGGCCTGATCGTCCCCGACGAGATCGGCGGCAGCGGCGCCGGAGCCACCGAGATGGTGGTCGCCCTCGAACGCGTCGGACGCGCTGCACTGCCGGGCCCGGTCAGCGAGACCTTCGCCGTCGTGCCGTCCACGCTCGGCGCCTCGTCGCAGTTGGACGCACTGCTGTCCGGAACGCCCGCGACGTGCGCCCTCGCACCGGTCGCACCACGAGCAACGAACCCCGACGTCGCCACGCCATATCTGCTGGCCGACGGCGCGGTGTTCACCGCGTCGCACGGTGAGCTCCTCGAGTCGGTGGACCCGACCCGACGCGTGGCCGAACTGACCGCGGGCGATCGCATCGGCGACGCCGACACCACAGCGGCCGCCGACCTCGGCGCGCTCGCCACCGCCGCACAGTTCCTCGGGCTCGGATCGGCGATGCTCGACATGGCCGCCGACTACGCGAAATCGCGCAAGCAGTTCGGGCGCGAGATCGGTTCGTTCCAGGCTGTGAAGCACCATCTCGCCGACGTGGCGATCGCCATCGAGATGGCCCGCCCACTCGTCCACGGCGCCGCAGTCGGCCTCGACGGCCAGGCGCCCGAGGGCACCGACGTCGCGCGCGACATCGCGGCGGCGAAGGTCGCAGCGGGCGAAGCCGCCTACCTGGCCTCGCGCCGCGGGCTGCAGGTGCTCGGCGCGATCGGCTACACCGCCGAGCACGATCTCTCGCTCTATCTGACGAAGACCCGTGCGCTGTTGTCCGCCTGGGGCACCCCCGCGTACCACCGCGCACGGATTCTGGAGACGTTGTGACATCCCCGATCAGCGCGGAAGACCGCGCGGCACTGGCCGACTCGATCCGTGACGTGCTGCGGAAGCGTTCCGACTCCGAGGCCGTCCGTCGGGCCATGCAGGCTGACGGTCGCATCGACCGCGATCTGTGGGGAACGCTGTGCGCCGAGATCGGCGTCGCAGCCCTCGCTGTTCCCGAGGAATACGACGGGGCAGGCGCGTCGTGGGCCGAGGCCGCCCTGGCGGTAGAGGAACTCGGCGCCACGCTCTCGCCGGTGCCGGTGTTCTCCTCCGGCGTCCTCGCCGCAGGCGCCGTTCTGGCGTCCGGTGACGCTGAGGCCGCAGCTCGCCTGCTGCCGGGTCTCGCTTCCGGTGAGACGATCGGGGCTCTCTGCTGGGCGTCGCACGCCGGATGGGCTGTGCCCGGAGTGACCGCCGAGGCCGGACTTCTGTCCGGCACCGCCGAATACGTTCTCGACGGTGAGACAGCCGACACGTTCATCGTGCTCGCAGGCCGGGACGGCGCGCTGTCGTCGCACCTGACACTGCATGAGGTCGACTCATCGGCGCCGGGTGTCACTGTCACGCCGCTGCCACTGCTCGACCCGACTCGCGCGATCGCCCGTGTGTCGTTCGACGAGACGCCGTCGACTGCGATCACCGCGCCCGGCGACATCGCCGAGCGCATCCGGACGCTCGCCTGGGCGCTGTTGTCGGCGGAGCAGGTCGGCGGCGCTGCACGCGCTCTCGCCCTGACAGTCGAGTACACCTCGGCCCGCAAACAGTTCGGGCGCACCCTCGCGTCGTTCCAGGCGTTGAAGCACCGGATGGCCGACATGTATGTCGGTGTCGAGGCGATGCGGTCGATCTCGGCTGCGGCGATCGACGCCGTCGTCGCAGGCCGCTCAGACGCTGCCGAACTCGCCGCAACCGCCCACGTGTACTGCTCTGAGCAGTACATGAGCATCACCGGCGAAGCCGTCCAACTGCACGGCGGGATCGGCATCACCTGGGAGCACGACATCGGGCTCTTCTTCAAACGAGCACAGGCCGACGCTCAGCTGTTCGGTCGCCCCAACGAAGCCCTGCAGCTCGTCACCTTGTGACCGTCACCCACGCGTGCGAAATGTGCACGTGAGCGGATGTACGCGGGCCTATAGCTCCTCGTATGCCCGCTCACGTGCACATTCCATGTCGCTACTGGCGCGAACTCATCCCGCGCCGGTAGCGAGGAGGAAGAGAAGTGCGACGTTGAGGACCACGATCACCACGACCGAGGCGAACGAGCCCCAGCGCAGCGGCGCCCGGTCGACGAACGCGCCCATCAGCGCACTGTCGGAGGTGTAGCGGCGCAGCGGGATGAGCGCGAACGGGATGCCGAAGCTCAACACCACCTGCGAGATCACAAGAGCCATCGTCGGATCGACACCCGCGGCGAGCACGATGATCGCCGGTACCAGGGTGATCGATCGGCGGACGAGCATCGGGATGCGACGCCGGATGAGGCCAGACATGATCGCTCCACCCGCATACGCTCCGACCGAGGTCGATGCGATGCCCGACGCGAGCAGGCCGACCGCGAAGATCACCGCGACGACCGGGCCGAGCGCGTCGCGCACTGCACTGTGCGCGCCCTCGATGGTGTCGGTGCCTTCTCGCCCGGACAGGCTCGTGGCTGCCAGGACCAGGAGCGCGATGTTCACCGTCCCCGCGACGACCAGCGCGATCACCACGTCCACTCGCGTGGCTTTCAGCAAAGACGTGATCCGGCCTTCGCCGATCGATCGGCCGTGCCGGTCGACCACAAGCGAGGAGTGGAGATAAATCGCGTGCGGCATGACCGTTGCGCCCAGCATGGACGCGGCGAGCAGAACGGTCTCGGTGCCCTGCAGACGAGGGACCAGTCCACCGAGCACGTCACCCGCTGCGGGCGGTTCGACGAGCAGACCGGCTATGAACCCGACGACGATCACTGCCAGCAGCACCACGATGATCGCCTCGAACCTCCGCTGGAATCTCCGATTGGCGGCCGTGAGCAGGACCATCGAGACCACGCCCACGATGGCCCCGCCGAGCGGCAGCGGCAATCCGAACAGCAGATGAAGCGCCACCGCTCCGCCGATCACCTCGGCGATGTCGGTGGCGCCGGCAACGGCCTCCGCCTGCATCCAGTAGGCGATCCGAGCACGACGACCGAGCCGGCCTCCGATCGTCTCCGGCAGCGTCCGGCCGGTCACCACACCGAGCTTGGCCGACTGGTACTGGATCATCACGGCCATCACGTTCGCGACGACGAGCACCCAGACCAGCAGGTACCCGTACTTGGCACCTGCCGTGATGTTGGCGGCAACGTTCCCGGGGTCGACATAGGCGATCGCCGCGACGAACGCGGGGCCGAGCAGGCCCACTGATCGCATCCGCCCGGCAGTTCGTTGTTTCAACACGAGGTAAGGGTAGATCGAATCAGAATGTTCGGTCAACCGAACTCTAGGTGTGGGATATCCGCCACATCAGGAGGGCCGTCAGGCGAAAGCGGCCGCAACCTGCTCGGCGGTGAGACCGTAGTCGGCGAGCGAATACTTGTGCTGCGGCTTGCGGTCGCCCGACTTGGAGTCGGCGTCGAGCGCCACCATCGCTGCACGCCCCTCCGCCGACAGCGGAGTGCCGAGAGCGTCGTACACCCGGCCGACAGCGGCGAACGGGTCGGCGCGGAGCTCGTCGAACTGAACGTCCACGAACTGGGCCGGATCGTACTTGGCCCTCGCCTCCGAGAACGACCGCAGCCCACGCGACCAGAGGTCGAGCTGCGTCTGGCCGATGCGATCTCCCGTGAAGACCGTCGAATGCCCCTCCGTCGCATGCTCGGCGAGGCTGCACATCGATGCGATGATGGTCTCCGGCGGGCGATGAGTCTGCACGATCAAGGCGTCCGGGTACGCGGCCATCAGCGCGTCGAGCGCGAACAGATGGCTCGGATTCTTCAGCACCCAGCGTCGGCCCGGATCGTTGAGGCCGATCAACTGCAGGTTTCGACGATGCCGCTGGTACGCGGGTGTCCAGTCCTGCTCGGCAAGCCAGGCCGAATACGTCGGAAGGTACGCGAGCGACTCGTACGAGATCGACATGACCGACTGACGCAGCAGCTGCCAGCACTCCTCCACCTCACCGGCACTCATGTAGTGCAGGCCCATGAACTCCGGGTTCTCCACATGATGCTGATTGAGGCCCGCCTCGATCTGCTGGAAGACGGGATTGTCCTCCCACGTGTCGCGAGGCGGACGCGGCTGAGGGAACTCCGTCAACCACATCTCGAGTCCCTGGTGAGCGGGGTCGGCCGCAAGCAGACGGTGCAGGGCCGTCGTGCCGGTGCGGGGAAGGCCCGTGACGAACACCGGCCGCTCGATCGGAACGTCGACGTACTGCGGGTTGTTCTTCCATCCCGCTTCACTGAGAAGTCGCGCGATCAGCGCGCCTTTGAGGAAGAACCGGAACATCTTGCTGCCGAGCTCGGTGAGCCCGGCGTCCACCCGGTACGACTCCAGGAGCTTGGCGAGTGCGGGCAGGTAGTCCTGGTCGCCGAAGTCGTCGAGTCCCACCGTGCGGGTGGCGGCAGCGTGCAGATCCTCGACGGTTCCGACGGAAGTACGGGGCTCAGTCATGGTATTCACCGCAGTTCACGTCGAGTGTGTGGCCGGTGATCGGGGCCGCCATCGACGATGCGAGGAACACCGCCGCGTCCGCGATCTCGTCGGGCTCTGGCAGCCGCTTCAAGTCGCTCTTGGACGCCGTCTGCTCATACACCTGCTCGGCGGTGATCCCGTACTTCTTGGCGATCTCACCGAAGTACCACTTGAGCTGGTCGTCCCAGATGTAGCCGGGAGCGACGCTGTTGACGCGGATCCCCTTCGGGCCGAGCTCCGTGGCGAGCGACTGCGACATGGCCAGAAGCGCCGACTTCGCGAGCTTGTAGCTGCCGTACCGCGGCTCCGAGTGCCGGATCACCATCGAGTTGATGTTGACGATCGAGCCCTTCGACGCCTCGAGCGCGGGCGTGAACGCCTTGATGACACGCAACGTGCCGAGAACCGTCAGGTCCAGGCTCGACGTGATCTGGTCGAAGTCGGTGCGCGCGAGCGGCTTCATCGACGGCATCGCGAAGGCGTTGTTGATCAACGCGTCGACGGCGCCGTACTCGGCGGTCACCGCTTCGACGAGGGAATCGACAGCCGCATCATCGGTGATGTCGGTCGGGACGACAAGCGCCTGACCGCCCGCGTCCCGCACCTCGGCGGCGACGTCGTCGAGCCTGGACTGAGTCCGGGCCGCGAGCACCACGCGCGCGCCGTGCGCGGCGGCGCGCAGACACAACGACCGACCGAGTCCCGGCCCGACGCCGGAGACGACGACGACTTTGTCTTGCAGTAGAGACATTGTTTCCTCTTTCGATGGGTCCCTCGACTGCGCTCGGGCACCCGGGATCGGTTGGAGAGTCAGCCGAGCATTCGGCGGGCGAAGGCTCGCTGGCGGACTGCGATCCGCTGCGCCCAGCCGTCGGCGTCGATCCGATTCGACTCGGCGAACGGGAGGTGAGCGGCGACGTCGGTGTCGTCGACGACCACCGCTGTCGGGCCGAGTTCGGGGCCGATCGGGACATCGGTGCGCTGCCAGCGGAACTGCAGGATGCCTCGCCTGCGGCCGGTGGTCTCGATCCAGTTCGCGACGCCGGGGTCGTTCGCCGAGATCACCAGGCGGATGTTGCCGTCCGGGTCGACCTGAGCCTGCGCCGAGTTCAACGACGTCTGATGATTGACGTAGTCGAGCGAGATGTACCAGAGGCTGCCCAGCTGGAAGCCCTGGTAGGGCGCGTCCGACTTCGGGACCGTGACGATCATCGCCTTCCCCGCGGGCAGATCGAAGTGCCCGACCGAGGAGTACTGCGTCGACAGTCCGCCGGGCGTGGTGCGCGGCGCGGTGAACGTGTTGACCGGCTCGTCGAGGTAGAACCACTTCGGAAAGTTGAACCACGTGTTGATGCGCGCGGTCAGCATCTTTGCCGCGATCGCATAGCGGCGGGCGACCTTCTCGGTGTCGGGCTCCTCGGGAGCGGTGCCGACGGTGTCGACGCGCTCGATGGTCACCGACCCCTTGGTCTCGCTCGCCCAGTCGCCGTAGACCTCTCGCACTGCGAGCATCGAGGCGCCCTCACCCAGGACGAAGTAGCCGGGTCCTGGGTCGGCGACAGCAGGACCGAACGTGATCTCGAACGCTCCGTCCTCGTCGAGGGTGATGCGCCGGTCGTCGAACGCGTCGTCACCGCCGGGGACGTTCGTCGGCGTGTAGTCGCCGCGCAGCACCTGGAAGCTCAGGTCGACGGTGCTGCCGCGCACTCCGCGCACCACATACGTGGCGTCCGGCTCGACGGTCGCGTGGTAGTAAAGCGTGTCCGGGTTGTCCAGACCCATCTTGGAATACGGGCCGGTCGACGTCACGAAGTACGGGTGACTCTTGCTGTGCGAGCGGGCGAGCTGCAGGATCGACGAGATTCCACCCGCGAGGTAGTCGAGCCCCTCGGCGCGGTCGGCGTCGGTCTCGGCGAACTCCGCCGCGGCGACCATCGACTCGGCCTGGGCGATCGCGTCGGTGAACGGCTTGGTCACCGAGGTCGGTTCGTTCACAACCATGTGTCGCCACCGTTCCAGGTGATGAAGTTCTCGAGCTCCTCCTGAGCGGGTGTCACCCGCGGATGCTCGGTGGACAGGTATCCGCCCCGGTAGAACAGCAGCGGCTTGTCCTGCAAGACCTCGCCGAGGACGTTGGCACGACCGATCACGATGTGGTGATCGCCGCCGTCGTTGACGGTCTCGACCGTGCACTCCACCCAGGTGAGGCTGTTCCGCAGAACGGGCAGCCCGGCGGGTGACGGGTCCCATTCGATCTTCGAGAACTTGTCCTGACCGGGAGCGCCGAACGTCGCGCTGACGTCCTGCTGCCGGTTCGACAGGATGTTCACCACGAACGATCCGCGCTCTTCGATGACCGGCCACGTGCGCGAGGTCTTCATCGGACAGAAGATGACGAGCGGCGGGTCGAGCGACAACGCCGCGAACGACTGGCATGCGAAGCCGACGGGATTGTCGTCGGCATCGAGCGTCGTGATGACCGTGACGCCGGTGCAGAACTGCCCCATCGCCGTCCGGAACTGTCGGGAATCGAATTCGTCGGTGCCGTACGGCGATTGCGGTGCCATGCGATCTCTTTCGTGTTGTCGTCTGAAAGAAAGAAGAACCCGCCGGGTGGATGAGCGGGTAGTCCGTCATCCGCCCAGCGGGAGGGTGTTACTTCAAGCCGATGGTGAAGTCGTGGCCCCAGAGGCTCACGGCCGTCGACTCGCGTGCGATCCACTCGTCGTCGTCCACCTGGCGTCCCTCACAGCCGAACTCCACATCGAATCCGCCGGGCGTCTTCATGTAGAACGACAGCATCAGGTCGTTGACGTGACGGCCGAGCGTCGCCGACATCGGGACCTTCTTGCGGAGCGCACGGTCGTGAGCCAAGCCCACGTCGTCGGCCTCGGGCACTTCCACCATCAGGTGGACGATGCCGGTGCTGTTCGGGATCGGCAGGAAAGCCAGCGAGTGATGGCGCGGGTTGCAGCCGAAGAAGCGCAGCCACGCCGGCTCCTCCCCTTCCTGGCGGCCGACGACCTGCGGGGGCAGACGCATCGAGTCGCGCAGTCGGAAGCCGAGCACGTCACGGTAGAAGGCCAGCGCCTTCGCGTCGTCGGTTGTGGTCAGGACCACGTGACCGAGGCCCTGCTCTCCCGTGACGAAGCTGTGGCCGTAGGGGCTCACCACGCGGCGGTGCTGCAGTGCGACACCGTGGAACGCTTCGAGGACGTTGCCGTCCGGATCCGAGAACACGATGAGCTCGGCGACGCGGCGGTCGGCGATCTCGTCGGCAGTGCCCTCACGGAACCCCACACCGTTCTCGGTCAACCGATCGCGAACGTTCTGCAGCGCCGCGGCATTCGCGGTCTCCCAACCCGAGCACGCGAGGTGATCACGGTCGGACGGGACGATCACCAGTCGCGCCGGGAAGTCGTCCATTCGCAGGTAAAGGGCGCCCGGGATGGTTCCGGTGCCCTCGACCATGCCGAGGACCTTCAGTCCGTACTCGCGCCACGCATCCATGTCGGTGGCGTCGATCCGCATGTAGCCGAGAGACCGGATGGGGCTCTGGTCGTCAGTCATGTTTCTTCCTTGGGTTCTTGTGCGTTCGTCGCGAATCAGACCATCGTGTCGCCGATGGGGATGCCGAACTCCCCGTTGCCGAACGCCTGGTAGGCACGCTCGGGATCGTTGGCGGCGTGGACGCGGCCTGCGTGAGCATCGCGCCAGAATCGCTGAATCGGCGTGCCGTTCTCCAGTGCGTTCGCGCCGGAGTTCTCGAACAGCAGATCGATGGAGGCGATGGCACGGCCGGTGGCGCGCACCTGGTCGCGACGAGCGGCCAGACGCAGTTCCATCGGAACCTCCTCGCCTGCGACGATCAGGTCGTACTCGTCCTGCAGGTTGCCCGACAGCTGACGCCACGCGGCGTCGATGTCACTGGCGGCCGCGGCGAGACGCACCTTGGCGAACGGATCGTCCTTGGCCTTCTCGCCGGCGTACGCGGCGCGGACGCGCTTGCCCTGATGCTCGACGTGCGCGGCGTAGGCGCCGTACGCCATTCCGACGATCGGAGCCGAGATGGTCGACGGGTGGATGGTGCCCCACGGCATCTTGTAGACCGGCGCGGTGTTCCGCTCGAGGCCCGGCGCCTGGCCCATGCTCATGGTGCGGAAGCTCAGCATGCGGTGGCTCGGGACAAAAGCGTCCTTGACCTCGATGGTGTTCGAGCCGGTGCCGCGCAGGCCGACGACGTTCCAGACGTCCTTGATGTTGTAGTCGCTGCGCGGGATGAGGAAGCTGACGAAGTCGACAGGCTTGCCGTCCTTGAACACCGGACCGCCGACGACCACCCAGTCGGCGATGTCGCTGCCCGACGACCAGGCCCACGAGCCGTTGACCTTGTAGCCGCCCTCGACGACCTCACCCATGCCCATCGGCGCGTACGACGACGAGATGCGGACATTCGTGTCCTCGCCCCACACGTCTTCCTGCGCCTGCTGCGGGAACAGCGCGAGGTGCCAGTTGTGGATGCCGATGATGCCTGCGACCCAGCCAGTCGATCCGCACGCGGTCGCGATACGACGAACCGCCTCGTAGAAGGTGACCGGGTCGACCTCGTGGCCGCCCCACTGCGCGGGCTGCATGAGCTTGAAGAAACCGGTCGCGGCCAGCAGTTCTGCGACCTCGTCGGGAACGCGACGCGCGTCCTCGGTGGACTGCGCGCGCTGCGCGAGCTCCGGCAGCAATGCGTCGATCTTGTTCAGCACTTGCTGTGCGGCTTCACTCCGCTGTGCTCCCATGTGACTCTCCTTGTTCCGTCGGGCCGAATGCCTGTCGATGACCAATATTAGAACACGTTCTCGTTTTGAGTGGAACATGTTCTACTATCGATCTATACGAGCACTGAACGAGCAGACATCGACGAGGAGCAACGAGATGACTGACACCACAATCCGCGAGATCGACACCGGCACCCCGCCCACCCGCTTCGCACGTGGTTGGCACTGCATCGGTCTGGTCGACGAGTACACCGACGGCAAGCCGCACTCGCTGGAGATCTTCGGCACCAAGCTCGTCGTCTGGGCGGACAGCAACGGCGACGTCAAATGTCTCGACGCCTTCTGCCGCCACATGGGCGCCGACCTGTCGCAGGGCAAGGTCCGCGGCGACAACGTCGCGTGCCCGTTCCACGGCTGGCAGTGGAACGGCAAGGGCCGCTGCGCCGAGGTGCCCTACGCGAAGCGTCACCCGAAGCTCGCGAAGACCCGCACGTGGCCGACGATGCAGCGCAACGGTCAGGTGTTCGTCTACAACGACCCCGAGGGCAATCCGCCGCCGGAAGAAGTGATCATTCCCGAGCTCGCCGAGTTCGGCGACGGTCAATGGACCGGCTGGACCTGGAACAAGCTCGTCATCGAGGGCTCCAACTGCCGCGAGATCATCGACAACGTCGTCGACATGGCGCACTTCTTCTACGTGCACTACGCCCTGCCCGACTACTTCAAGAACGTCTTCGAAGGCCAGACCGCGGCGCAGTACATGAACTCGCACGGCCGTCCCGACGTCGCGTTGTCCACGGCCTACGGCGACACCCGCCTCGAGTCGATCGCCGCCTACTACGGTCCGTCATACATGCTGAACCCGATGGTGCAGTACTACGGCGAGTACGCGGTCGAGACCATCCTCACCAACTGCCACTACCCGATCGACTCGAACTCGTTCGTCCTCATGTTCGGCGTGATGGCGAAGATTCCCGAAGGCTTCTCGCCTGAGCAGGGCGCGAAGATGGCGAAGAAGATCACGCAGGGTGTCGAGGTCGGCTTCATGCAGGACGTCGAGATCTGGAAGCGGAAGACCCGCATCGACAACCCGCTTCTCGTCGAAGAGGACGGACCGGTGTACCAGCTGCGTCGCTGGTACGAGCAGTACTACGTCGACGTCGACGATGTGACCGACGAGATGGTCGGCCGCTTCGAGTACGAGATCGACACCGAGAAGGCCCTGGAGAACTGGAACATCGAGGTTCAGGAGAACCTCGCGATTCAGGCCGAGGAGAAGGCTGCCGCAGAGGCCGCTGAGGCCGCCAAGGGCGCGTCGGTCTGATGACCGCACTGGCATCGGGCGGCGGCTGGGCGAAGGCGCCGGACTACACCGACGACCCGGCCCGGCTGTCGTCGATCGCCGACGCCACCGCTCGCGACCGCAGGCACTATCTTGCGGGCGGGATGTCGGAGATCGAATGCCGGACGTGTCACGCGTGCGTGCTCGTGAAGAAGACGAGCCCGCATCACACGAGCGTCCAGTGGAACGACGACGCCCGCGCCCGATGCCCCGAGTTCTCGGCGATCCTCGCCGAGGGCGGCAACCCCGCGATGCTGCCGACATGCCCGCGCATGTCGGCGAGCATCGACCACGGCGTGTCCGAGGGCATCATTCCCAAGGAATCGCCGGTCACCGATCCCGACGGGTACTGGTGACGCGTCAGTTCGCGACGCGGGCGGCGGCCTCCCGGCCGGAGACCCGGCCGAACGCGAGGGCGTCGGCGATGTGGAAGCCACCGTCCTTCCGCCAGCTGTACGTGGAGCTGACCTCGCCTGCCGCGTAGAGCCCGTCGATCACCGATCCGTCGGTCCGCAGGACACGCGACCGACCGTCCCGGCGCGGACCACCGTTGCTCCATCCGAGCAGCGGGGTGACGCGCACAGCGTAGAACGGGCCCCGACGGACCGCGGCCAACGTCGCCGCTGCGCGGCCGAACAGGTCGTCGACTCCGTCGTCACACGCCTGGTTATAGGTTTCGACGCTGCGGACCAGGACGTCCGCGTCGAGTCCGATCGCGTCCGCCAGTTCGGCCAAGGTGTCGGCGCGAACGATCATTCCCGACTCGATCTCCGCACTGTTGTCGGCGCTCCACCGGGTGTCCTTCATCAACATGTTCCAGCCCACCGGAAGCACATCCGGGGTCGGACTGAGCGGTCCGGCGGAGCGGACCGCCTCGTCGAAGATCAGGTGGAACGCCCTGGTCGGGAACAGTTCGTGCCGTCCGCTGCGCACCGTGTGTCCATGCTTCGGCGTTGCGGTCTCATCGATGAAACGTCGCCCGTCGTCGCCCACCCAGAGGTAGCTCTGGGCACCCCACAGCGCGAGGAAGTGACCGAACTCGTCATCACCGCGGATGCCGGTGATCGTCATCATGTTGTCCATGTGCCAGAGGTCGGCTCCGATCCGTTGGGCCATCGCGTGACCGTCACCGGTCGACGCGGGTGATCCCCACAGCGCGTGTTCCTCGACTCGGAGGTAGTCGCGGACCATCTGCGGATTCGCGGAGAACCCTCCGGTGGCCAACACGACACCGCCCCGCGCGCCGATCCGCGACCGCCCGGCGGGGCCGTCGACGTCGACGCCGACAACCGCCCCACCGTCGGTGACCAGGGCCGTCGCACGAGTGCCGAACCGCACCTCGACACCGCGCTCGTCCAGGGCGCGGCGGAGGAAACCGTAGAGGAGTCCGTCCCCCATCCGTCCGCCGATCGTGTCCATTCCGGCGTAGCAGTCGCTGCCGTCGAGCTCCTGATACTCGGGCTCGGTGTGAAAATCGCCGCTGCGTCCCACGTCGGCGCCCATCGACCGCATCCAGTCCGACAGTCCGACCGTCGCCCGTGCCCACGCCTCGACCACGTCGTCGGCGACGGGAAACGGACCGTTCAACGTACGCAGGAAGACCTCTGCACGGTCGGCGTCCCGGTTCACGAACCATCCACTGCCGGACACTCGTGTGTTGCCGCCCGCCGTCGATTCCGGCGATTTCTCGACAACCAGCACCGACGCGCCGTTCTCCCGCGCCTCGAGTGCGGCCGCAGATCCTGCGGCGCCGGACCCGATCACCACCACGTCGTACTGCTCGCTGAACTCCGTCATCGCTCACCCGTCCCTGTCGTCCGATCGAACTCCTCCCTGCAGACTCTGGGCAACCGCAGGAATCGGCAAGAACAGGTCCCGCCGAGTGGGACGCTGCCTGTCGTGCTGCCGAGAATCGAATGCGAGAACCGGTCGACATCAAGGCCGAGCGGGCGAAGAATCAAGTGTGCCCCCAACTCTGGACGAGGAGTCCGTCATGCCTGCTCACACGCCCGCCCCCACAGCGCCCATCTGGTTCGATCTCGCGTCGAGCGACCCCGACCGGGCAGCCGACTTCTACACGGCGCTGTTCGGCTGGACCGCCGACGAGCCTGCCGCCGAATTCGGTGGGTACCGCAACTTCCTCCGCGACGGCGAACCGATCGCGGGCCTCGGTCCGGCGATGGATGGCAGTCCGTCCGAAGTCTGGACCGTGTACTTCCGCTCCGACGACCTGTCCTCCACCGTCACTGCTGCCCAGTCCGCAGGCGGAACGGTCGTCGCCCCGCCGATGCCGATCGGCGACCTCGGGTCGATGGCTGTCCTCGCCGATCCCGCGGGCGGCGCGTTCGGCCTCTGGCAGCCGGGTCTGCACACCGGCTTCGCGACCATGGGCGAGCACGGGGCGCCGTACTGGTTCGACGAGATGAGCATGGACTACGCGGCGTCCAAATCGTTCTACGAGAAGGTCTTCGGTTGGTCGCTCGCCGAGATCGGCGAAGGAACAGAAGGCGGACCGAACCAGTACTCGCAGGTCCTCATCAACGGGCAGGCGCAGGCCGGGATCATGGCCGCGGCGGGCATGTTGGGCGACGACCACCCGTCGTTCTGGCAGGTGTACATCACCGTCGACGACGTCGCCGCGACGCTGGACCGGGTGATCGAACTCGGCGGCACCGTCCTGATGCCCGCCGACGACACCCCGTTCGGCGTTCTCGCGTCCTTCAAGGACCCGCTCGGCGCCGCGATCTGCATCGCCACACCACCAGCTGACATGTGACGTCTCGCCTGGCGGGAGGCCCCTCTTGTGCTCTCCGCCGATTGTGACCAGCATGTCGTCACAGTCGGCGGAAAATCCCCGCGACCCCTCGACCCACACAATCGTCTAACCTAGACTGAAACGTGTTCTAGTTTTGTGGAGTTCGAAGGGAAACACATGGCCACCGAAGAGTTCGACGTCATCGTCGTGGGAGCGGGCGGGGCAGGCTTGGCAGCCGCGCTCACCGCGAAGACGAAGGGCCTCAAGACCGTCCTGATCGAGAAGTCGCCGTACTGGGGCGGCTCCACCTCTCGTTCCGGCGGCGGCGTCTGGATCCCGAACAACAGCGTGCTCAAGCGCGACGGCGTCGAGGACACCGTCGACGCGGCCCGCACCTACGTGCACGCGATCATCGGCGAGCACGCGCCTGCCGACCGCATCGACGCCTACATCGACCGCGGTCCCGAAGCACTCGACTACCTGATGGCGAACTCCCCGCTGAATCTGGAATGGGTCAAGGGCTACTCGGACTACTACCCGGAGGCCCCTGGCGGACGCGTCGGTGGACGCAGCGTGGAGCCTCGCCCGTTCGACGCCCGACTGCTGGGCGACGACCTCGCGACCCTGCACCCGCAGTACACCAAGGCGCCGCTCAACATGGTGGTGCTGCAGAGCGACTACAAGTGGATGAACGTCGGCATGCGCCACTGGCGCGGCATCGCCAAGATGGCGAAGGTCGCCGGACGCTTCACCTGGTCCAAGAGCCGCAACAAGAAGATGATCGCGATGGGCGCGGCGCTCGCCGCCGAGCTCCTGATCGGCTGTCGGAAGGCCGGCGTCGACATCCGACTGAGCACTCCGCTCACCGGCCTGATCGTTGAGGACGGCAAGGTCGTCGGCGCGAAGATCGAGTCCGACGGCGCTCCCGCCGAGATCCGCGCGAAGTACGGCGTGATCATGGCCAGCGGCGGATTCGACCACAACGCCGAGATGCGCGCGCAGTACCAGCGCGCACCGATCGGCACCGAGTGGACCACAGGCGCCGCGTCGAACACCGGCGACGGCATCCGCGCGGCCCTCGACGCAGGTGCCGACGTGTCACTGATGGACGACGCCTGGTGGGGCCCGACCATCCCGCTGCCGAAGGGCCCGTGGTTCGCGCTGTCCGAGCGCAACGTTCCGGGCACCTTCATGGTCAACGAGCGCGGTGTGCGCTTCATGAACGAGTCGCTCCCCTACGTCGAGGCAGGCCACCAGATGTACGGCGGCGACTTCGGCCAGGGCGACGGCCCCGGCGCCAACATCCCGGCCTGGCTCGTGATGGACCAGCGCTGCCGGAACCGCTACCTCTTCGCAGGCCTGCCCGCACGCCAGCCGATCCCACGTAGCTGGCTGGAGTCGGGTGCGATCGTCAAGGCGGGCACCATCGCCGAACTGGCCGAGAAGATGGGCGTCCCGGTGGACGCGTTGACCGCCACCACCGAGCGCTTCAACGGCTTCGCCCGCAGCGGTGTCGACAGCGAGTTCGGTCGCGGCGTCAGCGGTTACGACAACTACTACGGCGACCCGACCAACAAGCCGAACCCGAACCTCGGCGTCGTCGACAAGGCCCCGTTCTACGCCGTCAAGATGGTTCCGGGCGACCTCGGCACCAAGGGCGGAATCGACACCGACGTCGCCGGACGTGCGCTCCGCGCCGACGGCAGCGTCATCGACGGCCTGTACGCCGCAGGCAACACGAGCGCGCCGGTCATGGGCCACACGTACGCCGGCCCCGGCGCCACCATCGGACCCGCCATGGTCTTCGGATACCTCGCAGCCCTCGACGCCGCCGACAAGGCACGCCAGGGCGACGTCACTCACGCAGGAGCCTGACATGCCCATCGATCCCTCCATCGCTCTCGGCGCCGATCTCGGCGAGCAGTCGTTCTCGTGGACCGCTCGTGAGATCGCGTCGTACAACCTGGCAGTCGGCGCCGCCGCCGACCCCATGGACGTCGTCGGACTGCAGTACGTCGACGACGCGGCGCCCAAGTCGTTGCCGTCGTTCGCCACCGTGGCCGCGAACTTCTTCGCCACCGAGGCGCCGAAGGTCGTGTTCCCCGGCGTCGACATCGACCTCGCGAAGGTCGTGCACGGCAGCCAGCAGGTGCGCGTGCACCGTCCGATCCCCGCGGCCGGATCCGCGACCACCCGCACCCGGATCTCCGAACTGCAGGACAAGGGTTCGGCGGCCGTCATCGTTCAGGAGGCGGTGACCGTCGACGAATCCGGCGAGCCACTGTGGACCACTCGGTCGTCGATCTTCGCCAAGGGCGAGGGCGGCTTCGGCGGCGAGCGCGGAACGTCGAATCGGGTCGACTACCCCGACCGCGAGCCCGACCACGTGATCACCGTGCCGACGCTGCCCCAGCAGGCCCTGCTGTACCGCCTGTGCGGCGACCGGAATCCGCTTCACAGCGATCCTGCGTTCGCCGAGGGCGCGGGGTTCCCACGGCCGATCCTGCACGGTCTGTGCACCTACGGCACAGTTTGTCGCGCCGTCATCGACGCCGTGTACGGCGGCGATGCGACCAAGGTGGTCGATTACTCGGTGACCTTCGCGGGTGTGGTGTTCCCCGGCGAGACACTTCGGATCGAAGCCTGGGAAGATGGCGATCGACTGCTCGCGACAACCAGCGTCGTCGAACGTGACGGCGCGGCTGCCCTGGGCAACGTCATCTTCAGCACTGTCTAGTTGAAAGGACTTGCATGTCCACGTCTCTGCTTCCCGTTCTCGACGACAACCGTGAGGCCATGGCCGCCGATTTCGCCGATGTGATCGATGCGGAGGTGAAGAAGCAGTCGGGCCTGTCGGGCACGACGCTGAAGGCCGCATACGGTGCGGCGCAGAAGTTCAAGCCGGGTGTGGTGGTCGGTGCGACCAACAAGATGCTCCCCGAGTTCTTGACGGCTCTCTCGCCGCTGTGGGACTCGAAGCCCGCAGGGACCGCGTTCGGCGCCCACCTGGCCGCCAACAGCGACGCCGCCACCGAAGCGCTCCTCGCGGTGACCGACAGCCGAACCGAGTCGGCTCCCGCGGCCCTGTCGAAGGCCTACAAGGCCGTCCGCGGCAAGGCGAAGAACTATGTGGTCGAGGCGCTCCCCGCAGTGGGCGGCGTCATTGAGAAGTACGCGGGCTGACCCACACGGTCACTCCCGTTCAGGCGCCGCTCGAAGCTCTGTGCTTCGGGCGGCGTCTGCCGTAATGTCAGTTATGGTCAGGCAGCGCTGGTGACGATGAGCAGGAGTGCGGCGATCACGCCGATCACTCCGGCCAACAGAATCAACACTCGCCCGATGTGGAGACGCGCATTCTCGATCCGCGCCGATGATGCGACCTGCTGTGCAGCCATGATGATCCACTTCCGCTCATGTTCGGCTCTACGATCCGTGTTACTACAGTTACACAAGTTACAAATGAAACAGGTGAAGTGATGGTGCGTGTCGACGATCGAACAGATGACAAGCCGATGACGTTCCGGACTGCGTGGCTGATTCTGATCGCGTGCAGTGCGGTGAGCCTTGTCGTCGCCGCGATGGCAGCCCTCAACACCGCCCTGCCCGGCATCGCCGCCGACACCGGATCGACCAATTCACAGATGACGTGGATCCTCGACAGCTACACACTCGTGCTCGCCGCCCTCCTTCTCCCGGCCGGCGCGATCGGCGACCGGTTCGGTCGCCGCGGCGTGCTGCTCGTCGGGCTCGTGATCTTCGGGATCGGATCCCTGTCGGCGATCTGGGTGGACGGTCCCACCGAGTTGATCGCGACGCGCATCGTCGCAGGCGCAGGCGCCGCACTCATCATGCCGACGACATTGTCGCTGATCACCGCGGGTGTACCGCGCGAACGCCGGGCCGTCGCCATCAGCATCTGGGCGGCGGTCGCGGGTGCGGGCGCGATCGCAGGCTTCTTCGTCACCGGCGTGCTGCTCAACTTCTTCCACTGGCATTCGGTGTTCATCACGTTCGCCGTCTCGACCACTGTCGTTCTCGCGCTGACGTTCACCATCGGAACGTCGAAAGACGAGAATCCGGGGCGCTTCGACATCGTCGGCTCCCTCACCTCGATGGCGGCCGTCGCAGGTGTCGTGTTCGGTCTTCTCGAAGCACCGCACCGCGGATGGGCCGACCCGCTGATCCTGCTCTGCTTGATCGGCGGCGCTGCACTCGTCGCGGTGTTCATCGTCGTCGAACACCGACGCACCGATCCCCTGCTCGACGTCGACCTGTTCCGGAATCGGGCGTTCGCTTCCGGTTCGCTGTCGGTGGGACTGCAGTTCCTTGCCTCGTTCGGAGTCTTCTTCCTCGTCCTGCAGCAGTTACAGCTGGTGTTCGGGTACTCACCGCTCAAATCGGCCGTGGCACTGTTCCCGATGGTCGCCGGTGTCGGCCTCTTCGCAATGATCGGCAACTGGGTGGCAGTGCGCTACTCGCTGAAGTTCGTGCTCGGCGTCGGGGTGGCGATCGCGGCGCTCGGCGTCCTCCTTCTCGGAATCGTCGAGACGGACGAGTACTGGAAGGTCGGCGCCCTGCTCGGAGTCTGCGCGATCGGGATCGGCCTGGCGACAGCCCCGTCGACCACCGCGATCATGTCGAACACCCCGCTGGAGAATCAAGGAGTCGGCTCTGCGGTTAACGACACGGCCCGCGAACTCGGCGCGGCCATCGGCATCGCCCTCGCGGGAAGCATCATGGCCGCAGGCTACGAGGAGAGGATCGGCGCGACGGCGGACGCGGCGAAGGCCCAGATCGGCATGCAGGACCCCGCGGCCGCCAGTGCCGCCGAGGAGGCGATCCGCGGGTCGCTCGCCGGTGCGGTCAAGGTGAGCGAGAGCCTGCCGCCCGAAGGCGCACGCCTCGCCGAGGCGATCACCTCGGGCGCGCAGGCGGCGTTCCTCCCGCCGATGCAGACCGCGTGCCTGGTGCTCGGTGGCGTCCTCGCTGCGGGCGCGGTGTTCCTGGGGTGGTTCACGCCGCGTGATCTCGACGCGGCCGCCTCACCCGAGGCATGACCGTGCCTCGCATCGAGCACTGGTCGCATCGGGTAGGCGAGGAATCCGTGCTCGTCTACCCGGACGGCTGCATGGACCTCGTGTGGGACGACGACGGCGTCTGGGTCGCAGGCGCCGACACCGGCCCTCGGACCGTGACCCGCCGAGCCGGCTCGCAGATCTCCGGCATCCGCTTCTCGCCGGGGCTGCTTCCTGCGCTGCTCGGTGTGCCAGCGGACGAACTCACCGACTCCGTGGTGCCCCTCGCCGACGTCGGGTCGTCCCTCGTCCGATCTCTCGGCACCCCCGAGCGCGCAGGCCTCGCAGCGGCACGGCTCGACGTCGATCGATGGGTGACGCCGACGGTCCGCGCGTTGGCCTCGGGCGCTACGGTCGCCGATGTCGCCGACCGCCTCGGCGTCACCGAACGGACCCTGCACCGGAGAGCCGCCGCAGCGTTCGGGTACGGACCGCGACGGCTCCAAGTGATTCTGCGGGCCGGTCGCGCCATCGATCTGGTGCGGACCGGCGTCGACCTGTCCGACGCCGCGGTGACGGCCGGATACGCCGACTACCCGCATCTGTACCGCGACATCGTCCGGTTGACGGGGCGTCGACCCGCCCAGTTCAGGCCCGCCCAGTTCACACCCGCGCAGTCTCGTCAGAGGCCGGCGTAGAGGTCGACCTCGTTGCCGTCGGGGTCGCGCACGGTGGCGTACCGCTGGCCCCACGGCGCGTCGAACGGCGCTCTGGCCACCTCGCCGCCGCGTTCGGCGGCCTTCGCGGCGACGGCGTCCACCTCGGCGGGAGTCGAGCACTCGAACGCCAAGCTCATCGCCGACGACCCCGGCGCCGACCGTGTCCACTCCGGGTCGAATGACATGATCGTCGACACCGGGTCGAACAGGACGCGGAAACCGCCGAGATCCACTTCGACGTGCGGCGCGTCGGCCGGAGTCTCGGGGATCTCCAGCCCGAGCAGGCGGTAGAAGTCGAGAGAGATCGACAGGTCGTCGCAGACGATGCTGATCGCGTTCAAGCGCGGTGAAGAAGTCATGCCCCTCACGCTATGTGCACCGACGTCGACTGTCATGAACGTTTCGGACACCATGCTTCGAATCGAGCCGATATCTCATCGACGCCGGCGGCGCCCGCGGTCACCGCGATGATCAGGTCGTACGCATCGTCGTCAGGCGCGTCGACGTCGTATCCGTTCAGACCGTAGAAGACCACGACCGACATCCAGCCGAGCCGCTTGTTCCCATCGATCAGTGGGTGATTGCGGACGACGGACTCCAAGAGCGCTGCCGCTTTCACATGAATCGACGGATATGCGTCTGAACCGAAGACCGTCGATCGGGGACGGTTCGCAGCCGCGTCGAGGAGTCCCACGTCGCGAACTGCGGGGCACCCGAGCTCGTTCGCCAGAAACAGCAGGTCTTCGAGATCGAGGTACTCGGTCATTGCGCCAGACGGTCGAGCAATGCGGCGTATCGCTCCCGACCTGCGTCCGACAGTTCCCGGACTCGCGCGTCTTTGGTGCGTCTGGCCGCCGCCGCGACGATCGCTCGGGTTGCGGCCTCCTGCTTGCTGACGCCGTCCGCTTCCGCCAAGAGCTCGAGCGCCCGGTCCTGTTCGTCCGTCAATCGGAGAGTCATCGCCATGAACTGATGATACCGCTTCGATACCACGTTTCGGGGGCGTTGCGCGCCGCAGCCCGAGGCAACAGTATGAGTGCGTGCGAATCCCCCTTCTGAAGACCAAACAGCCCGACGTCGACGGCCTGGTGATCGCCGTGACCGGCGCCGCCCGCGGGATCGGGCTCGCGACGGCCCGCCGACTCGCCGCAGGTGGAGCACGTGTCGCGATCGGCGACCTCGACGCGGACTCCGCCACGGCAGCCGCGTCCACGGTGACCGGCGCGCGCGGCTATCGGCTCGACGTGACCGACGACGAGTCGTTCGCCGCGTTCCTCGCCGCCGTCGCCGCCGACATGGGGCCGATCGACGTGCTGGTCAACAACGCCGGAGTGATGTGGGTGGGCCCGTTCGACGAGGAGCCGACCACTGCATCCGAGGCGATGGTCGCCGTCAATCTACTCGGGGTGATTCGCGGTGTGCGTCTGGCCGCCCCGCCCATGCGAACCCGAGGCCACGGGCAGATCGTCACCGTCGCATCGTCGGCGTCCCGTCTCGCGCCGCCCGGGATGTCGACGTACGCAGCCACCAAGCACGGGGTGCTCGGCTACCTCACGGGCGTTCGGGAAGAGCTGCGCCGCAGCGGCGTCACGGTGACCGTCGTGATGCCGACGGTCGTCGACACCGAACTCGCCACCGGCGCGGCCACCGGATCGGTCGCCTTGCTCCAGCCCGACGACGTCGCGGACGCCGTGTTCGAAGCGGTCGGAACCCGCCGCTTCCACGTGTGGGTGCCGGGGAAGATCAGTCCACTCATCGCGCTCAGCGGAATCCTGCCGCAACCGTTGCGCGATCGAATGATGCGTTTTGCTGTGCCGGATCAGGTCGAGGCAGTTTCCGGGTCCACCGCGAGGGACGCGTACGAACGCTCCGTCACAGAACGGAAGGATTGATCCGCATCGATCTGGTGCGCGGCAGATTTGCTGCTTGTCGATGCATATTATGCTGTCAGCGGTTTTCTGATTGACGTACAGTTTGCGGATGGCGCAGTCCCAGGGCCTGCGGGAGTCGATCCGCCGGGATGCACAGTGTGACGTGCGGCGACACGCGAAGTACAACCAAATGCGCCACGACTCGCGACTCATGTGCGTCGACTCACTCAGATAGGCTAGCCTCTTCGCATTCACGGACGTTTTTTGCGAGGAGAGCCATAAATATGGGCCAACACACCACCGCGCCCCAGAAGGGGTTGCGTGCAGGTCTCGCAGTAGCGCTCGTCGTCGGACTCGGCGGCGGGGTCTACGCCGTCTGGGATGCCAAGCACGGTGAGTGCAGCGACGTCAGCGATATCTCGGTGATCGTCGAGGGCGACCTCGGCGGTTACGTCACCCAGTTGGCCGACCAGGCGGAGAAGAACAGCTGCATCGACTACACCGTCGAAGCCGTTCCCGCCAGCCACGTCAACGACCGTCTGACACAGGCCGACGCACCCGACATCTGGGTCGCGGAGTCGCCGACGCGGGTTCGGCAGGTCGCCAACACGCTCGGCCGCACGTGGTCGGACATCGGCCCGTCGCTCGGCACGTCTCCCGTCGTCGTCGCCGGCCACCAACTCCCGGATCTGCCGTCGTGGTCGAAGGTCCTCACGATGCCTGCGCTCCGCGTCGATCCGCCCGCCAAGAGCGATGTCAGCAACGCCGCCGTCGTCGGGGCGCTCGCGGAGATGTCGTCCGGTTCGATGACGCACCAGCAGCTCATCGACACCCTCACGATGCGCGCGCTCCGCATGAACGACGAGGACGGCGCCCCGGACCTCAAGGCGATGGCCGCGAGCGACAAGCCGTCCCTCGCTCTCACCACCGAACGAGTGTTCGCGGCGTTCAAAGCCGCTGAGCCCGATGCCGCCATCAACGCGGCCGTGCCGCAGTCGGGCACCGTCGCCCTCGACTACCGCATCGCGAACGTCGCGCAGGGCGACCGCGAAGCGCCCGCCGATGACGCCATCGTCGCCCTCACATCTGTCTTGCAGACCGATGAGGGCAAGAAGATCCGGCAGTCCGAGAACATCCGGCCCGCCGACAGTTCACCGCTGCCCGACGACCGGGGTGTCGGCAACGCCAACATCATCGTCCCGCCGAACCGTGAACTCGTCGACAACATCCAACGCAAGTGGACGGCGTTGACCCTGCCGATCCGTGCTCTCGTCGTTCAGGACGTGTCCGGCTCGATGAAACAGGACGCGGGCGGCAAGTCGCGCGCCGAACTACTTCGTGACGCGTCGGTGTTCGGCCTGTCGAAGTTCCCGCGCAACACCTCGCTCGGCTACTGGGAGTTCAGCAGTGACCGCGGCGGCGAAGGGATCCCGTACCGCGAGGTCGTGCCGATCGGTCCGGTGCTCGGCACCACGGACGGAAAGTCGAACAAGGATCTCCTCGCGGCCGCCATCGACAACAGCCTCTCCAACCTGCACGGCGGCACCGGCCTGTACGACACCGCGCTCGCGTCGTTCAAAAGGGTCTATGAGACGTACGACCCGGCGTACTCGAACAGCGTCATCCTCATGACCGACGGCCGGAACGAGGACCGCAACAGCATCACGCTCGAGCAGCTGGTGTCCGAGCTCAACATCATGAAGAACCCGGCCCGGAGGATCCCGATCATCACCGTCGGCATCTCGAAGGACGCCGACGTGAACGCCCTGAAGAAGATCTCCGACGCCACCGGCGGAAGCTCGTTCATCGCACTCGATCCGAAGGACATCGGCCAGATCCTGCTCCGCGCGGTGTCGTACCGCGTCGAAGGCGCCTGACTCTCGCAAGTCGGCCCCATTGGACGGGAAGGCACTTCCACTTATGCCGAGGTCAAACAGACCGCCGAGGTGGTGCTGCCCGGCGTGACGTGGCGGCGGCTTCCGCTATGGCGATACGCCATCACGTGGCAAAGACCCACATAGGCCGATTCCTTGCCGGTCACCGCAGGAACACGCCGATCACGAAACTCACAACATGGAAGGAAAGTATCACCGGGGTGCGTTTCGTACGCCACCCCTACGTGACGTTTGCGGCACAACGTACGCAGTTAATGAGATGCGGACGCCCTGGGAGCCGGGGTACCGTACTGGGCGTGGAGTTGCTTGCGATCGAGGATGTCTAGCCCGCCGAACCCCGGCGGGCACACTGCAGTCGATGAATGAACGGCCGTCGCCAGAGACGGTCCGCCCGACTGTGTGTCCGATGCTCTCTCTCCCTCGCGCCCAGGGCTGTCCCTCCGGCGCTCGACGAATCGAGTCGGCTCCACATGTCTACACCCCAGAATTCTGCCGTCACCCTGCGTGACCTCTCCTTCGCGTGGCCGGACGGCGCCATCGCCCTGTCGCACGTCGACGGGACGTTCACCCAAGGACGCACCGGCCTCGTCGGCCGCAACGGCTCCGGCAAGTCCACGTTGCTCCGGCTGATCGCCGGACTGCTCACTCCGACAGCAGGACGCATCGACACCGCCGGCGACGTCGGGTATCTGCCTCAGACCCTCACTCTCACCACGGAGACGACCGTGGCCGAGCTTCTCGGAATCGACCGCACGCTCGCCGCGCTGCGGGCCATCGAAGCCGGCGAGGTCGACGAGGCCCACTTCGAGACCGTCGGAGACGACTGGGACATCGAAGCCCGTGCCGCGCAGGCTCTCGATCGGATCGGATTCACCGCCGACGACCTCGACCGCCGAGTCGCCGAAGTGTCGGGCGGCGAGGCGATGCTCATCGCGGTCACCGGTCTCGCGCTGCGACGCACTCCGATCACCCTGCTCGACGAGCCGACCAACAATCTCGACCGTCCCACCCGGGCGAAGCTCGCCGCGATGGTCGACGACTGGCCCGGCACGCTGATCGTCGTCAGCCACGACCTGGAACTCCTCGAACACATGGACTCCACCGCGGAGCTCTACAACGGCGAGGTGACCGTCTTCGGCGGGCCGTACAGCGAGTGGCGATCACATCTGGACGCCGAGCAGGCCGCAGCGGAGCAGGCGGCGCGGACGGCGCAGCAGACGCTCAAAGCCGAGAAACGACAGCGAGTCGAGGCCGAGACCCGGTTGGCTCACCGAGCGAAAGTCGGCAAGAAGGCGCAGGTCGACGGTGGACTGCCGAAGATCCTCGCCGGTGCCCGGAAGCGCCGAGCGCAAGAGTCGGCGGGCGCACTTCGGACAACCCTGGACGACAAGATCGCCGATGCTCAGGCCGCCGCCGACTCCGCCGACGCCCGGATCCGCGACGACGACCACATCTCACTGGTGCTGCCCGCACCCGATCTGCCACGGAGCCGGCATCTCGCCGAGTTCACCGGCGCCGATTCCACAGCGTCCGGGACCGTCGTCGTCGCGGGCCCCGAGCGCGTCGCGATCGTCGGGCCGAACGGTTCCGGCAAGACGACTCTGCTGACCCAGTTGGTCTCGGGCGCCCAACCCGAGGGCGGACGTGCGTCGGGGCGCCTGCTCACATCGTCGTTCGGCTACCTTCCGCAGCGGCTCGACGGCCTCGACGATGCAGCGAGCGCGTTGGCGAACGTCCAGGCGGTGGCACCGAACGTCGAGCCGGGTGACGTCCGGAACCGTCTCGCACGACTGCTGATCCGAGGCGCGGCCGTCGACCGGCCCGTGTCGACGCTGTCCGGAGGCGAACGGTTCAGGGCATCGCTCGCCACGCTGCTGTTCGCCGAACCGCCGAGTCAGCTGTTGATCTTCGACGAACCGACCAACAACCTCGACGTCGCCAGCGTCGAACACCTGGCGGAGGCCCTCGACGCCTACCGCGGGGCGTTGATCGTCGTCAGCCACGACTTCGGTTTCCTCCGACGAATCGGCGTCGACACCGTCATCGAACTCGGGCGGGACGGCTCACTCACCCAGCGCGCGGAGCTCCCCGAGTAGCCCTCGACGCGCTCAAACGCGTCAGGCGTCGACTCCCGCTCGCGAATTGTCCGTGAGCGGGAATCGACGCCTGAGGCGTTGAGGCAGAGTCAGCCGGGAAGACCGGGGATGGTCGACAGTTCCGGAAGGTTCATCCCGATCTGATCCCTGCAGAACGAGCCGGTCGCGGCGCCGACGATGATCGCGCCCTGCCCGGCGTCCTTGCCTTCGATGTTCTGAGCCACTTCCAGAACGGACTTGCCCGCCTTGAGGTCGGCACATGCCTGCTCGCCCACGGCGACGGCCTCGTCTTCGTTGGCGAAGGTGATGTTGGAGGCCTCGAGCGCCTTGAGGTATGCAGCGCGGTCGGTCGAGTCCGACGACGATCCGTCGTCACTGCACGCTCCGAGGAACGCAGCACCGGCGATCACCGGGGCGATGAAGAGCAGTCGTGCACGCATGGGAGATGTCCGATCTGTAGGAGGCGTGACGAGAGTACCGGGTGTCGGTCAGGACACCGTGACCGCGTCCGCCGCCGTGGACTTGGCCCACTTGTAGTCGGCCTTGCCCGCAGGGGTCCGCTTGACCTCGTCGACGAAGACCACGGTGCGCGGGACCTTGTAGCGCGCCAGCGTCTGACGGCAGTGCTCCTGCACATCCTCCAGGGTCGGCTCGTCGAAGCCCGGGTTCAGCGATGCGACAGCCGCCACTCGCTGGCCGTACTTCGGGTCGGGCGCCGGCACGACAAGCGCGTCCGCGATCGCCGGATGACCGTGCAGCGCGCCCTCGACCTCTTCGGCGTACACCTTCTCACCACCGGTGTTGATGCACTGGCTGCCACGACCGAGGAAGATGATGCTGCCGTCTTCGCGGACGTACCCCATGTCGCCGAGCACCGAGATCCGCGTGCCGTCGGAAAGGGTCGGGAACGTGCGGGCGGTCTTCTCCGGGTCCTTGTAGTACCCGAGCGGGATGTTGCCGATGCGGGCGATGTGGCCCACCTCGCCCGGCGTGGTGATGCGGTTGAACTGCTCGTCGACGACCATCATGCGGTCGGTCGGCGGCACCATGAGGTTGCCGTTCTCGTCCATCTTGATCTCGCCGTCGTTGCCCGACTCCGAAGCACCGAAGTTGTCGCGCAGCAGGAGTTCCGGCTTCACTGCGAGCATGCGGTCGCGCACGCTCTGGCTCCACAGCGCGCCACCCGAGGTGATCGAGAACAGCGTCGAGAAGTCGGCGGTGTCCTTCTGCTTCTCCATCTCGTCGGCGAGCGGCATGCCCATCGCGTCGCCCACGATGAGGATCATCTGGGTCTTGTCGCGCCCGATGTTGCGGATCATCTTCTCGGCGTCGAAGTCGCGCTCGAGGATCAGGCGGCTGCCGAGCGAGATGAACGTGAACAGCGAGTACGACGCTGCGCCGTGCATCAGCGGGGCGGCGATGAGGAACGACATCGACGGGAAGTTCTGGACCTCACGTGCGAGTTCTTCCAGATCGGCGCGCGGCGGGCCGTACGGGTTGCCACCCGAGATCGGCTTGCGGAAGAAGTCGTCGTGCTGCCACATGACGCCCTTCGGGTACCCGGTGGTGCCGCCCGTGTAGATCATGTAGATCTCTTCGCCGTTGCGGGCGTCGAAATCGCGCTCGGACTGCTGGGTCTTGTAACCGTCGAAGTCGACGATCTCGACTGTGCGTCCCTCGAGAGCGGCAGCGGCAGCGGTCAGTTCGTCGACGACGTCGCCGATCACGAACACCGTGCGCAGCAGCGGCAGCTTGGCCATCAGCTCGGCGACGCTGCGCTGGTGCTCAGGCAGCTCGACGACGATCGCCGCCGAGTCGGAGTTGTCGAAGATGTACTCGAGTTCGGCGTCGGTGTAGCGGTAGTTCACGTTCACCGGCACGGCGCGGATCTTGATCAGACCGAGAAGCGACGTCACGTGCTCGACGCTGTTCTTCAGGTACAGCGCGACATTGTCGTCCTTGCCGACGCCGTGTGCAGCGAGGTTGTGCGCCACCTGGTTGGCCAGCCCGTCCAGCTCCGCGTAGGTGATGTCGGTGCCGTCCCACGTGAGGACCACACGCTCGGGAACGGCGTCCGCAACGGTCTCGAAGACGTCTGCGAGGTTGAACTTCATCTTTCTAGATTCTCCTTGGGAGGGCCGAGCAATTCGGGTGGTGGTCAAGCGGTGAGGACGAGGCCGGACGTCGGAACACCCGTGCCTGCGGTGACGAGGACCTGCGATGCGCCCTCGACCTGGTTGACGGAGTCGCCACGCAGCTGGCGGACGGCCTCGGCGATGCCGTTCATCCCGTGGATGTACGCCTCACCGAGCTGGCCGCCGTGTGTGTTCAGAGGCAGTCGGCCGCCGACTTCGAGGGCTCCGGGCTCACGGACGAAGTCCTTGGCCTCGCCGCGTCCGCAGAATCCGAGCTCTTCGAGCTGGATGAGCGCATACGGGGTGAAGTGGTCGTACAGGACCGCCATGTCCATGTCGTCGGGCCGGAGGCCGGACTGCGCCCACAGCTGCCGACCGACCAGACCCATCTCCTCCAGAGCAGGCAGATCGTCGCGGTAGTAGCTGGTCATGATGAACTGGTCGCGCCCACTGCCCGACGCGGCGCCCGCGATCGACACCGGCTTCTGCTTGAGGTCCTTCGCGCGCTCCGGGGAGACGACGACGATCGCGACACCACCGTCGGACTCCTGGCAGCAGTCGAGCAGATGGAGAGGCTCGGCGATGTATCGCGACGCCTGATGGTCCTCCAGGGTGATCGGCTTGCCGTAGAAGAACGCGTTCGGGTTCACCGCGGCATGCTTGCGGTCGACGACGGCGACGCGGCCGAAGTCTTCACTCGTCGCTCCGTACTCGTGCATGTACCGCTGAGCCGTCATCGCGACGAACGCCGCGGGCGTCGACAGGCCGTGCGGGTACGAGAACGCGTTGTCGGTGCCCGAGGAATTCTCCTGGTTGGCGACAGCGGCGCTGACCTGGCCGAACCTGTTTCCCGACCGCTCGTTGAACGCGCGGTAGGCGACCGCGACGTCGCACACGCCGGTCGCGACGGCCATCGCCGCCTGCTGCACCGTGGAGCACGCCGCGCCGCCGCCGTAGTGGATGCGGGAGAAGTACTTGAGCTCCGGGATGCCCACCGCGCGAGCGACGGCGATCTCGGTGTTGGTGTCCATCGTGAACGTGACGAGACCGTCGACGTCGTCGGCGGTCAGGCCCGCGTCGGCCAACGCCGCGTTGATGGCCTCGGCGGCCAGACGCAGCTCGCTGCGGCCGGAGTTCTTCGAGAAATCGGTGGCTCCGATGCCTGCGATCGAGGCCTTGCCGGAGAGAGTCCTGCTCATCACGCCTCCTGGCTGGTGAAGACGACAGTCGAGATGACGTGCTTGCCGAGCGAGTTGGTGCCCGTGACGGCGACGGTCACCCGATCGCCGTCGACAGCGGTCACCTCACCGGTGAAGGTCAACGAGTCGTAGGCGTACCAGGGCACGCCCAACTTCAAGTTGATCGACCCGATCCGCGCCGACGGGCCCGCCCAGTCGGTGACGAACCGCTCGACCAACCCGGTGTCGGTGAGGATGTTGACGAAGATGTCCTTCGACCCCTTCTGATGCGCGAGGTCCCGGTCGTGGTGCACGTCCTGGAAGTCGCGGGTCGCGAGGGCGGTGGCCACCACGAATGTCGGGGTGGCGTCGATGGTCAGCGGCGGCAGCGCGGCGCCGACGGCGATCGTGGTCACTTGGCTGCTCCTGCCGGAGTGAAGGCGTACAGAGTCCACGCGTCGGCGACTCCGTCGGTGGTGGATCCCCCGTCGCTGCGCTCGCCCGCGGGGAAGTCCAAGAACGTCACCTCGACCTCGAGCCCGATGCGGACGTCGGCCGGATCGATCCCGCGGAGTTCGCCGAGCATGCGGACGCCCTCCTCGAGCTCCACCAGTGCCACTGCGAACGGCAACGAGCGGCCGGGCACCTTCGGCGCGTGATGAATCACGTGGCTGTAGACGGTTCCGCGACCAGACGACACGACGTAGTCGGTGGTGCCGAACTCACCGTCCTCACCGCGCGGCTTCCACGTGGCGGGGATCGGCGGGTGACGCAGCGACCCGTCGTCGAGCTTCTGAATGCGCAGCTCATGGGCTGCGACACCGTCCCAGAAGAAGGCAGTGTCACGGGACTTGGACGGCTTGATGAGCTTGGCCGGGTCGAGGTCGGGCGTCGCGCTGACCGGCTCGGTCTTCGCCGCGGGCCGGAACTTGAGGATGCGGAAATGCATCTCCGCGACGAGTTCGTCTCCCACCGACCAATTGTTCTTGGTCGTGAAGAACCAGCCCTCGCCGAGAGCCGTGTTCTTAGGACCCACGACGTCGACGAGCTCCGACGAGATCGTGACCTCTTCGCCGGGCGAGGTGTAGCGGTGGTAGACGGTGTCGCAGTTGGTCGCGACCACCGAGGTGTATCCGGCCTCGTCGAACAGCTCTGTCGCCAGGCCCAGCGGATCGTCATCGGCGCGGACACCGTGCAGACCGCGCATGGTCCACACCTGGGCCATCGCGGGCGGGGCGACGACGCCGTCGTGGCCTGCCGCGCGGGCCGCGTCGGCGTCGACGTAGATCGGATTGTCGTCGCCCATCGCCTCGACCCAGTTGTGAATCATCGGCTGGTTGATCGGATCGCGGCCCTTCTTGGGCGCGCTCGCGCCCTTCGCCTTGATCGCATCCGCTGCGGTGCGGATCTCGTCGTGCGTCATCGTCATCGCTTCACCCTCGGCAGACCGAGACCGGCGGTGCCGATCATGTCTCGCATCACTTCGTTGACGCCGCCGCCGAACGTGATCACGGCATTGCGCTTGGCCATCATGTCGAGCCAGTCGACGAGATCGGCCGTCGTCTCGTCGGTGAAGTCGCCGTACCGGCCGACGATCTCGTCGGCCATCCGGTGGATCGTCTGCACACGCTCGGTCGCGAACACCTTCGTCGCCGCGGCCGACGCCATCGAGATCTCACCGCTCGACGCGACCTCCCAGTTAAGCAGTTCGTTCAGACGCTCGTATGCGCCGATCGTCGCGAGCGCGCGTCGGACGTCATCGCGGCTGTTCACCGGCTCGCCGTCGACCTGCGCGGTGGCAGCCCAGTCGCGGACCTTGTCGGCGACGCCGCCGATGCGTCCCGACGGGCCGAGCATCACACGTTCGTGATTGAGCTGGGTGGTGATCAGCTTCCAGCCGTCGCCCTCTTCGCCGACCCGCATCGAGACGGGAACCTTCACGTCGCTGTAGTACGTCGCGTTCACGTGATGCGCGCCGTCCGCGGTGATGATCGGGGTCCACGTGAAACCGGGATCACGGGTGTCCAGGATCAGGATCGTGATGCCCTTGTGTTTGGGGGCGTCCTGATCGGTCCGGCAGGCGAGCCAGATGTAGTCGGCGTCGTGGCCGCCGGTGGTGAAGATCTTCTGCCCGTTGACGATGTAGTTCTCGCCGGTCTCGTCCAGCGTCGCCTTCGTGGTCAACGACGCGAGGTCGGTGCCCGCGTCGGGTTCGGTGTAGCCGATCGCGAAATGCACGTCGCCCGCGAGGATGCGCGGCAGGAACAGGTCCTTCTGCTCCTGGGTGCCGTACTTCTGCAGCGTCGGCCCGACGGTCTGCAGCGTGACCGACGGCAGCGGAACGTCGGCGCGGACCGCCTCGTTGGTGAAGATCTGCTGTTCGATCTCACCGAAGCCCTTGCCGCCGAACTCCGCGGGCCAGCCGACCCCGAGCCAACCGTCGGCGCCCATCTGCTTGATCACCTTGCGGTACGCGGGACCGTGACGCTCCACGCGCATGGTGCGCGCATCGTCGTCGGAGATGAGGGTGGAGAAATAGGTGCGCAGTTGGTCACGGAGGGCCAGCTGAGCCTCGGTGAACGCGATGAACATGCCGTCACCGGTGTCAGCCCCGGCGCCCGAGCCTGCCGGGTCGGTGTCGGCGAGGACCGCGAGGGTGCGATCGACGCCGCCGACAAGACGACCGAGATCCTTGGTGATGGAGAAGTAGCGATGCAGCGGGTAGGTGACGTCGACGCCGATCCCGCCGTGCAGGTGGGTCATGGTCCGCATCGTCGCCGGAAGCTCGGACGCGATCCAGTACATCGCGGTCGCGAGGTCGCCCTGCGCGTCGCGGCTCTGCGCCAGTTCCCAGGCCGCGGCGGTGCTCACCAGGCCGAGGGTCGCAGAGATGACGTAGACGTCGGCGAGCTGCTGCCCGACCGCCTGGAACGTGGCGATCGGCTTGCCGAACTGATGCCGGGTCGAGACGTGCTCGGCAGTGCGCGCGATCGCACCGGCCAGCAGTCCGTCGGCGTAGGCCGCGAGCAGCGCACGGTAGACGTCGACAAGAGGCTGCGGATTGTCGGAGACCACCCGGTCGGCGCGAGCACGGTCGAACCGGACGGTGTACTCGCCCCAGCCGGACGACGCGGTGGTCCTGGTGACAGTGACTCCGTCGGCCGCCGGATCGACGACTGCGATGCCGCCTGCTGCGGCGACGACCAGTGCTGTCGCCCCGTCGGCGTGCAGGACACCTGTCTTGACACCGGTCAGCACGCCGTCGACAAGCGTCGTCGACAGTCCCTCACCGAGTGCTCGACCCGGTTCGCCGACCGCAACCGCGAAGCGTCCCTCCGGATCGGTCGACGCCCCCACGAGACCGGCGGCGAGAGTGCCGATCAGCGGTGTGACGACTGCGTCACGACCGGCACGCACCACGAGTGGTCGGAGCGCGTCGACACCGAGGTCGTCACCGCCGAACTCCTCGCTGAGCGGCATCGCGGTGACGCCTGCGTCGACGAAGCCGCGCCATGCGGCGGCGTCGAAGCCGCTGTCGGCGAATTTTGTCTCCCAGTCCGGCTGCAAGCGCTTGACGACGTCGTCGGCGACGTCGGACACGGCTGCGGCCGCGGGGTCCAGAGTGAAGTCCACCCGGCACCTCCTGAAGGTAAATTAGAACGTGTTCCATTTGTAGCAGATGGTGAATGCCTCTACCTAGCACTTGCTTGGTTAGCGCGCAGTCAGCCTCGCGGGAGGCCGAGAATTCGCTCTGCCGCCGCGTTCTTAAGGATCTGCGTGGTTCCGCCCGCAATCGACAGACACCGATTGAGCAGCAGCAACTCGGTCGCCGACGAACTCGACAGACCCTCGACGCCGAGCAGATCGGTGGCGAACTCCGGCACCGACTGCCGATGCACCACACCGATCAGTTTTCGGACGCTCGACGTCGCGCCGGGATCGGTCCCCGACAGCCTCTGGACCACCGACCGTGCGTCGAGCACTCGCCCGATGTGCGCATCGGCGACGATCCGACCGAGTTCACGCGACTGCTCCGCGCTCAGTTCCACGCCGTCGATCTGACGCAGCAACGCGTCGACCTCCTTGCCCAGACCCGAACCGCCCATGGCCACGCGCTCGTTCGCGAGTGTTGTGCGCGCCAGTCGCCAGCCGCCGTCGACCGGCCCGACGACCATCTCATCGGGCACGAACACGTCGTCGAGAAACACTTCGTTGAACATCGCGCGGCCGGTCAGCTCTCGCAATGGACGGATGTCGATCCCGGCGGCCGCCATGTCGACGAGGAAGTAGGTGATGCCCTTGTGCTTCGGCACGTCGGGGTTGGTGCGCGCCAGGCACACGGCCCACTGCGACATGTGCGCCTCCGACGTCCAGATCTTCTGACCGGTGAGACGCCATCCGCCGTCGACGCGGACGGCTTTGGTGCGCAGCGATGCGAGATCCGATCCGGCCTCGGGCTCGCTGAACAGCTGGCACCACCGGATGTCGCCCGCGAGGGTCGGCGCGACGAACTTCTCGCGCTGAGCGTCCGTGCCGTGTTCGAGGATTGTCGGCAACGCCCAGCCCGCGATCACCAGGTCGGGGCGGGCGACGCCCACCCTGTCGAGTTCGGCGTCGATGAGCAGTTGGAGCGCCGGATCGGCGGCCAGACCGTATGGCTCCGGCCAGTGCGGTGCGAGCAGTCCGGTGCGGGCCAGCGCCGCGCGACGCTCCGACTCCGGTGCGGCCGCGACCTCGTCGGCGGCGGCGGCGATCGCAGGCCGCCGATCCTGGACGGACTCGAGGTCGAGCGAGAACTCGCGTCGGGAACCCTCCCGCCCGAGGCGGCCGAGTTCGGCACGCGCGGCCGATCCCTGGCCGAGGAGCATGCGGGTGGCGAGCGCCGACCGCAGGTAGAGGTGTGCGTCGTGTTCGAATGTGAAGCCGATTCCGCCGAGGATCTGGATGGCGTCCTTGGCGTTCGCGGGTGCGAGATCGGCGACGAGCACCGATGCGGCGAGACGGCTCAAGGCCGCCTGCGCACGCTCGCCGTCGTCGATCGCCGACGCCAGATCCCACGCGGCGGCGGTCAGCTGCTCGCTCCGGCACAGCATGTCGGCGCAGATCTGTTTGACGGCCTGGAACGATCCGATCGGCGCCCCGAACTGAGTGCGGACCTTCGCGTAGTCGACGGCCACGTCCAGGACGTGCCGTGCGACGCCGGACTGGTAGGCGGTGAAGCCGAGCACGAGGAGGTCGACGAGGAGCTCTGCGTCGTCGATCCGTACGAGCGAACCGTCGGTCAGACCCGAGAGACGCACCCGATGCGGGATCGCCGTGCCGTCGAGCGGACCGTCCATGACGGTGGCGTCGACACCTGCGGGCTCGATCGCGTACCAGCCGCTCGCGCCGTCGACGACAAGCGGAGCCAGCACGAGCGCGTCGTCCACCCACGCGGGTACCGGACCCAGATCAACCGATCCGTCGGTCAGCGTCAACGGCACCGCACCGCTGATCGCCGACGCCGGGACCACCACGGGCCGCTCCCCGGCCATGAGCGCTTCGGCGACCTCAGCCCCCTGCGCGGCGAGGACGTACGCACCGGCGACGGTCTGCGCCAACGGCCCCGGGACCAGCGACGATCCGCACGCTTCCAGCATCACGGCGACGTCTTCCAGACTGCCGCCCGCACCTCCCGCATCCTCGGCGACACCGGCCATGAACACGCCGAGTTCACCGATCTGGCCGAAGAACTCGCGCCATGACGCACCCCCGCCGTCGATGTCGGCACGGACGGCCTCGGCGACGGATCGGGCCGCCGCCCAGTCGGTCACGCTGTCGGCTACCACTCGTTGGTCGGATGACGTGGCGATACTCACGGGAGTTTCCTCTGCGTTTCGGTTGTTGCAAGCAATTAGAACCTGTTCTAATGACACCTAGGGTGTACACCATCGAAGTGCCGCTGCCAACCAGCGGCCGCCCGATATCGAGGGGGAATCCGCACATGGCAGGCCCGGCCACCAGCACAAGCGACGTCGAAGCACCGACGCCGCCGCCAACTCCGGCACCCACCTCGGGCGCCGAGGTCGGATCGGCTGCGCAGCGCGAGCGGCGCAGGCGGATCCTCGACGCCACACTCGCACTCGCCTCCAAGGGCGGATACGACGCGGTGCAGATGCGCACCGTCGCAGAGAAGGCCGACGTCGCCGTCGGCACCCTGTACCGGTACTTCCCGTCGAAGGTCCATCTCCTCGTGACAGCGCTCGCGCGCGAACTGGAACGAGTGGAAGGCCGCGTCGACCGCACACAGCTCCCGGGCGACGACCCGATGGCTCGACTGCGCCACGTGCTCGACATGATCACCTATGCGATGCAGCGCGATCCCCTCCTCACCGAGGCGATGACGCGGGCGTTCATGTTCGCCGACGCATCGGCCACCAGTGAGGTCGACCGAGTCGCCAACACCATCGACCGTCTCCTCGCGGGCGCGATGCTCGACCCCGCGGATGCCGAGGCCGAGCCGTCCGAGCACGAACTCGCGATCGCACGCGTCATCTCCGACGTGTGGATGTCGAACCTCGTGCAGTGGCTCACCCGCCGTGCATCGGCCACCGACGTCACCACTCGCATGGCATTGACGATCCGCCTTCTACTCGACAAATAGAGCGATCTTCCCGCTCAACGGGAACGCGTCACCTCCAGCGACATGACCGAGGTCACTATCGAGTCATCAGGACCCTTCCGGGCCCTGGCGAAGAACTCGATGGAGGACACGCATCATGTCTGCACCCACCCAGGACGACGAGTTCCGGACGATCGAATCGGCCGGAGCCCCCACCCGATTCGCACGCGGATGGCACTGCCTCGGCCTGCTGAAAGACTTCCAGGACGGCAAGCCCCACCAGGTCAAGGCGTTCGGAACCCAGCTCGTCGTCTTCCAGACGGAGAGCGACGGCGCGATCAAGGTGCTCGACGCCTACTGCCGCCACATGGGCGGCAATCTCGCCAAGGGTGAGGTCAAGGGCGATTCGATCGCCTGCCCGTTCCACGACTGGCGGTGGGGCGGCAACGGCCGCTGCACCGGAATCCCGTACGCGCGCCGCGTGCCGCCCGTCGCCAAGACCCGCTCGTGGCCGACCCTCGAGCGCAACGGCCAACTGTTCGTCTGGCACGACCCGCAGGGCTCCAAGCCGACCGACGACGTGACCATCCCCGTCATCGAGGGCTACGGCACCGACGAGTGGACCGACTGGCAGTGGAACTCGATCGTCGTCGAGGGCTCGCACTGCCGCGAGATCGTCGACAATGTGGTCGACATGGCGCACTTCTTTTACGTCCACTACTCGTTCCCGACGTTCTTCAAGAACATATTCGAGGGACACGTCGCCGGTCAGTTGATGAACTCTCTGCCTCGCGACGACATCAACGTCGGCACCAACTACGACGATCCCGACTCACGCCTGGAGTCCGAAGCGTTCTACTACGGGCCGTCTTACATGATCGACGTCCTCCGCAACTACGCGAACGGCATGTTGATCGAGACCAACCTGATCAACTGCCACTACCCGGTCGACGAGAACTCGTTCGTTCTGATGTACGGCGCGAGCGTCAAGAAGCCCGCGGGCATGGCGGCCGACGAAGCCGACGCGATGGCCGCGCAGTTCGCCCAGGGCGTGAAGGTCGGATTCGAGCAGGACGTCGAGATCTGGCGCGACAAGGCCCCGATCGACAATCCCCTCCTGTCCGAGGAAGACGGCCCCGTGTACCAGCTCCGCCGCTGGTACAAGCAGTTCTACGTCGACGTCGAGGACATCACCGACGACATGACCAACCGCTTCGAGTTCGAGATCGACACCACGCGTGCCGTCGAGAGCTGGGAGAAGGAGGTCGCGGACAACATCGCCGCAGGCCGCATCGTCAACACCGTCTCCTGACCCAGCCCCTCCCCTCCTTCACACTCCACTAACGAGGAATCATGACCCGACCCATTGAGAACATCGAAGCGATCGCCGACCAGATCCGCGATCAGGGCCCCGAGGCCGAAGATCTCGGCCGACTGCCCGACGAGACCGCGAAGAAGCTGAAGGCCTCCGGCGTGATGAAGCTGCTCGCGCCCGCACAGTACGGCGGCCTCGAAGCACATCCGCGCGAATTCGCCGAGACCGTCATGAAGGCCGCGAGCCTCGACGGCGCCACCGGATGGGTGTGCGGCATCGTCGGCGTCCACCCGTGGCAGATGGCGTTCGCCGACCCCAAAGTGCAGGAAGAGGTGTGGGGCGAGGACGACAACACCTGGATCGCGTCGCCGTACGCACCGACCGGCATCGCCCGCCCCGTCGAGGGCGGCTACATCTTCAACGGCCGCTGGCAGTTCAGCTCCGGCACCGACCACTGCGACTGGATCTTCCTCGGCGCGATGCTCGGCACTCCCGAGGGCGACATGGCGTTGCCGCCGACCATGCTGCACATGATCCTGCCGCGCAGCGACTACACGATCGTCGAGGACTCCTGGAACGTCGTCGGCCTCAAGGGCACCGGATCCAAGGACATCATCGTCAAGGACGCTTTTGTCCCGTCGTACCGCGTGATGAACGGCGACCACGTGATCGACGGAACCGCACAGGCAGAGGCCGGCATGACCTCGACACTCTTCAAGATGCCGTGGTCGTCGATGTTCCCGCTCGGCATCACCTCCGCCGTCATCGGCATCGCCGAAGGCGCCCTCGCATGCCATCTCGATTACCAGCGCGACCGTGTCGGCGCCCAGGGCGTCGCGGTGAAGGACGATCCGTACAACCTCTTCGCCATCGGCGAGGCCGCGGCCGACATCAACGCCGCCCGCCAGGAGCTGTTGGCGAACGTCGACCGGATCTTCGACATGGTCGAGGCAGGCAAGGAGATCACCTTCGCCGACCGTGCAGCGGGTCGACGCACTCAGATCCGGGCCGCCTGGCGCGCGGTGATGGCCGTCGACCAGATCTACGCGCGGTCCGGCGGCAACGCACTCCGGATGGACAAGCCGCTGCAGCGCTTCTGGCGCGACGTGCACGCCGGCCTGAACCACGCGATCCACGTGCCGAGCACCCCGTACCACGCGTCCGCTCTGGCCTCCATGGGCCTGGAGGTCCCGGACAACCTCCGCTCGATGATCTGACTCCCTCCCCGCACAGAAAGACCGCAACATGACCGACATCAAGAGCCTTGGCTACATCAAGGTCCAGACCCACGACATGGACCGCTGGCGCACCTTCGCGTTCGACGTCCTCGGCTTCGCGAAGGGCTCCGGCCCCGATGAGAACGCGCTCTACCTGCGGATGGACGAGCGTGCAGCACGCATCGTCGTCGTCGAGGGCGAGACCGACGAGATCGTCACCATCGGCTGGGAGGTCCGCGACGGCAAGGCGCTCGCACGCGTCCGTGAAGCCGTCACCGCCGCGGGCGTGAACGTCACCGACCTGTCGAACGACGAGGCGGACGCTCGCCGCATCGAGGCCGGGATCTCATTCACCGACCCCGCGGGCGCGACTCTCGAGGTCTTCCACGGACCCATTCTCGATCACAGCCCGATCGTGACCCCGTTCGGTTCCACGTTCGTGACCGGCGGCCAGGGACTCGGCCACGTCGTGCTCCCGGTGATGGACCTGAACGGCGCGTTCGAGTTCTACCAGGACGTGCTCGGCTTCCTGCCCCGCGGCGCGATGCGCATCCCCGCACCGCCGGAGTACGGGCCGGTCCGCATTCGGTTCATGGGCGTCAACGAGCGCCATCACAGCCTGGCGCTGTGCCCGGCGCCGCACGGCGGCGCGCCCGGCCTCATCCACGTGATGGTCGAGGTCGACACGCTCGACGCCGTCGGCCAGGCGCTCGACCGTGTTCTGAAGGACGGTTTCTCCCTGTCGTCGACGCTGGGCCGCCACACGAACGACAAGATGGTGTCGTTCTACGTCCGCGCGCCCGGCGGCTGGGACATCGAGTTCGGCTGTGAGGGCATGAAGGTCGACGAGGCCCACTACACGTCGGAAGAGATCACCGCCGACAGCTACTGGGGCCACGACTGGTCCGGAAGCGAGCCGCTCGCAGCGATGTGACGGTGCCACCAACCCGCCCGTCGAGCGGAGTCGAGACGTAGTGCGTCATCACGCGAGAGGGAGCCGTGTTGCCCACCCCACGGGGGAGCACGGCTCCCTTTCTCGTATCCGGGAGACCCCGCTGACCTGCGCTTTCAATGAAGTCGGCGTCATATTCGAAGAAAAACGTGACACAGGCCTCAGTGAGCGCTATTCTCAATATGCCTAATCGAAATACCGAGGTCACAGCCTTGATCTCAGTCGGTTAGGCAATGACACTCAGCCCCCACCCTCCTGGAGAGTCATGACCGACAACACTCCCAACGCCGTCCTCGACCGCGTCTCCCTCGTCCTCGACGCCTTCGAAGGACACGCCCGTCAGAACCTCGCCGAGATCGTCCGCCGCACCGGACTGCCCCGGTCGTCCGCCCACCGCATGCTCGAACGCCTCGTCGCGCTCCGCTGGCTCCGCCGCGACGGTCGCGACTACGAGCTCGGCATGCGCCTGGTGGAACTCGGTTCCCTCGCAGTGCATCAGGACCGCCTGCACTCGGCCGCCATGCCGTTCCTCCACGAGCTCCACCGGATGACGGGCTTCGTCATTCACCTCGCAGTCCTGCAGGGCAGCGACGTGGTGTACCTCGAGAAGATCGGCGAAGGCCTCGGCAAGGCGCTCCCCACCCGCGTCGGCGGCCGCCAGCCCGCACACTGCACGGCCATCGGCAAGGCGCTGCTCGCACACACCGACGACATCGACCAGAGCGCACCGCTGGAGCGCCGCACGCGCTTCTCGATCGCATCGTCGTCGGCATTGACTGCCGAGCTCGCGAAGGTTCGCGCGCACGGCGTCGCGTTCGAACGCGAAGAGGCGGTCGCGCGATTCGGCTGCGTCGCGGTGCCGATCGGCGAACCCGGACAGGCCGTCGCCGCGATCTCGATGTGCGGCCCGATCGAGAAGATGACCTTCGACAACCGTCTCGCATCGCCCCTGCGGATGGCCGCGCTCGGCATCTGGCGGAACACCGCGGACGACGCGGTCCGCATCACGCCTACCCTCCAGCAGCGACGCGGCTTCCTTCCCGCGGCGCAGCGCCCCGTCGCCTGACCGCGAGATCCCCTGCTCTAACCGACGCCGCTCCCGATCATTCGGGGGCGGCGTCGTTCGTCGCTGCGGCGGCCTCAGCGGCGGCTCGCGCCATCGCGTCCACCTCACGCCAGCGTTCCGGGGCAGGCGGAATGAGGCGCCCGTTCTCATCGAGTGCAGGCGTCAACGCCGCGTACGTCGCGTCGATCTCGTCGTAGAGGTCCTGCGCCAGCTCCAGTTCCGCCTGATAGTGCCGGTGCGCCCAGCGAAGTGCGAGCCTCGGATACGCCCATGACGGTTCGATCGTCGCCAACTCGCCGTCGTTCTCGGCCGTCTTGATCAGGTCACGAAGCTGGTCCATGTAGTCGGTCAGAATCGCCTTCAGACGGTCCGGGGAGCTCAAGTGCCCGAGCCAGATGCGCATCAATACCGGGTGTTTGAGAATCGGGAGGTCGACCGGCCCGGTCATCACCCATTCTTCGAGCGCGCGATGACCTTCCTCAGTGACCGCGTACAGTCGGCGCGACCGCTCGCCTGCACTCTTCTCCGTCCACGACTTCGCCAAGCCCAACTTCTCGAGGCGTTTCATCTCGCTGTACACCTGGCTGAACGACGGACTCCAGTAGAAATGGCCGATCGACCAGTCGGCCCACTTCTTCACGTCGTAGCCTGATCCGCTCTCGTTGGAGCTGAGCAGACCGAGGACCGCCCAGCCGGTCGGAGGGATGTCGGGGAGAGGCCGGCTCTCGCCGTCGGAATCATCCTGCACTTCCTGATCGTAACAACGCAGTGACGCGCGCTCGTGCCTGCAACCAGTCACCGGGAGGCACGTCGCCCCAGGTTGCAGACGACTTCGGCACCCGTCGACCGCATCGAGCGGCGGCGGGTGCCGAAATTGGGGACGAGCAGTCTCAAATAGGTCAGAGGAGTTGGAAGCCCTCGTAGTCGTTGGCTGCGACCTTCGCGATGATGTCGCCGTACGCTCCGAACCCGCCGACGAACGGCATGAACACTCGCGGACGACCGGGAATGTTGGCCCCGAGGTACCAGGAGTTGGCCTGAACCATGAGGGACCCCTCCGCCCGACGCCTGCACTCGTCGACCCACTCGTCGACTGCCTCGGCGCGAGCTTCGAAACCGACCGAGCCCGAGTCGTCGACATGAGCGATCGCATCGGAGATCCAGTCGACGTGCAGTTCCGAGTGCAACACCATGTTCGCCAGCACCGACGGGCTGCCGGGACCGGTCAAGTTGAACAGATTGGGGAACCCGGCGATGCCGAGCCCGAGGTACGTGCGTGGACCGGCCGCCCACTCGTCGTTCAGCGTCCGGCCGCCACGACCGACGATGTCGATCTTGGCCACAGAGCCGGTCATCGCGTCGAAGCCGGTCGCGAGCACCAGTACGTCGATGTCGTGATGGCGCCCGTCCGCGGTGACCACGCCAGTCGCGTCGATCCGCTCGATGGGGGCCTTCCGCAAGTTCACCAGTTCGACGTTGTCGCGGTTGTATGTCTCGAAGTATCCGCTGTCGGTGCAGATCCGCTTGGTGCCGATCGGGTGATCAGACGGGATCAGATCGGCCGCGACCTCGGGATCGTCGATCACCGCGCGTACCTTCGACTCCCAGAACTCACGGGCGGGGACGTTGGCGTCGAGTGACGTCAGCTGGTCGGGGAACGTCTTGCTGAACAGGACTCCGCCCAGTTCCCAGCGTTCCTCGTACGCCGCCTGACGTTCCTGTTCGGTCGCGTCGAGCGTGTTCTTCGGGTACGCCATGTGCGGTGAGCCTCCGCCGCTCGCCATCGACAGTCGTCGACGCTCCGCGTAGTCGGCCTTCTGCGCTGCGCGATCGGCGTCGGACAGAGGCCGGTTCCCGGCGGGAATGCTGTAGTTGGCGGTGCGCTGGAACACCGTGAGGTGATCGGCCTGCTTCGCGATCTCGGGAATCGACTGGATTCCGGACGACCCGGTTCCGATGACTCCGACACGCTGCCCGGTGAAGTCGACCTGCTCGTGCGGCCACTGTCCCGTGTGCAGCACGGGACCGGCGAAGTCGTTGATCCCGTCGATCGCCGGGATGTTCGAGTTCGACAGCGGCCCGAGCGCCAGGACGACCCACCGAGCGGTCACGGTCTCACCGGTGTCGGTCCTCACCGTCCACGTCAGTGTGTCCTCGTCGAGGGCGATCTGCTCCACCCTGGTGTTGAGGCTGATGTCGCGGTACAGGTCGAACCGTGTGGCGACGTGATCCACGTACCGGAGGATCTCGGGCTGGGTCGCGTACTTCTCGCTCCAATTCCACTCCTGCTGGAGGTCCTCGTCGAACGAGTACGAATAGTCGACGCTCTCGACGTCGCAGCGGGCGCCGGGGTAACGGTTCCAGTACCAGACACCGCCGATGCCGCCGCCGGCCTCGAACAACCGGACGCTCTTGCCGTCCGAACGCAGGCGGTGCAGAGCGTACAGCCCACCGAAACCTGCACCGACAACCACCACGTCGACGTCTACGGACTCCACAGTCTCACTCACGCTGCGCCTCTCGTCACTGTGCCGGGACCTCCCCGACCAACAGCAACGACGCTAAGACCATCGCAGCCGGGTAGACAGCGTGATTCCCGCTCACCGGTACGTCCCGGTCACCGGGAAGCCGCCGTCGCCAGTGTTGCCGCGCGGCTTACCGTCGGCGTCGAACGACATTTTCGTCATGAGTCAGGAGTGGACCGTTGAGCGTGGACTGGACGCAGGAGTACGACGTCGTCGTGGCCGGATCGGGAGGCGGCGGCATGTGCGGCGCCTACACGGCCGCGCGTGAGGGCCTGTCGGTCCTCCTGGTGGAGGCGTCCGACAAGTTCGGCGGAACCACCGCCTACTCGGGAGGCGGAGGCGTCTGGTTCCCGTGCAACCCGGTACTGATGCGGGCGGGCACCGACGACACGATCGAGGACGCCCTCACCTACTACCGCTCGGTGGTCGGCGACCGCACTCCGGCCGATTTGCAGGAGACCTACGTCCGGGGCGGCGCACCGCTCATCGAGTACCTCGAACAGGACGAGAACCTGAAGTTCGAGATGCTGCCGTGGCCCGACTACTTCGGCAAGGCGCCGAAGGCCCGGCTCGACGGACAGCGCCACACGATGCCGACGCCGTTTCCCGTCTCCGATGCGCCCGCCTACAAAGACGTGGTGCGCGGTCCTCTCGACGTCGACCGACTCGGTGCGCCGACTCCCGACTACTACATCGGCGGACGTGCTCTGGTCGCCCGCTTCCTGATGGCGCTCGAACCTCGTGACAATGCGACGTTGCAGCTCAACACGGCTCTCGTCGACCTGGTGACCGAAGACGGCGAAGTGACCGGCGTGATCGTCGAACGCGACGGAAAGCGCGAGGCGATCCGCGCTCGCCGCGGCGTGCTGCTCGCTACCGGCGGATTCGAAGGCAACGACACCATGCGCGCCGAATACGGTGTGCCCGGCGTGGCCCGAGACACGATGGGCCCGGCCACCAACACCGGACAGGCCCACAGGGCGGGCATCGCCGCGGGCGCAGCCACCGACCTGATGGATCAGGCATGGTGGTCCCCCGGTCTGACGCACCCGGACGGCCGGTCGGCGTTCGCTCTGTGGTTCACCGGCGGCATCTTCGTCAACCAGAACGGCGAACGTTTTGTGAACGAGTCCGCACCGTACGACCGCCTCGGCCGCGACGTCCTCGATCAGATGGCCGCAGGAGAGGTGACGCTCCCGTTCTGGATGATCTACGACGACAAGGAAGGCGAAGTGCCACCGTGCAAGGCGCCGAACGTGTCGTTCTCCCCCACTCAGGAGTACGTCGACGCAGGCCTCTGGCACACGGCGGACACACTTGAGGAACTCGCCGCAAAGATCGGCGTCCCGGCTGATGCACTCGTCGCCACCGTCGAGAAGTACAACGGCCACGTCCCGACCGGTGTCGATCCCGACTTCGGGCGCGGCGACGAGGCCTACGACCGCGCGTTCTCCGGCGGCGAGCCGCCGCTGGTGACCGTCGATCAGGGACCGTTCCACGCTGCGGCGTTCGGCGTCTCCGACCTCGGGACGAAGGGCGGACTCACCACCGACGTCACCGGCAACGTGCTCCGCGCCGACGGATCCGCGATCACGGGCCTGTACGCGGCGGGCAACACGATGGCCGCACCCAGCGGCACCGTCTACCCCGGTGGCGGCAACCCCATCGGCACGTCGATGCTGTTCAGCCACCTGGCAGTTCGCGCGATGGCCGACGCGAAGCAGGAGGCTTCGGCATGAAGACCGAATACGACGTCATCGTCGTCGGCAGTGGTGCAGGCGGACTGACTGCGGCCTTGGCGGCCGCCGATCGCGGCCTGTCGACGCTCATCATCGAGAAGGCCGACGTCTACGGAGGCAGCACGGCATTGTCGGGCGGCGGCGTGTGGATCCCGAACAGCCCGCAGCTGGAGCGCATCGGCATCGTCGACAGCCGAGAGAGCGTGCGCGGCTACCGCGGAACGCAACGGACTGTCCGTCCTGTTCCGCGCGGGCAACGAGATGACACGCGTCGCCTACCTGGAATCCGCTGACCAGCCGGGTCTGATCGTGGAGTACATCGAGGGCGGCATGATGCGTGAACTGATCGCCGCGGGCGTCGCCGCCGCCCGCCACTGGGACGGGACCGATCCCGTCCGTGAACTCGGCTGACCCCAGCCCGACTACAGGAGAGACCCATGTCCGAACCCGACATCAACGCCACCATCCGCACCTACCTGGACACCGTCGCCACCGGCGACGCCGCAGCTGTCGCCGCGCTCTACGCACCCGACGCGACTCTCGAAGACCCGGTCGGCTCCGACGTCCGGCGTGGCCGCGACGCGATCGCCGAGTTCTACGGCGGCCTCGCAGGCGCCGAGCTCACCACCGAGTTGCTGACCGCGCGCGTCTGCGGGCTGCAGGCGGCGTTCCATTTCCGCGTCGTCACCACCGCGGGCGATGCGAAGTACATCGTCGAACCCATCGACGTCATGACGTTCGACGCCGACGGCCTCATCACCTCGATGCGCGCCTTCTGGGCGCCGTCCGACATGACCGTCGCCTGAGAAGAGAAGGTGTGAAAGATGCACGAGATAAGTTGCGGGACCTGCACCAACCGTGTCTTGGTTGAGAAGTTCAGCCCGACGCACACGAGCGTGCAATGGCTCGACGATTCAGAGAACGCATGCCCCGAGTTCGCCGAGCGAGTCGCGCGCGGCGAGAAGACGCAGAACATCCCCACCTGCCTGGCCTTGCGCGACGCCATCGAGAAGGCCGTCCACGACGGCAAGCTCGGCACCGCTGACCTCCGTCGCGAGCCCGTTCCCGGACTCATCGGCTGACACCAGAACATCCACTTCAGGAGTAGAAACATGACGGACGTCGACTACGACGCCACGCTTCGAGAACTGCAGACGCCCCAGGGCGTTCTGCGCTATCACGAGTACGGCGACGGTCCTCCCCTCGTACTGCTGCACGGTTCGGGCCCCGGTGTGACCGGCTGGCGCAACTATCGCGGCAATCTCGGCCTGCTCGGCGAACACTTCCGGTGCCTCGTCCTCGAGTTCCCCGGCTTCGGCGTGAGCGACGACTGGGGCGGCCATCCCATGGTCACCGCCGGAGGCGCACTCGGCGCATTCGTCGACGCGCTCGGGTTGGACACGTTCGACGTCGTCGGCAACTCGATGGGCGGAGGCGTCGGCATCGGCTACGACATCGCGAACCCCGGCCGCATCCGTCGTCTCGTCACCATCGGCGGCATCGGGCGGAACATCTTCAGCCCGGGTCCGGGCGAAGGCATCAAACTCCTCCAGGAGTTCACCGAGAACCCCACCCGCGAGGGTCTGATCCAGTGGCTGCACTCGATGGTCTACGACCCTGCAGTCGTCACGGATCAACTCATCGAGGAACGCTGGGCGCTCGCCACCGAACCCGGCACGTTGGAGAGCGCGCGCCGCATGTACAGCAAGGCCGCATTCGCCGCGATGATTCAGGCGATGAACGCCTCCGACGCTCCGCCGCAGTGGGCGATGATGCACAAGGTGTCGGCGAAGACCCTGCTGACCTGGGGTCGAGACGATCGAGTGAGCCCGCTCGACATGGCTCTCGTGCCGATGCGCACCATCCCCGACGCCGAACTCCACGTGTTCCCGAACTGTGGCCACTGGGCGATGATCGAGGCCAAGGCGGCCTTCGAACGCACGGTGATGGGCTTCCTGCTCGAGTCCTGATTCTCGGGGCCTTTCGACTCAGAAGAGAACTCCGCTCGAGGAACACTGGTTCCTCGAGCGGAGTTCTCTTCTGCTCGCGTGAGCGCCGCGGGCCGAAAGGCCCTGACGCTACCGCTGAGTGCTGCCGGCGTCGACGGGGAGCGTCACCGCGGTGATGTAACGTGCCTCGTCCGACGCCAGGAACAGACACGCGTTGGCGACGTCGACCGGTTCGATCCACGGGATGTCGAGCATGTTCATAGTCCTGGCCGACGCCGCGAACTCCTCCTCGGTGGGGCTCCGATCGAGGTCGGGGCGGAACCCGCGAGCGACGACGTCGTTCCGGATCATCGGTGTGTTCACATTGGTCGGGTGGACGGTGTTGACTCGGATCCCGTACTCGGCCGTCTCCTGCGCGAGTGAGCGCATCAGACCGACCACACCGTGTTTGGCAGCCACGTAGTGCCCGACTCCGTACAGTCCGCGCAGCCCCGCGATGGAACTGATCAACGTGATCGAGCCGCTTCCGCGCGTGATCAGGTGCGGCACAGCGGCCTTCGTCGTCTGCCAGACACCGGTCAGGTTGACGTCGATCATGGTGCGCCATTGATCCTCGGTCATCTCCGACGTCATTCCGCGCGAGGTGATTCCCGCAGTGGCGCACACGGTGTCGAGCCCGCCGAGTTCGGCGACGCCTGCGTCGACGGCGGCGCGGAGGGCGGTGCCGTCGCGGACGTCGACGACGCCCTCGACGAACCGTCGCCCCTCTGCGCGGACTGCCGCCGCGGTCTCCGCGAGGTCGTCGCGCGTCGCGTGCGGGATGGAGACGGTGTCGACGGGACCGCACAGGTCGATGCCGATCACGTCGGCGCCCTCCTGTGCGAACCGCACCGCCTGAGCGCGTCCGATGCCGCGTGCCGCGCCGGTGATCAGCGCGACCTTTCCTTGTAGACGTCCACTCATGTCAGATCACTTTCTGGGTCAGGCCCGCGTCGACGACGATCTGGGTTCCCGTCACGTAGCGGGACTCGTCGCATGCGAGGAAGAGAACTGCGTTGCTCACGTCTTCGGCGTCCACCCACGGCACCGGCAGCAGGTTTCGGCCGCCGAGTTCACGTGCCGCGTCGTCGAGGGTGGGATTGTCGAGGTCGGGGCGCAGCTTGGCGAACACCTCGTCGTTGAGGATCATCGGCGTCGCGACGGAGCCGGGGTTCACCGTGTTGACGCGGATTCCGGAGGCGCCGAGTTCGTTGGCGAGCGTTCGCATGAGGCCGACGACGGCGTGTTTGCCTGCGGAGTAATGCGCCACCCGCGCGCCGCCCTTGTGTCCGTTGACCGAGCTGATGATGACGATCGACGCTCCCGACTTCAGGTGCGGCAACGTCGCCTTGACGGTGTTCCACACGCCGGTGAGGTTGACGTCGATAGGACGCTGCCAGTCCGCGTCGTCGAGTTCCCACGACAGGGCTGCCGACGGGTAGATCCCGGCATTCGCGACCACCGTGTGCAGCTGACCGTCGGCGCCGATGGCGTTCTCGACGGCCTCCCGGACGCTGTCCTGCGAGGTCACGTCCGCATGCCCAACGGTGCAGCGGCCTCCGACGCCTGCGATGAGACCGGCCGTCTCGGCAAGGCCCTCGTCAGCCGCGGGCAGGTCGAGCGCGATGATCTCCGCGCCCTCCTGCGCCAGCCGGACCGCGTGGGCTCTGCCCATGCCGCTCGCCGCGCCCGTCACGAGCACGGTCTTTCCGTCCATTCGTTTTGTTGATGAGGTCATTCGCCGAATGTAAATCGGGACGGGCACCCGAATGGGTGTCCGTCCCGATCAGCGGAACCTCTGGCCTCAGGCGAAGCCCGGCAAACCTCGGACAAGCGCCCACATCTGTGCGCGAGCGGCGGGAGTGAGCGAGAACTGGGCGAATGTCAGTACGCCGTGAAACAGTCCGTCGAAGCGGTGGAAGGTCACGGGGACTCCGGCCGCACGGAGTGTGTCCGCGTACGCCTCGGCGGAGTCGCACAATGCGTCGAGTTCGGCTGGAGCGATCACCGCGGGCGGCAGCCCCTCGTGCGAGGACGCCCGGGTCGGGTCCACCAGCGCCGAGTCGCGCCCGGTGGGAGCGTAGTTGTTCCAGTACCACTCGAGCGACGCCACATCGTTGTAGTACCCCTTGGCGTACTCCGTGTACGACGCGGTTCCCGAGCCCTCGCCGAGCACCGGGTAGATGAGGACCTGACCCGCAATCCGCGGTCCGCCGCGGTCCCGGGCCGCGATGCTGACTGTCGCCGACAGGTTTCCTCCGGCACTGTCCCCGGCGACGGCGATGCAGGTCGGATCGCCTCCGAACTCGCCGATCGACGCTGCCGCCCACTCGACGGCGGCATACATGTCCTCCATCGCGGCGGGGGCGGGGTTCTCCGGTGCGAGCCGATAGTCGACGGATACGACAATCGTCTCGGTGTTGTGCGCCATTGCCCGGCAGAACTCGTCGTGAGTGTCGAGGTTGCAGAACACGAAGCCGCCGCCGTGTGCGAACACGATGACGGGCAGCGCTCCGGTCCGCTCCTGCCGATGCGGGACGTAGACGCGGAGCGCGAGCGGTCCGCCCGGTCCGTCGATCGACAGGTCGGTCAGCGATGCGAGATCGGGTTCGGTGACGCGGGGCCCACGACGCGCTTCGATCGCGGCGCGGGCTTCGGCGCCCGTCATCTGCGACACCGTCGGAAACCCTTCGTCGAGTCGTGCGAGCATCTCCTCAACGTCGGGATGCAGGTCGGTTCGGCGTGTGCCCATGTCGTCTCCTCGTCGGCGGTCACCGCACGCTAGCGCGGCGGAAAGGCCGACCTCGACGCCCGCTCCCGCCCAGCGGGATCAGATCCGCGCGAAGCTCTCCCGCGACACCGTGAACCCTTTCCCATCAGGTGTGACGCACCGGAATCCGGCAGTGCTCGACGAGCACGTCAGTGTTCCGCCCGACACGGGCACGGTTACCTTCTCGCTGTACTGGAGGACACCGTGCGGCGTCGCCCATTGACCTTGCAGCGTGGTCGTGCAGGCCCCGGTGGGCCGCCACATGAACACGTTGGAGTTGGCGGTCTCATACTGAGCGGGATAGATCCCACAAACCAGATCCTTCGAGACCCGATGCGGCGCATTGGGCGTCTCACACCGAAACGACGTCTCGTGCGACACACAGACGATCGCACCGGTCGGCGACTGGAAAGCCGACTGATTTCCACTCCGGAACCGCTCGAGAGGGACCGTCGACCCGCTCGACGTCGACGTCGTCGGCACCGCGCCCGTCGAAACGAACGACGTGATGTAGGTGCGCGAACCCTGATCCGGGATGGACGCTTGCACGCTGGTCCCAGACTTTCGATAGGGCACGTCCGCCCACGACTCCGGATCGATCCCACGCTCTCGAAGGTCCAATTGGACGTCGAGTTGGTTGCCGGACCACTGCGTCACACGGATCGTCTGCATGACGTATGGACGCGGGTCGACGACTGGCGAACCGTTCACGAACACCACCAGAATCTGCCCCGTCGACGAGCCTGTGCCTGCAGGCCCGGAGGCATCGCCGAGAGATCCGTCGTAGACACGGAAACCGAAGCAGCTGTCGCCGCCACTCTGGGTCGGCTTCTCCGGATGGAAGTACGTTCCGGACTGGCTTGTCGTGAACGGCCCGGTGACCTCTGGAATGGCGTCAGTGCATGAAGTCGCCTGACTGCTCGCACCTGCAGTCACGGTGACCGTCGCGACGCCGTCGGGCGAGGTCTCGGTGGAATCACCGCATGCCGCCAAGATCATCATCAGGACGACCACGAGAACTGTCGCTGCCTGCCCACGCATTCGTCTCCCCATACACCGAACTGTATCGGTCGGGTACGACAAATCCCGTCGGGCTGTCAGCTCTGGGCCGCGAGATCCTTGGCGATCTCAGGCCAGGTGCTGTGGAGCTCACGCTCCCAGTACTCCCACGAGTGAGTTCCAGTCGGCCGGACGGTGAGGGTCGAGTCGACGCCGTTCGCGACGAGCGCCTGCTGCATCTGCTGGGTGCAGCTGTCGACGACCGCTTCGATGACTCCACCCATCAGCACCTGATCGAGCAGCGTCGCGGGGTTCCCGTCGATGAGGCGAGCGTTCGGGACGTCGTACCGACCGGGAAGGCCGGTTCCGGTGGTCATGTACACCTTGACGCCCTTCAGCTTGTCGGCGTGGAGGAACGGATCGTTGTCCTTCCAACCGGGGCCGTCGAGCGGTCCCCACATGTTGGTGATGTCGCCGCGCCCGCGGTCGCCGACGACGGTCCGGATGTACGCCTGTCCGAGCGGATCACTCGTTCGCGCGCAACCGCTGAACGCGGCGACGGAGCGGTACAGCTTCGGTGCCGCGATCGCGAGATTGAAGACCGACGTGCCCGCCATCGAGATGCCCGCGATCGCATCCGCGCCCGTGGTGTTGAACGCCTCGTCGACGAGCGGCGGGAGCTCCTGGGTGAGGAAGGTCTGCCACTTGTTCCGCCCGAGCACCGGGTCGTCCTTCTGCCAATCCGTGTAATAGGAGAAGGCGCCGCTGTTCGGGGTCACGACGTTCACATGCTTGTCGGCGAAGAACTTCTGGTAGTCGGTCTTCGCCTTCCACGTCGCTGAATCCTCGCCACCGCCTGCACCGTTCAAGAGGTAAAGGACCGGCGCGGGACGCGACGTGTCTTTCGGACGAAGAACGGTGAGCGGGATGACTCGCCCCATCGCCGCCGAGTACACCTCGAGGAGCGTCTCCTGCCCTGCGACGACGGCCTTCGTCACGATCCGCGACGGCAGTTGCGCGGTCGCGGGCGCAGTCGACGACGGCGTGGCCGCCGGATCCGCCGACGCGACGCCGGTTCCAGTGCAGGCCATTGCCAGCACCGTCAGTGCAACTGCCCCTCGGACAACAGATCGTCGCATCATCCACCCCATTAGTCTCATGCGAAACAACTGTCACAGATTCTAGCGCGACGACAGCCCCACGGGAAACGGCAGAACAGCGCTGGGCCGGTTTCGATGCGGGAGTTGGCGAAGGCAACTAGTAACGTTCCAACAAGCCAGAATCGCGCCCACGCCAGGCGCCCCGCCAGACGAGACGGACTTCAACGCGACATGTCAGACACCGAAACAGGCACTCCCGAGAAGAAGCCTGCGAAGAAGGACCGCCACCTCTATCAGATCGACTTCGTGCGACTGGTGACGTTCGCGGGAGTGATCCTCGACCACGTAATCCTGGGGATGGCGCCGTACACGGCGATCATCGCCGAAGGCGTCGGCCTGGTCCTGCGGTACACCCGGTACTGCTTCTTCGCGTTGACCGGCTTCGTTCTGACCTACCAGTACCGAAATCGCGATCTCCACGCGCCGACGTTCTGGCGCCGACGGTTCAAGCTGATCGGCCTGCCGTTTCTGGTGTGGTCGCTGTTCTACTGGCTGAAGGACCACTACGATCGCGGCGGAGTCTCCAACGTCTTCGGGATCTTCGACACGGTAGACACCATTCAGCTCGCACTGAAGAGCATCGCGTACGACCTTGTCACAGGTCGCGCTGAGTACCACCTGTACTTCCTGTCGGTCAGCATGCAGATCTACGTCGTGTTCCCGGCCGTCCTCTGGGTCATCAAGCGCACGTGGGGATACCATCGCTACCTCCTGGCGCTGAGCGCCGCAGTCCAGGCATGGTTCATGTTCCAGATGGTTCGCGACTACCCGACGTCGTTCCTTGGCATCCCGGTCGCGTCACTGTTCGAGGACACCTGGCTCGGCGTCCTGTGGCGCAATCTCGAGATCACGCTTCTCCCGTACCAGTTCTTCGTGTTCGCAGGCTGCATCGCCGCATATCACTTCGAAGCGTTCACCGGCTTCATGAAGAAGTACCGCTTCTACATCGTCGGACTCAGCGTCTCCGCGATCATCGCCACTCTTGCGTACTTCGCGGGCAAGGCGAACCAGGCCGTCGCCATGCAGCCCCCGGCAGCCGGCGCAGGCGAGATGTTCCGCGCCACGAACGTCTTCATGTTCCACAACGTGTTCCTCTTCCTCTCCGTGATCTGCCTGCTGTTCATCGGAGGCATGACGTGGCAGGCACGCCGACGACCCGGATCGCTCGCCGACACCGTCCTCCGCAAGGGATCGGACCGTTCGTTCGCGATCTACCTCGCGCACGCCGTTGTGCTGTCGGAGGTCATGTCGACCTCTCGACGATGGACCGATTTGTCGCTCGGAGTGAACATCGTCGTCACGTTCGTCCTGACGGTGGCCTTGACCGTCTTCCTCGCCGAGACTCTCCGGCGCAGCCCTGTCAGCCTCATCACGACGGGCCGCGAACGCGAAGACTGGCGCAAGCAGACACCGGCGAAGTCGGCAGTCGTCGCCATCGGCGCGATCGTCGTCGGAGGGGCACTCCGCGAGTGGGCCAACACCTCGATCGGTTCGCTCATCGCCGCGATCGGCGTGCTGCTCCTCTGGTCGGCCGCCGTTGTCGCCGCCCGACAGCTGTCAGAGACTCGCGAGGAGCGTGCCGCCGACCGCGCAGCCGCACTCGCCGAGCCTGAACCGTCACTGGTGGATGAGATCGAGGATCCCGTCACCGACATCCCCGTCGACGACGAGACCCCCGCAAGGGTCACCGACAAGAAAGACTGACAGCTCGACCCTCACGACAACGCCCGGCGAGATTACTCGCCGGGCGTTGATTTTGACATCTGATCGAACTATTTTGCGAGACTACTATGATTTGTCGCACACTAGGTCTACACTGGAGATAACAGCAAAACCGGACACAGTCCACGACTCGCCGAAGGGAGGCGGACACCATGACCAGCACCTTTGATCTCCCCGATTCGCCTCTCGAACTCGCTCGCCTGCAGGACGCGGTGGCCGCCAAGCTGTCATTGGTGTCACTGACCCCGATGACCGACGACGACGTGCTGCACATGTCCGAGGTGTTCGAGCGTTCCAATCGCCGGTCCGACGGCATCGGCGCCCGCCTGTACGCGGAGGTCTCCACCCGCGGCGCCTACCGCAAAGCCGGCGTCCAGACTCCGGGCAAGTACCTGACCTCCGCACTGCGCCTCGGTGCCGGTGCAAGTAAGCGCCGCGTAACCGCCGCGTTGGCGCTGGCCCCGATGTACAACTACTCGGGCGACCAGCTCGACCCCACCTTGCCGGCCACCGCAGCAGCTGTGGCCGATGGCGACCTCTCTGTTGATCACGTCAGTGAGATCGTCGCCGTGATCGACGAGATCCCCGCCGCGATCCCGGCAGAGGACAAGGCTCGTGCTGAGCGGGAGCTCGCCGAGTTGTCCCGCGAGTTGACGCCGGAGGGGACCCGGGAGGTCGGTCGCCGGATACTGGCCCACCTGGACCCCGACGGGTCGCTGACCGATGATGCCGACCGCGCCCGGACGCGGGGATTTGCGATCCAACCGCAAGACAAGCGGCTCATGTCCAAGATCCGGGCGCAACTGTCGCCGTCGCTTCGAGCCAAGCTCGAAGCGATCCTCACCCTCTGGGCAGAGCCCGGGATGAATAATCCCGACGACCCTGAATCCCCGCGCGGCGCTGCTTACGGTGCAGACGCGGAGGCCCTTTCCGCGGCTCGTGAGCGCGATACGCGGTCGCAGTCGCAGCGCAATCACGATGCGTTGGAGGCGATGCTCGACCATCTGCTCGCCAACGGTGCCCTCGGCGACTCCGTCGCACTGCCCGCCCACCTGGTCGTGACGGCCTCGCTCGAGGACCTCGAGAACCGGGCAGGTGTTGCGGTCACCGCCACCGGCACGCGCCTGCCGGTCACCGACCTTGTCGACATCGCCGCCGACGCCACCCCGTGGCTCGAAGTGTTCGAAGGCCAGTCGTCGCAGATTCTGTACTTCGGGCGGGGCCGCCGGTTGGCGTCGCTGGCTCAGCGGCTGGCGCTGTTCGGTCGGGACCGCGGATGCACCGCGCCCGGCTGCACCACCCCGTGGTCACGGACCCAAGCCCACCACATGCCCGACTGGCAAGACGGCGGACCCACCGACATCGACCACCTCGGCGGGGCGTGCGGGGGACATAACCGCAGTGTCTCCGCCAAGCCTGGCGGATGGGAGACCACCATCCTCACCTCCGGCCCGTTCAAAGGCCGGGTCGGATGGCGACCCACCGGCTCGAACCAGCCGTGGAAAGTCAACCACTCGCTCCAGCCGGAAAAGCTCCTCCCCGCCATCCGGGCAACCCAGTCCGGATCGGCTGTCGAGAAATGGCTCTCCTGCCGGATCCCGGCACCACCACCGGGACCACCGGCCCCACCCGGGGTCGACGTGGTGCGGAACCCCGCCTGAGCTGCTCAGGCGGGGACACCGCCATGCTCAAAAGCGTTGAGAACACGTGACACTAGCGCGGGCGGAGAACGTCCTCGACAAGCTTCGCGACTCCGGCCTTGCCTGCGGTTGTCGGATGGTACGGCGGGCGGCCAGGGAAGCCCTGCAGCCACGGCTCGGGCGAGCAGACAGTGTGCGCCTTGCCTGCTTGCGACGCCTGGACGAGTGTCGAACCAGTCGCACGCGCAGCGCGAGCGGTCGCGCCGGCGAGCGTATCTGCCACGACGCTGGCCTCGAGAACCTCCCACGGGGCCAGCGGGAGTCCAGGACAGACGATGTCGGCAGCCGACACAACAGGCAGGTAGTCGACGAACACGATCCGCGCCTTGGGTGCACGCTTGTGAACTTCTCGCGCGATCGCGATCAGGTTCTGTTCCACCTTCACGAAGTCTGCGGGTGTCGGTGCCGGCGCGGGGATTCGTGACGCATTGCAATGCACGGGCGTCAGACCCGACATCGCCAGGTTCACGCAGCTCTGCACGCCAAGCCGGCCGATGTAGCCGACATCGTTGCCGCCGCTCGTGATCGTGACAAGCGAGGTGTCTGCGGTGACGGCGTTGATCTGGGCCGGCTTGTGATAGCGCTTGGACGGTGCCAGGATCTCGGACGTCGTCGATCCGGCGCAGGTCACGTCCATCAACCGGTAGTGCATGGTCTCGGCGACACGGCTCGGGTAGTTGTCGTCGCTGCGTCCGCAGTTGTTCACGCCACGCTTGTTGGACGACGGCCCCGAAGCGAACGAACTCCCCATCGCCACGTACTTCGGCAACTCTGCCTTCGGGTGTGCAGCGGCCATCGTCGGTGTTGTCGACGCGCCGCTGTGAGCGTCCCGCGAAGTCGCGATCGCCACGCCGAGACCCGCCACAAGCGCCATCGCAATGATGACGATCATGACGCGCGACAGTTGGAATCGAGACGAGGGCATGACGGCTAGTTTCCCATGAGAACCTGTGAAGTTGCCGAACGTCGACACGACCGAGCGTGTGATGTTTGCCGCGTATCAACGCAGCCGTCCCGCACGATGACTGTTACCGCCCCTGCCCGTAGCCGTAACCCTGCGGCGGCCGAACGCCGGCCTGCGTCTGCTCGTAGTCTCCCGGCTGCTGAACTGGCCTCGGCTGCGGCGGCGGAGGCATCGGCTGCCAGCCCTGCATCTGCGGTTGGTTGTGAGGCGCGGGACCGGACGCAGGCACCTGGCCGTACTGCGGAGGCCCACCCGGCTGGTATCGCTGCGCAGGGTGCGGAGCAGTCGGGAACGGCTGCTGCATTCCGAACTGGGTCGGAAGCGGCCCGTGGAAGCCGCGCGGGGCCTCGGGACGGAACTTCTCCGGAAGCAGGACCAACGCCAGTGCCGCCACACCGGCCAGGAGCGCGACGATACTGCCGAGGAACACGAACCAGATGCCGTACGCGCGGTCGAAGTACGCACCCGCGTCGGACGTGTCCACCCAACTCTCGAACACCGCCGATACCGGGTCGGAGAAGAACACTGTGGCGGTAATGAAGGATGCAAACCCTACGAGCACTGCGACGAACGCAGCCATCGGTTGAAACCTTCGCGCGACAAGAGCTGTCGCGGCCAGACCGAGAACGATGCCGAAAACGATCGTCCAGGCGCCCGGCGCATCTGTGTCTTGCTCTTGCTCACGCTCGGCGTCGCGCAGGTCGCGGCGCGAGAAGTAGTCGGTGTCGTCTCCGGACACCGATTTCGAGATGCCGCCCAGACCTGAATGTGACGTGGATACGGTCACATCCGCACTCTTCAGTTCCACCTCTGAGACCGTCCACGACAAGCAGCTGAACACGACCATCACCACGGAAACGACAGCGAGCACGATCCCCACAATGAACAACTTCTGCGGGTGCTGCGCCGTTGACGCGGTGAGCAGGCTGCCTCGTCCCGGCCGTCGCGGCGGATACGGGTACGCCCCGACCGGCTGTCCGTACATCATCGTTCTCCCCTGGGGCACCTCGTCGGCCGGAGTCCTTCACTCGACCCAATGGCACCTGAGTGTAGGCGTCCACCACCGCGGATCGGACATTGACGCCATTCTCAATGTAGTTCATCTCATCAGACGACCCTGCGTCGGAATGAGCGAAGAGGGCCCGACCGATACGGTCGGACCCTCCTCTGGGAGATGACGTCAGTGCTGCGGCGGCGGGCCGTAGCCCTGCGGCGGCTGCTGTCCCGGGTACTGCTGCCCCGGAGCGCCCTGCGGCGGCACAGGCGGGAAGCCGCCCTGCTGCTGCCCGTAGTTCGGCGCGGCCGGCGGCTGCTGACCGTAATTCGGCTGTGCAGGCTGCTGGCCGTAGTTGGCCGTGCCCGGCGCGAAGCCAGGAGCACCACCGGGCACGGTAGGTCCGGCAGGTAGAGCACCAGCGCGCGATCCACCCAGTTTCTCGGGCGCAACCGTCATCAGCACTGCCAGCGCGCCACCGACGAGAGCAACGAACGACAAGATCAATGTCAGCCACAGGCCGTAGCCTGCGCTCGTATCGGCGGTTCCGCCCTCCATGTCGCCCATGTTCCCGCCGAAGGCGCCCAGTGGGTCCGCGACAAACACGATCGCCGCAATCGTCGATGCCAGACCTGCCACAGCCACCACGACCGCGCCGATGCCGGGGAACCGCCGGACAGCGATCATTGCGCCACCGATCACGAGGAGTACTCCGAAGATGATCGTCCACACAGCCGGTGATCCGGGCCCGTCGCCATCCTGGGACTCCGAGTCGAACTCCTTCGCGGCGTTCGCCTCGATCTGGTCCTTGGTCGAACTCGGGATGCTGTCGGGAAGATTCATGTCGATGCTGGCCGAATGGCTGCCGACACCATTTATCGACATCTCGACCTTCATCGACATTTCACCGGCACCTGGGATTGACTCCGAGAACGACGCGGTCAACGACAACCAGTTCAAGAAGCTGCACACAATGATGAGCAGTCCGACCACGGCTGTCACTGCACCGATGATAAGACTCTTCTGATTCGGTGCGGCGGTCGGCGCAAGGATCGCCTGGGCCGCCGAAGCCTTCGCTGGTGCAGCTCCGAAGGGCGGAGGTCCAGGCTGCTGCGGATTCGGACCCGAAGGATATTGCGGGTTGGGCGGACCGTAGGTCATGAAATCTCCCCGACGTAGTGATGGGTCATGCACCCCGGCAGGGGTGCGCTGACCCTTCACTCTAGGAGACGCCTGCCACTCCCGCTCGAACGAGGTCATTCGTTCACACGACCGCGACACACGACGACGGCCGGTGGGAGTGTCCCACCGGCCGCCGTACTGCTGGATCTATTGCAGATCAGGCCACGTCGTCGCCCGAACCTGCAGTCTTGGTCAGTTCCACAGCGTCATCGGGGATGTTCCGCGGACGCTCCGAACCGGTGAAGGTGAAGTGCGCGTCTTCGCCGTCGCCTTCGCCGTCCCAGCCCTCGACGTCCACGAGGATGATCTGGCCGCCCTTGATCTCCTCGAAGAGGATCTTCTCGGACAGCTGGTCCTCGATCTCGCGCTGGATGGTGCGACGCAGCGGACGAGCACCGAGCACCGGATCGAAACCGCGCTTGGCGAGCAGGTTCTTCGCCTTCTCGGTCAGCTCGATCTCCATGTCCTTGTTCTTGAGCTGCTTCTCGACACGACCGATCATGAGGTCGACCATCTCCAGGATCTCGTCCTGCTTGAGCTGGTGGAACACGATGACATCGTCGATGCGGTTCAGGAACTCGGGGCGGAAGTGCTTCTTCAGCTCGTCGTTGACCTTCTGCTTCATCCGGTCGTAATTCGATCCGCGACCGTCGTCCTTGCTGAAGCCCATGCCGACAGCCTTGGAGATGTCGGACGTGCCCAGGTTGGACGTGAAGATCAGAACGGTGTTCTTGAAGTCGACCGTGCGCCCCTGGCCATCGGTGAGGCGGCCATCCTCCAACACCTGCAGCAGCGTGTTGTAGATCTCCGGGTGCGCCTTCTCGATCTCGTCGAACAGGACGACGGAGAACGGCTTGCGACGAACCTTTTCGGTGAGCTGGCCGCCCTCGTCGTAACCGACGTAGCCGGGAGGCGCACCGAAGAGACGCGACGCGGTGAAGCGGTCGTGGAACTCGCCCATGTCGATCTGGATGAGCGCGTCGTCCTCGCCGAACAGGAAGTTCGCGAGCGCCTTCGACAGCTCCGTCTTACCGACGCCGGACGGACCGGCGAAGATGAACGAGCCCGACGGACGCTTCGGGTCCTTCAGACCCGCACGGGTACGACGGATCGCCTTCGAGACGGCCTTGACCGCGTCCTCCTGGCCGATGATCCGCTTGTGCAGTTCGTCCTCCATGCGGAGCAGACGCTTGGTCTCCTCCTCGGTGAGCTTGAAGACGGGGATCCCGGTCCAGTTGCCGAGGACCTCGGCGATCTGCTCGTCGTCGACCTCGGAGACGATGTCGAGGTCGCCTGCACGCCACTGCTTCTCGCGCTCAGCGCGCTCGGAGACCAGCTTCTTCTCCTTGTCGCGGAGGCTCGCCGCCTTCTCGAAGTCCTGCGCGTCGATCGCGGACTCCTTCTCCTTGCGGGCGTCGGCGATGCGATCGTCGAACTCGCGGAGGTCTGGCGGAGCGGTCATACGACGAATGCGCATGCGGGCACCGGCCTCGTCGATGAGGTCGATCGCCTTGTCCGGAAGGAAGCGGTCGTTGATGTAGCGGTCGGCCAGCGACGCGGCAGCCGCGAGCGCACCGTCGGTGATGGACACCTTGTGGTGCTGTTCGTAGCGGTCGCGCAGACCCTTGAGGATCTCGATGGTGTGCTCCACCGACGGCTCACCGACCTGGACCGGCTGGAAACGTCGTTCCAGCGCGGCGTCCTTCTCGATGTACTTGCGGTACTCGTCGAGTGTCGTGGCGCCGATGGTCTGCAGCTCACCGCGGGCCAACTTCGGCTTCAGGATGCTGGCAGCGTCGATCGCGCCCTCGGCGGCACCTGCGCCGACGAGCTGGTGCAGCTCGTCGATGAACAGGATGATGTCGCCGCGGGTGTTGATCTCCTTGAGGACCTTCTTGAGGCGTTCCTCGAAGTCACCGCGGTAGCGGCTGCCCGCGACCAGGGAACCCAGGTCGAGGGTGTACAGCTGCTTGTCCTTCAGCGTCTCGGGGACATTGCCAGAGACGATGGCCTGCGCGAGGCCTTCGACGACGGCGGTCTTGCCGACGCCGGGCTCGCCGATGAGGACCGGGTTGTTCTTGGTGCGGCGCGAGAGGACCTGCATGATCCGCTCGACTTCCTTCTCACGGCCGATCACCGGGTCGAGCTTGCCCTCGGACGCCGCTGTGGTCAGGTTGCGACCGAACTGGTCGAGCACGAGTGACGTCGACGGGGTGCCGGAGTCGTTGGAGCGGCCGCCGGTGCCTGCCGTCTCCGGCTCCTTGCCCTGGTAGCCGGACAGCAGCTGAATGACCTGCTGGCGGACCCGATTGAGGTCGGCGCCCAGCTTCACGAGGACCTGGGCGGCGACGCCCTCGCCCTCGCGGATCAGGCCGAGCAGGATGTGCTCGGTGCCGATGTAGTTGTGACCGAGCTGCAGCGCCTCGCGGAGGCTGAGCTCGAGGACCTTCTTCGCACGCGGCGTGAACGGGATGTGCCCGGACGGAGCCTGCTGGCCCTGGCCGATGATCTCCTCGACCTGACTACGGACGGCCTCGAGCGAGATGCCGAGCGACTCGAGAGCCTTCGCCGCCACGCCTTCACCCTCGTGGATGAGGCCCAGCAGGATGTGCTCCGTGCCGATGTAGTTGTGGTTGAGCATCCGCGCTTCTTCCTGCGCCAGGACGACAACCCGGCGTGCGCGGTCGGTGAACCGTTCGAACATTGTTCTCCCTCGATTGCTTGCGCCCCGGTCGCTGCCACGTCAGCCGTGGCTGTAGATACGACCAGCCCTGCCTTCACTCTAGTGCTCTGGCCGAACTGTGCCTGCATTACGGATGCCCCTGGCGGATGCCAAGGCCCGCGATGGGGGTCTGAGGTTGACAACGTCGCACGCAGGCACGATGTTCCCGACTGTGTACGCCGTGAGCGAACGACGCTCAAGGCGGGCATCGGATCCCTCGAATTGGCCCGAACGGGCCACAGAGTGCAGGTCGAGAGTGTTAGCGTCCGAGACGATCACGACTTCTCAGACGGGGTGGACGGAATGCGGATCGATCATGCTCGGAGACGGGCGCGGACACGGTTCGCGCCGATCACACTCGCAGTGATTCTGGCCCTCATCGGCTCGATGATCTCCGCGCCACCCGCCGACGCTGCCAATCACTTGTTCCCCGACATCTCCGATGTCGCCGTCGACCGCGCGGACTGCGGTCCGGGGTCCCTTCCCGAGAAGGGGATGCAGGGCCTGGTGAGCGCAGAGGACCGGAACTCAGGCCGGTCACGTCTCGGCTACCGCTGCAACGTCACGAAGGTCGGCGGGGTCCGCGGCGCCGGCGGCGGCATCGTGTCGGCCACCTACGACCACTGCAGCTACACCGGCAGTCTGTTCCCCGGCAACAACCTCGTCCGGCAGCCCGGCGTGCAGGTGGTGAACGTCGCCGACCCGGCGAACCCGAAGGTCGTCGGATCGCTGACGTCACCCGCCATGCGCGGCGGCACGTGGGAGACGTTGAAGGTCAACCGGAAGCGCAAGCTCCTCGCGGCGACGGCGGTCCCGCTCCTGTGGGGCGGCGGATTCTTCGCTGTGTACGACATCTCCGACTGCGAGCACCCGAAGCTCCTCAACTCCGGTCCCGGAACCGCCACGCCGCTTCCGTTCACCTCGCACGAGGGCGGATTCTCGCCGGACGGCAGGACGTACTGGGCGTCTGGCGTCTTCCCCGGTCACCTCAGCGCCATCGACATCTCGAACCCGCGGTCGCCGCGTGTGATCTGGCAGGGTCTGCACAGTTTCCTCGGACACGGATTCGGCATCTCCCCCGACGGCAACCGCATGTACCTGTCGAACATGGCCGGGATCACCGTCCTCGACATCAGCTCGGTTCAGCGGCGCGCTCGGTTCCCGCAGGTCAGGCACCTCGCCGCGTACCTGTGGCCGGACGGGCAGCTCAATCAGCACTCGATTCCGGTGATGATCGGCGACCGTCCGCACATCATCACCGCCGATGAGGGCGGCTCCGGCGGCGTCAAGGTGTTCGATGTGACGAAGGTGAACAGCCCGAAGTACGTCGCGCAGATCAGACTCGAGGTCAACCTTCCGGAGAACCTCGACACCAATCTCCGCTCCTCGATGGGCGGCAGCCTGTTCTCGTCGAACCCGCACTACTGCGCGGTCGACCGGCCGAACGAGCCGACGACCCTCGCCTGCTCGTGGGAGTCGTCGGGCATCAGAGTCTTCGACATCAGAGATCTGAAGAAGATCTCTGAGATCGGCTACTACAACCCGCCCGCCCAGAAGAACGCGACGATCGCCGACCTGCCGAATTCGCCGCACGTCCTCGGTTCGATCATCGGGGTGCCCGCCATCGAGTTCCTCAGCCTCGGAATGTCCATCGTCAACGGCAAAGTGAAGCTCAACGATGCGCTGGGCCCACGCTCGGGCATGGTCGTCGGCGGCGACATGTCGACCGACTGGTGCTTCTCGCCTCCGGAGTTCCACGGCCAGCAGGTGTGGACGACGTGCGCCGACGGCGGCTTCTACGCGTTGGAGCTGAGTCCACGGATCTACACGCCGCCCGCCGACCAGGAGTCGACCATCGGATGACTCGACGTGCGATGACTGCCGTATGCGCAGTCGGCGTCGCCGTGCTGCTCGTCATCGCGGGCCTGCTCGCGGGTGTCGCCTGGGAGAACCACCGCGCCGAGGCACGCTCTCACGAACCACGGCCCGTCGATGTCGGGTTCGCGCAGGACATGAGCGTCCACCACGATCAGGCGATACTGATGGCGCAGACACTGGCCCGCGACGTCGCACCAGAGGTCCGCGGACTCGCCGATCGGATCGTGGCGACGCAGACCGCCGAGGCGGCGACCATGCGCGGCTGGCTCGACTGGTTCGGTGAGCCGCTGACGTCCAGCGAGCCGATGTCGTGGATGCATCCGTCCGAGCACGATGACCACGGCCCGACGCCACAGGTGGACGACAACACACCTCCGATGCCGGGTTTCGCGAGCTCCGACGATCTCGCGCGCCTCGCCTCCGCTCACGGCGTGGACGCCGAGGTCTGGTTTCTCCAGCTGATGATCCGACACCACGAGGGAGGCGTTGAGATGGCGACCGCAGCACAGAACTCGGACGAGGCGTCGGGTGCCACCCGACGCCTGGCACTCGCCATGATCACCGAACAGGGCGACGAGATCGGCCAGATGACCCTGATGCTGAAGGCGCGGGACGCCGAGCCCCTTCCGCCCGCGTGATGTACTGATCGCATGTCGATCCGGAGCACCCTCGCACGTCTGCCGTTCGGGATGGGAACGGTGGCCGCGGTCGGCGCCGTGGCCCTGGTCGCGACGGCAGGCGTCGTGCTGATGCCAGGCGACTCCGTGTCGTCGGACGACGCCGCGCACGGTGTGCTCGAGGAGTACACGTCGGCCCCGACCGAACAGTGGACTCTCGACGACACGTCGCTGCCCGGCCTCACCGGCGACGGAGACGTCACCATCGCCGACGTCCACCGCGGGGACTGGCTCGTGTCGTACACCGCGGGCATCCGGCGCCAGTATGTGCTGGTCGACGCGAACACCGGGTCGCTTCGATGGGACGCGCCGGTCAACGCGGGCTTCGGTGCGTGCGCGTTCAACACTGCCGGACAGGTGGGCTGCGCCGTCCGCACCCGCACCGACGGGCCGGACAACGGCTTCTACCTCGTCTCCGACTCCGGGTCCCTCGAACGCCAGACCAACGAGTCCGACACGTCGGCGCTTGTCGGCCTCGCAACCGACTTCGTGCACGTCAACAGCACTCGCTACCAGGTGTCACGTCGCACGATCGACGGCGAGGTCCGGTGGAGTCGGACGTTCGCGTCGGCGGCGACCCCGTCGTACACCGACGGCGTGCTGGTCGTCCAGAACACCGACGGCAGCGCACAGGTCCTCGATCCCCTGACCGGCGACGACGTCCTCGCCTGCCGGACGTGCACGGTGCAGACCTACCCGACGGGAGTGCTCGTCTCCCACGACCCGCTCGGACGAGCGTCCGTCGACTTCCACCCCGTGGTGAACGGTGTCGTCGACGCCGATTCCGTACACACCGCGCGAAGCCAGTCGCTCGTGTCCGGACCGTCCACGCTGCCGGTGCTCGGCGCGGCAGGCGATCAGTCCATGGAGACTCACGGCCGCTACCAGGTCGTCGACCCGGCGACCGGCGACGCCCTGTGGCAGGTGAACGACAAGGAACTGTCGAAGGTCCACACCCGCCCGTGCGGTCCACTCGTCACCGTCGCCCGCAAGGACCGCTCACGCGTGTTCCTGTCGCTCGCGGAGGGAACCGTGATCGGTGAGCTTCCACCTCCGGCATTCGGCGACCCGTCCGCGGACATCGACAAACTCGCCTGCGTCGGGGCGTCCGACGACATCGCCGTCTTCACCGACGGCAACCAGCTCACCGCGTATCGCCCGTCGACCGGCTCAGTGGCGTGGACCTACCCCATCGGCGGCGCCGCATACGACATCGACGGTCGGATCGCCCTCCAACAGGGCTCCACCCTGACCGTCCTCGCGCCATAGGAGAATCAGCGCAGCGCTGCCCCGATGACCTCGGCGAACGTGGTTCCGGCAGCACCGCGAAGGTCCGCGAGGTCCGTGGACTCCGAGTCGAGCGCACCCTGTGCGGCTCCGCCGTCGGAGTCGGAGAACACGTGCGCCGCACCCTCCGGCAGGCCCGCCTGAATGAGGGCGGCGGAGTAGTCGGCGACCGGAAGGTCCTGGTACACGACATCCGTGCCCGACACCGCGGCGAAGGTGGCGGCGATGTCCGCGTAGGTCAGGTGCTCAGCCCCTGCGAGTTCATAGACCGACCCGGCCGCCGAGCCGATGAGTGCCGCCGCAGCGGCGTCGGCGTAGTCGGCGCGTGCCGCAGGCGCGACCGTCGCTGCCCCGGCCGATCCGTAGAAGACGCCGCCGTCGATCGCGGCCTGCGCCGAGGCAGCGTAATTCTCGGAGTACCAGCCGTTGCGGAGCAGGATCACGTCGAGGCCGCTGTCGGCTAGCAGTTTCTCGGTCTCCCGATGCTCGGCCGCCAGCATCAGCGGCGAGGTCGGCGCGCCCAGCAGGCTCGTGTAGGCGACCAGACCGACACCGGCGTTCTTCGCGGCCTCGATCACGTTGGTGTGCTGTGCGGTACGACGCCCCACCTCTGATCCGGACACGAACAACAGCTTGTCGACGCCTGCGAGTGCACCCGCGAGGGTCTCCGGCTTCTCGTAGTCTCCGGTGCGGACCACGACACCCGACTCGGCGAGCGTTCCCGCTTTCGTGGTGTCCCGCACGATCGCGACGATGTCGGAGGCCGCCACGCCTCGTCGGATGAGCGCGGCCACTGCCGCCCCACCGAGTCCACCAGTTGCTCCGGTCACTGCGTACGTCGTCATGGTTTCCCCTTTGAGAGTTCTCGTCCGGCGATCGACTGATCGCTACCCCACGATCATGCACTTACTTTTCGTACAGTGCAACACCAGAAGTCAGCACCAGCACTCTCGTGGGGCTAGAATGTGAGGCATGACCGAGAACCCGACTGCCTCCGACGTCGACCCGACGCTGGAGGCCGACGTGTTCTCACGCAACTGTTCGTCGCGCGCCGTTCTGCAGAACGCCACGAGCCGATGGGGTCTGCTCGCCCTTGTCGCGCTGCGCGACGGCGACCTCCGGTTCAGCGCCCTGCGTCGCCGCGTCGACGGGGTCAGTGAGCGCATGCTGTCCCAGACCCTGCAGTCGCTCGAACGCGACGGATTCGTCAATCGGGAAGTGCTGCAGGCGATCCCGCCACGCGTCGAGTACTCGCTGACGGAGCTCGGAGCCGCAGCGGCCGAGCGGCTGGCGGACCTTATCGACCTCGTCGAAGGGCACATCGCCGAGGTTCACGAGTCCCAGGAAGCACACGACGCGCGACGCAACGGCTGAGTCAGTCCGCGAGTTCGGTCCCCGGGTCGTCGACCCGGATCCGGTCGGGCAGAAAGCCGTGACCCGCGCCCCAGATGACGGCCTGCGCGCGCGTCGAGACGCCGATGCGCCGGTACCCGCTGCGGATGTACGTCTTCACGGAATTGATCGACAAGCCGGCCCGTTCCGCGATCTCCACATTGCTCAACCCCTGAGTGATCAACGCGAGAACTTCCGATTCACGCTGGGTCAGCCCCTCCTCGCGACCCGGCCAGTCGCCTGCCGCGACCTTCGTGCGGGAGCCTCCGAGGTGGATCGTCTCCGTCCCGTCGTGGACCGCGCGGAGCGCGGCGACCAGCTTCGCGGCCGGCAACCCTTTCGCGATGTATCCACCCGCACCGTTCGCGAGCGCGGAGCGCACCAGACGACTCTCGACGTTCCATGAATAGACCACAACGCGTCCGACCGCCGGGTTCGCGGCCAGTTCACGAACCTGATCCTTGTCACCCTGCGGATTGGCGAAAGAGTCGTACAGCGCTATGTCGACCCTGTCGTCGACTGTCGTGTTCGCGTTCAGCTCGACGATCTCGACATCGTCGCCATAGGCGCGCAGCATCGCGGCGAGACCACGCACGACGACTTCGTAATCGTCGACGATCGCAATTCGAATCGCATTCACGTGCCACACAATACTCAGTCGAATCTTTCACCCCTGGGGGTGAAGACAAGCGCCATTCATTCTCCGTAATGTTCGGTCCAGCGCCGAGAAGGAGGATCTCGGCGCACTGTGCGCTCACTCGAGGAGTGCGAACAGTCGACGCGTCACAGGAGGTCGGGCGGAGTCCCGACCGGGTCGTGCACCATCACGAGAAGGACTGCGATGACGGCGGCCTTGGGTCTTGCGATCGGTTGGGGCGCCGTGGGAGGCGCCGTCGGGTGGCTTGCCGGCCGACTACTCCAGGAGTCGACTCACCGAGACCGGCGAGCATACCTGCTGGTGGGGGCGACGGGCGGAGTGTCCGGCGGTTCTGTCATCCGCACGATCGGCGTCGACGCCGCCGAAGGGGGATGGCTGTTCAGCATCCTCGGGGCCCTCGCCGGAGGGTGCGCCCTGCTGCTCGCAGCCGGCCTGTGCGCGGCGATCGTTCGCAGTGGAACGGAAGTCGACTCCACTCGCACTGATGACAATCGATCCATCACGAAAGAGGAATGATCAATGGGCATCAACGACAAATTCGAGAACAAGGCCGAGGAACTGAAGGGCCGCGCGAAAGAGGCCGCAGGCGCCGCGACCGGAGACGACGATCTGAAGAACGAGGGAAAGGCCGATCAGGCCTCGTCGGCCGTCAAGAAGGGCATCGAAGAGGTCAAGGACAAGGCCAATGAGGTGATCGGAAAGATCACCGGTTCCTGACTTTCATCTGCCACGATGGGCCTCGATCACAGATCGGGGCCCATCGTCTGTTTTCAGCGCAGGAACGCTGCCAGTGCGGCGGAGTACATGGCTACGTCGTCGGCGCCCATGAGTTCACGACAACTGTGCATGGCGAGCTGCGGCGCGCCCACGTCGACGGTCAGCAGACCGGTGCGGGTCGCGGTCAGCGGACCGATCGTCGAACCGCACGGCAGGTCGGCTCGATGGATGTACCGCTGCAACGGGACTCCGGCGTCGCGGCACGCCAGCGCGAACTCGGCCTCGCCGATCGCGTCCGACGCGTACCGCAGGTTCTGATTCACCTTCAGCACCGGGCCGCCGTTCACCGCGATATGGTGACTCGGCTCGTGCCGCTCGGAGTAGTTGGGATGGGTGGCGTGGGCCATGTCGCCCGATGCGCAGATGCTCGACGCCATGATCCGCAGGAACTCGTCGCGGTCGCCGCCGAGCCCGCCGACGATCCGTTCGCAGACGGTGACCAGGAAGTCGGACGACGCTCCACGTTCGGACCCCGACCCGACTTCTTCGTGGTCGAAGAGAGCGAGCATCGCGATCCCGCGCGGCTGTCCGTCCTCGCCTCCCGAGCGCAGTCGAGGGACATCCAGCAACGCCCGGAGACCGGCGTAGCAGGTCCCCTGATTGTCCAGGCGCGGCGCGCTGAGGAGGTCACCCGCAGATCCGATGATGCGTGACGGCGTGACGTCGTGGGTCATCAGCTCCCAGCCGAGGACCGCGTCGGGGTCGACACCTGCCCGGTCGGCGACGTATTCGAGCAGCGGTTGAGACTCTCCGACTCCGCGGATCCCGTCGACATGACGCTGCGGGTCGAGATGAACGCCCTTCCGGTCGTCGGACAGGTGGATCGCGAGCTGCGGCACGCGCAGCACGGGTTCGTCGATGCGGACCAACGTGTGCGCCACGCGGCCGCCGTCGTTGTACGCGAGTCGGCCCGAGAGGCCGAGGTCCCGGTCGAGCCACGAGTTGAGCCAGGCGCCGCCGTACGGTTCGAGCGCCACCGTCGACAGGCCGGCGGCCGTTCGGTCCGGGTTCTGCTTGACCCGCAGGTTCGGACTGTCCGTGTGGCCGCCGACGATGCGGAATGGTTGCGGCGCATACGAACTGAGTCCTTCCAGCACCGACGCGTCCCACGCGATGATCGAGCCGCCGCGGATCACATAGCCGCGGACTGTCGTCGACCAGGGGCGATCCTCGAACACGCGCACGTAGCCCGCGGCATCGAGTTCCGCGGCGACCGTGGCACAGACATGAAACGGCGACGGCGAGGCGTCGATGAAGTCACCGAGCCCCGCCGCCGTCGCAGACGTGTTCACCGCCATCAGACTGCCGACAGCACCGAGTCCAGCGCCGAGTAGAACAGGCCGAGACCGTCGTCGGACGGGCCAGTCAAAGCCTCGGTCGCGTGCTCCGGGTGCGGCATCAGACCGACGACGCGGCCGTTGGCACTCGAGATGCCTGCGATGTCGAGTTGGGAGCCGTTCGGGTTGTCGCCCGCGTACGTGAACGCGATGCGACCTTCGCCCTTGAGCTCTTCGAGCGTCTCGTCGGACGCGACGTAGCGGCCTTCACCCGACTTGAGCGGGATCAGGATCTCGGCGCCGACCTCGTAACGGCTAGTCCAGGCGGTCGTGTTCGACTCGACGCGCAGCCACTCGTCGCGACAGATGAAGTGCAGACCCTCGTTGCGGATCAGCGCGCCCGGCAGCAGTCCGGCCTCGCAGATGATCTGGAAGCCGTTGCAGATGCCGAGTACGGGCATGCCTCCCTCGGCGGCCTTGACGACCTCGCCCATGACCGGCGCGAACTTCGCGATGGCGCCTGCACGCAGGTAGTCGCCGTACGAGAAGCCGCCGGGCACGACGATCGCGTCGACGCCCTTCAGGTCGGCGTCGCCGTGCCAGAGGGACACGGCTTCGCCGCCTGCTGCGGTCACGGCGCGTGCGGCGTCGACGTCGTCGAGGGTTCCGGGGAACGTGATGACTCCGATGCGGGCGGTCATGCTCACTCCGCCACGCGCGACACGTTGAAGTTCTCGATGACCGTGTTGGTCAGGAGCTCTTCCGCGATGCGCTCGAGCGCAGCGTCGTCGACGGTGCCGTCGACTTCGAGTTCGAACCGCTTGCCCTGCCGGACGTCGGCGATTCCGGAGAATCCGAGACGGCCCAGAGCACCGACGATGGCCTGTCCCTGCGGATCCAGAATCTCGGCCTTGGGCATCACATCGACAACTACACGCGCCATCGCGGCATCGCTCCTTCTGTGGTGAAGTCCTTCGGACGTATCCTACCTGCCGTGACGGCGGCGTCGTGCCACCGGTTAAGCCGCTACAGCGCGGCTTCGATCGCGGCGATCACCTCGGGTGCGTCGGGTTCGGTGCGGGGCCGAAAACGCGCGATCACGCCACCGTCGGATCCGACGAGGAACTTCTCGAAGTTCCACTGGATGTCGCCTGCCTCTCCGTCTGCGTCGGCCGTCTGGGTGAGCACGTCGTAGAGAGGATGGCGATCGTCGCCGTTCACGTCGGCCTTCTCGAGCAGCGGAAAACTGACTCCGTACGTCGTGGAGCAGAATGTCGCGATCTCTTCGGCGGTGCCGGGTTCCTGGCCCATGAACTGGTTGCACGGCATGCCGACGACGGTCAGGCCGCGTGGACCGTACGTCTCCTGCAGCTTCTCCAGGCCTGCGTACTGCGGGGTGAGGCCGCACTTGGAGGCGACGTTGACCACGAGGAGCGGCCCTTCGAAGGAGGAGAGGTCGAGGGCCGACCCGTCCAGGGCGGCAACGGGCACGGTTTTCACAGAGTGACTCATGTCGCTCAGCGTAGTGGTCGGTGAGCAACCTCACCACTAATTGTGTTGCAGCAATAGTTGCGTGGACGTAACTTAATTCAGTGCCTTCAATCGAACGAGTCGACGAATCCGTCCGCAGCACCTCCGCGGTGCTCCGGACGTTTCTGGAGCACCTCGCCGAGATGCACGGACGGTGCACCGCGGACACCATCGCGACCACGGAGCTCACGCTCTCGCAGGTCAGGATGCTGCTCGTACTACGCCAGAAGTGCGAAGCGATCTCAGTGAACTGCCTCGCCGACGAGGTGGGCCTGTCGCTCGCCGCGGCCGGACGAGGCGTCGACCGACTGGTCGGCATCGAACTCGTCGATCGCCGCGAGGACGCCACTGACCGGAGGGTCAAGCGCCTCTCGCTGACCGACAAGGGCACCGAACTTCTCGACAAGCAGTTCGCACTCAAGGACGACGACCTGAAAGACATGGTCACGCGCCTGCCAACCGAAGTCCGGGCCCGTCTGCACGACGCCCTGTCCGACGCTCTGATCCATCTCTCACCAGAGAAAGTGACCTCATGACCTCACCTGCTTCGGCGTCCGCGCCGGACAAGCTCGGCCGCGACGTCTTCGTCGTCGCCGGCGTCATCGTGCTCGGCGCGATCATGTCGATTCTCGACGTGACCGTCGTCTCGGTCGCGCAGCCCACGTTCATCACCGAGTTCGGCACCACGTCGGCAGGCGCCGCGTGGTCGATGACCGGCTACACGCTGGCACTCGCCGCCGTCATCCCCACCGCCAGCTGGGCCGCGTCCCGCTTCGGCACCAAGCGCGTCTACATGGCATCGCTCGTCCTGTTCCTCATCGGATCGATTCTCTGTGCGCTCGCCTGGAACATCGGCTCGCTCGTCGCGTTCCGTGTGATCCAGGGCTTCGGCGGCGGTCTGCTCATGCCCATCGGCATGATGATCATGACTCGCGCCGCAGGTCCGGAGCGTGTCGGCTCGGTCATGGCCGTGCTCGGCATCCCGATGCTGCTCGGCCCGATCATGGGCCCGATCCTCGGCGGCTGGCTCATCGAGATCGCGTCGTGGCACTGGGTGTTCCTGATCAACATCCCGATCGGCATCATCGCCCTCGTCTACGCATGGTTCGCGCTGCCGGCCAACGACCAGGAGCCGGGTAAGAAGATCGACGTCCCGGGCCTGCTCATGCTGTCGCCGGGTCTGGCACTGTTCCTGTTCGGCGTCTCGTCGAGCGCCGAGGAGCGCACGTTCAACGCACCGCGCGTCTACATCCCGATGATCATCGGCGCGATCCTGATCGCACTGTTCATCCGGCACGCGTTCCGCACGACCAACCCGCTGCTCGATCTCCGACTCTTCCGGAACTCGACGCTGCGGATCTCCGTCATCACGATGTCGCTGTTCGCGGTCGCCTTCTTCGGCGCATCGCTGCTGTACCCGCAGTACTTCATCATCGTGCGCGGCGAGTCCACCCTGATGGCCGGACTGCTGCTCGCGCCCCAGGGTCTCGGCGCGATGCTGACCATGCCGATCGCGGGCAAGATGACCGACAAGATCGGTCCCGGCAAGTTCGTTCTCGGCGGCCTGTTCCTGATCGGAATCGGCGTCGCCGCGTTCATCACGCTCGGCACCGACACGTCGTACTGGTTCCTGTGCGCCGCCCTGTTCATCCAGGGTCTCGGCATGGGCATGACGATGATGCCGATCATGTCCGCCGCGCTGGCCACCCTGCGCGGCTCGGAGATCGCCGACGGCTCGACGCTGATGAACGCCATCCAGCAGACTGCTTCGTCGATCGGCACCGGCGTCATCACCGTCATCTTCACGACCATGCTGATGCCGCTGTCGCAGGCGGTCATGCAGGCCGGCGGCGACAAGGCGAAGGTCGGCGAGGCGATGGTCGCGAACGGCGTCGACGTCAAGGATCCGGCAGCGGTCGCCGATGCAGGCGGCAGTGTCATCTCGGACATCGCGTCCACTTATGGCGACACGTTCATCGTGGCCACGGTGCTCGTCGCTCTGACGCTGATCCCGGCGTTCTTCCTCCCCCGCCGCAAGCTGGTGGCAGAGGGCTCGGACAACGAGCAGAAGGTCCCCGTCGCGATGCACTGATCGCACCGGGCTTTCAAAACTTCGGCACTCTCCGCCGCGCTGTGCGCGGCAGGGAGTGCCGAAGTCGTTCCGGCGGAAATGGTGTTGCCCGAGAGTTGCAGCCGGGATAGACATGAGTGTCCGTATCCGCACTATTCAGGGGAATGTTCTCCGGTGATCCTGACCATCTCGACAACGCATCAGCCCGCCACCGACCTCGGGTTCCTCCTGCACAAGCACCCGGATAGGGTTCAGCGGTTCTCGGAATCGTTCGGTTCGGCGACTGTCTTCTACCCGGATGCCGATGAAGATCGCTGCACGGTGGCCTTGATGCTGGACGTCGATCCCATCGCGTTGGCTCGTTCACGCGGTCGGCGATCACCTGATTTCACTCTTGCGCAGTACGTGAACGACCGACCGTACGCCGCGACGTCGCTCCTCGCGGTCGCGCTCGGCCGTGTCTTCCGCACCGCCCGGACGGGGCGCTGCGATTCGCGGCAAGCACTCGCCGACTCGGTGATCCCGCTCGAGATCACGGTCCCTGTACTCCCCTGCCGTGGAGGGCCGGACTTCGCGCGAAGGATCTTCTCGCCGCTGGGCTGGGAGGTCGACGCCGACCCGATCGCTCTCGATCCCGCGTTTCCGGATTGGGGAGACTCGAAGTACATCCGCCTGCAGTTGAAGGGTCACGTCCGGCTCGCGGATGCAGTGAATCAGCTGTACGTGCTGCTGCCCGCGTTCGACTCGTCGAAGCACTACTGGCAGGACTCGACCGAGGTCGACAAACTCCTGAGCGCCGGAGGCGATTGGCTCGCATCCCACCCTGCGCGCGACACGATCGTCTCCCGGTATCTGGCCCGCACCGGCGGACTCACCGGCATCGCACGCGCGCGCCTCGCCGAGCTCGACGGCGCCCCAGACGAGCCCGCGGACGATCTGCCCGTGGCTCCGCGCTCGGTTCCGCTCAACATGCGGCGGCACGAAGCGGTGCTCGCGGAGATCGATCGCCTCCGGCCCGACTCCGTGATCGACTTCGGTTGCGGGTCCGGGCGGCTCCTGTCGAAGATTCTGCGGACGAACGTCTCGCGCGTCGCCGGCTGTGATGTGTCCACACGCGAACTCGCCCGAGCGGCCGAGCACTTGCACGTGGAGAACATGACCGAGCGCCAGTCCGCGCGCCTGAACCTCTTCCAGGCCGCGCTGACCTACGTCGACGAGAGGTTCGCCGGGTACGACGTCGCCGTCCTCATGGAGGTGATCGAGCACCTCGACGTCCCCCGACTCGGCGCTCTCGAACATGTCGTCTTCGGCGTCGCCCGACCCGGTGCGGTCCTCGTGACCACCCCCAATGTCGAGTACAACGCCCGCTACGAAGATCTTGTCGGCGCCCGCCATCCGGATCACCGGTTCGAGTGGTCGCGCGCGGAGTTCTCGGCGTGGGCCGACCGCGTCGCGGCCGACAACGGCTACCGGGTCGACTACCGCGGGATCGGCGACACCGACCCCGCTCTTGGATCCCCTACTCAGATGGCGGTGTTCACTCGTGACTGACGTTTCCGACCCGACGGTGATCGGTGTGCCGATCGCGGGTCTTGTGCTGCTCGTCGGCACGTCAGGATCCGGCAAGAGCACGTTCGCCGCCCGGCACTTCCTCCCCACCGAGGTCGTGTCGAGCGACGTCTGCCGAGGCCTGGTCTCCGACGACGAGAACGATCTGGCCGCGACGGCCGACGCATTCGATCTGCTGCATCACCTCGTCGGCATCCGGCTCCGCCGCGGTCTGCTCACCGTCGTCGACGCGACCAACACCCAGCCCAAGTCACGGGCGTCGTTGATCCGCCTCGCACGCGACCACGACGTCCTGGTGGACGCGGTGGTCCTCGACGTTCCGGAGTCTGTCGCGGTGGCCCGCAACGATGCACGGTCCGACCGTGATTTCGGCGCACATGTGATCCGACGCCAGAGGGCCGACCTCAAGCGATCGCTGTCCAAGATGCGGAAGGAGGGATTCCGTAGAGTCCACCAGTTGCGCGGGGTCGAGGAGATCGACAACGTGAGCATCCGGCGTGACCGCCCGTGGAACGACCGATCGGACCTGACAGGTCCTTTCGACGTGATCGGAGACGTCCACGGGTGTGCTTCCGAACTCGTGTCGCTGCTCACGACTCTCGGCTGGGTTGTCGAGCACACCGACGGCATCGCTGTCGGCGCTCACCACCCGGAAGGCCGTACGGCGGTCTTCGTGGGCGACCTCGTCGACCGTGGCCCCGACACTCCGGGTGTGCTTCGACTTGTCATGGCGATGATCGACGCGGGGGCCGCACTGTGCGTCGCGGGCAATCACGACGACAAGCTCGCTCGTGCGCTTCGCGGACGAAAGGTGACGGTCTCGCACGGCCTCGCCGAGTCTCTTACACAGCTCGACGCCGAGACCGACGGCTTCCGCACGATGTGCGCCGAATTCCTCGACGGACTGATCAGCCACTTCGTTCTCGACGGCGGCCGTCTTGTCGTCGCTCATGCGGGACTGAAGGAGGCCTACCACGGGCGGTCGTCCCGACGGGTACGCGCTTTTGCACTGTACGGCGACACGTCTGGCGAGACGGATGAGTTCGGCCTTCCGGTTCGCTACCCGTGGGCCGACGAGTACCGCGGCTCGGCCACCGTCGTCTACGGGCACACGCCCACCCCGGCTCCGGAGTGGGTCAACAACACGATCTGCATAGACACCGGCGCAGTGTTCGGCGGTTCGCTGACCGCGCTGCGCTACCCGGAGCGAGATCTGGTGTCCGTCTCTGCCGACCGCGAGTGGTATCCACCGTCGCGGCCGCCGGCACCGGTGGAGCCTCCTCGGGATCCCGCGGTGCTTCGTGTCGACGACGTCGCGGGTACCCGCTGGGTCGAGAGCCCGCGCGTGGGCAAGATCAAGATCCCACAGGAGAACGCCGCTGCGGCGTTGGAGGTGATGAGCCGCTTCGCTGTGGACCCCAGGTGGCTGGTGTATCTGCCGCCGACGATGTCACCCGCGGCCACGTCGACGATCGACGGCTTCCTCGAGCATCCACAGCAGGCGTTCGACGACTACCTCGGGTGGGGTGTGCAGCGCGTGGTCTGCGAGGAGAAGCACATGGGTTCGCGCGCCATCGCAGTGATAGCTCGAGATCCCGCGGTGGCGGCCCGACGTTTCGGGGTCACCGACGGCAGCTCCGGCGCCGTGTACACGCGGACGGGTCGTTCGTTCTTCGATGACACCTCGGCGCTGGTCGACGAGTTGCGTGATGCTGTCGCGCCGCTGTTCAGTTCGCTGGAGTCCGACTGGTTGGTCCTCGACTGCGAGGTGCTTCCGTGGTCGGCGAAGGCTCTCGGGTTGATCACCTCGCAGTACGCGTCGGTGGGAGCTGCGGCGACCAACGCACTGCCCGCTGTCGGTGATCTGCTCGGTCGAGCGGCCGCTCGAGGTCTCGACGTCGCGGAACCGACCGAACGGGTCTCGACGCGCCTCGACAACGCGCGGGCGTTTCGTGACGCCTACGCCGCATACTGCGAGTCCGGCGAGCAGACGATCCGCGTCGCGCCCTTCCAGATCCTCGCCGCCGACGGCCGCCTGCTCGCCGAGACTCAGTCACACGAGTGGCACATGGCCGAGCTGGGACGCCTCGATCATCCGTTGATCGTGCCGACGCGCCACCGGACCGTCGACCTCACGTCGCAATCCGACCGTGAGGAGGCCGTGCGGTGGTGGACGGAGCTGACGAGCGCCGGAGGCGAGGGCATGGTGGTCAAACCCGCCGATCTCGTGTCGCCGAGGGTGCAGCCGGGACTGAAGGTCCGTGGTCGGGAGTACCTGCGGATCATCTACGGCCCGGACTACACCGATTCGCTCGACGTGCTGCGATCGCGTGGGCTCGGCCGGAAGCGTTCACTGGCGACCCGCGAGCACGGACTCGGGTTGGACGCGTTGAGCGCGTTCGTCGACGGACGTCCCCTGTGGGAGGTCCATCAGAACGTGTTCGGTGTCCTCGCCTTGGAGTCTGAGCCGGTCGATCCACGGCTGTGACGAACGTCGGCACTCTCCGCCGCGCTATGCGCGGCGGAGAGTGCCGACGTTGTTTGAGAGGTCAGACTGCGCCGGAGGCCCGCAGGATCCAGGAGTGCTCGAAGGCGATCTCCGCCCACTGCTTGTACCGCCCGGTCACACCGCCGTGGCCTGCGGACATCTCGGTCTTGAGCAGAATCGGGCGGTCGGAGGTGGTCGCGGCCTGCAGCGCGGCGACCCATTTCGCGGCCTCGGTGTAGAGCACGCGGGTGTCGTTGAACGACGCGAGCGCCAGGACCGCGGGATAGGCGCGGGGCGCCACGTTCTCGTACGGCGAGTACTGCTTCATGTAGGCGTACACGTCGGGGTCGTGGAACGGATCGCCCCACTCGTCCCACTCGGTGACCGTCAACGGAAGCTCCGGGTCGAGCATCGACGTCAGGGCGTCGACGAACGGCACAGCGGCGAGCACACCGGTGAACAACTCCGGCGCCATGTTCATCACCGCGCCCATGAGCAGTCCGCCCGCCGATCCGCCGTCGGCGACGAGACGCTCCGCCGAGGTACGTCCCGAGTCGATCAGGTGCCGCGCGACGGCGATGTAGTCGGTGAAGGTGTTCTGCTTGTGTTGCAGCCTCCCGTTCTCGTACCACTTCCGGCCCAGCTCACCACCGCCCCGGACGTGCGCATACGCGAGGACGACACCGCGGTCCAGCAGCGACAGCCGCGGAATGGAGAAGCCCGGATCCATCGACATCTCGTAGGCGCCGTACCCGACGAGCAGCACCGGCGCCGGGCCGTCGGCGAGGTCGCGGCGTCGGACCAAGGACACCGGAACCCGGGTCCCGTCGTCGGCGATCGCCCAGTCGCGGGTCGCGACGTACTCGGACGGGTCGTAGTCGCCGAGCACCGTCTGCCTGCGCAGAAGTGTCCGCTCACCGGTCGCGACGTTCAGGTCGAGAGCCTCGACAGGGTCGACGAAGCTCGAGTACACCAGACGCAGGCGCGGTGTGGTCCACTCCGGATTCGATCCGAGCGCGGGTGCGGACAGCTCCTGGTCGAAGACGATCTCGTGGAAGTCGTCAACAGTCGGGATGCCGTCCACGGCCCGCAGGTCGGCGACGGCCAAGCGGGGGACGGCACCGGAGCGGTACGACAGCACGAGGTAGTCGCGGAAGCACTCGACGTCTTCGATGCGGCGGGACTGATCGTGCGGGACCAGAGTCCGGCGAGCCTCGATGTCGCCGACGGGAGCGATGTCGACGGCGTACTCGACTGACCTTCCGCCGGCGCCGTCATCACCGTTGTGGACGATCACGAAGTAGTCGTCGCCGTCGATGACGGCGTGGTCGACGCTGTACTCCACACCCGGCGTGCGTCCGGCGACGCTGACGAACTCACCTGTCGGGTCATCCGCTGGGAGGACGTAGACCTCCGACGTGACCTTCGAGTCCGCACCGATCATCAAGTAGGCGTCACTGGCGGTGGCTCCGACACCGACCCAGAAATGCTCGTCCGCCTCGTGGAAGACGAGGACGTCGTCAGTGCCCGCCCCGACTTCGTGGCGCCACACCTTGTCGGGACGCCACGACTCGTCGACGGTCAAGTAAAAGACGAAGCGTCCGTCCTTCGACCATGTCGCACTGCCCGCGGTTCCGGCGACGGCACCGGGCAGGTCCTCCCCGGTGTCCAGGTCGCGGACTCGCAGCGTGTAGCGCTCGTCGCCTTCGAGGTCGACGCTGTACGCGAGACGACGACCGTCGTGGCTCACCGAGACCGCGCCCGCACTGAAGAACTCGTGCCCCTGGGCCTCTGCGTCCATGTCGAAGTACACCTGCTCACCGGGGAGCGTCTTGTCTGCCGACACCTCGGGCGGCGTCCAGTCGTCGTCGCCGGAGATCGGGCATCGGCAGAACCGCGGGTAGGCGTGACCCTCGGTGGTCCGGGCGAAATACCAGTAGCCCTCGCTCCGAGTGGCCAGACCCATGTCTGTTTCCTTGGTGCGGGCCTTGATCTCGCCGAAGATCGACTCGCGAAGCTCCGCCAGGTCGGCGGTCTGGGCGTCGACGAACGCGTTCTGGCCGTCGAGGTACGAGATCACCTCGGGGTCGGACTTGTCGCCCAGCCATGCGTAATGGTCGACGAAGACGTCACCGTGGTGAACTCGTTCGCTCGGAACTCGTTTGGCGACGGGTGGGGTGACCTCAGACATCCAGGCGGTCCGGCCAGTCGGCGAAGGAGAGCGACGAGATGCGTTCGTAGGCCTCGATGTAGCGGGCACGGGTGCGCTCGACGATGTCGGAGGGCAGTGCCGGAGGCTCATCGCCCGATGCCTTGTCCCAACCGGAGTCGGGACCGGTGAGCCAGTTCCGCACGATCTGCTTGTCGAAGCTCGGCTGGACGCGTCCCGGCGCGTAGCCGTCGGCATCCCAGTAGCGCGACGAGTCGGGGGTGAGCACTTCGTCGGCGAGCACCAGCGATCCGTCCTCAGCCCGCCCGAACTCGAACTTGGTGTCGGCCAAGATGATTCCGCGTGCGGCGGCCAGTTCGGAGCCTCGGCGGTAGATGTCGAGGGTGGTGTCGCGAAGCAGTTCGGCGAGTTCGCGCCCAACGGTCTCCGCGACCTGGTCGATCGACACGTTCTCGTCGTGGTCACCGAGGTCCGCTTTGGTGGCGGGGGTGAAGATCGGCTCGGGGAGCTTGTCGGCCTCGCCCAGACCGGCGGGCAGTTCCACCCCGCACACGGATCCGGTCGCGGTGTAGTCGACGAGGCCGGATCCAGTGAGGTATCCGCGGGCGACGCACTCGACCGGCACCATCGGCAGCTTCTTCACGACCATGGACCGTCCGACCAACTCGGCCGGGATCCGCTCGTCGGTCGGCCCGCCCGCCAGATGGTTCGGGACGGCCAGTGCGTCGAACCAGAAGAAGCTGGCGGCCGTCAGGATCCGCCCCTTGTCCGGGATCGGCGTCGACAGGATGTAGTCGTAGGCCGAGATCCGGTCGGAGGTGACCAACAGCAGCGTCTGCTCGTCGATCTCGTAGATGTCGCGGACCTTGCCGGACGCGACGTGACGGTAGTCGGAGAGTGCGGGACGCATGTGAGTTGCTGAGACCTTCGAGTCAGGGCGGATGGGTCGGGGAACTACAGGATCGGGGCCGGCGCGTAGGCGACAGCGTCCGGGTAGGCGTCGAACCACGTCTGCGCGGCGGCAACGACACCCGCGACCTGGGCGTCGGCGGCACCGGTGAATGCGGACTTGTCCGCGATCAGTTCGTCGAGCTGTGCGCGATCGAGCGGGATGCGGTCGTCGGCGGCGAGGCGATCCAGGAGGTCGGGCTCGCGGCCCTCCTCGCGCATCGCGAGGGCGACGGCCACCGCGTGCTCCTTGATCGCCTCGTGGGCCGTCTCGCGTCCGACACCCGCGCGAACCGACGCCATCAACACCTTGGTCGTGGCGAGGAACGGCAGGTATCGGTCCAGTTCGTTGGCGATCACGGCCGGGTAGGCGCCGAACTCGGCGAGCACCGTCAGGAACGTCTCCATGAGGCCGTCGATGGCGAAGAACGCGTCGGGCAGCGCCACGCGGCGCACGACCGAGCAGAACACGTCTCCCTCGTTCCACTGCGCGCCCGCGAGTTCACCGGTCATCGACGCGTAGCCGCGGAGGATCACGGCGAGTCCGTTGACTCGCTCGCAGCTGCGCGTGTTCATCTTGTGCGGCATCGCCGAGCTGCCGACCTGACCGGGCTGGAAGCCCTCGGTGACGAGCTCATGACCCGCCATGAGCCGGATCGTGGTGGCGAGCGACGACGGTCCGGCGGCGACCTGAACCAGGCCCGACACGACGTCGAAGTCGAGCGACCGCGGGTACACCTGACCGACGGAGGTCAGTGCATTGGCGAAGCCGAGGTGTGCGGCGACCTTGCCTTCGAGCTCGTCGAGCTTGGCGGCGTCGCCGTCGAGCAGGTCGAGCATGTCCTGGCTGGTGCCCATCGGGCCCTTGATGCCGCGCAGCGGGTATCGGTTGATCAACTCGTCGATGCGGGTCAGCGCGATCATCAGCTCGTCGGCGGCCGACGCGAATCGCTTGCCGAGCGTGGTCGACTGCGCCGCGACGTTGTGGCTGCGGCCCGCCATGACGACGCTCGCGTACTGGGCGGCGCGCTCGGTGATGCGTGCGAGAACCGCGACGCCGCCTGCGCGGACGTGCTGCAGCGACAGCAGCACCTGAAGCTGCTCGACGTTCTCCGTGAGGTCGCGGCTCGTCATGCCCTTGTGAATGTGCTCGTGGCCTGCGAGGGCGTTGAACTCCTCGATACGCGCCTTGACGTCGTGTCGAGTGACCCGCTCGCGGTCGGCGATCGAGTCGAGGTCGATCTGGTCGACCACTCGCTCGTAATCGGCGATCGCATCGGCCGGGACGTCGATCCCCAGGTCGCGCTGCGCCTTCATCACGGCGATCCAGAGCTGACGCTCCAGGACGATCTTGTGCTGCGGCGACCAGATGCCGGCGAGATCGGCGGACGCGTAGCGGTTGGCGAGGACGTTGCTGATAGCCGGTTTACCCACGTCGGACAGTCTACGGCGGCCGTGGCCGACGACGAAAACTCGTCAAATGGTGAACAGGGTGAACGCAGTCCCATCTCGCCGGTTGCGCACTCGGACACCGACCACCGCGAGGACCGCGACAATTCCCGACACCACAGCAACGAGGGAGGCTGCGAGCGTGGAGACGTTGGGCGACGACGCGAGTGCCAGTCCGGTGGCGGTCAAACAGGTCAGCGTGGCGGCGGACGCAAGCAGCATGAGAAGACGAATTGCGATCATGGCGAGAGCCTCTCGCCTCGGCGAGGAGATCACCTGAGTATGAAATACTCAGACATGGCCAACGAGCGGAAAGTCCCAGGCCAACAGGTGGCGGCAGGGTACGTCACGAGACCTCGGCTCGATCTGATCGACTCTGAACACAACCGCATCCATCTGCGCCCCACAGTCCGCAGAGCACTGACAGCCCTCCTCCGTGCCCCTGACGGACTGACCACCGACGCACTGCTAGGTGCGACGTGGCCGCATGAGATGCCTGCACACCCGCGCCGGGCGTTGGAGACGACGTTGTCTCGACTACGCGCCGTCCTCCCGCCCGCATGCCTCCACCGTGACGACGACCGGTACCGGCTCGTGGGGCTGCCTGGCCCCGGCCATGTACCTGCTCCATTCATCGGTCGTGACCCGGATCTGCATCTGATTCGGCGCCTTCTCCGCACTCACGACGGTGTTCTCGTCACCGGTCCGGCCGGGATCGGACGCAGTCGCCTCATCGCTGAAGCAGCAGCCGCAGGCATTTTCGGCCACTCGTTGCGATCGGCCAATCACGATGTCGCGGAGATCGTCGATGCCCTCGTGTCGGCTCCGGTCGCCCCCCTTTCGCGTCGTCCTGGTCGACGACGTCCACCTCTTTCCGTCCGCTGCACTCGACCGTCTGCGCGCCGTCGCCGACGTGTCGCCCACTCGTTTTGTCATGACTGTCCCCGACGGTGTGAAGATCCCGGGCAGCGTCCACGATGCGCTGATCGACGGTTCGTGGACTCGCGTGGCGCTCGGTGCGCTCGCAGACTCGGACGCTGACGCCCTCGCCGAAGCGGTCGGTCTCCGTTCTGCAGCGGGAGAAGGCAACCCCGGGCTCATCGTCGCGACAACCGATCGGCTCATCGACGTCGTCGAACGGCGACTGCCGGATGAGGCGTCGCGTGACGTCCTGGTTGCGATCTGTGCGACGGGAGCGCTCACCTGGAGCGAGATCGACCGTCTCGGTGCGACATCGACCGTTGACCATCTCGTGGTCGCGGATCTCGTCGACGTCGATGTCGTCGGCGTGCGTCCGACCTCGGAAGCGGTCGCTGCGTCCGTCCTGTCGGACGAGATCGCTCGTCGACGTGTTCTCGTCGACCTCGTGGCCGTGGCCGACACGTCAGCCAGACGTGCACGTTGGGCACTCGCCGCCGGAGCCGCCACGACGGCGGCCGATCACAGCGCGGCAGCGGCAGAACTCCTCGCTCAGGGGGATCCCGACGGAGCCGAAGTGCATGCGGCACTCGCGTTCTCCTCAGATCCGGGTCCTTCTACAGCCATCGGTTGGCTTCCGCCCCTTCTCATGGGGTCCGCACGCTCTGCGGCGATCGCACCAAAGGTGCGCCGGATCGTCGCTTCCCTCTCCGAGTCCGGCGTGATTCGAGACCTCCCAGCAGAGGCGTTTCTGGCGACTTTGGCGTTCATGAAGGACGGCGACGCCGACCGCGCCGTCCGCGAACTGGCCTCGGCTCCGGAGCACGAGTTGGTGGTCGTTGCCCGTTGCCTACTCGGCACGTACACCGGGACGCCGAACACTGCCGAACCGCTCCGAATCGCGGAGAACGGATCCGGCCATTTCACCAGGCAGTCCGCTTGGGCGGCGTGGTTTCTCGCCGCATCGCTGACTGAATCCCCTGATCTTGACGCGGTGCTCGACCGTGTGGACTGTGGGTCCGGAGAGATCGTGCCCGCGCTGTTCGCTGCGATGCGGGCGCGCGGAGCAATCCTGCGTCGGGACTGGGCGTCGGCCCACGCACACCTCGACTCATCAGCCGAGCAGACGTCGCCGTCGGATCTTCGGATGCGAGCACTTCTGCACATGTATCGCTCGGAGATCGCGTGGTACTCCTCGGACGCGGCCCAGGCGATTCCTTCGGCGCGGCGAGCGGCCGACCTGCTGCAACGCAGCGGTCACCTCAGTGACCAACGGGTCGCGCTCCAATGGTTGGCACTGGCCTTGGCGTCCGCGGGCCGCTTCACGGACGCCCGCACCGCACTCGACGAAGCAGCCGGACTGCCACGCGCAGCCGTGATCGGCGACCATCTCGCAGTCCTCGCCGAAGCGGCGACCGCCGCGGCCACGTCCACTGCTGAGTATCTTCGACTAGTCGCTGACGCCCGTGCGATCGCGAGTTCTCACGGCGTATTCGCGGAAACGGTGGTCGGCGGGCTGGTCAGACATGTCCGGCCTAGAGCCGTCGATTCGTTGACAGCACGCGAACTCGAAATCGGACGTCTTGTGGCACGCAGGTTGACAAGCAGAGAGATCGCCGACCGTCTGAACCTGTCGCGTCGCACAGTCGAGAATCACACGGCCAACGCGTGCCGGAAGCTCGGCATCAACTCTCGGCGCGATCTTCCGAACGAACTCTGACGAGTAGACTGGCCACATGTGTTTTCCGGTCACCTGTAACCGTTGCGGCAAGATCACCTGGGACGGATGCGGTTCGCACGTCGACGAGGTCATGAGTCAGGTCGCGCCTGAGCAGCGCTGCACGTGCCCACGCTGAAGTGCGCTCCACTGAACTGACACGACGCGGCCTGCTGACGGCGGCCGTCGGCGCGGCCGCTCTCGGCGTCGCCGCGTGCACGTCACACGATCCGATCGAGGCCGACGAAGCAGTCCACGTCGGACCCGACGACGAACTGCCAGTCGAGACCTCGCCCGCCGACATCCCGACCGACCCGCCCGTGGTGACCGGCGAGTTCGCATCGGCGAAGATGGCAGGCCGGAACACCCGGTGGGCGGTTGCGCGCCCTCGAGGCGTCACCGGCGAACTCCCCGTGGTGATCGTCGCGCACGCCCTCAACACCAACGAGAAGTCGCTGTTCCGTCCGTCGATGAACATGCAGGGCGCACTCCAGAAGTACGTCGACGCGGGGAATCCGCCGTTCGCGCTCGCCGCAGCCGATGTCGGACGCAACTACTTCCATCTGCGCACCGACGGGTCGGACGGCGCAGCGATGATCATCGACGAGTTCATGCCGATGCTCGACGAGAACCCCGAACTCAACCTTCGCATCGATCGCATCGGCCTCTACGGATGGTCGATGGGCGGCTACGGTGCGCTGCGCATCGCGTCGATCCTCGGTCCACAGCGTGTCGCGTCGATCGCGGTCAGCTCACCGGCGATGTGGGCCGACCCGCTGATGTTCCCGCCGAGGGCCTTCGATTCGTTCGCCGACTACCAGGCGAACTCGTTGTTCGGGCAGCAGCACGTGTTCAAGAAGATCCCGCTGATGATCAGCATCGGATCGTCCGACCAGTTCTACACCTACACGCGACAGTGGGCGGCCGACCTGCATCCGCCTGCAGCGTTCGCGACCACACCCGGCGGCCACACCAATCGCTTCTGGCGGTCGGTGATGGACGACCAGCTCGAGTTCCTCGGTCGCGAACTCGCCCACCGAACGGACTGAACGGGCTACTTCACCGGCGGCGGGAACTGGCCGTCACGCACGATCGAGCCGTTCGACACGGATGCAGTGACCGTCGTCGGCCCGCCCTGCGGGCAGCAGAACGGATCGTCCGACCGCAGCCAGCGGTACTTCACCGTCACCGACTCCAGCGTGTCGCCTGCAATGGACGTGTACGAGTATTCGTGCGGTTCCACGGTGCCGACGAACGCACCGCCCTGGAAGAGCAGCACGCGTGAGGTGTAGGTCGCGTCGCCGAATCCGGAACCGTCCACCTTGAGCCAGTCGAGGCCGCATCCGCCGGAGAGGGGATGGTTGCTGGCGCCGTCGACCTGCCACTGCCCACCGTTCGAGTCGACTCCGAGCGATTCCATCGAGTCTTTGGCCAGGCGTGAGTTCAGGTCGAAGCAGAGCCCGTGCCCGCTGCCGTACGGCGCGGCTGGTTGTGTCGTCGTGGTGACCGCGGTGGGATTCGGCGTCGGTTCGCCGGAGGCGATCTGCGGCGCAGTGTCGACCCCCGTGGCAGTCGTCGAGATGGTGGCGGTGGGCTCGTTCACCTCAGACGACGGCGTTGCGGTGTGCGGCTGTGCAGTGTTGCACGCGGCCAGACTGCATGCCATCGCCGCGGCGGTGATCGATACGTACAGCGCTCGTCGGTTCATGACGCCTCCCCCTGGTGATCGGACGGTCTTGTCTCGATCATCGGGCGATGCCGCGCAGCCGTATCACCGGCGTCGTTCAAACAGAGGACACTACAGCGAGATGCGGCCCTCTTCGGCAGCCTTGCCGATGTCGGTGCGGAAGTGCGCGCCGTCCAACTCGACGCGGGCGAGGCGTTCGTACGCCTGCGCGCGTGCTTCGGCGAGATCCGCACCGCGACCGACGACGGACAGCACACGGCCGCCCGACGAGACAATCGTGCCGTCGACCAGCTTGGTCCCCGCGTGGAGGACGCCCTCGGTGTGGGAGCCGGAGATCGGGTCTCCGGTCCGCGGAGTGCCCGGGTAGTTGTCCGCGGCGAGCACCACCACGACGGCGCTTCCGTCGTGCCACTCCAGCGGAGGAAGGTCCGCCAGGGTTCCGTTGGCGACGGCGCCGAGCACCTCGCCGAGCGGAGTCTCGAGGAGATCGAGGACGGCTTGGGTCTCCGGATCACCGAAGCGGCAGTTGAACTCGACGACCGACGGGCCCTCCGCGCCGATGGCCAGTCCCGCGTAGAGAAGGCCGGAGAAGGGGTTTCCGCGCTTGACCATCTCCGCGGCGACAGGGCGGACCACGTCGTCGACGATGGTGTCGACCATGCCGTCAGGCAGCCACGGAAGCGGGGTGTACGCACCCATGCCCCCGGTGTTGGGGCCTTCGTCGTTGTCGCCGACCCGCTTGTGGTCCTGCGCGGGCAGGAGCGGAACAACGGTGTCGCCGTCGACCAGGCAGAACAGCGATACCTCGGGACCGTCGAGGAAGCTCTCGAGCAGCACTGGGTGACCGTTCTCGATCACGTCGACGGCGTGCGCACGCGCTGCGCCGCGGTCGGCTGTCACGACGACACCCTTGCCTGCGGCGAGACCGTCGTCCTTGACCACCCAGGTGGGACCGAAGCGGTCGAGGGCGGCGTCGACGTCGTCGACCGCGGTGACGCTCTCCGCGCGTGCGGTCGCGACGCCGGCTGCGGCCATGACGTCCTTGGCGTACGCCTTCGACCCTTCGATCTGAGCGGCTTCGGCGCTCGGTCCGAACGTCGGGAATCCCGCGGCGCGCAGCGCGTCGGCGACACCGTGGACCAGCGGCACTTCGGGGCCGATCACCACGAGGTCCGCTCCGATCTCGCGCGCCAGGGCGACGACGGCGTCGCCGGAGTTCGCGTCGACCGCATGGTTGGTCGCGACGGACGCGGTTCCGGCGTTGCCGGGAGCAGCGTGAAGTTCCGTCACCGACGGGTCGCGGTCGAGTCCGAGGAGGAGGGCGTGTTCGCGGCCGCCCGAGCCGATCACCAGTGCGCGCACGCGTATCAGCGTAGCGAGGACGTCACGCGCCTGCCGGAGCGACCTTGCTGTTGAACTCGATCACAAGCACCGGGAGCACGGGGGCGAGGGCTCCGACGACCACGCCTGCGATCAGCGGACCACCTGCGGCGAGGAGGAGAACGGCAGCCCCGATGGGCAGCATCGCTCCGATCAGCATCCACAGGGCGAGACGCGACGGACCGGTCAGGTAGAAGTGCAGACCGATGGCGACGACTGCAAAGATCAGCATCGGGATCGCCGACGTGAGCAGAACAGCCAGCTCGGAGATGTGGGCCTCGCCCTCGATCCACAGTGCGATCACGTGCATCCCTGCTCCGACAGCGGCACATCCCATGAACATCGGGATGCTTCCGTACCCCCACAGGAAGCATCGTTCACGCTTCTCGGCGAGAGCCTCACCGTTGGGCATGATCGTGTAGAGCCACCACATCGCGAAAGTGACGCTGAGCGCGGTGACACCCAGCACCGCTGCCTGGGTGCTCCAGCCGGTACGCGAGATCTGGGCTTGCAGGACGGCGACGGTCCCGACCACGCCCTCGCCGAGCGTGATCACGACGAGCGTCGCATAGCGCTCGGTGATGTGGAACGGGTTCCACGGCGTCCGTTTGACGAGCACCTCGGCAACGAACGGGCCGAGGAACTCGATGAAGGCGCAGACTGCGACCGCGATGAGCGTCACCGTCAGGTTCATCGGGGCCAGTGCGACGAACGTCCACCCGATCTGCGCGACGACGCATGCGGCGGCATAGGTGAGGCAGGTGCGCCGGTAGTCCCGGGCCTGCAGTGCGGCACGCACCCACTGCGGTACCAGTCCGATCCGCATCACCATGTAGCCGAAGACGATGATCTTCATGTCGATGTGTTCGTCGGCGTCGATCGACGAGAACACTGCCGGGATTCCGGTCGCCATGATCGAGACACCGATCATCTGGACGAACACGGACAGTCGGAACCACGGATCGTCCGTGTCGAAGGCCGACGCGAACCATGCGAAGTTGATCCACGCCCAGACGGCTCCGAACGTGACGATCAAGTAGCCGACGACAGCCGTGAAGAACTTGCCTTCGGCGAGGTACTCCGCCAATTGCACACCGGCGACCGCGAAAAGGACGACGAAGATCAGGTCGTAGAAGACTTCGAGCCCGCTTCCCGCGCGCTCCCCTTCGTCCGCATCGCGGCCGGTCATCCACTGCAACTCTGTTCTCACTGGCACGGGCCAACTCTAGACACGAACGCGCCCGCCGTCTGGACGACGGCGGGCGTGTCTGCGAGTGCGGTCAGCGCGGCGAGGTCAGGTCGTACAGGGTCACCCCGTCGACCGTGGTCGACGTGAAGGTGGCGGTGACCCACTCCTTGATCTGCGCCGATGCGCCCGACGAATCGCCGCCCATCATGCCTCGCCCGCTGTTGACGAAGTAGTGGATTCGGCCGTCGGCGACGTACTGCTTGAACTGCTCCAACGTGGGCGACGGGTCGGTTCCGTTGAATCCGCCGATCGGCATCACCGAGTACCCGGACGCGATCTGGTAGCCGGACGCCTCATTGGAACCGATGGCCGCGGCGACCCAGGTGTACTCGGACGCGTTGTCTCGAAGCAGTGCGATCATCTCGTCACTCGGAGTGGAACCGTTCAGCAGTCCTCCCGGTCCGCCTGCCATGCCATCTGCGCCGTTCATTCCGGGGAAGCCGCCGTTCATGCCTGGGAATCCAGCTTGTCGGCTGCCGGGGCTCATTCCCGGCGGCATCATTCCACCGGGGCCGCCCGGGCCGCCGCGGTGCCGACCACCGGGCCCGAACATTCCGCCCTCCGTCCGCGGTCCGGCCGTGATGATGGATCCCTGCTTGCCCGTGTTGACGGTGTCGATCGTGTACGCGGCGGGACCGGCGAGCGCAGCGATGATCGCGCCTGCCGCGGCGACTGCGGCCGTCCGATTCCGCCAGCCAGCGCCGGGTGCCACGAGCAGTGCGACGCCTGAAGCCACTCCGACGATCAGGACCAGCCAACGCAGCCACGGCACGAAGTCGGGTGTACGAGCCAGCAACGCGAAGCCCCATCCCGCCGTTGTCCACACCGCACCGGCGAGGACCAGCCTCACCCACAGTCGGTGACGCGCGGGCCAGACGATCGCCGCCGATCCGGCGATCACCGCCGCGATCGCCGGTGCCATCGCCGCCGTGTAGTAGCTGTGGAAGATGCCCGCCATGAAGCTGAACGTCAACGTCATGACGGCGAGCCAGCCGCCGAACAGCAGCAGGTACGCGCGCCGACGGTCGGTGCGCGGCGCACGACCGATGAGGACGAGCGCCGCCGTCCCGAGAACGATCGCCGCCGGAATGAGCCAGGCGATCTGGCCGCCCTGTTCGGCGTCGAACATCCGCGTGATGCCGGTCTGGCCCCACATGCCGCCACCGGCGCCCGGACCTCCGCCGGGGCCCTGCAGGCCGGCCATCTCCGCGAACTGGCTGCGCCGACCACCGCCGCCGACGCTGCCCTCCTCATTGCCGTTCAGTCTGCCGAAGCCGTTGTAGCCGAGGGTCAGCTCGAGAATCGAATTGTTCTGCGACCCGCCGATGTACGGACGGCTGGACGCGGGCCACAGTTCGACGGTGAGGATCCACCAACCCGCACTGACGATCAACGCCCCCAGAGCGGCGAACAGGTGGCCGACACGTCGCACCCACCCACCGGAACCGGCGACGAAGTACACGATCACCATCGGCGGAACGATCAGCATCACCTCGAGTTGCTTGGTGAGGAAGCCGAAGCCGACTGCCGCGCCCGCCGCGATCATCCACCGCAGCCTGCCCGTGTCGACAGCCTTGAGCAGTGCGCCCATCGCCGCGATCATCAGCAGGATGAGCAGCGCTTCGGGGTTGTCGAATCGGAACATCAGTGCGGCGACCGGAGTCAGCGCCAGGACCGTTCCAGCCCCGATCCCTGCCCAGTGACCGAATCGGCTGCGCGTGATGACGTACAGCAGAGCCACGGAGGCGACGCCCATCAGCACCTCGGGGACCAGCACCGACCACGAGTTGAGGCCGAACACCCGCACGAACAGCGCAGGGATCCACAGGGAGGCGGGCGGTTTGTCGACGGTGATCGAGTTCGCCATGTCGGACGACCCGAAGAACCAGGCCTTCCACGATTGTGAACCCGCCTGGATGGCCGCGGTGTAGAACGAATTGCCCCATCCGTTTGCGGACAGATTCCAGAGGTAGAGGACAGTGGTCGCGACGAGCAACGCCCCCAGCGACCAGATCGTCGTGCGCCGGGACGGCTGCGGACCGTCGACGGGCTGATGGGCCGAACGGTCGAGGGTCGCGGGCGGTTCCCCGCTGCCGTCCACCCCGTTTCGATCCGCGCTGTCAACGATGTCGATGGCGGTCATGCGGTTGCTCCTTCCGAGCGGGTGCTCCGTGAGGAGAAGAGCCGGCGCAGTCCGACGAACCGGGTGGCGGTCGCCACCAGGTTGGCTGCCACCAGGACGGCGAGCTCGGCGACTCGACCCACGTCAGGAGCGAAGCTGTGCAGGGTCGCGAGCGAACCTGCGGTGACGAGCCAGCCGAACATGAACACCGCGAGGCCCGTCAGGTGGTCACGCATCGCACGTTCGGTGCCTCGGACGCCGAATGTGAACCGCCTGTTGACCGCAGTGTTGGCGATCGCGGTGATGCCAAGCGCAAGGAAGTTCGCGGCCTGTGCTCCGGTGACAGAGTGCAGCATCAAGTACAGGAGTGCGTACGCGACGGTCGATGTGACGCCGACCGCGCAGAACCGGACGAGCTGACCGACCATGCCGACCGGCACTCCGTCGACGGCGGGGCCAGGCCTGCGATCTCGTCCGAGCGTCGCCCGCAGTTCCGCGATCGGGAGGCGGCCCCGCGCGAGTGCCCATCCCACCCTCGTGCATCCGCGCAGGTCGGCGACCGCGGTGGACACGATGTCGACCGAGCTGTTCGGGTCGTCGGTCCAGTCCACGGGGACTTCGGCGATCCGGAGTCCGACCCGTTCGGCGAGTACGAGGAGTTCGGTGTCGAAGAACCATCCGGTGTCCTCGACGTAGGGCAGCAGGCGCCGTGCGATATCGGTGCGCATCGCTTTGAATCCGCATTGCGCATCCGAGAACCGCGCGTGCATCGTGGTGCGCAACAGCAGGTTGTACGAACGGGAGATCATTTCGCGTTTCGGGCCGCGGACCACGCGCGACGACCGCGACAGCCGGGTCCCGATCGCGATGTCGGAGTGACCGGAGATCAGCGGCGCGATCAGCGGCATCAACGCGTTGAGGTCGGTCGAGAGGTCGACGTCGCAGTAGGCGACGATCTCCGCGTCACTGTCTCGCCATACTCGATTGAGTGCTCCGCCGCGTCCCTTCCTCGACAAATGCACCACCCGAACGTCGTCGAACTGCGCGGCGAGCTCCTTGGCCACCTGCAGTGTCGTGTCGGTGCTCGCGTTGTCGGCGATTGTGATTCGGGCGGGGTACGGGACTGCCTGATGCAGGTGATCGCGAAGGGCGAGAACGGCTGCGTCCAGGTCGTCTTCTTCATTGAACACCGGGATCACGATGTCCAGGACTGGTGGCGGGGGCGCCCCGGCGGCCGCGCCGGAGCGCGCCGCTGGGTCGGGGTCGAGTGTTGTCGTCATGGGAGCAAGACTCGCTCCCCCACCTCCCGCCCCACTGCGATCGACCTGTCAGATCCCTGTGGGCGTCACTGACTGCTGGTGGACACCGGCGTGACCCGATAGACGACTCTGTCGGCGACGTCGCCGGGCGGTCCGTCCATCGGTAGGCCGTAACGTTCGGCGAGAGCGGCGAACACGATTCCGTCGGAGTCGTCGTCGATCCGTTCGACCACACCGCGGACTTCGAGGTAGCGGTACGGCTGGTCGGGATCGTTCACTGAGATCGCGACTTCGGGGTGGGACGTCACGTTCTTGTACTTCTGGCGGGTCGTCGTGTTCGTGAAGAGCAGGTGCTCACCGTCCCAGGAGAACCACATCGGGTTCACCTGCGGGCGGCCGTCCGGCCGGATCGTTGCGAGATGGGCGTACAGCGGCCGTTCGAGCAGGTCGCGGTGACTGTCCGGGATCACGGTCATGTCGGTCACTCCCGACCCGATGAGATCCACGCGGGATCGGCCACGATGTTGCGTGTCCCGTGGATGAGCGATGACACGTCGTCGAGTGCGGTCATCGCGTCATCGTCGAGGACCAGGTCGACGGCGGCCGCGTTCTCGGCGATCCGCGACGGCGACCGGGTCCCCGGGATAGGGACCGTCGGCAGACCGGCCCGGCGTCCCGATTCGTACAGCCAGGCAAGCGCCACCTGTGCGTTCGTCGCGTCGAGCCGCCGGGCCACGTCTGCGACGACGGCGAGGGCTCGCTGGTTCGCGTCCCAGTTGTCGTCGCCGAAACGTGCGGTGGATCCGCGCATGTCGGACGCCACCTGATCGCGGGTGAGCGTCCCGGTGAGGAAACCACGCCCCAGCGGCGAGTACGGAACGAATCCGACGCCCGACTCCACGCACGCCGGGATCACGTTCGCTTCGACGTCACGCGACCACAGGCTCCACTCGCTCTGCACGGCGGCGATCGGGTGGACCGCTTGTGCTGCGCGCAGTTCTGCGGCGGTGACCTCCGACAGTCCGAGGTGGCGGACCTTGCCTGCGGCGACGGCCTCCGCCATCGCAGCGACGGTCTCCTCGATCGGCACGTCGGGATCGCGGCGGTGCAGGTACCAGAGGTCGATGACGTCGGTGTCGAGACGAGTCAGCGACTTCTCGAGAGCTTCCCGCACATATGCGGCGTCACCGCGTGTCGGCTTGGCGCTCTCCTGACCTGCCAGCGGCACCTTGCCGGTGATCCCGAACTTGGTCGCGAGAGTCACGTCGTCGCGTCGGTCTGCCAGAAGCCGCGCGACGAGGCGTTCGTTTGCGCCCGATGGGCCGTCGACCCCGGGCTGCGGCTGTCCGTACACGTCAGCGGTGTCGATGAACGTGACGCCTGCATCGACCGCGCTGTTCAGAACGCCGAGCGCCGCGTCGTCGTCGGTGCCGCCGTACACGTGTGTGAGCGCCATGCCGCCGAATCCGAGGGCCGAGGTCTGAAGGGAGTCGCCGAGAACTGTGGTGTGCATAGATCCTCCTGGTGAGGTTGTCGTTATGAGGTCGTCCGCGCTGTCAGTCGCCGAGCAGGCGTTGTTGTTCGATGACGGCAGGATCGTTGATGGGCTGCTCACTGCAGTCCAGACCTGCATCGATGAGGCGCCGGTAGTGCGCGATCTTGTCGTCGACGGATTCGAGGTCGTCGATCAGCTCTCGGATGCGTGACTCGATCTCCTCGCGGTGATCCTCGAGGAGTCGCATCCGTCTGCCGTGCGTCCGGGCGCCTTGATCGACCATCGTGACGAAATCCCGCATGTGCGCCACCGACATCCCCGTTCGACGCAGCCGCACCAGCAGGTCGATCATGCGGATGGTCGTGTCGTCGTACCTTCGGACGCCTGCCGACGAGCGCGGGACCGCGGGGATCAGTCCCTCGGCTTCGTACCAGCGCAGCGTGTCCCGGGAGAGTCCGGTGCGGGCGGACACATCGGCGATGCTCATGTCTTCAGGCATGACACCAACGGTAGAACCTGGAGTGCACTCCAGGGCAAGAGCTTTCAGCCCCGAGGGCGGGAACCTTCACTGGACCGCAGAAAGTCCCCGCTCACCGTCAGCGCCGGTGCGGAACTGTCACCGCCGACCACAAGGGTCGCGAAAGCGAGGTCGCCGACGATGCCTGCGAACCAGCCGTGGGCATGCTTGTTGTCGCCGTACTCGGCGGTGCCCGTCTTTCCGCCGAGGCCGCTGATGTCGCGGAGGCTGCCCGCGGTTCCCGACGTGACGGCCTCACGCATCGCCGACCGGATGGCGGTGGCGACCGGGGACCCGATCGCCGACGGGTCGCTGTCGGCAGTCGTCGCCATGCCCTGGATCAGGACCGGAGTCACTGTCTTCCGGGCGGCGAGGGATGCCTCAACGAGTGCCATACCGAACGGCGACGCCGTCACCCGTCCCTGTCCGATTCCGCTCTCGACCTTGTGTGCATCGGAGTCTGCGGACGGGACCTTTCCTGTGATCGTTGTCAGTCCGGGCACCGAATAGTCGACGCCGAGACCGAATGTGCGCGCCGTGTCGGTGAGCGCGTCATCGTCGAGCTTGGTGGACAGCCCTGCCATCGTGGTGTTGCACGACTGGGCGAACGCGGTGTGCAACGGCACCACACCGAGGTCGAACTCGTCCTCGTTGGGGATGGTCCGATCCCCGAACCGCTGCTTCCCCGGGCACGGCAGGCGGCTGTCGATGGTGGCGACTCCGGATTTCAGGGCCGCTGCGGTCGTCACTGTCTTGAACGTCGAGCCGGGCGCGTAGAGACCGGTGAGGGCGATCGGGCCCTGCCGGTCTGCGGCGTCGTTCTGTGCTACGGCCAGGATTCCGCCGGTCGACGGTCGGATCGCGACGAGCATCGTCGGACGCTTCTCCTTCGCCACTGCGGCGTTCGCGGCCTGCTGCAGTGCGACGTCCATCCAGGTGCGGACCGGATCGGGAGTGGTGCCCTCGAAACGTTGAACACGTGTGACGGCCTCTCCCGCAGCGTCGACGACGTTCACGTCTGCGCCGGCAGCAGCGTCGATCACTTCGCGCCAGCGGTCCTCGAGCCCCGCTGTCGCAGGCGACTTCACATTCTTCGAAGCCGTGATCAACCGTCCTTCCCGACGGACGGAGACACCACCGATCCGGGTCAGATCGCCCACTGCTGCGGCATCGTCCGGCCGCAGTGCGACGACGGTCTGCGGCCGGATCTTGCCTGCGAGATCCTTGCGGATCGACACTGCCGTCACATCGGGCGCCACCCTGTTCAACCGCTGCGCGAGTCTGGCGGCCGAGTCGGCTCGTGCAGGGTCGAGCGACACGACGGACACCTCCTGCCACGTGAGCAGTGGACGCCCCTGCCGGTCCGTGACCTGTGTGTCATACGCCTTGAGCTCGCTGTAGAGAAGCCTGCCGCCCTCGGGTGCGTTCGGATGAATGATCGTCGGCGCCCACGTCACGCGGTCGCCAGACGTTTCAACACGCGCCGTGTACGTCGCGGTCCGATCGCGTGGAAGGCTCCACGTCCACGTGAGTTCGGTCCCGTCGTCGTTCGCCGCCACGTTCACGGTCGCGTCGCCCATACCGTCGAACGTGTCGGTGAACGTCTTCCGCGCGTCGTCGGGGGCGGACGTCAGATCGGCAGACGCGTCCGGATCATGCCTGGTCAGCGCGTTTGCCAGCTTCTGGGCGGGCGACTCGTCAGCCCCGCAGGCGACGACGAACCCCGCGCCCATCACCAAGGAGAGAAGGGCCGCGGCCGGAGCACGCATCGTTCGAACGGATGACAGTTCCATGATTTCGACAGTATCCGGACCGCGCGTGCGACTGGCTGTGCACAACCTGTTCGACCATGTCGGACTGCGCCGATAGGTTGGTGGCATGTCATCCACGACGGTTCTCACCGACGCTCAGCGGCTCGTCGCCGATCGTGTCATCACCTCACTCGCAGGCCCCGACGCCGCACTCCGCGCCGATCAGGAGACTGCCGTCGCGACGCTGTCGACTCCCGGCTCACGCGCTCTGGTCGTCCAGGCGACAGGTTGGGGCAAGTCCGCGGTCTACTGGGCTGCGACCGCAGTCATCCGGGCGGCGGGAGGAGGGCCGACGCTCATCGTGTCGCCGTTGTTGTCGTTGATGCGCGACCAGGTCGCCGCGGCCGGACGGGCGGGGCTCGCCGCCGCCACCGTGAACTCGGCGAACATCGACGAGTGGGCTGCAGTCGAAGGCGATCTGCTCTCGGGCCGGTTGGACGTGCTGCTGGTGTCGCCCGAGCGTCTCGCCAATCCGGGATTCGGCGCCAGGGTCCTCAGCGCTCTCGCGGGGAAGCTCGGTCTTGTCGTGATCGATGAGGCCCACGCGATCTCCGACTGGGGGCACGACTTCCGGCCCGATTATCGCCGGGTGTCCGATGTCCTCCAGAACCTGAACCCGCAGACTTCGGTGCTCGCCACCACGGCGACCGCCAACGAGCGGGTCACGGACGACGTCGCCGCCCAACTCGGCGAGGCGACCTTGGTTCTTCGCGGACCGCTTGCCCGAAAGTCGTTGCACCTGAACGTTGTCGATGGACTGTCTCCGATTCAGAGGTACGGCTGGGTGACCCAGGAGATGCCGTTCCTTCCGGGCTCCGGCATCGTCTACGTCCTCACCGTCGCCGACGCGGACCGTCTCGTGACGGCTATCCGCTCGGTGTGGGGCGACGAGTACCCGGTCGCCGCCTACACGGGTCAATTGCCCGCCAACGAACGTCACGGTCTCGAGGACGCACTCCTGAGCAATAAGGTCAAGGCGCTCGTCGCGACGTCAGCCCTCGGCATGGGCTTCGACAAGCCCGACCTCGGTTTTGTCGTTCACGTCGGAGCTCCGCCGTCGCCGGTCTCCTACTATCAGCAGGTCGGTCGTGCCGGCCGAGCGCTCGACGAGGCCGTCGTCGTGCTCCTGGCGTCAGCCCTCGACGACGCGATCTGGGAGCATTTCGCCACTGCCACGATCCCCGACCCGAAGCGGATGTCCCGTCTGCTGGACGCGATGAACGATGCGGGAGGGCCGCTCAGTGTGATCAGCCTCGAATCGGAGACGGGGATCAGGCGCGGCAAGGTCGAGTTGATGCTCAAGCAGTTGGCCGTGGACGGAGTTGTGGAGCGCACGGCCGAGGGATGGCTCGCTACCGGAAAACCCTGGACGTACGACGCCGCACATTACGGCGGAGTCCTCGAGGTCCGGCGGCGCGAGGCGGACATCATGCGGGCATTCGTGCGCGGTGAGAAGTGTCTGATGAGACTGCTCACCGAATCGTTGGACGACCCGGCGGCCGCGGATTGCGGTCGGTGCTCAGTGTGCCGAGGCGAACTGACTCCCGGACTCAACGCCCGGCCGAATGTCGAGACGGTCGCGACCATCTCGGCAGTGCTGAGGACAGATGCTCAGGCGTACGCACCGCGCAAGATGTGGCCTCCCAAGGGGACGTTCTCTCGTGGTGGACGGATCTCCGCGGAACTCGCCGCCGAACCCGGTCGGGTACTGGCGTTTGCGGACGCTCCCCAGTGGGGCGACGTCTTGACCGGGGCCAAGCGTGGGGACACAGCGGCACGCGAGCGACTCGCCGAGTCGGCTGTCGCTGTTCTCGGCGACTGGGGACGCCGTGGAGGGATGCGCCCGGATTCGATCGTCTCGCTCGACTTGCAGGGCGGAACCATCGCGGCCGATCTGGCCGAGCGTCTCCGCACAGTTGGACGCCGTCCCGGTTCGCAGTTCGGTGTCGTGCCCGGGCCCATTCCGGGGAGGGAGGCGACAAGCGGTGTGGAGGCTACCTACTGGAGTGATCACCTCGGCCCGACTCCGTCGGACGTCGCGGGCCGATCCGTACTCCTCGTGGTCGACGAGACCACGACAGGGTGGGCGGTGACTCTGGCCGCTGCAGCTCTGCGGGACGTCGGAGCGTCAGCGGTTCTTCCCCTCGTGATCCATCAGACCGTCTGACTCGCCGGCGCGTGACTCCTGGCCGGAGCCGGTCAGGACAGGTAGTGCTGGACGAAGGTGATCCAGCCGCCACGCCACACCGGGATCCGAGCCATTCCGAACAGCGCGTGCTGAACACCCCAGCCGAGCAGGTAGACGATCACGAAGCCGACGGGCGGTTCCCGTCGCTCCTCGTCGCGTCCCAGCGCCAGGAACGCCGTTGCGATGGCCGCCATGTGAATCCAGCGTCCATAGTCTGCAGCTATGAGGAACAGCGGGAAGACGGCGGCCATCTGCAGCGGCCACAACCATCGTCGTTCGCAGAATCGACCGAGCCAGCAGACAGGTAGCAGCGCAAGCGCGGCCAGTGGAATGAAGTAGGCGTTCTGGGGCCAGAATCCGATCGTGTAGTCGAACCCGTACTGCATGGTGTACTCGAGCCAGCGAACCGACCCATTGCAGAGTTGTGGTTGATATCCGCGGGCGATGAGGTCGTCGCAGATCGCTGTCGCGGCGCGAGCGCCGCCGGGCGCCAGCATGCTGGCGCCGACGATGGCTGCCGATGTCAGGACGATTCCTCCTGCTGCGGTCCACCATTGTCGTCGGACATCCGACAGAGCTCGCCAGCAGAGGGTGAGGAGTGTCGGCAGCAGGACGACTGTCGCTTCCCACGACAGAAGCGATACTGCCCAGACGATCGTCGATGCCGCCACCAGAGCGATCCTCGCGCGTGCAGTTCTGTCGGCCGCCATGCTCATGAGTGCGAGCGCGAGGAAAGCGATGATCTCCTTGCGGAGTCCACCCGCCGGGTCCCATCCGGCGAACGGGACTGCCGCTGGCCCGCACCAGAGGAGGATCGACGTCGTCGACCACTCGTCGCGCCGTAGTCGGTAGATCACAAAGACTACGAACAGCGACCACAAGACCATCTGGAGTACCGCTGTCGCAACGAGCAGGTCGTCTGGATAGGCGATGCGTAGAAGTTCACCGGTGAATCCGCGCCGGACGAATCCGCCGGCGTAATTGATCAGCCAGTCACCGGTCTGGTGATCGTTTCCGCCTGCTCTGATCACGGCGGCGTACTTGCTGAACGCAATGAACGTCGAGAAGCCGAGGACGGTGAGTGCGAGTACAGGGCGCCACGTGCGTTCGATCGCTGTGCGTGCACTCGTCATGGGGGT